>NZ_JAIQUM010000355.1 GCF_020075705.1 Metabacillus rhizolycopersici | reverse complement strand
CATACTGTTGAAAAACAAAATTGTCTATGGACAAAATGCGAAAATCTCGATAAAATCCCTCGTAAATCAAATGAAAACGAGGGATTTTTGTATGTATTTCACCTATTCAAATGTAGAGATTGAAGAAAATCGAACGTTCTATGAAATGATGTATGATGCTTCACATCATTTAGTGAAGATCGATCATGTAATGGATTGGG
>NZ_JAIQUM010000354.1 GCF_020075705.1 Metabacillus rhizolycopersici | reverse complement strand
GGAGGAATACCCAAGTCCGGCTGAAGGGATCGGTCTTGAAAACCGACAGGGGTGTCAAAACCCGCGGGGGTTCGAATCCCCCTTCCTCCTCCAGATTTATTTATGTAGTTACTCTTATTATCGCGGGGTGGAGCAGTTCGGTAGCTCGTCGGGCTCATAACCCGAAGGTCGCAGGTTCAAATCCTGTCCCCGCAACCAAAA
>NZ_JAIQUM010000353.1 GCF_020075705.1 Metabacillus rhizolycopersici | reverse complement strand
ACTTTATTGGAGAGTTTGATCCTGGCTCAGGACGAACGCTGGCGGCGTGCCTAATACATGCAAGTCGAGCGAATTGATGGGAGCTTGCTCCCTGATATTAGCGGCGGACGGGTGAGTAACACGTGGGTAACCTGCCTGTAAGATTGGGATAACTCCGGGAAACCGGAGCTAATACCGGATAACATTTTGAACCGCATGGTTC
>NZ_JAIQUM010000352.1 GCF_020075705.1 Metabacillus rhizolycopersici | reverse complement strand
GCGGGCTACTTGTAAAAGTAGAACCACACTACACATCACAAGACTGTTCTTCTTGTGGTGAACGTGTAAAAAAATCACTTTCCATTCGTACACATATTTGCACAAAGTGCGGGGCGGTATTGGACCGGGATCATAATGCAAGTCTGAATATCCTCCAAAAAGGATTAGAGCAACTGCTTGTGACCGACTAACTGAATCAATCAAACT
>NZ_JAIQUM010000351.1 GCF_020075705.1 Metabacillus rhizolycopersici | reverse complement strand
TCGGAGGATTAGCTCAGCTGGGAGAGCATCTGCCTTACAAGCAGAGGGTCGGCGGTTCGATCCCGTCATCCTCCACCATTTATATGCCGGTGTAGCTCAATTGGTAGAGCAACTGACTTGTAATCAGTAGGTTGGGGGTTCAAGTCCTCTCGCCGGCACCACTTACTTCATTATAGTAATACTCATTATAATATGAGCCATTAGCTCAG
>NZ_JAIQUM010000350.1 GCF_020075705.1 Metabacillus rhizolycopersici | reverse complement strand
AAGAGCTTAACTTCCGTGTTCGGCATGGGAACGGGTGTGGCCTCTTCGCCATCATTACCAGATAATTTATTAAATTGAAGGTATATTCCTTCAAAACTAGATAACGATTCACAATTCAATTCACTGAGTTTACGCTTTTTACTGTGTCCAGCTACAGAAGCCAAATACTCCGGAAATTTCACAATCTCGTGCGAAGTCAAAGTACGACT
>NZ_JAIQUM010000349.1 GCF_020075705.1 Metabacillus rhizolycopersici | reverse complement strand
ACTTTCGCATCCTTCTTTATCGTTGTAACTATCGACGCACTTGTTGAGGCACTTTTCCTTACATTTAGCGAACCACTATTTACTTTGACGTATTTCGTTTGTGTTTTTGCCTCAGGAGTTGGTGCTGATGGTGTCGATGGTGAAGCCGTGCTTGTTCGAGGTTTTGTTGACGTTAAATAACTTGAACTCACATAGCCTTCTTTTCCATTT
>NZ_JAIQUM010000348.1 GCF_020075705.1 Metabacillus rhizolycopersici | reverse complement strand
AAAGTAAATAGTGGTTCGCTAAATGTAAGGAAAAGTGCCTCAACAAGTGCGTCGATAGTTACAACGATAAAGAAGGATGCGAAAGTCACCGTCTACTCAGAAGCAAATGGCTGGTCAAAAATAAAGGTAAATGGAAAAGAAGGCTATGTGAGTTCAAGTTATTTAACGTCAACAAAACCTCGAACAAGCACGGCTTCACCATCGACACCA
>NZ_JAIQUM010000347.1 GCF_020075705.1 Metabacillus rhizolycopersici | reverse complement strand
GGCTCTGTCTTCCATGCCTTGATAAAGGTCTTTGGCTGCGTCGAACGATCCAACGGTTATGTAATTTCCAAAATCGTATAAGGAATCGAGCTTCTTTTCGTTCCGAGCTTCTAGGCCGTCCCAAAAATCGGTTCCGATTTCTTTAAAGCTATGGAGCGATTTTTCGATAGGGTTCAACTTAGCAAATTCTGCTTCTTCCCTTTTCCTTGCTTCGATTTC
>NZ_JAIQUM010000346.1 GCF_020075705.1 Metabacillus rhizolycopersici | reverse complement strand
AGCCTTTCGTATATGGACTGTGCTTGTTCCTTAGTTTCTGTTAATACAACGAGGCAAGTAGACCATTGGAACCTCCCCAATAGCCCCTCTCGGAACCGGACGTGAACCTCTCAGCTCATCCGGCTCCCATTATTCAGCCGTAGGCTTGATACCTAATTCCCAGTGTTTAAAGAATCTAGGATTTTGTTTGGCAATTCTTCCGAGAAAATATTCTGCTCT
>NZ_JAIQUM010000345.1 GCF_020075705.1 Metabacillus rhizolycopersici | reverse complement strand
CACAAAGATGTAAAACCAATCTATGCGAAACGCAAAGAAACGATTGAACGTGTATTCGCAGATGCAAAAGAAAAGCATGGCATGCGTTGGACAACGTTAAGGGGACTTAAAAAATTGTCGATGCAGGCGATGCTTACTTTCGCTGCCATGAATTTGAAGAAGATGGCTAACTGGACATGGCGAGGTTCAGAAATGGCATAATAAAGTGAGCTAAGAGAGGTCT
>NZ_JAIQUM010000344.1 GCF_020075705.1 Metabacillus rhizolycopersici | reverse complement strand
GCAAAGATCAAGCTCAAAGCGAAGAACAAGGCCAAAGCAAAGATCAAGCTCAAAGCGAAGAACAAGGCCAAAGCAAAGATCAAGCTCAAAGCGAAGAACAAGGCCAAAGCAAAGATCAAGCTCAAAGTGAAGAACAAGGCCAAAGCAAAGATCAAGCTCAAAGCGAAGAACAAGGCCAAAGCAAAGATCAAGCTCAAAGCGAAGAACAAGGCCAAAGCAAAGATC
>NZ_JAIQUM010000343.1 GCF_020075705.1 Metabacillus rhizolycopersici | reverse complement strand
TACTTTGACTTCGCACGAGATTGTGAAATTTCCGGAGTATTTGGCTTCTGTAGCTGGACACAGTAATAAGAGCAAACTCACTTGAATAACTTGAATGATGAATCGTTATCTAGTTTTGAAGGAATATCCCTTCAATTTAATAAATTATCTGGTAATGATGGCGAAGAGGCCACACCCGTTCCCATGCCGAACACGGAAGTTAAGCTCTTCAGCGCCGATGGTAGT
>NZ_JAIQUM010000342.1 GCF_020075705.1 Metabacillus rhizolycopersici | reverse complement strand
ACTACCATCGGCGCTGAAGAGCTTAACTTCCGTGTTCGGCATGGGAACGGGTGTGGCCTCTTCGCCATCATTACCAGATAATTTATTAAATTGAAGGGATATTCCTTCAAAACTAGATAACGATTCACAATTCAATTCACTGAGTTTACGCTTTTTACTGTGTCCAGCTACAGAAGCCAAATACTCCGGAAATTTCACAATCTCGTGCGAAGTCAAAGTACGACT
>NZ_JAIQUM010000341.1 GCF_020075705.1 Metabacillus rhizolycopersici | reverse complement strand
TTATGGTGCGACAAGAAGTCGCATTCACACAGTGTAGCTTACGCTACTCATCTAGATACAAAGATGATCTCCATCCGAAACTGCATGCTTGGTAACGAGTTTGTAGGTTGCATGAGGAAATGCGGAAACAGAGGACAAGTGCATGGTCCAGAATACTGCTAGGAGAAGACAGATATGGTGAACAAAAGTGAAGGTTTGTAAGCTTCGTAACAATTAGCTCGAGATAAT
>NZ_JAIQUM010000340.1 GCF_020075705.1 Metabacillus rhizolycopersici | reverse complement strand
TCGCTTATGGTGCGACAAGAAGTCGCATTCTCACAGTGTAGCTTACGCTACCCAGCCAGACGCAAAGATGGTCTCCATCCGAAACTGCATATTTGGCAACAAATATGTAGGTTGCATGAGGAAATGCGGAAACAGAGGACAAGTGCATGGTCCAGAATACTGCTAGGAGAAGACAGATATGGTGAACAAAAGTGAAGGTTTGTAAGCTTCGTAACAATTAGCTCGAGATAAT
>NZ_JAIQUM010000339.1 GCF_020075705.1 Metabacillus rhizolycopersici | reverse complement strand
CGAAAGAACTTCATGGCTATCGATACGCTCGATTTCGAGGGGTGAAGTCTGTCCAAGAGCAGGCTTTTATGACAGCCGCCTGTCAAAATATGAAAAAAATAGCCCTCCATCTCACCAAAAAGATGGGATGGAGGACTATTTTGGATCGTTTTTTCTCTTATTTCAACTATTTTTCACTAGTTTATATAAAAACCGTTCAAGTTGCCGAGAATTAAAAGGGTTTCTCGACAATCTG
>NZ_JAIQUM010000338.1 GCF_020075705.1 Metabacillus rhizolycopersici | reverse complement strand
GATATTAGCGGCGGACGGGTGAGTAACACGTGGGTAACCTGCCTGTAAGATTGGGATAACTCCGGGAAACCGGAGCTAATACCGGATAACATTTTGAACCGCATGGTTCAAAATTGAAAGATGGTTTCGGCTATCACTTACAGATGGACCCGCGGCGCATTAGCTAGTTGGTGAGGTAACGGCTCACCAAGGCAACGATGCGTAGCCGACCTGAGAGGGTGATCGGCCACACTGGGA
>NZ_JAIQUM010000337.1 GCF_020075705.1 Metabacillus rhizolycopersici | reverse complement strand
GCAAATATAGCTCTTCATGGAATGGAAGAAGAACTTGGTATTTTATATCGTAAAACATATAAATCTAATGGAAGTTACGCTATCCATCCTAAGTGCAGGATAGCTCTGGTTAAGTATGCAGATGATTGTGTGCCACGAAGGCAACCAAAGTGTGCGTAAGCACACAAGGAAGCTATGCTGCACTCAAGATGAGAGTAGGCCTCTCGCAATCGCTATACAGGTAGAGATTGCAAACCACTTT
>NZ_JAIQUM010000336.1 GCF_020075705.1 Metabacillus rhizolycopersici | reverse complement strand
TATTATAATACCAAGCGTATAAAGCAAAAGTTGGCAGGCATGAGTCCTGTTCAATATCGGATTCATACCAGCCAATTAGCTGCTTAATATAAAACTCTAACTTTTAGGGGTCACCTCAAAACGAGGGATTTTTGTATGTATTTCACCTATTCAAATGTAGAGATTGAAGAAAATCGAACGTTCTATGAAATGATGTATGATGCTTCACATCATTTAGTGAAGATCGATCATGTAATGGATTGGG
>NZ_JAIQUM010000335.1 GCF_020075705.1 Metabacillus rhizolycopersici | reverse complement strand
TAGAGGATTCAGTTTAGATACTAGTTGAAAATCTTCTTTTTTTGCATATTGGATATTATCTTTTTCTGAATAAGCTGTATCACCAATGATTCTATCAATTGTCATGCCTGCATCTTTACTTTTCTCACCAGTAGTAACAATCGCAGCTGTAATAATCCGTTCATCGCTCATGGCTATATGTGTTTTAAATCCAAAGAAAGAAGAATCAGCTGTTTTGTGTCCTACACGTGCATCTGGATCAGTA
>NZ_JAIQUM010000334.1 GCF_020075705.1 Metabacillus rhizolycopersici | reverse complement strand
GTTTAAATCAATTATTAAGAGAATCACTAAACTAAGCGTTTAAACTCAGTGAATTACTTGAATTGTTATCGTTATCTAGTTTTCAAGGAACATAAAGCACAGGATGCTCAAATGCTACATGCATTTTTACTCCTATGTCGATTGTCTTACATATTTAATGAAAGATCAGAATGATCTCTCAAAACTAAACAAAAACCAAGTGTGCCTCATATTTCCTTAGAAAGGAGGTGATCCAGCCGCACCTT
>NZ_JAIQUM010000333.1 GCF_020075705.1 Metabacillus rhizolycopersici | reverse complement strand
GAATCACTAAACTAAGCGTTTAAACTCAGTGAATTACTTGAATTGTTATCGTTATCTAGTTTTCAAGGAACATAAAGCACAGGACGCTCAAATGCTACATGCATTTTTACTCCTATGTCTATTATCTAACATATTTAATGAAAGATCAGAATGATCTCTCAAAACTAAACAAAAACCAAGTGTGCCTCATATTTCCTTAGAAAGGAGGTGATCCAGCCGCACCTTCCGATACGGCTACCTTGTTACG
>NZ_JAIQUM010000332.1 GCF_020075705.1 Metabacillus rhizolycopersici | reverse complement strand
CGTAACAAGGTAGCCGTATCGGAAGGTGCGGCTGGATCACCTCCTTTCTAAGGAAATATGAGGCACACTTGGTTTTTGTTTAGTTTTGAGAGATCATTCTGATCTTTCATTAAATATGTAAGATAATAGACATAGGAGTAAAAATGCATGTAGCATTTGAGCGTCCTGTGCTTTATGTTCCTTGAAAACTAGATAACGATAACAATTCAAGTAATTCACTGAGTTTAAACGCTTAGTTTAGTGATTC
>NZ_JAIQUM010000331.1 GCF_020075705.1 Metabacillus rhizolycopersici | reverse complement strand
GAAATTCACCTCAAATGAATGAGGATAGACCTCTCTTAGCTCACTTTATTATGCCATTTCTGAACCTCGCCATGTCCAGTTAGCCATCTTCTTCAAATTCATGGCAGCGAAAGTAAGCATCCCCTGCATCGACAATTTTTTAAGTCCCCTTAACGTTGTCCAACGCATGCCATGCTTTTCTTTTGCATCTGCGAATACACGTTCAATCGTTTCTTTGCGTTTCGCATAGATTGGTTTTACATCTTTGTG
>NZ_JAIQUM010000330.1 GCF_020075705.1 Metabacillus rhizolycopersici | reverse complement strand
TCGGAAATATACGAACCTTTAAAGAAAATAAGAAGGGCAAATACCGTTGGAAAAGCAATTGCTGCAGATGGTTTATAGTTTATAAATCCATTTTTTCAAAAAAGCGAGTAGCTAATGCTACTCGCTTCAGACTGTAGACAAACTCGATGAAAATTGAGTTTGCCTACGGTCTTTTTTGTTTTAAACTAGAAGTAAGAAAAACCTTGAGGTGATGACGATGCTTTCGAAACATAATTCTATTCAACGAGAT
>NZ_JAIQUM010000329.1 GCF_020075705.1 Metabacillus rhizolycopersici | reverse complement strand
GTAATCAAGAAGTTACCGTATCCGTTGAATCATTAGTTCCAGTGGATCATTTTTTACGTGCCGTAGAAGCCACGATAGATTTTTCATTTATTGAAGAAAAGTTACAGCCTTATTATTGTGAAGACAATGGAAGACCCTCTATTCATCCCATTACTCTTTTTAAAATGATGTTTGTGGGCTATTTTTATGGGATTCGCTCTGAACGTCAATTAGAGAAAGAGATCGAAACGAACATTGCTTATCGATGGTTTT
>NZ_JAIQUM010000328.1 GCF_020075705.1 Metabacillus rhizolycopersici | reverse complement strand
TCAGGCTGTTGAGAAAGTTTTTTCTCAACAGCCTTTTTTGAGTTTAAGTGAGTTCTTGCCTGTCAAAACTGCTAAAAAGGAAAAATAAGGAGAGATGCAGTATGATGGGAACCTTAAAGAATCATCGTAATCAAGAAGTTACCGTATCCGTTGAATCATTAGTTCCAGTGGATCATTTTTTACGTGCCGTAGAAGCCACGATAGATTTTTCATTTATTGAAGAAAAGTTACAGCCTTATTATTGTGAAGACAA
>NZ_JAIQUM010000327.1 GCF_020075705.1 Metabacillus rhizolycopersici | reverse complement strand
AGCCTTTCGTATATGGACTGTGCTTGTTCCTTAGTTTCTGTTAATACAACGAGGCAAGTAGACCATTGGAACCTCCCCAATAGCCCCTCTCGGAACCGGACGTGAACCTCTCAGCTCATCCGGCTCCTATTATTCAGCCGTAGGCTTGATACCTAATTCCCAGTGTTTAAAGAATCTAGGATTTTGTTTGGCAATTCTTCCGAGAAAATATTCTGCTCTTTTCTTATGTCGAGCGAGTCTTTTATATTTCTTTCG
>NZ_JAIQUM010000326.1 GCF_020075705.1 Metabacillus rhizolycopersici | reverse complement strand
GATGGGAGCTTGCTCCCTGATATTAGCGGCGGACGGGTGAGTAACACGTGGGTAACCTGCCTGTAAGATTGGGATAACTCCGGGAAACCGGAGCTAATACCGGATAACATTTTGAACCGCATGGTTCGAAATTGAAAGATGGTTTCGGCTATCACTTACAGATGGACCCGCGGCGCATTAGCTAGTTGGTGAGGTAACGGCTCACCAAGGCAACGATGCGTAGCCGACCTGAGAGGGTGATCGGCCACACTGGGA
>NZ_JAIQUM010000325.1 GCF_020075705.1 Metabacillus rhizolycopersici | reverse complement strand
TTAAAATGTCGTTTAAATCAATTATTAAGAGAATCACTAAACTAAGCGTTTAAACTCAGTGAATTACTTGAATTGTTATCGTTATCTAGTTTTCAAGGAACATAAAGCACAGGATGCTCAAATGCTATATGCATTTTTACTCCTATGTCGATTGTCTTACATATTTAATGAAAGATCAGAATGATCTCTCAAAACTAAACAAAAACCAAGTGTGCCTCATATTTCCTTAGAAAGGAGGTGATCCAGCCGCACCTT
>NZ_JAIQUM010000324.1 GCF_020075705.1 Metabacillus rhizolycopersici | reverse complement strand
TATTAAGAGAATCACTAAACTAAGCGTTTAAACTCAGTGAATTACTTGAATTGTTATCGTTATCTAGTTTTCAAGGAACATAAAGCACAGGACGCTCAAATGCTACATGCATTTTTACTCCTATGTCGATTATCTTACATATTTAATGAAAGATCAGAATGATCTCTCAAAACTAAACAAAAACCAAGTGTGCCTCATATTTCCTTAGAAAGGAGGTGATCCAGCCGCACCTTCCGATACGGCTACCTTGTTACG
>NZ_JAIQUM010000323.1 GCF_020075705.1 Metabacillus rhizolycopersici | reverse complement strand
TCCTCGGCACCATTTTTAGAAAAGCGGAGAAAGCCCGCTTAAACCACTAGGATGTTGGAGCTTCTGAGAAGGAGTTGTTATTTGACTCCGCAGGAAGAAGTGAAACAGCCGTATGGTTTGGCTTTCGTAGCTAGACACTATAAATGCGCCCGTAGCTCAATTGGATAGAGCGTTTGACTACGGATCAAAAGGTTAGGGGTTCGACTCCTCTCGGGCGCGCCAATAACCGGGAAGTAGCTCAGCTTGGTAGAGCACTTGG
>NZ_JAIQUM010000322.1 GCF_020075705.1 Metabacillus rhizolycopersici | reverse complement strand
GTTTAAATCAATTATTAAGAGAATCACTAAACTAAGCGTTTAAACTCAGTGAATTACTTGAATTGTTATCGTTATCTAGTTTTCAAGGAACATAAAGCACAGGATGCTCAAATGCTACATGCATTTTCACTCCTATGTCGATTATCTAACATATTTAATGAAAGATCAGAATGATCTCTCAAAACTAAACAAAAACCAAGTGTGCCTCATATTTCCTTAGAAAGGAGGTGATCCAGCCGCACCTTCCGATACGGCTACCTTGTTACG
>NZ_JAIQUM010000321.1 GCF_020075705.1 Metabacillus rhizolycopersici | reverse complement strand
TCCTCGGCACCATTTTTAGAAAAGCGGAGAAAGCCCGCTTAAACCACTAGGATGTTGGAGCTTCTGAGAAGGAGTTGTTATTTGACTCCGCAGGAAGAAGTGAAACAGCCGTATGGTTTGGCTTTCGCAGCTAGACACTATAAATGCGCCCGTAGCTCAATTGGATAGAGCGTTTGACTACGGATCAAAAGGTTAGGGGTTCGACTCCTCTCGGGCGCGCCATATGACGGGAAGTAGCTCAGCTTGGTAGAGCACTTGGTTTGGGACCAAG
>NZ_JAIQUM010000320.1 GCF_020075705.1 Metabacillus rhizolycopersici | reverse complement strand
TTTGAAGAAGATGGCTAACTGGACATGGCGAGGTTCAGAAATGGCATAATAAAGTGAGCTAAGAGAGGTCTATCCTCATTCATTTGAGGTGAATTTCCAAGAAAATCGCAAAAGAGGTTCGGAATGATCTGCTTTAACAGATCATTTTTCAGATTGTCGAGAAACCCTTTTAATTCTCGGCAACTTGAACGGTTTTTATATAAACTAGTGAAAAATAGTTGAAATAAGAGAAAAAACGATCCAAAATAGTCCTCCATCCCATCTTTTTGGTGAG
>NZ_JAIQUM010000319.1 GCF_020075705.1 Metabacillus rhizolycopersici | reverse complement strand
TTTGGAGCCTCAGCGGGCAACTTTAACGGAGTTTCGTGACCGTTTTCTGAAATTTGGAGCCTCAGCGGGCAACTTTAACGGAGTTTCGTGACCGTTTTCTGAAATTTGGAGCCTCAGCGGGCAACTTTAATGAGTTTACGTGACCGTTTCCTAAAATATAGAGCCTAGGCGGGCAACTTTAGTGGAGTTACTTACCCAATTCCTGAAATATGGAGACGAACCGGTCACTGTTGGTGGCACTCTATATGACAATAGCAACAAAGTTTGCGAAAACAGC
>NZ_JAIQUM010000318.1 GCF_020075705.1 Metabacillus rhizolycopersici | reverse complement strand
CTTCAATCTCTACATTTGAATAGGTGAAGTACATACAAAATCCCTCGTTTCAATTGATTTACGAGGGATTTTATCGAGATTTTCGTATTTTGTCCATAGACAATTTTATTTTTCAACAGTATGAAAAGAGCTAACAGTCTATGTTAGCTCTTTTCACTTTGTTGAAAAAAGATTATGTCAATGAAAATGCCACAAATTTTTTGTGGCATTTTCATGATTATCATTTGTTTTATCAAACAGATTCTTCTATAATTTCATATGTTAGGTGTAGACCAAT
>NZ_JAIQUM010000317.1 GCF_020075705.1 Metabacillus rhizolycopersici | reverse complement strand
TAGAGGATTCAGTTTAGATACTAGTTGAAAATCTTCTTTTTTTGCATATTGGATATTATCTTTTTCTGAATAAGCTGTATCACCAATGATTCTATCAATTGTCATGCCTGCATCTTTACTTTTCTCAACTAAATCTTTCAAGTATTTTCCATCACTTTTCTCACCAGTAGTAACAATCGCAGCTGTAATAATCCGTTCATCGCTCATGGCTATATGTGTTTTAAATCCAAAGAAAGAAGAATCAGCTGTTTTGTGTCCTACACGTGCATCTGGATCAGTA
>NZ_JAIQUM010000316.1 GCF_020075705.1 Metabacillus rhizolycopersici | reverse complement strand
ATATAGAATACTATAATCACAAACGAATCAAGGCAAAATTAAAAGGTATGAGCCCGGGACAATACCGAGCCGATACCCAACAAGCCGCCTAACGAAATAACCTGTCTAACTTTATGGGGTCACTTCATAAATCAAAGATCCTTTTTCAATACCTATAACATCGCTTATGGTGCGACAAGAAGTCGCATTCTCACAGTGTAGCTTACGCTACCCAGCCAGACGCAAAGATGGTCTCCATCCGAAACTGCATATTTGGCAACAAATATGTAGGTTGCATGAGG
>NZ_JAIQUM010000315.1 GCF_020075705.1 Metabacillus rhizolycopersici | reverse complement strand
AACAACAAGCACAACAAAACCAGCAGCAAAAGGAGCAACAACAAGCACAACAAAACCAGCAGCAAAAGGAGCAACAACAAGCACAACAAAACCAGCAGCAAAAGGAGCAACAGCAAGCACAACAAAACCAGCAGCAAAAGGAGCAACAGCAAGTACAACAAAACCAGCAGCAAAAGGAGCAACAACAAGCACAACAAAACCAGCAGCAAAAGGAGCAACAACAAGCACAACAAAACCAGCAGCAAAAGGAGCAACAACAAGCACAACAAAACCAGCAGCAA
>NZ_JAIQUM010000314.1 GCF_020075705.1 Metabacillus rhizolycopersici | reverse complement strand
TTTGAGGTTTTTTGGTGAGTCACTTATTTCAGAAAGCATTATTTTATGAAAACCTCGTTTTTTAAAGCTCTGATTTCCCGTGATTTTATACTTCTGTTCGTTGACAAGTTGGTTTTTCAACACTATGAACAGCATTAGGTTAACAACCTAATGCTGTTCAGATTGTCGAGAAACCCTTTTAATTCTCGGCAACTTGAACGGTTTTTATATAAACTAGTGAAAAATAGTTGAAATAAGAGAAAAAACGATCCAAAATAGTCCTCCATCCCATCTTTTTGGTGAG
>NZ_JAIQUM010000313.1 GCF_020075705.1 Metabacillus rhizolycopersici | reverse complement strand
GAGTCCTTGTCATAATATGCTTCACGATACAAGAACAAAATGACATCGGCGTCCTGTTCAACACTGCCCGATTCTCGAATATCTGACATCATCGGCCGTTTATTGGCTCTTGATTCCACTGATCGATTTAGCTGCGCCAAACAAATAACTGGGCAATTAAAATCCTTCGCCATCGTTTTGAGAGATTTGGATATTTCCGTAACTTGTAAATGGGAATTTCCTCCGTAAAGTTCACCAGAACGGATGAGTGTTAAGTAATCGATAAAAAGAATCGGTTTTTTGTTT
>NZ_JAIQUM010000312.1 GCF_020075705.1 Metabacillus rhizolycopersici | reverse complement strand
TCGTATCTGTAGAATGTGGAACTTGGTAAGCCCTATGTCATCTGCTTAAGCAGTAGGAAGATCGTAAGGTCAAACGATGTGACAGAGGGTACAGGATATGAGAGAAAGCAAATGCCGTCACCTGAAAGGGAACAGGAAAACAGATAACCGTATAACTGGATGGATACTGTCGTCCTTATGGACAAATCTATGACAGACTCGAAAGAGGGCCCACTTCTTATAGGTCTTCAACACGAAAATAAATTTGTGGTTAATTTCTGACGAAAAGGAGCGTGCAGTTATGAA
>NZ_JAIQUM010000311.1 GCF_020075705.1 Metabacillus rhizolycopersici | reverse complement strand
AAACAACTTATTTATCCCACCTTAACGGGCAGTAAAACTCCGACTTCAAGATTCGAGAGAAGCAAAGAAGATAAGTGGGAGATAACTGCCCGTAAAGATCCGACGAACGATTGACGTCCAAGTCAGGTGAAGCCACAGGATGTGGCGTTCCTGAGCATGATAAGTCTCGCTAACCATCAGTGGGGGATGCAGAAAACCCCCACTGATGGAAGTCTCACTTTATGAATTTGACTTCATTTTGGACAGACTTCACCCGTTGGTGATGTTGTCCTTTTTTCATCATATG
>NZ_JAIQUM010000310.1 GCF_020075705.1 Metabacillus rhizolycopersici | reverse complement strand
GGAAATTGGAGCAATCGAGAAGAAGTCGTACTTTGACTTCGCACGAGATTGTGAAATTTCCGGAGTATTTGGCTTCTGTAGCTGGACACAGTAATAAGAGCAAACTCACTTGAATAACTTGAATGATAAATCGTTATCTAGTTTTGAAGGAATATACCTTCAACCGAATAAATTATCTGGTAATGATGGCGAAGAGGCCACACCCGTTCCCATGCCGAACACGGAAGTTAAGCTCTTCAGCGCCGATGGTAGTTGGGGGTTTCCCCCTGTGAGAGTAGGACGTTGCCAGG
>NZ_JAIQUM010000309.1 GCF_020075705.1 Metabacillus rhizolycopersici | reverse complement strand
GATTCAATGCAAAAGGCAATCGAATGGCTATGTCCTTTTCAGATAACGGTAAGCTGTACAATACAAAGCTAGGTGAAATCGATCTCCTCCTCCACAGACCATTAGAAGGAACAATCAAGCAACTTGTGATCAAGCACCAAGGCAAAAGATGGTACGCTATTTTCTGTGTCGAAAGACAAGAGTTGCCATCTGATATTGATACAAACAACGCAATCGGAATAGACGTTGGCCTACATAAATATGCTGTTCTTTCTGATGGAAGAGAAGTCGAAAACCCTACATTCCTTCGAAAAAA
>NZ_JAIQUM010000308.1 GCF_020075705.1 Metabacillus rhizolycopersici | reverse complement strand
GGCTCCAAAATTCAGATAACGGGCACGTAAACCCATTAAAGTTGACCGCTCAGGCTCCAAAATTCAGATAACGGGCACGTAAACCCATTAAAGTTGACCGCTCAGGCTCCAAAATTCAGATAACGGGTACGTAAACCCATTAAAGTTGACCGCTCAGGCTCCAAAATTCAGATAACGGGTACGTAAACCCATTAAAGTTGACCGCTCAGGCTCCAAAATTCAGATAACGGGCACGTAAACCCATTAAAGTTGACCGCTCAGGCTCCAAAATTCAGATAACGGGCACGTAAACCCATTAAAGTTGACC
>NZ_JAIQUM010000307.1 GCF_020075705.1 Metabacillus rhizolycopersici | reverse complement strand
TAGCTACCGTACAGAAACATTACCAGCAAATCTATTACAAGCACAACGTGATTACTTCGGTGCTCACACGTATCAACGTGTTGACAAAGAAGGAGTTTTCCATACGAACTGGATGTAATTATTCGTTCTTGGTAACCAATTAATAAATAAAAAGATCCCCACATCAGAACTTGATGTGAGGTGCCCCCTAAAAGTTAGAGTTTTATATTAAGCAGCTAATTGGCTGGTATGAATCCGGTATTGAACGGGACTCATGCCTGCCAATTTTTTCTTTATACGCTTGATATTATAATACTCTATATATGCTTCAA
>NZ_JAIQUM010000306.1 GCF_020075705.1 Metabacillus rhizolycopersici | reverse complement strand
AACTCATTGGCATTCTCCTCTGTTCTTCTACGATGTTTCAAATGCGACAGCTTCTGCTTGAAAAGAAAAAGCAGGAGCTGAGTGAATACAAAGCGATTTATATGATTAAAGATTACTTTCCGTTACTATTTCAAGCCATAGCAGTTGGCACAGAAGAACTTTTGAAAATTCTGCATCGCCTTTATCAGCTGCTAAAAAAGAACGGTCGTAAATGTCATCGGTATAAGAAGCTGACCGTCTTTGATATTCTAGGGGTTGTGTATGAAACGACGGTGAAGCATAGACAAGCTGCCTAGCGAAAAAATCGCGTTTTAAT
>NZ_JAIQUM010000305.1 GCF_020075705.1 Metabacillus rhizolycopersici | reverse complement strand
CGTTCTCCATCAGTAAACGCTGGTTTTCCTTACGTAATCGAGCAAGTTCGTTTTCTTCTTCTGTTCGATTATCTTTCGCAGCGAACGAACCAGATTCACCATAGTTTTTAATCCAACGATCTAAAGCAGATGGTGTAATATCATATTCTCTGGCAATATCTGCGCGAGATTTGCCATTTTCATAAAGCTTCACTAATTGCAGTTTAAATTCGGGTGTAAAAGTTCGACGTTGACGTGTCATAGTAGCACGCTCCTTAAGTTAATAGTCTAAGTTTACATCCCCTTATTTTATCTGTCCAACTTAGTGTAGCCTATCCA
>NZ_JAIQUM010000304.1 GCF_020075705.1 Metabacillus rhizolycopersici | reverse complement strand
CAGTGGGGAAATCATGATGTTCTTTGGATAGGTGCCTTTGCCGGGTCAAAGGTTTGTCTCGCCAATATTATTCGAATCTGTGCGAGATACAATAATTTGGATATTATTGAAGATGTGTATGGAATCAATCTTAGACCGCTTCTTAATCTTGCGGAAAAATACTATGATGACAATCCGGTCTTTCGACCAAAAATCCATTCAGATGAACCACTATCTGAAGCAGATCAATTACAAATTACGAAAATTCATCAAGCCATTGCGATGATTCAGTTCAAGCTTGAAAGTCCTATTATAAAGAGACGTCCGACCTTTAATATGTCAGAAAGG
>NZ_JAIQUM010000303.1 GCF_020075705.1 Metabacillus rhizolycopersici | reverse complement strand
CCCTTAACAACTTAACCTTTGACATTTAAAATGTCGTTTAAATCAATTATTAAGAGAATCACTAAACTAAGCGTTTAAACTCAGTGAATTACTTGAATTGTTATCGTTATCTAGTTTTCAAGGAACAACTTCGAGAGATAATTCTCTCAAAACTAAACAAATGCAGAAACGTCATTTTTATGAAGTATCTTGTACTTCATTTTTCCTTAGAAAGGAGGTGATCCAGCCGCACCTTCCGATACGGCTACCTTGTTACGACTTCACCCCAATCATCTGTCCCACCTTAGACGGCTGGCTCCTTACGGTTACCCCACCGGCTTCGGGTGTT
>NZ_JAIQUM010000302.1 GCF_020075705.1 Metabacillus rhizolycopersici | reverse complement strand
GCTGTTTTCGCAAACTTTGTTGCTATTGTCATATAGAGTGCCACCAACAGTGACCGGTTCGTCTCCATATTTCAGGAATTGGGTAAGTAACTCCACTAAAGTTGCCCGCCTAGGCTCTATATTTTAGAAAATGGTCACGTAAACTCATTAAAGTTGCCCGCTGAGGCTCCAAATTTCAGAAAACGGTCACGAAACTCCGTTGAAGTTGCCCGCTGAGGCTCCAAATTTCAGAAAACGGTCACGAAACTCCGTTAAAGTTGCCCGCTGAGGCTCCAAATTTCAGAAAACGGTCACGAAACTCCGTTAAAGTTGCCCGCTGAGGCTCCAAA
>NZ_JAIQUM010000301.1 GCF_020075705.1 Metabacillus rhizolycopersici | reverse complement strand
GCAAATATAGCTCTTCATGGAATGGAAGAAGAACTTGGTATTTTATATCGTAAAACATATAAATCTAATGGAAGTTACGCTATCCATCCTAAGTGCAGGATAGCTCTGGTTAAGTATGCAGATGATTTTGTTGTATTAACAGAAACTAAGGAACAAGCACAGTCCGTATACGTAAGACTACAATCGTACCTTAGTAACAGAGGTCTCGAACTAAGCAATGAGAAAACTAAGATCACTCACATCGAAGATGGTTTTGATTTTCTTGGATTCTCAGTTCGACAGTACAAAACATGGCAAGGGAACAAGCTACTGATCAAACCGAGTAAAGAGAGCATTAAGAAAG
>NZ_JAIQUM010000300.1 GCF_020075705.1 Metabacillus rhizolycopersici | reverse complement strand
GCTTTAGATCGTTGGATTAAAAACTATGGTGAATCTGGTTCGTTCGCTGCGAAAGATAATCGAACAGAAGAAGAAAACGAACTTGCTCGATTACGTAAGGAAAACCAGCGTTTACTGATGGAGAACGATATTTTAAAGCAAGCAGCGCTGATCATGGGACGAAAATAAATGTGATTCGTAACAACGCTCACAAATATTCAGTATCAGCAATGTGTGACGTCCTCAATCTTCCGAAAAGCACTTATTATTATCATGCCGATGAAAGTGACAAACGCGAGAAGAAAGCTGAAGATAAAGAGCTTTCTAGAGAAATCGTGCGTATTTTCAAAGAAAGCCGTAATAATT
>NZ_JAIQUM010000299.1 GCF_020075705.1 Metabacillus rhizolycopersici | reverse complement strand
CATGGTCGAAGACCTCCTGGTATATATGTTTTTGTCCTTTTCGCTGGCCAGCTTTTGGACACTCATATCATACCAAGAGGTTTATTTTTTGTTCAAACCTCATTTTTCTTCATTACAGGAATGCTGCTAGTTAGCAGAAGAAGATTCCAAAGGATCGAATGAATGCTCTATACAAATTCAGTTAACATAATGAAGCATTATCGGCAATCAAAAAACCCCTTAGATTGAGGTGACCCCTAAAAGTTAGAGTTTTATATTAAGCAGCTAATTGGCTGGTATGAATCCGGTATTGAACGGGACTCATGCCTGCCAATTTTTTCTTTATACGCTTGATATTATAATACTCTATAT
>NZ_JAIQUM010000298.1 GCF_020075705.1 Metabacillus rhizolycopersici | reverse complement strand
TGTAGGTTGCATGAGGAAATGCGGAAACAGAGGACAAGTGCATGGTCCAGAATACTGCTAGGAGAAGACAGATATGGTGAACAAAAGTGAAGGTTTGTAAGCTTCGTAACAATTAGCTCGAGATAATGCATAGTTTCGCTTGGGTATTGGTAAGAGGAAAAGTAGATTCATAATGCTACTGTGATGTGTCCCATATCTTGCCCGGAGTAAAGAACCCACCTAACCCTGTCGTATCTGTAGAATGTGGAACTTGGTAAGCCCTATGTCATCTGCTTAAGCAGTAGGAAGATCGTAAGGTCAAACGATGTGACAGAGGGTACAGGATATGAGAGAAAGCAAATGCCGTCACCTGAAA
>NZ_JAIQUM010000297.1 GCF_020075705.1 Metabacillus rhizolycopersici | reverse complement strand
CCCGCGATAATAAGAGTAACTACATAAATAAATCTGGAGGAGGAAGGGGGATTCGAACCCCCGCGGGTTTTGACACCCCTGTCGGTTTTCAAGACCGATCCCTTCAGCCGGACTTGGGTATTCCTCCGTATAAATGAATAAGTGGAGCCTAGCGGGATCGAACCGCTGACCTCCTGCGTGCAAGGCAGGCGCTCTCCCAGCTGAGCTAAGGC
The DNA here is from genome assembly GCF_020075705.1 of Metabacillus rhizolycopersici. Next base: position 148 of record NZ_JAIQUM010000297.1, on the reverse strand, counting down.
CCCAAGATCAAGATATTTTAATTTAGGGAATGGTCGGGAAGACAGGATTCGAACCTGCGACCCCTTGGTCCCAAACCAAGTGCTCTACCAAGCTGAGCTACTTCCCGGTTATTGGCGCGCCCGAGAGGAGTCGAACCCCTAACCTTTT
>NZ_JAIQUM010000296.1 GCF_020075705.1 Metabacillus rhizolycopersici | reverse complement strand
AAACTCGCAAGAAAGCAAGGATATCGTTGTGCATTATGCAGGCAACCTCTACAAAACGGTGAAAAGGTTATTGTACGGAATTTAGAAGTTCCTACAGGTGAAGTTACTAAGCTAGTACATATACCTTGCGTTAAATAAAAGAGTTGTTTGGACAAAAAGAAGGCTTGAGCCGTATGATAGGAAACTGTCACGTACGGTTCTTAGGGGAGTTAGGGGCAGTGATGCCCCTCGCTTACCCGACTTGACTAGATTTGAACCATTTAGACACTAAAAACACTTTTAAATTCAATTATAGATTACTTAAAATCAAAAGATCCCTAAGCACTATTTGCAAAGGGATCTTCTGTAATAATTGTTGAATTCCTATT
>NZ_JAIQUM010000295.1 GCF_020075705.1 Metabacillus rhizolycopersici | reverse complement strand
TTCCCATAGCGTAAGCTAGTAAGATCCCTGAAAGATGATCAGGTTGATAGGTCAGAGGTGGAAGCGCGGTGACGTGTGGAGCTGACTGATACTAATCGATCGAGGACTTAACCAAAAACGAAAAGCGAAAGAAGCCCGTTTAAATACGGAGGAAATTGGAGCAATCGAGAAGAAGTCGTACTTTGACTTCGCACGAGATTGTGAAATTTCCGGAGTATTTGGCTTCTGTAGCTGGACAGAGTAAAAAGCGTAAACTTCAGTGAATTGAATTGTGAATCGTTATCTAGTTTTGAAGGAATATACCTTCAATTTAATAAATTATCTGGTAATGATGGCGAAGAGGCCACACCCGTTCCCATGCCGAACACGGAAGTTAAGCTCTT
>NZ_JAIQUM010000294.1 GCF_020075705.1 Metabacillus rhizolycopersici | reverse complement strand
AGAGCAGAATATTTTCTCGGAAGAATTGCCAAACAAAATCCTAGATTCTTTAAACACTGGGAATTAGGTATCAAGCCTACGGCTGAATAATGGGAGCCGGATGAGCTGAGAGGTTCACGTCCGGTTCTGAGAAGGGCTATTGGGGAGGTTCCAATGGTCTACTTGCCTTGTTGTATTAACAGAAACTAAGGAACAAGCACAGTCCGTATACGTAAGACTACAATCGTACCTTAGTAACAGAGGTCTCGAACTAAGTAATGAGAAAACTAAGATCACTCACATCGAAGATGGTTTTGATTTTCTTGGATTCTCAGTTCGACAGTACAAAACATGGCAAGGGAACAAGCTACTGATCAAACCGAGTAAAGAGAGCATTAAGAAAG
>NZ_JAIQUM010000293.1 GCF_020075705.1 Metabacillus rhizolycopersici | reverse complement strand
AAGAGCAAACCAAGTAAAGGTTTGCTCTTAAATATGATATTGTTAATTAAGCCTTGTTATAATTATTTTACTAATTGATTTTTTTAATAATTAGTTACTGCTCATTTTCATTGTTTTGTTCTTCAGTTGGATCTGGTTCATCTTCATCAACGCCATTACACCCAAATAGAAATCCTAGAGATAAAATAAAAGATATTAGTACAAGTAAATATTTTTTTCTTTTCAAAGTTTATTTCTCCCTTCAAGAAAATATTATTTTCCTATTATCTACCTAATCCCAAAAATTATACCGATGAAGATGTTAAGTAATCCTATTATGTTGAACAACACGTCGTATCAAAGGTTAATTGTATATTATTCTTCTCTAAGTTGAATTTCTTTAAT
>NZ_JAIQUM010000292.1 GCF_020075705.1 Metabacillus rhizolycopersici | reverse complement strand
ATAAATTATCTGGTAATGATGGCGAAGAGGCCACACCCGTTCCCATGCCGAACACGGAAGTTAAGCTCTTCAGCGCCGATGGTAGTTGGGGGTTTCCCCCTGTGAGAGTAGGACGTTGCCAGGTAATTATTAATTATAAGGTTTGTAATTAATATAACCACTATTCGGAGGATTAGCTCAGCTGGGAGAGCATCTGCCTTACAAGCAGAGGGTCGGCGGTTCGATCCCGTCATCCTCCACCATTAAAAAATCTTAGATTATGCCGGTGTAGCTCAATTGGTAGAGCAACTGACTTGTAATCAGTAGGTTGGGGGTTCAAGTCCTCTCGCCGGCACCACTTACTTCATTATAGTAATACTCATTATAATATGAGCCATTAGCTCAG
>NZ_JAIQUM010000291.1 GCF_020075705.1 Metabacillus rhizolycopersici | reverse complement strand
TGAAATTAAAAGAGTATTAAAGGATGTTTTCTTAACACAATGTAAACTCGTTCCTGTTGGTCCATTTACAGAAATTGACGATACAGGATTCTTTACTTCTGCAGGAGCTAAATTATTCGTTGAAGGATTTATTCGCAAAAACATCGAGTACGCACCAAAAGGCTGTAATAGCGCACTTCGTACTTTAACAGCTAAGGTTCCATTTTCCGGTTTTGCTGACTTAACGCAAGAAGGAGATCTTATGAATTTACCAATTTTCGGTTTCGGAGAGCAAAGAAGAGGTCAATTTATCGATCCTAAACATGGAGAATCTCCTCGTTTAGATAAATACTTCTTCCAAAATAGCGTCATTTACAATGAACAGCCATACTGTGAACTTATTAGCGC
>NZ_JAIQUM010000290.1 GCF_020075705.1 Metabacillus rhizolycopersici | reverse complement strand
TCTCCATCCGAAACTGCATATTTGGCAACAAATATGTAGGTTGCATGAGGAAATGCAGAAACAGAGGACAAGTGCATGGTCCGGAAAACTGCTAGGAGAAGATAGGTATGGTAAACGAAAGTGAAGGTTTGCAAGCTTCGTAAGTGTTAGCTCAAGATAATGCATAGTTTTGCTTGGGTATTGGTAAGAGGAAAAGTAGAATCATAAGGCTACTATGTAGCGTCCCATATCTTACCCGGAGTAAAGAACCTACCTAACCTTATCGTATCTGTAGAATGTGGAACTTGGTAAGCCCTATGTCATCTGCTTAAGCAGTAGGAAGATCGTAAGGTCAAACGATGTGACAGAGGGTACAGGATATGAGAGAAAGCAAATGCCGTCACCTGAAA
>NZ_JAIQUM010000289.1 GCF_020075705.1 Metabacillus rhizolycopersici | reverse complement strand
CTACGGATCAAAAGGTTAGGGGTTCGACTCCTCTCGGGCGCGCCATATGACGGGAAGTAGCTCAGCTTGGTAGAGCACTTGGTTTGGGACCAAGGGGTCGCAGGTTCGAATCCTGTCTTCCCGACCAGCGAGTCACTATGCGGGTGTAGTTTAGTGGTAAAACCTCAGCCTTCCAAGCTGATGATGAGGGTTCGATTCCCTTCACCCGCTCCAAAATGATCTTTGAAAACTAAACAAAACCAAGCGTGCCAACGTTAATTTTGATTAACAAAAACGTACTATATAGTACAAAACTTATGAGCAAGTCAAACACTTTATTGGAGAGTTTGATCCTGGCTCAGGACGAACGCTGGCGGCGTGCCTAATACATGCAAGTCGAGCGAATTGAT
>NZ_JAIQUM010000288.1 GCF_020075705.1 Metabacillus rhizolycopersici | reverse complement strand
ACGATAAAGAAGGATGCGAAAGTCACCGTCTACTCAGAAGCAAATGGCTGGTCAAAAATAAAGGCAAATGGAAAAGAAGGCTATGTGAGTTCAAGTTATTTAACGTCAACAAAACCTCGAACAAGCATGGCTTCACCACCGTCATCACCAACTCCTGAGGCAAAAACACAAACGAAATACGTCAAAGTAAATAGTGGTTCGCTAAATGTAAGAAAAAGTGCCTCAACAAGTGCGTCGATAGTTGCAACGATAAAGAAGGATGTGAAAGTCACCGTCTACTCAGAAGCAAATGGCTGGTCAAAAATAAAGGCAAATGGAAAAGAAGGCTATGTGAGTTCAAGTTATTTAACGTCAACAAAACCTCGAACAAGCACGGCTTCACCATCGACA
>NZ_JAIQUM010000287.1 GCF_020075705.1 Metabacillus rhizolycopersici | reverse complement strand
GGGGCTTATGCCTAGCAACGTCCTACTCTCACAGGGGGAAACCCCCAACTACCATCGGCGCTGAAGAGCTTAACTTCCGTGTTCGGCATGGGAACGGGTGTGACCTCTTCGCCATCATCGCTAGACATATTTATTAGAAGGTTATTCCTTCAAAACTAGATAACGATTTACAATTCAATTCACTGAAGTTTACGCTTTTTACTCTGTCCAGCTACAGAAGCCAAATACTCCGGAAATTTCATAATCTCGTGCGAAGTCAAAGTGCGACTTCTTCTCGATTGCTCCAATTTCCTCCGTATTTAAACGGGCTTCTTTCGCTTTTCGTTTTGGTTAAGTCCTCGATCGATTAGTATCAGTCAGCTCCACACGTCACCGCGCTTCCACCTCTGAC
>NZ_JAIQUM010000286.1 GCF_020075705.1 Metabacillus rhizolycopersici | reverse complement strand
AAAGTCCATGTAATGAGAAAAAGAAGCTAATCACCTACTATATATAGGTGACTAACTTCTTTTCGTTATATATATATTGATAAAATGCACATTACTTTCTCAAAGTAATCACTTTTTCAGTGGCCTCGTCTAAACTGGAATGGTTTTTAGTAGAGTATTATTTTCCTTCAAGAGTTGCGTTTTTTGCATTTAATTTCACTTTATCTTTTGTGTTTTTCAGTAAATGTTTAATTTCTTTAAAGCTTACAAAGCTTTTATTTTCCTCGTCGAATAGACGGAAGCGAATAGACTGTAAGCTTGTGCGAAGATTAATCGTTGTTGCTTGTTGTAAAGGTGGAGTCGATTCATGTGCTTTTTCCAAGTTATAGTTAGGAACTCTTGGGCTTAAATGATGCA
>NZ_JAIQUM010000285.1 GCF_020075705.1 Metabacillus rhizolycopersici | reverse complement strand
TGCATCATTTAAGCCCAAGAGTTCCTAACTATAACTTGGAAAAAGCACATGAATCGACTCCACCTTTACAACAAGCAACAACGATTAATCTTCGCACAAGCTTACAGTCTATTCGCTTCCGTCTATTAGACGAAGAAAATAAAAGCTTTGTAAGCTTTAAAGAAATTAAACATTTACTGAAAAACACAAAAGATAAAGTGAAGTTAAATGCAAAAAACGCAACTCTTGAAGGAAAATAATACTCTACTAAAAACCATTCCAGTTTAGACGAGGCCACTGAAAAACTTACGTTTTTTATTCTTTTAATTTCTTTTCAATACAAAAAGGCAATTTGCTGTCTGCTTTTTAGACGGCAAATTGCCTTTTTCCTTTTCTTTCTTATTCTTTTTCACTAAG
>NZ_JAIQUM010000284.1 GCF_020075705.1 Metabacillus rhizolycopersici | reverse complement strand
GAGGCCACTGAAAAAGTCCATTATTAAATTAGGCAGTTGAAAGTTCGATTATATCGAACTTTCAACTGCCTTTTTACTCTATAATGGTTTTATTAACTGTATGTAGGTGATATCCAAATGATTTCAAATCAAGAGTCTCTTAATCTTAGCCCATATGCAGCGATATACAATATCGTTGTGCCCAAAAATAATATGCTTCGTCAAATTAACGAATTGGTCGACTTTTCCTTCATTCTCGAAGAATTAAAAACAAAATATTGTCTGGATAATGGTCGTAATGCTATACCACCAATTCGAATGTTCAAATATTTATTGCTTAAATCTATCTATGATTTATCAGATGTAGATATAGTTGAACGTTCTCAATATGATATGTCATTTAAATATTTTCTCGATATGGC
>NZ_JAIQUM010000283.1 GCF_020075705.1 Metabacillus rhizolycopersici | reverse complement strand
CCCATCTTTTTGGTGAGATGGAGGGCTATTTTTTTCATATTTTGACAGGCGGCTGTCATAAAAGCCTGCTCTTGGACAGACTTCACCCCTCGAAATCGAGCGTATCGATAGCCATGAAGTTCTTTCGCATCGGCAAAACTCCGTTCAATGCTTGAACAACGAAGTCGATATAATTGTTTTCCTTCTATTGTTCGCTTATTTTGGCGCGTCATTTCTTTATAACCTTCCCAAATATGTCGCGTAATCGTACGTTGTTTTTGTTTGGAAGACATACAATCTGAACGAAGAGGACAAACTTCACAATCACTTTTCTTTGATTTATAGTGACGATATCCATCACGGTCGGTTGTGGAATAGGAAAGAATACATCCCATTGGACAGGCATATATATCCTTTTCCTCTA
>NZ_JAIQUM010000282.1 GCF_020075705.1 Metabacillus rhizolycopersici | reverse complement strand
TCACTTTTACGGATCATAGGACCCATTTCCATTGACGTATGCATTTCATCTCCAGTTCGATCCAAGAAGCCAGTATTAATGAATGCTACTCTTTCTTTCACTTGGCTGATGCAAGCTTTCAAGTTCAATGAGGTACGGCGCTCTTCATCCATAACGCCAATTTTTAACGTATTTCGTTTCAGATCAAGCATGTCTTCTACTCGATCGAAAAGTTCTCCTGCAAAAGCCACTTCTTCAGATCCATGCATTTTTGGCTTAACAATATAGACTGAACCTTTGGATGAGTTTTGATATTCTCCATTTCCTAATAAAGAGTGTTTTGCAAGTAAACTAGTTATTACTGCATCCATAATCCCCTCAGGAATTTCCTGACCAGCAGCATCTAAGATCGCATTTGTGGTCATTAAATG
>NZ_JAIQUM010000281.1 GCF_020075705.1 Metabacillus rhizolycopersici | reverse complement strand
CTGAGTGTTTGTTCTTTCTGTTCTTAGCTTCATCAGACATAGGTGGCCGTCCTTTCGATCTATCCAGAGCTTCAGCACCACCATCTAAAAATGTTTTCTTCCATGAGGTTATCATAGGAGGATTTGTTAGCCCAAATTGAAGAGCTGTTTCTGTTACTGAAGACCCTGTTCTTTTCATAAAGCTTAATACATCCAGCTTGAATTGAACAGAATAAGTTTTCTTCTGTTTCTTTCTTATTATTCCTTCAGTTCCGAATTCCTCATAATTTTTCACCCAGTTAATAATCTGCTTGGGTGACTTCACACCATGTTTTTTAGCTAAACGTTGATATCCAAGCTCTCCTTCTTGATATTCTCGAACTACCATAATCTTAAATTCATCACTATATTTAGTCATAAATAAACACCCCAAAGGTTAGATTTTCAACTCTAACTTTTGGGG
>NZ_JAIQUM010000280.1 GCF_020075705.1 Metabacillus rhizolycopersici | reverse complement strand
CCTTAACAACTTAACCTTTGACATTTAAAATGTCGTTTAAATCAATTATTAAGAGAATCACTAAACTAAGCGTTTAAACTCAGTGAATTACTTGAATTGTTATCGTTATCTAGTTTTCAAGGAACATTGGTGGAGCCTAGCGGGATCGAACCGCTGACCTCCTGCGTGCAAGGCAGGCGCTCTCCCAGCTGAGCTAAGGCCCCATATTTTTTTGAGATGGTGGGCCTAAATGGACTCGAACCATCGACCTCACGCTTATCAGGCGTGCGCTCTAACCAGCTGAGCTATAGGCCCATCTCTTATAATATATTCGAGAACAAAGTTCTCTCAAAACTAAACAAAAACCAAGTGTGCCTCATATTTCCTTAGAAAGGAGGTGATCCAGCCGCACCTTCCGATACGGCTACCTTGTTACGACTTCACCCCAATCATCTGTCCCACCTTAGACGG
>NZ_JAIQUM010000279.1 GCF_020075705.1 Metabacillus rhizolycopersici | reverse complement strand
CTCATCTTAGGCTCATACTGAATAAGCAAATGGATATGATCCTTATCTACTTCCATTTGCTTATTCTAAAATGGTATCTATTGGCTATATCGTGCATAAGTTGTTTCACATCATTTCCAAGTTGGATCAACAACTTTTTTCGATAGTTACAAACAAATATCAGATGACACATAAGTAAAAACTTGGAATGGTTTTTTGTATGGTCATCCATGATTTTCTGGCACTCACTCTCTGCATCTTAGAAAACTTTGGAATTGGCTTTAAATCTACCTTATTTCCTTCAATATCCATTAAAATAGCATAACCGCTGCTCATACGTCCTTTAATGAAATATTCTTCTCCTTTGTATTGAATCTTATCAAATTTTCTAAATCCAAATAGCTTCCCTGTTGGAATGACTTGTTCACTACGAACGCCTTTGGTTTGTTGATAATCGCCATCAGAAACGCATTTTT
>NZ_JAIQUM010000278.1 GCF_020075705.1 Metabacillus rhizolycopersici | reverse complement strand
AATCCCCCTTCCTCCTCCAGATTTATTTATGTAGTTACTCTTATTATCGCGGGGTGGAGCAGTTCGGTAGCTCGTCGGGCTCATAACCCGAAGGTCGCAGGTTCAAATCCTGTCCCCGCAACCAAAAAAATGGTCCGGTAGTTCAGTTGGTTAGAATGCCTGCCTGTCACGCAGGAGGTCGCGGGTTCGAGTCCCGTCCGGACCGCCATTCTTATTATGATAAGTCTATTATTCACTTATCTCAAGGAAAAGGGTTTCAATAAACGAGAAGGTCAAGGAAGCGATTGAGTGAACACCGGAGCGTATGTCAATACGTGAGGATGTGAACGAAAGAGCTGACGCAGAGATTCGAAGTTTAGTGGAAGCCATAAACTGTATGGCTCAGTAGCTCAGTTGGTAGAGCAATGGACTGAAAATCCATGTGTCGGCGGTTCGATTCCGTCCTGAGCCACCATTT
>NZ_JAIQUM010000277.1 GCF_020075705.1 Metabacillus rhizolycopersici | reverse complement strand
CTTCAATCTCTACATTTGAATAGGTGAAATACATACAAAAATCCCTCGTTTTCATTTGATTTACGAGGGATTTTATCGAGATTTTCGCATTTTGTCCATAGACAATTTTGTTTTTCAACAGTATGAACATAGAAATAAAAAATTTGTTTCTATGTTTCGAATAAAAGGTGTTAGAGATTATACATGAAATGATAGAGTTCCTTGGAGAAAAGACATGTGTTAGGAATTCAATTAAAGTTAAAGACCTCCCCACTTCCATCCTTATATATACGCATCTTGATATGAAGTTTCTTTCTATTAATTTTTATCCCACCTTAACGGGCAGTAAAACTTCGACTTCAAGATTCGAGAGAAGCAAAGAAGATAAGTGGGAGATAACTGCCCGTAAAGATCCGACGAACGATTGACGTCCAAGTCAGGCGAAGCCACAGGATGTGGCGTTCCTGAGCATGATAAGTCT
>NZ_JAIQUM010000276.1 GCF_020075705.1 Metabacillus rhizolycopersici | reverse complement strand
TTGGCATTAGAAAGGATCAGTTTGTTTTTTGATTGATCCTTTCTAATGCCCTAGCAAACGCAGTGCGGTAGTTGTACTACGAAAAAAATATCAAATTTTAATGTCCACTTTCTTGACAGAAGTCCAACTTTAGGTGTTAATCTATCAACTTTGAGAGAAAATCTATCAATTTTTTAGATTTATCTATCATTCAGCAAATTTCGATATCCATTTCTGAAGTTAATCTTCCAAGATCAAAAATGCAAGCGCCTTGATCAGCTTATGACCTCGATGGGCTAGGCGCTGCAGCTGGATGCTGTGCACTTAGCGACTTTTAAACAACAAAAAAGACCAGTATCTCTACTGATCTTTTTTCATTTACCTGGCAACGTCCTACTCTCACAGGGGGAAACCCCCAACTACCATCGGCGCTGAAGAGCTTAACTTCCGTGTTCGGCATGGGAACGGGTGTGGCCTCTTCGCCATCATTACCAGAT
>NZ_JAIQUM010000275.1 GCF_020075705.1 Metabacillus rhizolycopersici | reverse complement strand
TCGAAAGACAAGAGTTGCCATCTGATATTGATACAAACAACGCAATCGGAATAGACGTTGGCCTACATAAATATGCTGTTCTTTCTGATGGAAGAGAAGTCGAAAACCCTACATTCCTTCGAAAAAAAGAAAAACAACTAAAAATGGCCCAACGTAAGCTTTCGAAAATGAAACGCGGTTCTTCCAATTATAGAAAACAGGTGATACGGATACGTCAGTTACACGAAAAGGTTGGCAACCAAAGACGTGATTTCTTACACAAATTCAGCTACAACTTGTCTCAAACCTATTCTGTTGTATGCGTGGAAAATCTGAACATTCGTAATATGGTTCGGAATCGTAAGTTGTCCAAATCGATTTCTGATGCAGGGTGGGGAATGTTCCGCCAAATGCTTTCTTATAAGTGTGAGAAAAATGGCGGGCTACTTGTAAAAGTAGAACCACACTACACATCACAAGACTGTTCTTCTTGTGGTGAACGTG
>NZ_JAIQUM010000274.1 GCF_020075705.1 Metabacillus rhizolycopersici | reverse complement strand
ATTATAGTAATACTCATTATAATATGAGCCATTAGCTCAGTTGGTAGAGCATCTGACTTTTAATCAGAGGGTCGAAGGTTCGAGTCCTTCATGGCTCACCATTTATACACACCATGCGGGTGTGGCGGAATTGGCAGACGCGCTAGACTTAGGATCTAGTGTCCTTGTGACGTGGGGGTTCAAGTCCCTTCACCCGCACCATTTTCATATTGCGGAAGTAGTTCAGTGGTAGAACACCACCTTGCCAAGGTGGGGGTCGCGGGTTCGAATCCCGTCTTCCGCTCTTAGTAAGTTGCCGGGGTGGCGGAACTGGCAGACGCACAGGACTTAAAATCCTGCGGTAGGTGACTACCGTACCGGTTCGATTCCGGTCCTCGGCACCATTTTTAGAAAAGCGGAGAAAGCCCGCTTAAACCACTAGGATGTTGGAGCTTCTGAGAAGGAGTTGTTATTTGACTCCGCAGGAAGAAGTGAAACAGCCGTATGGTTTGGCTTTCG
>NZ_JAIQUM010000273.1 GCF_020075705.1 Metabacillus rhizolycopersici | reverse complement strand
AAGAGGTATATAGACTCCTAATGGAATCTGTTCTTATGCAGCCATTCCAAATAGTTGATGAATGAACTTCACTTGATTGTGGACAGACTTGTCCCGTAAAGCAAGTTGTCCTTTTTTAATGATATGCGTCGCTTCTATTCCCGAAAGAATAGATTTAGCTGTCCGAAAAGATTTCAATCCTAACATCGAACGAACTCTCTTTTTAATAAAACGATGATCTTGTTCCACAATGTTATTAAGATATTTTACTTGCCTTATTTGGATGCCTATGGGCATCTTTTTCTCTTTCTTCAACTCTTCAATCGCCATAGGATAGGATGGGTTCTTGTCTACTGTGATAACACGAAGCCTTGAAACATGAAAAGACCGCAAAGCTTTCTTGTTTTGCTTAAATAAAAATCAATCGTATTTCCTTCTGAATCAACGGCACGATATAGGTACATCCATTGACCATTGACTTTTACATACGTCTCATCGACTCGCCAAGAATCATTGGTTGGCT
>NZ_JAIQUM010000272.1 GCF_020075705.1 Metabacillus rhizolycopersici | reverse complement strand
TACAAGCAAGCAAATTGTTAAAAGGTCCTGAAGTAGAAAGCTTCAAAGGCAATAAAGAAGAGTTAATTGAAGCTGTACGTAAAGCTTTATACTTAAGTAAAATTGTTTCATACGCTCAAGGATTTGCACAAATGCGCGCAGCATCTGAAGAGTACGATTGGAATTTACAATACGGTGATATCGCAATGATTTTCCGTGGCGGTTGTATCATCCGTGCACAATTCCTACAAAAAATTAAAGATGCTTACGATCGTGATGCAAACTTAGCAAACCTATTATTAGACCCATACTTTAACGAAATTGCAGAAGGCTACCAATCAGCATTGCGTAAAGTATTAGCAGTAGCAATTGAAAATGGAATTCCGGTACCATCATTCTCAAGCGCAATCGCTTATTATGATAGCTACCGTACAGAAACATTACCAGCAAATCTATTACAAGCACAACGTGATTACTTCGGTGCTCACACGTATCAACGTGTTGACAAAGAAGGAGTTTTCCATACGAACTGGATGT
>NZ_JAIQUM010000271.1 GCF_020075705.1 Metabacillus rhizolycopersici | reverse complement strand
TACAAGCAAGCAAATTGTTAAAAGGTCCTGAAGTAGAAAGCTTCAAAGGCAATAAAGAAGAGTTAATTGAAGCTGTACGTAAAGCTTTATACTTAAGTAAAATTGTTTCATACGCTCAAGGATTTGCCCAAATGCGCGCAGCATCTGAAGAGTACGATTGGAATCTACAATACGGTGATATCGCAATGATTTTCCGTGGCGGTTGTATCATCCGTGCACAATTCCTACAAAAAATTAAAGATGCTTACGATCGTGATGCAAACTTAGCAAACCTTTTATTAGACCCATACTTTAACGAAATTGCAGAAGGCTACCAATCAGCATTGCGTAAAGTATTAGCAGTAGCAATTGAAAATGGAATTCCGGTACCATCATTCTCAAGCGCAATTGCTTATTATGATAGCTACCGTACAGAAACATTACCAGCAAATCTATTACAAGCACAACGTGATTACTTCGGTGCTCACACGTATCAACGTGTTGACAAAGAAGGAGTTTTCCATACGAACTGGATGT
>NZ_JAIQUM010000270.1 GCF_020075705.1 Metabacillus rhizolycopersici | reverse complement strand
AACTGAGCTAATGGCTCATATTATAATGAGTATTACTATAATGAAGTAAGTGGTGCCGGCGAGAGGACTTGAACCCCCAACCTACTGATTACAAGTCAGTTGCTCTACCAATTGAGCTACACCGGCAAAATAATTATGGTGGAGGATGACGGGATCGAACCGCCGACCCTCTGCTTGTAAGGCAGATGCTCTCCCAGCTGAGCTAATCCTCCGAAGCACAGGATGTGCAAGTGCATGTGTTGCGATTGACGTTGCGTACTTAACATGCCATCATTACTTGGTGACCCGTACGGGATTCGAACCCGTGTTACCGCCGTGAAAGGGCGGTGTCTTAACCGCTTGACCAACGGGCCAACTATAAAAATAGACAAAATAATAGCCCCAAATAAGGGGCTTATGCCTAGCAACGTCCTACTCTCACAGGGGGAAACCCCCAACTACCATCGGCGCTGAAGAGCTTAACTTCCGTGTTCGGCATGGGAACGGGTGTGACCTCTTCGCCATCATCGCTAGACA
>NZ_JAIQUM010000269.1 GCF_020075705.1 Metabacillus rhizolycopersici | reverse complement strand
ACCCCTACATGCCTGAAGAAGGAATGGTGGAAACAGGCGAATTAAAAATCCACCAATCCTCACATGCTCGCTACTTTGAGGATTTCTTAAAGTTTGTCGAATACGGAGAATCGATGCCTGAGATATTGAAAACACAAGTGATGTCAATGGTGCAGGAACACGTTTATGAGACATATGAGGAAAACAGTCAAGAACGCCAGCAGTTTGAACATGAACTCGAAATCTGGGAAGCAAGTCCGAAGCGTGAAATTCAAGAACGACTAACGACAGAACAAGTTGTCGAAGCTACGGCAATGATTGTCGAGCATACGCCAGAGGCTGAGCTGAAAATGAAGCTAGGTGATACGCATATCAAGGGATTACTTGCAGATTTTGGAGAGAATGTTCATTTAGGGAAGATTAACGGACGGTATGTGCTTTTAGTTGAGGCGGATACGATTGAGTTTGAGAAGGGCGTTTCACCGATTGAGTTTCATCGGCCGGATGATTTGCATGAAATTATTGAGCGAATTAGTCGGAAAGGTGTTGG
>NZ_JAIQUM010000268.1 GCF_020075705.1 Metabacillus rhizolycopersici | reverse complement strand
TGCTATAGGAGACCGTATAGAGGTATCCGTCATATTGGCGGATCTTCAGGTGGCGCATGCTGATTTCCTCGATTTTCCCCTGACGGTTACCATTGATGATGACATAATCCCCGTGATGGATCTGGCGCTCAAACAAGTAGGTCAGTCCCATAATGTAATCCCGGATGATATGCTGGAGGATCAATGCCAAGGCACCTGCCAACACGACCGAACCAGTGACAAGCTTTGTCAGCTCGAAGAAATGGCTAAGCATATAAATAAAGAAGAACACCAGTCCCAATACCTTTGTCGCCTGGTTGGCGAAATGCATCAATGTCTCTTCCCGCTTTTCATCCAAGATGCTCGTTTTGTCAAAGAAAAGCTTGATGGATTTGCGGATCAAATAAACCGTGAGTATAATCAGCAGTGCCACCGTTAAAATTTCTACTACGGGCAACTGCTGGAACAGTCCCAAGAAAAACATCCTATCAACTCCCACTTTTTTTACACTATACCAAAGAAATGCGGATAAGGAGAAAAACCTTCCTTTC
>NZ_JAIQUM010000267.1 GCF_020075705.1 Metabacillus rhizolycopersici | reverse complement strand
AAAAGGTTAGGGGTTCGACTCCTCTCGGGCGCGCCAATAACCGGGAAGTAGCTCAGCTTGGTAGAGCACTTGGTTTGGGACCAAGGGGTCGCAGGTTCGAATCCTGTCTTCCCGACCATTCCCTAAACAAAAATTTCTTGGGGCCTTAGCTCAGCTGGGAGAGCGCCTGCCTTGCACGCAGGAGGTCAGCGGTTCGATCCCGCTAGGCTCCACTTATTAGAATTTATCTATTATTATGGCGGTGTAGCTCAGCTGGCTAGAGCATTCGGTTCATACCCGAAAGGTCGTGGGTTCGACTCCCTCCGCCGCTATTACTGATTAAAGAAAGTAATTTTATTGGACCCTTAGCTCAGTTGGTTAGAGCAGACGGCTCATAACCGTCCGGTCGTAGGTTCGAGTCCTACAGGGTCCATTTATATGGAGGAATACCCAAGTCCGGCTGAAGGGATCGGTCTTGAAAACCGACAGGGGTGTCAAAACCCGCGGGGGTTCGAATCCCCCTTCCTCCTCCAGATTTATTTATGTAGTTACTCTTATTATCGCGGG
>NZ_JAIQUM010000266.1 GCF_020075705.1 Metabacillus rhizolycopersici | reverse complement strand
TTCAGAAATGGCATAATAAAGTGAGCTAAGAGAGGTCTATCCTCATTCATTTGAGGTGAATTTCCAAGAAAATCGCAAAAGGGGTTCGGAATGAAACCATTCCGAACCCCTTTTGTCGACAATCTGAGGCCCTTTCCTAAGAAAGAGCCCAAGTGAAATATTTGTTTTATATAGACGAACCTTTTTATATGTTATCAAAGAGTCATGTGACATAACACTTTCATTAATTTCTAATTCATTCAGGTTGTCGTCCGTATACCTAATCTCTTTGAAGAAATTTCAATATTACTTTGGTCCTCTTCATTGTGCAATTGATTACTAAAATACCTTGGTTTTGCAGTTTGAGTATACCGCTGATATGCAGTACGCAAAGACTTAATAAAAGCATCAGTTGAAGGCGTATAAAAATAATGATAAATTTCTGGTTCTGGTGCAAAAAACTCAAAACAACTGCAATTAATCTCTAAAGCTCGGACATACTGATACTATTACTTTAAAAAAGGGACGTGATCAGTATGGAAAAGCAAAATTTGTTCAAGTGGAAACATT
>NZ_JAIQUM010000265.1 GCF_020075705.1 Metabacillus rhizolycopersici | reverse complement strand
AAACTCGCAAGAAAGCAAGGATATCGTTGTGCATTATGCAGGCAACCTCTACAAAACGGTGAAAAGGTTATTGTACGGAATTTAGAAGTTCCTACAGGTGAAGTTACTAAGCTAGTACATATACCTTACGTTAAATAAAAGAGTTGTTTGGACAAAAAGAAGGCTTGAGCCGTATGATAGGAAACTGTCACGTACGGTTCTTAGGGGAGTTAGGGGCAGTGATGCCCCTCGCTTACCCGACTTAACTAGTTTTGTATAGAGTATTCATCTAATACTTTGGGATCTTATTAGGGTAGAATCACATGCCCATATAGCACCTTTTTTATATCGGAAGTTGACTTCCTATTACGGTAAAGGAAATAAAAATAGTCGAAAATCGCATTTTCAAACCAAAAGCTACCTAATAACAGTCATATTTCTAGTGATATTGGACTTCTGTCAAGAAAGTGGACATTAAAATTTGATATTTTTTTCGTAGTACAACTACCGCACTGCGTTTGCTAGGGCATTAGAAAGGATCAATCAAAAAACAAACTGATCCTTTCTAATGC
>NZ_JAIQUM010000264.1 GCF_020075705.1 Metabacillus rhizolycopersici | reverse complement strand
GGCGAACTGTTTTGCGGACGGGATCTTAGTCCCACGGGCGCTTACGTTCTACCCCGGCTACCGTTATCATATATCGATATAAAAAATGGTCAACCAGAAATATTTTCTGGCTGACCTTATAATACGATCGGGCGCTTTAATTGAACAAGCGGCATAAAAGGGATCTTCAATTGAAGATCCCTTTTATTACCTATAAGAGACTTTATGTTAACTCAAAAGAGCAATCACTCCTGCAACCAGCTTTTATTTGAAAGATTTAACTTTATACTTGTTATAAGTCTCTAGCCAGTTAGGATTAGCGTTTTTTGATTTTTATAATGCTGTTTATTAAAGTTGACCAATATTTTTAAAATAAGAGGGGGCCCTTTCACAGTTCTAGAAAGGACTTGTAAAAATGTTTATTATATGAATAAGTTGGATGAAGAAAAGGCCCTTTCCTAAGAAAGAGCCCCAGACTGTAGACAAACTCGATGAAAATTGAGTTTGCCTACGGTCTTTTTTGTTTTAAACTAGAAGTAAGAAAAACCTTGAGGTGATGACGATGCTTTCGAAACATAATTCTATTCAACGAGATCAA
>NZ_JAIQUM010000263.1 GCF_020075705.1 Metabacillus rhizolycopersici | reverse complement strand
CTCAGTATGTAAGTAGCTGTACGAAATGATTTCAATCCTAACATCGAACGGACTCGCTTTTTTATAAAACGATGATCCTGTTCTACGATATTATTGAGATATTTCACTTGTCTCATTTGGATGCCTTCAGGCATACGTTTTTCTTCTTTTAACTCTTGAATCGCTACAGGATAAGCTGGGTTTTTATCCACTGTTATGACGCGAGGTTTACAAACATGAGAAGTAGCCAAGGCTTTCTTGAAAAAGCGCTTGGCTGCTTGTTTATCTCTTGATTCACTTAGATAAAAATCAATGGTATTCCCTTCTGAATCAACTGCACGATATAAGTACATCCATTGACCTTTTACTTTGATATACGTTTCATCCACTCTCCAGGAATCATTTGTTGGCTTAAGATGACGTCGTACTCTTTCATCTAATTCCGGTCCATATTGATGTACCCAACGCATAATCGTTGTATGGGCCATGGATAAGCCACGCTCCTCCATCATTTCCACCAAATCACGAAAACTTAAGTTGTACCGTAGGTACCATCTCACTGTTAATAAAATAATGTCAGGCTGATAATGTTTCCATTTGAATACATTTTGGTTTTCCATACTGATCATGCCC
>NZ_JAIQUM010000262.1 GCF_020075705.1 Metabacillus rhizolycopersici | reverse complement strand
TGAGAAAAGTAAAGATGCAGGCATGACAATTGATAGAATCATTGGTGATACAGCTTATTCAGAAAAAGATAATATCCAATATGCAAAAAAAGAAGATTTTCAACTAGTATCTAAACTGAATCCTCTAATCACGCAAGGGAAACGTGCGAAAGAAGATGAATTTGAATTTAATAAAGATGCAGGTATGTATGTTTGTAAAGCAGGTCACATAGCAATACGCAAAGCACGAACAGGTAAGAAAGGGCAAAATAAAAATCAAAAGGATACATATTACTTTGATATTGAAAAATGTAAAGTATGTCCTTTACGTGAGGGCTGTTATAAAGAAGGGACAAAAAGTAAAACATATTCTGTTTCAATAAAATCCACTGAACATAAAGAACAGGAAGCATTTCAAAACAGTGAAGAGTTTAAGGAACTTGCACGCTCTCGTTATAAAATTGAAGCAAAAAATAGTGAGTTGAAACATAGACACGGGTATGAAACGGCATCATCTGCGGGTCTATTTGGTATGGAAATTCAAGGAGCCACGGCGATGTTTGCAGTTAATCTCAAGCGAATCCTAAAACTCCTTAGTGAAAAAGAATAAGAAAGAAAAGGAAAAAGGCAATTTGCC
>NZ_JAIQUM010000261.1 GCF_020075705.1 Metabacillus rhizolycopersici | reverse complement strand
GATAAGTTCATAAGAAAATCACGTAAGTATAGTTCTTACAAAGGGACTGTGGGGACTATTGCGAAGAACCTTATTAATCGCCGTTTTCACACAAATGTCTGCCATCAAAAGTTAACTACTGATATAACAGAATTCAAGTGTTTAGACGGTGTAAAACTATATATGAACCCAATCATGGATATGTTTAACGGCGAAATTCTTTCATATGGTATAAGTACACGCCCAACCCTAGAACTAGCTCTTAAACCACTCGAGGAAGCTCTCGAAATCGTAAAAGATTCCAAGTACAGAACAACTATTCATTCGGACCAAGGATGGCATTATCAGCATAATAAATGGGTAAAAGCACTTAAGGAAAACAAAATATTCCAGAGTATGTCACGGAAAGGCAATTGTATAGATAATTCACCAATGGAGAACTTTTTCGGTTTATTAAAACAAGAAATGTATCACGGCGAGGAACTATGCTCGTTTGAAGATTTAAAGAAAAAGATTGAAGCATATATAGAGTATTATAATATCAAGCGTATAAAGAAAAAATTGGCAGGCATGAGTCCCGTTCAATACCGGATTCATACCAGCCAATTAGCTGCTTAATATAAAACTCTAACTTTTAGGGG
>NZ_JAIQUM010000260.1 GCF_020075705.1 Metabacillus rhizolycopersici | reverse complement strand
ATCCCTGAAAGATGATCAGGTTGATAGGTCAGAGGTGGAAGCGCGGTGACGTGTGGAGCTGACTGATACTAATCGATCGAGGACTTAACCAAAACGAAAAGCGAAAGAAGCCCGTTTAAATACGGAGAAAATTGGAGCAATCGAGAAGAAGTCGTACTTTGACTTCGCACGAGATTGTGAAATTTCCGGAGTATTTGGCTTCTGCAGCTGGACAGAGGAAAAAGCGTTAAACTCAGTTGAGTGAATTGAATTGTAAATCGTTATCTAGTTTTGAAGGAATATAAAAGTTTTTTAAAAAAACTCTTGAAATATTCTTTAATTATAGTATAATGGTTTTTGTCGTAATTGTCTGGTGATGATGGCGAAGAGGTCACACCCGTTCCCATGCCGAACACGGAAGTTAAGCTCTTCAGCGCCGATGGTAGTTGGGGGTTTCCCCCTGTGAGAGTAGGACATTGCCAGGCTGTTTCGAAAAAAATTTAAGTGAACTTACATCGGAGGATTAGCTCAGCTGGGAGAGCATCTGCCTTACAAGCAGAGGGTCGGCGGTTCGATCCCGTCATCCTCCACCATTTATATGCCGGTGTAGCTCAATTGGTAGAGCAACTGACTTGTAATCAG
>NZ_JAIQUM010000259.1 GCF_020075705.1 Metabacillus rhizolycopersici | reverse complement strand
AGGCGGGAATTTCTTCAATTACGATTAAAAAATTCCGTCCACAATCAAATAAAAAACCGATTGAGGCTCGTGAAAACATACTACAACAGGACTTTTCTACGTCCAAATTAAACGAAAAATGGGTGGCCGATATCACCTATATCCACACTTTGCGAGATGGTTGGTGTTATTTAGCTACGGTTTTAGATCTGTATTCTAAAAAAATCATCGGATATTCTTTCTCGTTCCATGACAACTGAACTTGTTTTACAGGCCTTAAACAATGCCGTTTCTATCCAACAGCCGGGACCTGGCCTCCTTTTACATACGGACCTTGGCTCTCAATATACAAGTGAAGATTTTAGCCAAGCGCTTAAAGAACAGGAAATCATTCCATCGTTTAGTCGCAAAGGCTGCCCCTACGATAACGCATGTATTGAATCTTTTCATGCCATTTTAAAGAAGGAAGAAGTCCATCACGTAATCTATTTAAATTTTGAATCAGCGAACGCAGCGTTGTTTCAGTTTATTGAAGGCTGGTATAATCGCCGACGTATTCACGGCCAATTAAACTTTCAGACGCCGCAAGAAGTAGAAGATCAGTTTCATCAATCAGCATGAAAAGTTAACTTATTTGTGTCCA
>NZ_JAIQUM010000258.1 GCF_020075705.1 Metabacillus rhizolycopersici | reverse complement strand
AGGCGGGAATTTCTTCAATTACGATTAAAAAATTCCGTCCACAATCAAATAAAAAACCGATTGAGGCTCGTGAAAACATACTACAACAGGACTTTTCTACGTCCAAATTAAACGAAAAATGGGTGGCTGATATCACCTATATTCACACTTTGCGAGATGGCTGGTGTTATTTAGCCACGGTTTTAGACCTGCATTCTAAAAAAATCATCGGATATTCTTTCTCTCGTGCCATGACGATTGAACTTGTTTTACATGCTTTAGACAATGCCACTTCTGTGCAACAGCCGGAGCCTGGCCTCATTTTACATACGGACCTTGGCTCTCAATACACAAGTGAAGATTTTAGCCAAGCTCTTAAAGAACAGGAAATCATTCCATCTTTCAGTCGCAAAGGCTGCCCCTACGATAACGCATGTATCGAATCTTTTCATGCCATTTTAAAGAAGGAAGAAGTCCATCACGTAACCTATTTAAATTTCGAATCAGCGAACGCAGCCTTGTTTCAGTTTATTGAAGGCTGGTATAATCGCCGACGTATTCACGGCCAATTAAACTTTCAGACGCCGCAAGAAGTAGAAGATCAGTTTCATCAATCAGCATGAAAAGTTAACTTATTTGTGTCCA
>NZ_JAIQUM010000257.1 GCF_020075705.1 Metabacillus rhizolycopersici | reverse complement strand
AAGTAACGTACGCAAACGGCTTAACATCAACCGTTGTGGCACCAACGAAAATCGCAACCACGTTACCGAATGATCGAGAAGCAATGAAAGCCGCGGTAAAAACATGTAATATTTTAGATTTTACAACGGTCAAATTGGTTCGCATCAAGAACACATTAGAAATTGGCGAAATTGAAGTATCAGAAGCATTACTGGAGCATGTCAAGCAACATGAAAATCTTGAACAGATTTCAGAATTAGCTGAACCAAAGTTTGATGAAAATGGGAATTTATCGTAGAATTATTGTAGAGTATGTCGTAATTTGCCGAATAAATAATTTCGGAGAAGTTCTGTCATAACACTAGTCTAAAATTTCTTATAATTATAATTGTCAATAATAGGGAGGATTCATTATAATGGGTAATTTATTTGATCTAACAGGAAAAACAGCAGTAGCATTCGGTGGGAATAGTACGTTAGGAGCAGCAATGTGTAAAGGTTTAGCAGCACACGGAGCTAAAATTGCTATTGTTGGGCGTAACCTTGAAAAGGCTGAAAAAGTTGTTCAAGAAATTGAAGCAGAGGGCGGTACTGCAAAAGCATTCCAAGCAGATGTGAGCACACGTTCTGATGTAGAAAAGGTTGCAGATGAGA
>NZ_JAIQUM010000256.1 GCF_020075705.1 Metabacillus rhizolycopersici | reverse complement strand
CAGTGCCACCGTTAAAATTTCTACTACGGGCAACTGCTGGAACAGTCCCAAGAAAAACATCCTATCAACTCCCACTTTTTTTACACTATACCAAAGAAATGCGGATAAGGAGAAAAACCTTCCTTTCTCAACAAATCTTAACGATAGCATGGTTCCATAAAAAAAAGAATCCCTCTCCGTGCTTTTTGAGGAACAATAATATTGCCAATAATGTATTTTCCGCTGCTGAATGGATATTAAAAGATATAGAGATAAAGGTCAATGAGGGAATTGAACCTGGGTAAAAATGTAAAATATTGCAATTAAACGGGTGCGTTCGTTCAACAATCTATAAGCAATTTTAGGAATAAGCCCATATTTTAGTTATTCCATTAAAGCGCTCGTTTCTACAATAAGTGGAGACGTTTTTTCTTCTCCTAGTAAAGTGAGACAATAACAATTATGTTAAAATTTTAAAGGGTAAGTCAAGTAAGATGTAAAGGATGGTTCTTAATGAAAAATCATATAAAGGTAAATGGAAGGTTCTGGTGCAAATACAATAACAGTTTGAAAAAATGAATAGATTCCTTTCGGAATCCTTCTTTATGCTGTAAGCCCAAACAATTGATATATAAATTCTTTCAGGTTTTGGACAGACTTCTCCCC
>NZ_JAIQUM010000255.1 GCF_020075705.1 Metabacillus rhizolycopersici | reverse complement strand
AGACACTAAAAACACTTTTAAATTCAATTATAGATTACTTAAAATCAAAAGATCCCTAAGCACTATTTGCAAAGGGATCTTCTGTAATAATTGTTGAATTCCTATTAATATATCATTCCAACTAGTTAAAATGATAGTCAAAAAATATTCCATTAAATCAGAATTTACAATAACTAATCTACTCTCTTGAAAAGATAAGGTGTATAAAAGCCCTTCTTAGAGACTTGGTTTTGGTTGCCTTGATGGCAACATGAAAAATATATAAATTTAGTCTTGCAATTCTATTGGCGAATTGCTACATAAGTAGATATAGAAAGAAGGAGTTTAAAAATGTTGATATATAAGGACTTTAAGAGCTTAAATGTAACATAGTTTGTGTTACATATAACGACTTATCACTTTAACGCTACAAAGAAAAATAGTATATACAGCAGAATGAACAGACCACCCTATAATAAGAGTGCCCTTTTTATGTCGAAACTTGTTTTCTAGTAATATTTGAAAATGTAAGCGTTTTCTGTTATGATAATAATGGGTTGGATGGCACGTGTGGCTGTCATAGTATCTGGCGTAGGTGGGGCCGATATCGGAAGAGGACTTAGATAAAATATCCTTTTTTAGTTGAATAAAATCATACATAAACAATAAA
>NZ_JAIQUM010000254.1 GCF_020075705.1 Metabacillus rhizolycopersici | reverse complement strand
ACAAATCCTCCTATGATAACCTCATGGAAGAAAACATTTTTAGATGGTGGTGCTGAAGCTCTGGATAGATCGAAAGGACGGCCACCTATGTCTGATGAAGCTAAGAACAGAAAGAACAAACACTCAGATGAAAAAGAAATGACGTATGAACAACAATTGGAAAGAGAAAATGAACTTCTTCGTTTAGAGATAGAATACTTAAAAAAGTTGCGAGCTTTTCAGATGGATCCGGACGGCTATCTCGAAAAGCACAAGCAACGTTATCATTCGAACTCAAAGAAACGTTCCGATTAAAGGATGTACTGCAGGTAGTTGGTATACCAGAATCCTCTTATCATTATCATATAAAAATGATAATGAAGGAGAATCCCAATCAGGAACTAGAAACATGTATTCTATCTATCTTTGAGGAGAACAATGGCAATTATGGTTATCGTCGTATCCACTTGGAATTGAGAAACCGGGGACATAAAGTCAATCATAAAAAGGTTCAACGTATTATGAAGAAACTAGGTCTCAAAGGGGATAAGTTCATAAGAAAATCACGTAAGTATAGTTCTTACAAAGGGACTGTGGGGACTATTGCGAAGAACCTTATTAATCGCCGTTTTCACACAAATGTCTGCCATCAAAAGTTAACTACTGATATAA
>NZ_JAIQUM010000253.1 GCF_020075705.1 Metabacillus rhizolycopersici | reverse complement strand
ACAAATCCTCCTATGATAACCTCATGGAAGAAAACATTTTTAGATGGTGGTGCTGAAGCTCTGGATAGATCGAAAGGACGGCCACCTATGTCTGATGAAGCTAAGAACAGAAAGAACAAACACTCAGCTGAAAAAGAAATGACGTATGAACAACAATTGGAAAGAGAAAATGAGCTTCTTCGTTTAGAGGTAGAATACTTAAAAAAGTTGCGAGCTTTTCAGATGAATCCGGACGGCTATCTCGAAAAGCACAAGCAGCGTTATCATTCGAACTCAAAGAAACCTTCCGATTAAAGGATGTACTGCATGTAGTTGGTATACCAGAATCCTCTTATCATTATCGTATAAAAATGATAAAGAAGGAGAGTCCCGATCAGGAACTAGAAGCATGTATTCTATCTATCTTTGAGGAGAACAACGGCAATTATGGTTATCGTCGTATCCACTTGGAATTGAGAAACCGGGGACATAAAGTCAATCATAAAAAGGTTCAACGTATCATGAAGAAACTAGGCCTCAAAGGAGATAAGTTCATAAGAAAATCACGTAAGTATAGTTCTTACAAAGGGACTGTGGGGACTATTGCGAAGAACCTTATTAATCGCCGTTTTCACACAAATGTCTGCCATCAAAAGTTAACTACTGATATAA
>NZ_JAIQUM010000252.1 GCF_020075705.1 Metabacillus rhizolycopersici | reverse complement strand
AAATATAACGACGATTTTAAGAAGATGGTGGTGGAACTTTATCACACTGGTAGCTCGGTGAGTACGTTAAGCAGCGAATATGGTGTATCTGAAGTCACAATTTATAAATGGATTAAAGCCTTAACCCCAGTGAGTGGCGAGGAAAATAGCCTCACACCAAAGGACATAACTGAAATTCAAAAAGAGAACCTTCGAATGAAACAGGAAATCGAAATCTTAAAAAAGGCTATGGCCATATTCGCCAGAAAGTAACTGATACCGAGCTCACAAACTTGATTCACGATCAAAAAGAAGTGTTTCCCGTCCAAGTCATGTGTGAAGTGCTAGACATGCCAAGGAGCACTTATTATCAGTCCCTGATTAAAACAGAATCAGTACGTGACCGAGAAAACCGATTGCTTCTTGAACAGATTCAGCTGATTCACACCGAGAGTAAAGGTCGATATGGAGCACCTAAGATTCATTTTCTTCTATTAAAGGCAGGGTTTTCAGTTAGTCTTAAACGTGTTCAACGGATCATGAGAAAGGCGGGAATTTCTTCAATTACGATTAAAAAATTCCGTCCACAATCAAATAAAAAACCGATTGAGGCTCGTGAAAACATACTACAACAGGACTTTTCTACGTCCAAATTAAACGAAAAATGGGTGGC
>NZ_JAIQUM010000251.1 GCF_020075705.1 Metabacillus rhizolycopersici | reverse complement strand
CGCCAGATCCATCACGGGGATTATGTCATCATCAATGGTAACCGTCAGGGGAAAATCGAGGAAATCAGCATGCGCCACCTGAAGATCCGCCAATATGACGGATACCTCTATACGGTCTCCTATAGCAGCATCATGGAACTTCAGAACGGGAATCGGGGAATGCGCCGAGTGAACGAAAGCCTTGTCCTCAACTATAGGCAAAATCCGGACGATGCCTTCGAGGTGATAGAGGAAGTGGCAAAAACATGCAACGAGAAATACGGTGAATACCTGTTGAAGGATGAGAACGGCGTTCCCGTGGAGAGTTTCGAATTCAACCAAATCACCGAACTGAACGTGGATTTCAGGGGTCACCGGTATTCATTATCAGGTCTTGTGAAGGAAGCGGATTTCGTGGAAGCAGGCAAAAAAGTGAGATATGAACTGGCGATGGCTGCCTACAAGAACGACTTGATGATGGCAGAGAGCGAGGGATTGGAAGCCAACAAAGCTTGTGATCCTCAAGTTTCCATGTAAACAGAACATCGAAGTCTTTTTCAACTCGGAAATATACGAACCTTTAAAGAAAATAAGAAGGGCAAATACCGTTGGAAAAGCAATTGCTGCAGATGGTTTATAGTTTATAAATCCATTTTTTCAAAAAAGCGAGTAGCTAATG
>NZ_JAIQUM010000250.1 GCF_020075705.1 Metabacillus rhizolycopersici | reverse complement strand
CGCCAGATCCATCACGGGGATTATGTCATCATCAATGGTAACCGTCAGGGGAAAATCGAGGAAATCAGCATGCGCCACCTGAAGATCCGCCAATATGACGGATACCTCTATACGGTCTCCTATAGCAACATCGTGGAACTTCAGAACGGGAACCGGGGAATGCGCCGGGTGAACGAAAGCCTTGTCCTCAACTATAGACAAAATCCGGACGATGCCCTCAAGGTGATGGAGGAAGTGGCACAAACATGCAACGAGAAATACGGTGAATACCTGTTGAAGGATGAGAACGGAGTTCCCGTGGAGAGTTTCGAATTCAACCAAATCACCGAACTGAACGTGGATTTCAGGGGTCACCGGTATTCATTATCAGGTCTTGTGAAGGAAGAGGATTTCGTGGAAGCAGGAAAAAAAGTGAGGTATGAACTGGCGATGGCTGCCTACAAGAACGACTTGATTATGGCAGAGAGCGAGGGATTGGAAGCCAACAAGGCTTGTGATCCTCAAGTTTCCATGTAAACAGAACATCGAAGCCTTTTTCAACTCGGAAATATACGAACCTTTAAAGAAAATAAGAAGGGCAAATACCGTTGGAAAAGCAATTGCTGCAGATGGTTTATAGTTTATAAATCCATTTTTTCAAAAAAGCGAGTAGCTAATG
>NZ_JAIQUM010000249.1 GCF_020075705.1 Metabacillus rhizolycopersici | reverse complement strand
GCGTGACAGGCAGGCATTCTAACCAACTGAACTACCGGACCATTTTGGTTGCGGGGACAGGATTTGAACCTGCGACCTTCGGGTTATGAGCCCGACGAGCTACCGAACTGCTCCACCCCGCGATAATTAGAATCGTTTAATTTTATATTTTAAATAT
Organism: Metabacillus rhizolycopersici; assembly: GCF_020075705.1. Next base: position 513 of record NZ_JAIQUM010000249.1, on the reverse strand, counting down.
GGAGGAGGAAGGGGGATTCGAACCCCCGCGGGTTTTGACACCCCTGTCGGTTTTCAAGACCGATCCCTTCAGCCGGACTTGGGTATTCCTCCGTATATTTAAAAAGTGGTGGACCTTGTAGGACTCGAACCTACGACCGGACGGTTATGAGCCGTCTGCTCTAACCAACTGAGCTAAAGGTCCATTTTGGTAGCGGCGGAGGGAGTCGAACCCACGACCTTTCGGGTATGAACCGAATGCTCTAGCCAGCTGAGCTACACCGCCAAAATGATAATATAAATTCAATTATAAAGTGGAGCCTAGCGGGATCGAACCGCTGACCTCCTGCGTGCAAGGCAGGCGCTCTCCCAGCTGAGCTAAGGCCCCAAGAAAGTTTCGTTTAGGAATGGTCGGGAAGACAGGATTCGAACCTGCGACCCCTTGGTCCCAAACCAAGTGCTCTACCAAGCTGAGCTACTTCCCGTCATATGGCGCGCCCGAGAGGAGTCGAACCCCTAACCTTTTGATCCGTAG
>NZ_JAIQUM010000248.1 GCF_020075705.1 Metabacillus rhizolycopersici | reverse complement strand
TCGAAAGACAAGAGTTGCCATCTGATATTGATACAAACAACGCAATCGGAATAGACGTTGGCCTACATAAATATGCTGTTCTTTCTGATGGAAGAGAAGTCGAAAACCCTACATTCCTTCGAAAAAAGGAAAAACAACTAAAAATGGCACAACGTAAGCTTTCCAAAATGAAACGCGGTTCTTCGAATTATAGAAAACAAGTGATGCGAATCCGTCAGTTACACGAAAAGATTGGCAATCAAAGACGTGATTTCCTACATAAATTAAGCTATAACTTGTCTCGAACCTATTCTGTTGTATGCGTGGAGAACCTGAACATTCGTAACATGGTTCGGAATCGTAAGTTGTCCAAATCGATTTCTGATGCAGGGTGGGGAATGTTCCGCCAAATGCTTTCTTATAAGTGTGAGAAAAATGGCGGACTACTTGTAAAAGTAGAACCACACTACACATCACAAGACTGTTCTTCTTGTGGTAAACGTGTAAAAAAATCACTTTCCATTCGTACACATATTTGCACAAAGTGCGGAGTAGTATTGGACCGGGATTATAATGCAAGTCTGAATATCCTCCAAAAAGGATTAGAGCAACTGCTTGTGACCGACTAACTGAATCAATCAAACTGTAGGGCAGGGTTGTGTCCGAACAGTATAATCTACGCCTGTGGAGATTGTGT
>NZ_JAIQUM010000247.1 GCF_020075705.1 Metabacillus rhizolycopersici | reverse complement strand
TACTTTGACTTCGCACGAGATTGTGAAATTTCCGGAGTATTTGGCTTCTGTAGCTGGACACAGTAATAAGAGCAAACTCACTTGAATAACTTGAATGATGAATCGTTATCTAGTTTTGAAGGAATATACCTTCAACTGAATAAATTATCTGGTAATGATGGCGAAGAGGCCACACCCGTTCCCATACCGAACACGGAAGTTAAGCTCTTCAGCGCCGATGGTAGTTGGGGGTTTCCCCCTGTGAGAGTAGGACGTTGCCAGGTAATTGTTCTTAATTGGACATTCATCACTGTATTATTCTAAAGTGGCCCGTTGGTCAAGCGGTTAAGACACCGCCCTTTCACGGCGGTAACACGGGTTCGAATCCCGTACGGGTCACCATATGGAGGATTAGCTCAGCTGGGAGAGCATCTGCCTTACAAGCAGAGGGTCGGCGGTTCGATCCCGTCATCCTCCACCATTTATATGCCGGTGTAGCTCAACTGGTAGAGCAACTGACTTGTAATCAGTAGGTTGGGGGTTCAAGTCCTCTCGCCGGCACCACTTACTTTATTATAGTAATACTCATTATAATATGAGCCATTAGCTCAGTTGGTAGAGCATCTGACTTTTAATCAGAGGGTCGAAGGTTCGAGTCCTTCATGGCTCACCATTTATACACACCATGCGGGTGTGGCG
>NZ_JAIQUM010000246.1 GCF_020075705.1 Metabacillus rhizolycopersici | reverse complement strand
AAAGAATTAGAATCAACAGGCATTCACTTCATCGGTACTGGTGTTTCAGGTGGAGAAGAAGGAGCTCTTAAAGGACCTTCTATTATGCCAGGTGGACAAAAAGAAGCGTATGAACTAGTGGCGCCAATTTTAACGGCGATTTCAGCAAAAGTAGAAGACGATGCTTGTGTAACATATATTGGACCAAACGGTGCTGGTCATTATGTGAAAATGGTACATAACGGAATTGAATATGGTGATATGCAATTAATTTGTGAAGCTTATTTCATTCTTAAAAATGTTCTTGGTTTAAGTGCACAAGAATTCCATGAAGTATTCTCAGAGTGGAACAAAGGTGAGCTAGATAGCTACTTAATCGAGATTACAGCTGACATCTTTACAAAAGTTGATGAAGAAACAGGTAAACCACTTGTAGACTTAATTCTTGACACAGCTGGACAAAAAGGAACTGGTAAATGGACAAGCCAAAACGCGTTAGATTTAGGTGTTCCACTACCGATCATTACAGAATCTGTATTTGCACGTTTTATCTCAGCAATGAAAGATGAGCGTGTACAAGCAAGCAAATTGTTAAAAGGTCCTGAAGTAGAAAGCTTCAAAGGCAATAAAGAAGAGTTAATTGAAGCTGTACGTAAAGCTTTATACTTAAGTAAAATTGTTTCATACGCTCAAGGATTTGC
>NZ_JAIQUM010000245.1 GCF_020075705.1 Metabacillus rhizolycopersici | reverse complement strand
AATGAGAAAACTAAGATCACTCACATCGAAGATGGTTTTGATTTTCTTGGATTCTCAGTTCGACAGTACAAAACATGGCAAGGGAACAAGCTACTGATCAAACCGAGTAAAGAGAGCATTAAGAAAGCGAAAGAGAAGATACGGGATACGTTCCGTATCATGAGGGGCCAACCTGTCCGGGAACTTATTAAAGTGTTAAATCCAATTATTAGAGGCTACGGACAATACTGGAAGCATGTAGTATCAAAGAAGACTTTTGATAAGATAGCAAACTATGTATTTCATAAAACTTGTAAATATTTGAGACAACTTCATCCTAAAAAACCTTGGAAATGGATAAAGAAAAGATATTTCAGAAAACCACATCATGGCGGAGATAACTCTTGGGTTTTAACTTGTCCTATAACAAATATTCAACTTTTACACATGCCTTGGATTAAAATTAAACGACATGTGATGGTGTTATACAAAAACAGTCCAGATGATCCTGCCCTCAAAGAGTATTGGGAAAAACGAGACCGAAAGGTTTTCGAGGCAGAAAATACTTTGGACAGAATTAAACTCGCAAGAAAGCAAGGATATCGTTGTGCATTATGCAGGCAACCTCTACAAAACGGTGAAAAGGTTATTGTACGGAATTTAGAAGTTCCTACAGGTGAAGTTACTAAGCTAGTACATATACCTT
>NZ_JAIQUM010000244.1 GCF_020075705.1 Metabacillus rhizolycopersici | reverse complement strand
GTAATGCTATACCACCAATTCGAATGTTCAAATATTTATTGCTTAAATCTATCTATGATTTATCAGATGTAGATATAGTTGAACGTTCTCAATATGATATGTCATTTAAATATTTTCTCGATATGGCACCAGAAGATTCCGTGATTGACCCCAGTTCTTTAACGAAATTCCGCAAACTCCGTCTTCAAGATGTGGGTTTATTAGATTTGCTTATCGAGAAAACTGTTGAGATTGCACTAGAAAAGGAAATCATTAAGAGTAAAACAGTCATTGTGGATGCAACTCATACAAAAGCACGCTATAATCAAAAATCACCTAAAGAGTTTTTACAAGAGAAATCAAAAAATGTTCGTAAAGCTGTGTATCAAATTGATGAATCAATGAAAGAAAAATTCCCATCTAAAACCACTTCTAACGAAGTAAAAGATGAATTGAATTATTGTCGTCAAGTTATAAATGTTATTGAAAAGGAACCCAAAATTGCAGAGATTCCTTCTGTTAAAGAAAAATTAAATGTTCTAAAAGAAGTCGTTGAAGATTACACTGAAGCACTGAACTATTCTACTGATCCAGATGCACGTGTAGGACACAAAACAGCTGATTCTTCTTTCTTTGGATTTAAAACACATATAGCCATGAGCGATGAACGGATTATTACAGCTGCGATTGTTACTACTGGTGAGAAAAGT
>NZ_JAIQUM010000243.1 GCF_020075705.1 Metabacillus rhizolycopersici | reverse complement strand
TCTCATCTGCAACCTTTTCTACATCAGAACGTGTGCTCACATCTGCTTGGAATGCTTTTGCAGTACCGCCCTCTGCTTCAATTTCTTGAACAACTTTTTCAGCCTTTTCAAGGTTACGCCCAACAATCGCAATTTTAGCTCCGTGTGCTGCTAAACCTTTACACATTGCTGCTCCTAACGTACTATTCCCACCGAATGCTACTGCTGTTTTTCCTGTTAAATCAAATAAGTTACCCATTTTGTTTCCTCCTCTGATTTATGTACATTTTGATGTTTATAAGCAAAATCGCCTTTTTAACTAAGTCTTTGTTAAAAAAGTTTCGTTTTGACTGAAAAGATCAAGTAAATCTACGCTCAAATAGCATATTAGTTCTACCACAATCCAGTTTTACTAATTGATGATACTTGAGCGTTATTTACTTTCTACTCTTTAAGTTAAATTCCCGTTTTCATCAAACTTTGGTTCAGCTAATTCTGAAATCTGTTCAAGATTTTCATGTTGCTTGACATGCTCCAGTAATGCTTCTGATACTTCAATTTCGCCGATTTCCAATGTGTTCTTGATGCGAACCAATTTGACGGTTGTAAAATCTAAAATATTACATGTTTTTACCGCGGCTTTCATTGCTTCTCGATCATTCGGTAACGTGGTTGCGATTTTCGTTGGTGCCACAACGGTTGATGTTAAGCCGTTTGCGTACGTTACTT
>NZ_JAIQUM010000242.1 GCF_020075705.1 Metabacillus rhizolycopersici | reverse complement strand
CGGTCCAATACCGCCCCGCACTTTGTGCAAATATGTGTACGAATGGAAAGTGATTTTTTTACACGTTCACCACAAGAAGAACAGTCTTGTGATGTGTAGTGTGGTTCTACTTTTACAAGTAGCCCGCTATTTTTCTCACACTTATAAGAAAGCATTTGGCGGAACATTCCCCACCCTGCATCAGAAATAGATTTGGATAACTTACGATTCCGAACCATATTACGAATGTTCAGGTTTTCCACGCATACAACAGAATAGGTTCGAGACAAGTTGTAGCTTAATTTGTGTAGGAAATCACGTCTTTGATTGCCAACCTTTTCGTGTAACTGACGTATCCGTATCACCTGTTTTCTATAATTGGAAGAACCGCGTTTCATTTTCGAAAGCTTACGTTGTGCCATTTTTAGTTGTTTTTCTTTTTTTCGAAGGAATGTAGGGTTTTCGAATTCTCTTCCATCAGAAAGAACAGCATATTTATGTAGGCCAACGTCTATTCCGATTGCGTTGTTTGGATCAATATCAGATGGCAACTCTTGTCTTTCGACACAGAAAATAGCGTACCATCTTTTGCCTTGGCGCTTGATAACAAGTTGCTTGATTGTTCCTTCTAATGGTCTGTGGAGGAGGAGATCGATTTCACCTAGCTTTGTATTGTACAGCTTACCGTTATCTGAAAAGGACATAGCCATTCGATTGCCTTTTGCATTGAATC
>NZ_JAIQUM010000241.1 GCF_020075705.1 Metabacillus rhizolycopersici | reverse complement strand
TTTGAATTTCTTCCATTTTCTTAGCATCTAGCTTATAGAATTTCATTGCAACAACTGAAATAACCAATCCAAGGGCTGGTAAACCGAATGCTAAAGCTAATGTCGCCATAAGTAATGGTTGTGTTAATGGATCGCCTACCTCAGGGAATGCTGAAGTAAATCCAATCATCGCCACGACTGCACCAACGATTGTCGGAGCTAAAGATGAAACTAATTGATCAACAAATGAGAAGATCGTCCCCATCATTCCAGGTACATAACGTCCTGATTTAGCTGTTTCATAGTCTGAAACATCCGCGATCATTGGAACAACAAGAGTCGTTGGAAGACTAGCAAACCCTACAGCTGCTGCATAAAGAACGATAAACAATATAGTCGTAAACCCGATATTCGTAAGTGAAATCGTTGTAGGATTATCAATTATCAAGAAAAATGCAACAAGAGACACTAATGATAACAAACCTATCCAAGCCGATGTCACATACGCTTTTTTCAATCCTGTTTTTCTTGCAATGGCAACCCCAAAGAATGTAATTAAAAGTGTTGGTATAATAGTAATTAATCCCATAGTACCACTTAGAGCATAATCTCCTAGCAAAATCCCAAACAACATAACCACTACGACTGGTTGGCGAAGCAGACTAGTCGCTAGCTTGTCCATAGATGCTGAAAGCGAAAGCATTTGCAATGGTCTATTTCCTTTGATTACTGGCCAATA
>NZ_JAIQUM010000240.1 GCF_020075705.1 Metabacillus rhizolycopersici | reverse complement strand
CACGTTCACCACAAGAAGAACAGTCTTGTGATGTGTAGTGTGGTTCTACTTTTACAAGTAGCCCGCCATTTTTCTCACACTTATAAGAAAGCATTTGGCGGAACATTCCCCACCCTGCATCAGAAATAGATTTGGACAACTTACGATTCCGAACCATATTACGAATGTTCAGGTTTTCTATGCATACAACAGAATAGGTTTGAGACAAGTTGTAGCTTAATTTGTGCAGGAAATCACGTCTTTGATTGCCAACCTTTTCATGTAACTGACGGATCCGTATCACTTGTCTTCTATAATTGGAAGAACCACGTTTCATTTTCGAAAGCTTACGTTGTGCCATTTTTAGTTGTTTTTCTTTTTTTCGAAGGAATGTAGGATTTTTGAATTCTCTTCCATCAGATAGAACGGCATATTTATGTAGGCCAACATCTATTCCGATTGCGTTGTTTGTATCAATTTCAGATGGCAACTCTTGTCTTTCGACACAAAAAATAGCGTACCATCGTTTGCCTTGGCGCTTGATCACAAGTTGCTTGATTGTTCCTTCTAATGGTCTGTGGAGGAGGAGATCGATTTCACCTAGCTTTGTATTATACAACTTACCGTTATCTGAAAAGGACATAGCCATTCGATTGCCTTTTGCATTGAACCCAAATTGAGGAAAGGTCATACTCGTGTAATCTTTGTATTTTTTCTGTTTTGGATAGTTTTTCTCCTTACGAAAG
>NZ_JAIQUM010000239.1 GCF_020075705.1 Metabacillus rhizolycopersici | reverse complement strand
CTAAAAACGATGTAAAAGATGCCAGAGTTATTGCTCAATTGGTCAAGGACGGGAGATATGCTGAACCAACTATTCCACAAGGGATTTATGCAGAACTCCGTGTGGCTAAGAAAATTCGTGATCTCTTAACTGTTGACCAACAAATTGTACAAGGTCAAATGCATAACTGGATTGACCGATACTTTCCTGAATTTTTAACGGTTTTTAAGAATTGGGAAGGGAAGGCAGCTTTACAATTTTTAAAATTAAATGTATTACCACATGAACTTGTACATTTCTCGGATCAAGAGCTATTAAATCACTTAAGAAAAGCTGTTAAACGCAGTGTAGGACTTAGTAAGATTCAGGACTTAAAACAAGCAGCCCGTGAATCTATTGGTATTCGTCAAGGGGCAGATATGGCGAAATTAGAATTACAAACATTGATAGCTAAATATGAGTTAATCCAGTCTAAATTCGAAGAATTGGATGCCAAAATAGATGCATTAATTGATCAAATACCTGGCGTTCAACAGATGCTTGCCATCAAGGGAATCGGAAGAGATACTGTCGCAGGCTTTTTTGCAGAAGTCGGAGATCTAAATGAGTACTCCCACCCTAGGCAAATCATCAAGCTGGCTGGGTTAAGTCTCAAAGAAAATACGTCTGGTAAGCACAAGGGACAAACAAGGATTACGAAGCGAGGTAGAAAGAAACTTCGTGCTCTGTTGTTCAGAGTCTGTATGA
>NZ_JAIQUM010000238.1 GCF_020075705.1 Metabacillus rhizolycopersici | reverse complement strand
CTAAAAACGATGTAAAAGATGCCAGAGTTATTGCTCAATTGGTCAAGGACGGGAGATATGCTGAACCAACTATTCCACAAGGGATTTATGCAGAACTCCGTGTGGCTAAGAAAATTCGTGATCTCTTGACTGTTGACCAACAAATTGTACAAGGCCAAATGCATAACTGGATTGACCGATACTTTCCTGAATTTTTAACAGTTTTTAAGAATTGGGAAGGTAAGGCTGCTTTAAAATTCTTAAAGTTAAATATATTACCACATGAACTTGTACATTTCTCGGATCAAGAGCTATTAAATCACTTAAGAAAAGCTGTTAAACGTAGTGTAGGACTTAGTAAGATTCAGGACTTAAAACAAGCAGCTGGTGAATCTATTGGTATTCGTCAAGGGGGAGATATGGCGAAATTAGAATTACAAACATTGATAGCTAAATATGAGTTAATCCAGTCTAAATTCGAAGAATTGGATGCCAAAATAGATACATTAATTGATCAAATACCTGGCGTTCAACAGATGCTTGCCATCAAGGGAATCGGAAGAGATACTGTCGCAGACTTTTTTGCAGAAGTCGGAGATCTAAATGAGTACTCCCACCCGAGGCAAATCATCAAGCTGGCTGGGTTAAGTCTCAAAGAAAATACGTCTGGTAAGCACAAGGGACAAACAAGGATTACGAAGCGAGGTAGAAAGAAACTTCGTGCTCTGTTGTTCAGAGTCTGTATGA
>NZ_JAIQUM010000237.1 GCF_020075705.1 Metabacillus rhizolycopersici | reverse complement strand
CTGATTACAAGTCAGTTGCTCTACCAATTGAGCTACACCGGCATATAAATGGTGGAGGATGACGGGATCGAACCGCCGACCCTCTGCTTGTAAGGCAGATGCTCTCCCAGCTGAGCTAATCCTCCGAAGCACATAACGTGTAAGTGCATGTGATGCGACAGGCTGTCGCTTATTTAATGGTGACCCGTACGGGATTCGAACCCGTGTTACCGCCGTGAAAGGGCGGTGTCTTAACCGCTTGACCAACGGGCCAACTAGATAAAGATAGACAAAACAATAGCCCCAAATAAGGGGCCTATGCCTAGCAACGTCCTACTCTCACAGGGGGAAACCCCCAACTACCATCGGCGCTGAAGAGCTTAACTTCCGTGTTCGGCATGGGAACGGGTGTGGCCTCTTCGCCATCATCGCTAGACATATTTATTAGAAGGATATTCCTTCAAAACTAGATAACGATTTACAATTCAAGTTCACTGAAGTTTACGCTTTTTACTCTGTCCAGCTACAGAAGCCAAATCGTACGGTAATTTCACACCTTCCTGCGAAGTCAAAGTACGACTTCTTCTCAGGTGCTCCAATTCCCTACCGATTTAAACGGGCTTCTTCCGCTTTTCGTTTTTGGTTAAGTCCTCGATCGATTAGTATCAGTCAGCTCCACACGTCACCGCGCTTCCACCTCTGACCTATCAACCTGATCATCTTTCAGGGATCTTACTAGCTTACGCTATGGGAA
>NZ_JAIQUM010000236.1 GCF_020075705.1 Metabacillus rhizolycopersici | reverse complement strand
ATTGTTGGGCGTAACCTTGAAAAGGCTGAAAAAGTTGTTCAAGAAATTGAAGCAGAGGGCGGTACTGCAAAAGCATTCCAAGCAGATGTGAGCACACGTTCTGATGTAGAAAAGGTTGCAGATGAGATCGAACAATGGTCAGGCAGCTTTGAAATCCTATTAAATGCTCCAGGTAAAAATAGTACAACACCATTTTTAGAACTTGAAATGGACGAATACGATGACATCATGGATGTTAACCTAAAAGGACTTGTTGTGATCAACCAAATTTTTGCGAAGAGAATGATTGATAAAGGCACAAAAGGAAGCATTATTAACGTTTCATCTGTTTCTTCAACAACACCATTATCAAAAGTATTTACATATTCAGTATCAAAAGCTGGTGTAAACAGCATGACACAATTCTTAGCAAGAGAATTTGCGCCACATGGCATCCGTGTGAATGCAATTATTCCAGGTTTCTTCCCAGCTGAACAAAACCGCAAAATCTTAAGTGAAGAACGTACTGCATCTATTATGGCTCACACACCGATGAATCGTTTTGGTGAAGCAGAAGAATTACAAGGTGCAACGGTTTGGCTTGCATCAGACAAAGCATCAAGCTTTGTGACAGGAGCGCTTATCCGTGTTGACGGTGGATTCGGAAGCATGACCATCTAATCCTAGGTAATGATAGAGATTTAAAATTAATACACTCTAGAGATGATGTTTAGTAAGAAAGGAGAAGACAATGATAAACGAAAAATATCAGAAG
>NZ_JAIQUM010000235.1 GCF_020075705.1 Metabacillus rhizolycopersici | reverse complement strand
GTCCTCAATCTTCCGAAAAGCACTTATTATTATCATGCCGATGAAAGTGACAAACGCGAGAAGAAAGCTGAAGATAAAGAGCTTTCTAGAGAAATCGTGCGTATTTTCAAAGAAAGCCGTAATAATTATGGCACACGAAAAATCAAGAAAGAATTAGTAAAATTACCTGAACCTAAGCAAGTTTCACGTCGCCGAATTGGTCGATTAATGAACGAAATGGCTCTTGTCTCAAACTACACCGTGGCGCAATTTAAACCACATCTATCAACTTGTAATGAAGCACCTGTTAAGAACGAATTACAACGTCAATTCACACAAGAAGCACCGTTAGCTGTCATAGTCAGCGATTTAACATACGTCCGTGTCGGAAAAAAGTGGCATTATGTATGCCTATTTGTCGACCTCTTTAATCGAGAAATCATTGGTCATAGTGCTGGTGAAAATAAGACGGCAGAGCTTGTGTATCAAGCCATTGCAAGCATCCAAGCGAATTTGAATGATGTCAAAATGTTTCATACAGACCGAGGGAAAGAGTTTGATAACAAGCTCATTTCAGAGGCCCTTGAAACGTTTGGTATCAAACGATCATTGAGTATGAAAGGATGCCCTTATGACAACGCTGTAGCTGAAGCGACATTTAAGGTATTTAAGACAGAGTTCGCTAATGGAGCGCATTTCTCTTCCCTTAAACAACTCGCTCTTGAACTTAATGATTATGTACATTGGTTCAATAACATTCGAATTCACGGAACATT
>NZ_JAIQUM010000234.1 GCF_020075705.1 Metabacillus rhizolycopersici | reverse complement strand
TAAAGCTCGGACATACTGATACTATTACTTTAAAAAAGGGACGTGATCAGTATGGAAAAGCAAAATTTGTTCAAGTGGAAACATTATCAACCTGACATTATTTTATTAACAGTGAGATGGTACCTACGGTACAACCTTAGTTTTCGTAACTTGGTGGAAATGATGGAAGAACGCGGCTTATCGATGGCTCACACAACGATTATGCGTTGGGTTCATCAATATGGACCGGAATTAGATGAAAGGGTAAGACCTCATCTTAAGCTAACAAATGATTCCTGGAGAGTCGATGAAACGTATATCAAAGTAAAAGGTCAGTGGATGTATCTATATCGTGCAGTGGACTCCGAAGGAAACACCATTGATTTTTATCTTAGCAAAAATAGAAATACCCAATCAGCCAAGTGCTTTTTCAAAAAAGCCTTGGCTTCTTCGCATGTGTCCTTCCCTCGCGTGATCACAGTCGATAAGAATCCAGCGTATCCTGTAGCCATTCAAGAGTTACAAGAAGAAAAAAGCATGCCTTCTGGCACGCAAATAAGACAACAAAAGTATTTGAATAACATCATCGAACAAGACTATCGCTTTATAAAGAAGCGAGTTCGTTCTATGCTAGGATTGAAATCGTTTCGAACTGCCAAAAAGATATTGAGTGGTATGGAAGCGATGCATATGCTTCGAAAGAAGCAAGTTTTCTTAGGGGAGAAGTCTGTCCAAAACCTGAAAGAATTTATATATCAATTGTTTGGGCTTACAGCATAAAGAAGGATTCCGAAAGGAATCTATTCATTTTTTCAAACTGTTATTGTATTTGCACCAGAACC
>NZ_JAIQUM010000233.1 GCF_020075705.1 Metabacillus rhizolycopersici | reverse complement strand
TGAACTTGAAAGCTTGCATCAGCCAAGTGAAAGAAAGAGTAGCATTCATTAATACTGGCTTCTTGGATCGAACTGGAGATGAAATGCATACGTCAATGGAAATGGGTCCTATGATCCGTAAAAGTGACATGAAAAGTGAAAAATGGTTGCAGGGGTATGAAAAATCAAATGTAAATGTTGGTCTAGCTTGCGGATTCCAAGGTCGTGCCCAGATTGGTAAAGGAATGTGGGCAATGCCAGATATGATGGCTGAAATGTTTAAGCAAAAGATTGGTCATCCAAAAGCAGGTGCAAATACAGCGTGGGTGCCTTCACCGACTGCAGCAACATTGCATGCTCTTCATTATCATCAAGTGGATGTTACAAAGGTTCAAAATGAATTAATAAAAGAGAATGCAGATTATCGCGATGATATTCTAGAAATCCCAGTGGCTCAAAATCCCGAATGGAGCCCAGAAGAAATTCAGCAAGAGCTGGATAACAATGCTCAAGGGATCTTGGGCTATGTTGTTCGCTGGGTAGAACATGGGATTGGTTGCTCTAAAGTACCAGATATTAATAATGTGGGGCTCATGGAAGATCGTGCAACATTAAGAATTTCAAGTCAACATATGGCAAACTGGCTTCACCACGGTATTTGCACAAAAGAACAAGTGTTAGTTACTTTACAACAAATGGCCAAAGTAGTAGATGAACAAAACGCTGGAGCCGCAAATTATTGGCCTATGGCAGAAAACTACGATAACTCTGTAGCATTCCAAGCAGCTTGCGATCTAGTATTTAAAGGTTATGATCAGCCAAGTGGATATACAGAGCCGATATTGCACCGCAGACGG
>NZ_JAIQUM010000232.1 GCF_020075705.1 Metabacillus rhizolycopersici | reverse complement strand
TGAACTTGAAAGCTTGCATCAGCCAAGTGAAAGAAAGAGTAGCATTCATTAATACTGGCTTCTTGGATCGAACTGGAGATGAAATGCATACGTCAATGGAAATGGGTCCTATGATCCGTAAAAGTGAAATGAAAAGTGAAAAATGGTTGCAGGGGTATGAAAAATCAAATGTAAATGTTGGGCTAACTTGCGGATTCCAAGGTCGTGCCCAGATTGGTAAAGGCATGTGGGCAATGCCGGATATGATGGCTGAAATGCTTAAGCAAAAGATTGGTCATCCAAAAGCAGGCGCGAATACAGCGTGGGTACCTTCGCCGACTGCGGCAACGTTACATGCTCTTCATTATCATCAAGTGGATGTTACAAAGGTTCAAAATGAATTAATAAAAGATAATGCAGATTATCGTGATGATATTCTAGAAATTCCAGTGGCACAAAACCCTGAATGGAGCCCAGAAGAAATTCAGCAAGAGCTTGATAACAACGCTCAAGGAATCTTGGGTTATGTTGTTCGCTGGGTAGAACATGGGGTTGGTTGCTCTAAAGTACCGGATATTAATAATGTAGGGCTCATGGAAGATCGTGCAACATTAAGAATTTCAAGTCAACATATGGCAAACTGGCTTCACCACGGTATTTGCACAAAAGAACAAGTGTTAGCTACTTTACAACAAATGGCCAAAGTAGTAGATGAACAAAACGCTGGAGACGCAAATTATTGGCCTATGGCAGAAAACTACGATAACTCTGTAGCATTCCAAGCAGCTTGCGATCTAGTATTTAAAGGTTATGATCAGCCAAGTGGATATACAGAGCCGATATTGCACCGCAGACGG
>NZ_JAIQUM010000231.1 GCF_020075705.1 Metabacillus rhizolycopersici | reverse complement strand
TGTCTAGCGATGATGGCGAAGAGGTCACACCCGTTCCCATGCCGAACACGGAAGTTAAGCTCTTCAGCGCCGATGGTAGTTGGGGGTTTCCCCCTGTGAGAGTAGGACGTTGCTAGGCATAAGCCCCAACTACGGGGCTATTGTTTTGTTTGTTATTGTAAGTTGGCCCGTTGGTCAAGCGGTTAAGACACCGCCCTTTCACGGCGGTAACACGGGTTCGAATCCCGTACGGGTCACCAAGTAATGATGGCATGTTAAGTACGCAACGTCCTGTTGCAACACATGCACTTGCACATCCTGTGCTTCGGAGGATTAGCTCAGCTGGGAGAGCATCTGCCTTACAAGCAGAGGGTCGGCGGTTCGATCCCGTCATCCTCCACCATTATTATTCGAATAAAATTTCCGGATTTTGGACATTAATATTTAGAGTGTCTTCAAATTAGGAGCCATTAGCTCAGTTGGTAGAGCATCTGACTTTTAATCAGAGGGTCGAAGGTTCGAGTCCTTCATGGCTCATCATTTACACATAGCCGGGGTGGCGGAACTGGCAGACGCACAGGACTTAAAATCCTGCGGTAGGTGACTACCGTACCGGTTCGATTCCGGTCCTCGGCACCAATTTTAGAAAAGCGGAGAAAGCCCGCTTAAACCACTAGGATGTTGGAGCTTCTGAGAAGGAGTGAAACAGCCGTATGGTTTGGCTTTAGTAGCTAGAGACACTATAAATGCGCCCGTAGCTCAATTGGATAGAGCGTTTGACTACGGATCAAAAGGTTAGGGGTTCGACTCCTCTCGGGCGCGCCAATAACCGGGAAGTAGCTCAGCTTGGTAGAGCACTTGG
>NZ_JAIQUM010000230.1 GCF_020075705.1 Metabacillus rhizolycopersici | reverse complement strand
TCGCCGGCACCACTTACTTCATTATAGTAATACTCATTATAATATGAGCCATTAGCTCAGTTGGTAGAGCATCTGACTTTTAATCAGAGGGTCGAAGGTTCGAGTCCTTCATGGCTCATCATTTACACACCATGCGGGTGTGGCGGAATTGGCAGACGCGCTAGACTTAGGATCTAGTGTCCTTGTGACGTGGGGGTTCAAGTCCCTTCACCCGCATCAATTTTATATTGCGGAAGTAGTTCAGTGGTAGAACACCACCTTGCCAAGGTGGGGGTCGCGGGTTCGAATCCCGTCTTCCGCTCTTAGTAAGTGCCGGGGTGGCGGAACTGGCAGACGCACAGGACTTAAAATCCTGCGGTAGGTGACTACCGTACCGGTTCGATTCCGGTCCTCGGCACCACTTATAAATGCGCCCGTAGCTCAATTGGATAGAGCGTTTGACTACGGATCAAAAGGTTAGGGGTTCGACTCCTCTCGGGCGCGCCATTTACGGGAAGTAGCTCAGCTTGGTAGAGCACTTGGTTTGGGACCAAGGGGTCGCAGGTTCGAATCCTGTCTTCCCGACCATTTCCAAACAAATTCCTTTGGGGCCTTAGCTCAGCTGGGAGAGCGCCTGCCTTGCACGCAGGAGGTCAGCGGTTCGATCCCGCTAGGCTCCACCAAAAATGAATAAAAAACTTCTTGACATTACAATAGAATCTAAGTTATACTGATTAAGTTGTTTTTTAAAAATGATCTTTGAAAACTAAACAAAACCAAGCGTGCCAACGTTAATTTCGATTAACAAAAACGTACTATATAGTACAAAACTTATGAGCAAGTCAAACACTTTATTGGAGAGTTTGATCCTGGCTCAGG
>NZ_JAIQUM010000229.1 GCF_020075705.1 Metabacillus rhizolycopersici | reverse complement strand
AATGGAAGACCCTCTATTCATCCCATTACTCTTTTTAAAATGATGTTTGTGGGCTATTTTTATGGGATTCGCTCTGAACGTCAATTAGAGAAAGAGATCGAAACGAACATTGCTTATCGATGGTTTTTAGGATTGTCTCTATCCGATAAAGTTCCGCACCATTCTACCATTAGTTTTAACCGACGTACTCGATTTCTCAACACCACCATTTTTGAAGAAATCTTTGATAAAATCGTTCATCAAGCTATCGAGCATCGAATGGTAGGAGGTCGTATTTTAACGTCAGATTCCACTCATATCAAGGCAAATGCGAATAAAAACAAATTCATTCGAAAAGTCAAAGAAGAAAGTCCGAAAGCGTATTTGGAAGAAATAGAAGCAGCTGTCACAGAAGACCGTATTCAGCACGGAAAAAAGCACTAAAACCAAGAAAGGAAGGCGCTGCCAAACCCAAACAAACGAGAGTGAGTAAAACGGATCCCGAAAGTGGCTTTCTCATGAGAGAGGGGAAACCTAAAGGATTTTTCTATTTAGATCATCGTACGGTAGATGTCAAATACAACATTGTCACGGATACCTTTATTACGGCTGGAAATGTGGCAGATTCCGAGCCGTATTTGGCGCGCCTTCAAAAGCAAATCGAGAAATTCCAATTTAATGTGGAAGCCATCGCCTTAGATGCTGGTTATTTTAACAACTATATTTGTAAGAAACTCACAGAACAGAATATTTTTACAGTCATGGGCTATCGACGTTTTGGCAGCTCCAAAAAAAGTCTGCCTAAGCGTAAGTTTCATTATGTAGAGGAAAAGGATATATATGCCTGTCCAATGGGATGTATTCTTTCCTATTCCACAACCGACCGTGATGGATATCGTCACTATAAATCAAAGAAAAGTGATT
>NZ_JAIQUM010000228.1 GCF_020075705.1 Metabacillus rhizolycopersici | reverse complement strand
TTTAATCATATAAATCGCTTTGTATTCACTCAGCTCCTGCTTTTTCTTTTCAAGCAGAAGCTGTCGCATTTGAAACATCGTAGAAGAACAGAGGAGAATGCCAATGAGTTGTCCATATAAATGGCACTCTAGGCGTTCTCTTTTAATATTTTTACATTCATCAATTTCAAAGAATGACTTCCACGTTTTAAACAAAATCTCAATCTGCCAACGAAGTGAATACAATGAATGGATGTAATTCGTCAGTACTTCTTCTAGCGACGTGTTCGTGATATATACATTCATGCCCATTAAACGTTTACTTTTATCCTTCATGACAATGCCTTTCTTCTTTTCACGTATCGCTTGGTTTTTCAGGCGTGTTTGCGTTTGATCATCGGTTAAACGATGGATAATGACACGTGCTGGAAGCTTCTGATTTTGGCCAATGTATGCCTCGGGGATTTCCATCGTTTCACCAGGGGTTAGACCAGATATCATTTGTGTCATATCAAGCTGGATGTATTCTGTTTGCTTTTTTAACGTGCCATTGTTGAAGTATTCTGGCTCATGGTTCTTGATATAAATGCGTGTATTCAGCTTCAACCGCGAGATATAGTAAGCCTCTTTATCATGAATGGCTTGTAAGTCTCCTAAATCGAAGTAACCAAGATCACGTAAACACAAATCGCCCGCCTCTACGGTTTCAAGACAGATGGTACCGTATGTTTTATCATTATTTTTTCCTGGTCCAAGCTGCACGTTAAGAAATTGACCACTAAGTAAATCATATTCCAATTGGATTTTCACGCCTGCCGTATTACTACTCCCACCTGAACCTTGATAGTCAGTGGCGAAATGATCAGGCAGTTGAAACACTGTCACATCTAAAATACGGATACGATTGAAAGTAGAGATCATGTGTGCAGAAAGCGATTGATTTGAACAGAGTTTT
>NZ_JAIQUM010000227.1 GCF_020075705.1 Metabacillus rhizolycopersici | reverse complement strand
GTTTCGGAGAGCAAAGAAGAGGTCAATTTATCGATCCTAAACATGGAGAATCTCCTCGTTTAGATAAATACTTCTTCCAAAATAGCGTCATTTACAATGAACAGCCATACTGTGAACTTATTAGCGCAGAATTCTTTGAGCTTGACTTTTCTCCACATTCATTTGACTCACATGAAAGCAAATGCTCTAATAGCAGCAGCAGCTTTAACAAATTACGTGAAAAAATCGTCACAGATCTTACTTTAAAAGTGTTACAAGTTCAACAAATTCCGCTTAATGGGATTGGCGGAGGAGCTGCTGAGTAAGCATTTATTAAGATCGGAATTAAGGAAATATTGAATCAATTAAAAAATATCCACTCTCTACATGAGCAATTGTCCCTATAGAGTAGTTACGAAAGATCTTGAAGAAATTCTTCAAGATCTTTTTATATTTAGAAGGGACAGGTTCTGCTAATTAATCAGATACTTAATGAATAGAAAGTCCTATCTTTAAAATATCTATTAAATTCGTCTATGCAATATTTTTTATCTTGAATACCTTATCGTTGTAAAGGTAATAAACCTTTTACTATAAAAAAATTTGGAGGAATTTATTATGGCAGACTTCGGTCAAAATTTAAATAAAAATAACATGAAGAAAGATCCTAGTAAAGTGAATTGTGAAGTTAAAGCGCGTACAGAGGTTCAACTTCCCGATACTCCCGCTACTCCTGTCGTTAATCCAGATCTAACTGGTGCTTTTATTAAAGTCCCGCTTGTTTTAGCAGAGACAACTCTTCAAATCGTAGTAGAAGCAGATATTCCGCTTGATCCACCGGCATCTGAAATTAAAAGAGTATTAAAGGATGTTTTCTTAACACAATGTAAACTCGTTCCTGTTGGTCCATTTACAGAAATTGACGATACAGGATTCTTTACTTCTGCAGGAGCTAAATTATTCGTTGAAGGA
>NZ_JAIQUM010000226.1 GCF_020075705.1 Metabacillus rhizolycopersici | reverse complement strand
CTAGTTAAGTCGGGTAAGCGAGGGGCATCACTGCCCCTAACTCCCCTAAGAACCGTACGTGACAGTTTCCCATCATACGGCTCAAGCCTTCTTTTTGTCCAAACAACTCTTTTATCTAACGCAAGGTATATGTACTAACTTAATAACTTCACCTGTAGGAACTTCTAAATTCCGTACAATAACCTTTTCACCGTTTTGTAGAGGTTGCCTGCATAATGCACAACGATAACCTTGCTTTCTTGCGAGTTTAATTCTGTCCAAAGTATTTTCTGTATCGAAGACCTTTCGGTCTCGTTTTTCCCAATACTCTTTGAGGGCAGGATCATCTGGACTGTTTTTGTATAGCACCATCACATGTCGTTTTATTTTAATCCAAGTCATGTGTAAGAGTTGAATATTTGTTATTGGGCAAGTTAAAATCCAAGAGTTATCTCCGCCATGATGTGGTTTTCTAAAATATCTTTTCCTTATCCATTTCCAAGCTTTCTTAGGATGGAGTTGTCTCAAATATTTACAAGTTTTTTGGAATACGTAGTTTGCTATCACACCAAAAGACTTCTTCGACACCACATGCTTCCAGTATTGTCCGTAACCTCTGATAATAGGATTTAACATTTTGATAAGTTCCCGGACAGGTTGTCCTCTCATTATACCGAACGTATATCGTATCTTCTCTTTGGCTTTCTTGATACTCTCTTTACTCGGTTTAATTAGCAGTTTGTTCCCTTGCCATGTTTTGTACTGTCGAACTGAGAATCCGAGAAAATCAAAACCATCTTCAATATGAGTGATCTTGGTTTTCTCATTGCTTAGTTCGAGACCTCTTTTTCTAAGGTATGGTTGCAGCCTTTCGTATATGGACTGTGCTTGTTCCTTAGTTTCTGTTAATACAACGAGGCAAGTAGACCATTGGAACCTCCCCAATAGCCCCTCTCGGAACCGGACGTGAACCTCTCAGCTCATCCGGCTCC
>NZ_JAIQUM010000225.1 GCF_020075705.1 Metabacillus rhizolycopersici | reverse complement strand
AATAGACGGAAGCGAATAGACTGTAAGCTTGTGCGAAGATTAATCGTTGTTGCTTGTTGTAAAGGTGGAGTCGATTCATGTGCTTTTTCCAAGTTATAGTTAGGAACTCTTGGGCTTAAATGATGCACATGGTGAAAGCCGATATTTCCAGTTACCCACTGTAAAACCTTTGGCAACTTATAATAAGAACTTCCATCGACTGCAGCTTTAACATAATCCCATTCTGCTTCAACTTCAAAATAAGAGTCTTCAAACTGATGCTGCACATAAAACAACCAAATGCCTAGGGTACCGGCTATGAAAAGAATCGTACCTTGAATAATCGCAAATGCTTGCCAACCTATTAACCAAATCATGAGAGAATAAATAACAATTACCGAAATATTAATCAGATACGTGTTATTGCGCTCTTTTGGTCGAGCATCTTTTCGATTAAATCGATTGCTTACTAAAAATAATAATGCTGGTCCTAAACCGAACATAACAATCGGATTTCGATAAAGTCTGTAGGAAAGTCGTTTCATTAGGGAAGCTTCCACATATTCTTCCACAGTCATTATCCATATATCACCAACGCCGCGCTTATCTAGATTTCCGCTTGTAGCATGATGAATATTATGTTCGCGTTTCCACTTCTCATAAGCAAATAATGAAATAATCCCAGTGATAGTACCAGTAATATTATTTGCTTTCTTATTTTTAAAGAAAGAACCATGTGTACAATCATGAAAAATAATAAAAATACGAACGACAAATCCTGCTGCGATAACGGACAAACCAACTGTCAACCAAACAGAAACATCTAAACTCAAGTAAGCTAAGAACCAAAGGGTAAAAAATGGTGGAATCGTATTAATAAGTTGGAAAATGCTCTTTCTCAACTCGGAATTTTCAAATGGTTTCACATTTTTGCGTAATTCAAGCGTCTTTTCTCTGCTCATCTTATCCTCCTAAAACGAATTATTACCCTAATTATAAAGG
>NZ_JAIQUM010000224.1 GCF_020075705.1 Metabacillus rhizolycopersici | reverse complement strand
GATGGATACTGTCGTCCTTATGGACAAATCTATGACAGACTCGAAAGAGGGCCCACTTCTTATAGGTCTTCAACACGAAAATAAATTTGTGGTTAATTTCTGACGAAAAGGAGCGTGCAGTTATGAATACCTCAGAACGAGCGTCGGCGCACGCCTCGTATACAGATTGGAATACAGTAAACTGGAATGAAATTCAAAAGTATGTGACGAAGTTACGACAAAGAATTTATCGTGCCGAACAACTCAAACAACAAAGGAAAGTACGAAAATTTCAACGACTACTCCTACGGAGTGAAGCGAACCTACTGTTGTCTATTCGAAAAGTAACACAACAGAATAAAGGGAAACGCACCTCTGGTGTAGATGGTTACACAGCATTGCACGCCGGCAAACGTAATGAATTATATAGGCAACTAAAGCAACAGAATATACTTCAACATCGCCCGAGACCGGCAAAACGAACCTATATTGCGAAGAAAAATGGAAAACTGAGACCACTTGGTATCCCGACTATTAAAGATAGAGTCTATCAGAACATGATGAAAAACGCGTTGGAACCTCAATGGGAAGCAAGATTCGAACCCTCCTCATATGGATTCCGTCCAAAGCGAAGTACCCATGATGCGATTAGTAACATCTTTAACAAGATTAACACCAACAGTAAGAAAAAATGGATATTTGAAGGAGACTTCAAGAGTTGTTTTGATCGTCTGAGTCATGAATGGATAGAGAAACAAACCTCTCGTTTTTCAGGAAAAGCACTCATTAAAAGATGGTTGAAGATGGGATATGTAGATCAACACGTGTTCTCCGAAACACAGGAAGGTACTCCCCAAGGAAGTATCATATCTCCTCTGTTAGCAAATATAGCTCTTCATGGAATGGAAGAAGAACTTGGTATTTTATATCGTAAAACATATAAATCTAATGGAAGTTACGCTATCCATCCTAAGTGCAGGATAGCTCTGGTTAAGTATGCAGATGATT
>NZ_JAIQUM010000223.1 GCF_020075705.1 Metabacillus rhizolycopersici | reverse complement strand
ATAAGTCTCGCTAACCATCAGTGGGGGATGCAGAAAACCCCCACTGATGGAAGTCTCACTTTATGAATTTGACTTCATTTTGGACAGACTTCACCCGTTGGTGATGTTGTCCTTTTTTCATCATATGCATCGCTTCAATGCCACTCAATATAGAAACGGCTGTTTCATACGACTTGAATCCCAATATAGAACGCACACGTTTCTTAATGAAACGATGATCTTGTTCCACTATATTGTTAAGATACCGTATTCGTCTGATCTTAACGCCTTCAGGCATCATCTTTTCCTCTTTTAACTGAAAGGATACGCTGAATTTTTATCAACCGTAACGACACGTGGTGTTGTAGAATAACAAACAGCCAAGGCTTTTTTGAAAAAACGCTTGGCTGCTTTGATATTTCTAGATTTACTTAAATAAAAGTCAATCGTATTTCCTCCCGAATCGACTGCACGATATAGGTACATCCATTGATCATTGACTTTTACATACGTCTCATCGACTCGCCAAGAATCATTGGTTGGCTTAAGATGACGACGCCGTACCCGCTCATCTAATTCAGGACCATACTGATGAACCCAGCGCATGATGGTTGTATGAGCAATAGATAATCCGCGTTCTTCCATCATTTCGACTAAATCACGAAAACTGAGGTTCTATCGTAGGTACCATCTCACGGTTAATAAAATAATATAAGATTGATAATGTTTCCACTTGAATAGATTTTGCTTTTCCATACTGATCACATCCTTTTTTAGAGTAATAGTATCAGTATGTTCAAGTTTGAGAGAATACTTGCAATCAATTTAATCTTTTTGCACCAGAACCACAATTAGATAAAGGAAAAACCATTCCTGTCTAAACGAGGCCACTGAAAAAGTCCATTATTAAATTAGGCAGTTGAAAGTTCGATTATATCGAACTTTCAACTGCCTTTTTACTCTATAATGGTTTTATTAACTGTATGTAGGTGATATCCAAATGATTTCA
>NZ_JAIQUM010000222.1 GCF_020075705.1 Metabacillus rhizolycopersici | reverse complement strand
GAAGCAATCAAAGAAAAATTGCAACGAGATGCGATTGAACAGAAAATTAAGCCAGGCATGGAAATTGCGATCGCAGTAGGTAGCCGTGGCTTGGATCGCCTCCCAGAAATTACGGCAACAACCGTGCAATTTTTAAAGGATTTAGGAGCCAAACCATTTATTGTTCCGAGTATGGGAAGCCATGGCGGTGCGACAGCTGAAGGTCAGACGGAAGTATTAGCACATCTTGGGGTAACAGAAGAAAGTGTGGGAGCTGAAATTCGCTCATCAATGGAAGTAATCAAGCTTGGAGAATTACCGAACGGATTACCGGTTTACCTTGATAAATATGCGTCAGAAGCTGATGGAATCGTGGTAATTAATCGTATCAAACCACATACTGCCTTCCGTGGTCCAGTTGAGAGTGGCATCATGAAGATGATTGCAATCGGCTTAGGAAAGCAAAAAGGTGCCGAAGCAACTCATCAATTAGGGTTTAAATATATGGCTGAAAATGTCCCAGCGATGGCGAAAATGATGATGGAGAGATCACCGATTTTATTCGGAGTCGCTACACTTGAAAATGCGTTTGATAAAGTAACACAGGTTGAGGTTCTGGCAGCAGAAGAAATTGAAGAAAAAGAACCGGCATTACAAGCATTAGCGAAGCAATTATTGCCGAAGCTTTTCTTTGACCAACTGGATGTCCTTGTGATTGATGAGATCGGGAAAAATATTAGTGGCGATGGCATGGATCCGAATATTACGGGACGTTATCCAACCCCATATGCCAAAGGCGGCCCAGATGTAAATAAAATGGTCGTGCTTGATTTGACACATCAAACAGAAGGGAATGCCAACGGGGTAGGAACAGCCGACTTTACAACACAGCGTTTGGTTGACCAAATGGATTTGGAAGTAACGTACGCAAACGGCTTAACATCAACCGTTGTGGCACCAACGAAAATCGCAACCACGTTACCGAATGATCGAGAAGCAATGAAAGCCGCGGTAAAAACATGTAATATTTTAGATTTTACAAC
>NZ_JAIQUM010000221.1 GCF_020075705.1 Metabacillus rhizolycopersici | reverse complement strand
GATGGATACTGTCGTCCTTATGGACAAATCTATGACAGACTCGAAAGAGGGCCCACTTCTTATAGGTCTTCAACACGAAAATAAATTTGTGGTTAATTTCTGACGAAAAGGAGCGTGCAGTTATGAACACCTCGAAACGAGCGTCGGCGCACGCCTCGTATACCAATTGGAATTCAGTAAACTGGAATGAAATTCAAAAGTATGTGACGAAGCTACGACAAAGAATTTATCGTGCCGAACAACTTAAACAACAAAGGAAGGTACGAAAACTTCAACGACTACTCCTACGGAGTGAAGCGAACCTACTGTTGTCGATTCGAAAAGTGACACAACAGAATAAAGGAAAACGCACCTCTGGTGTAGATGGTTACACAGCATTGCATGCCGGCAGACGTAATGAATTATATCGGCAATTAAAGCAACAGAATATATTTCAACATCGCCCGAAACCGGCAAAACGAACCTATATTGCGAAGAAAAATGGAAAACTGAGACCACTCGGTATTCCGACTATTAAAGATAGAGTCTATCAGAACATGGTGAAGAACGCACTGGAACCTCAATGGGAAGCAAAATTCGAACCTTCCTCATATGGATTTCGTCTAAAGCGAAGCACCCATGATGCGATGAGCAATATCTTTAACAAGATTAACACCAATAGTAAGAAAAAATGGATATTCGAAGGGGACTTTAAGAGTTGTTTTGATCGTCTGAGTCATGAATGGATAGAGAAACAAACCTCTTGGTTTCCAGGAAAAGCACTCATTAAAAGATGGTTGAAGATGGGATATGTAGATCAACACGTGTTTTCCGAAACACAAGAAGGCACTCCCCAGGGAAGTATCGCTTCTCCTCTGTTAGCGAATATTGCACTTCACGGAATGGAAGAAGAGCTTGGTATTATATATCATAAAACAGGTAAACCAAATGGAAGTTACGCTATCCATCCCAAGTGCAAGGTAGCTCTTGTTAAATATGCAGATGATTGTGTGCCACGAAGGCAACCAAAGTGTGCGTAAGCACACAAGGAAGCTATGCTGCACTCAAGATGAGAGTAGGCCTCTCGCAATCGCTATACAGGTAGAGATTGCAAACCACTTT
>NZ_JAIQUM010000220.1 GCF_020075705.1 Metabacillus rhizolycopersici | reverse complement strand
TCCATTCGTACACATATTTGCACAAAGTGCGGGGCGGTATTGGACCGGGATCATAATGCAAGTCTGAATATCCTCCAAAAAGGATTAGAGCAACTGCTTGTGACCGACTAACTGAATCAATCAAACTACCATGAAAATAAGTTTCTTCAAGATTAGAAAAACGACAATACTTAAGAAGACCCTGCTCAATCGTTGAAAAAAGAGGAGAGCGATAATTAATAAGTCTATGGATTAGGGTTGACTGGATTAAGGTCAGTATCAGTATTGACACTTCCTAACCATTTTCATTCTCTGTGGTGAAGCGCTAATTTTTGTGCTTCATGGATGGCTGTAGGGCAGGGTTGTGTCCGAACAGTATAATCTACGCCTGTGGAGATTGTGTAAGACATAGTGGGAACCCCATTATGCAACGGTCTAAGAATCAGGAAGCCCCTTCTTCAATCAGATCGCAAGGTTGATAAGGAGGGGTCATTCACAAGCTGTCAACCGTTCAGGGCTAGTCCTGAACATATAAAAGATAAATACGCCCATCGAACTTATGATGGTTCTTAGATAACCCTGATTATATAATAGTAAAAAACTATTAATGAGGTGACTTATGAAAAGACAATGGAACTTATTATTAGCCCTATTCGTGGTCTTAATTATTGCGGTTTTTTCAGTTATCAACGTTGACCTTGTAACGGTTAATTATTTATTTGGAAAAGCTGAGTGGCCACTGATCCTTGTTATTATTGGGTCAGTATTATTGGGAGCACTATTAGTCGGATTAATTGGTATGATGAAAATTTATCAGCTTCAAAGAGCTTTGAAAAAGGCTGAAGGTGAAATAGATCATCATTCGTAAATGTTGATCTATTTTACAAAGGGCCCTATTGTGGAATAACACTTAAAATTAAATGATTTTATTTTAAGCCCGTCCTAAAAATTAGGACGGGCTTATGGGTGTTGGAGGTTATCCCACCTTAACGGGCAGTAAAACTCTTAACGAAAGATTCGAGAGAAGCAAAGAAGATAAGTGGGAGATAACTGCCCGTAAAGATCCGACGAAGGACAGGACGTCCAAGTCAGGCGAAGCCACAGGATGTGGCGTTCCTGAGCGTGATAAGTCTCGCTAA
>NZ_JAIQUM010000219.1 GCF_020075705.1 Metabacillus rhizolycopersici | reverse complement strand
TTTGCTTAAATAAAAATCAATCGTATTTCCTTCTGAATCAACGGCACGATATAGGTACATCCATTGACCATTGACTTTTACATACGTCTCATCGACTCGCCAAGAATCATTGGTTGGCTTAAGATGAACGCCGTACCCGCTCATCTAATTCAGGACCATATTGATGAACCCAACGCATGATGGTTGTATGAGCAATTGGTAATCCGCGTTCTTCCATCATTTCGACTAAATCACGAAAACTGAGGTTCTACCGTAGGTACCATCTCACGGTTAATAAAATAATATCAGGTTGATAATGTTTCCACTTGAATAGAGTTTGCTTTTCCATACTGATCATGTCCTTTTTTAGAGTAATAGTATCAGTATGTCCAAGATTTAGAGATTACTTGCAATCAATTTAATCTTTTTGCACTAGAACCGTGTATATTGTACTAATTTTAGCAGGAAATCATTTCCTTTTTGTCGAATGAAGTAGATGAAAGGGGAGATTAAAATGCTAAAGAGATACACAGTCAGAATATTTTTTACGAGTGGGAAAGATATTTCTCTTGAAATGGGAGGGAAATCAGAAGCAGAAGTAATTAAACGTGTGCAAAGCGATGGCTGGTTATCCAATGATAACGGAACATATAGAACGCAAGTAAATATCAATAATATAACTCACTTTACTGTTATGCAGAATGACTAGAAGCATCCATTTAGGGTGCTTTTTGTATGGGCTTGCACACATGGTAAAAAGGGAGACTAAAGAAAAGATTCATAACGCTATGTGGTGTTACTTCTCTTTTCCAGTATCATAACCTTAAAAAAGCGGGTAGCTAATGCTACTCGCTTTCCTTGTAGAACAAAACCACTTGTTTAAACATTATTTTGTCGAATAAAAGTTAAAGGGTTTCGTATAAATTCTAATAAATTAAGGTATTAAAGTGCAATGGTAAATTACACCTAATTTGAACCTTGTTGATACTCGCAATCGAGGATTTTTTGTATATAAAGGTGCCATAACTTAAAAGTTTTGACACTGTTTTTCTAGTACTGTCACTTTGACCGATAATTTGCGTTTATTTTAAGTGTTATTTTGCACGTCCAACTTTAAAACCCAGCTACCTTCACATGAGAAGATTAGCTGGGTTTCTTAA
>NZ_JAIQUM010000218.1 GCF_020075705.1 Metabacillus rhizolycopersici | reverse complement strand
TTGAACTTAATGATTATGTACATTGGTTCAATAACATTCGAATTCACGGAACATTAGACTATTTAACGCCTGTTGAATTTAAACAACAGCCCTTATAAGTTTTGTCCAGTTTAGTGTTGACATTCCATGCTATTTAAAGAGTATGTTGTTGTAAAAGGAAATTGCACCATAGAAATAGATTCAGCTGGGCGATCCAGTGAAGCAGTATTTAAAATTCGAGATACAGACGATGTATTTTATTTTAGAGATATTCCTGACTTGGATTCATATGGAAGGGCAGTTCCCTACTATTGTGAGGTCACTGTTACAAAGGATCATGCGTTTGAAATAGGTTATAAAATTTACGATGCTAAATCAAAGAAACTTATACAAACAAGTGATTAATTAATTCAACAAAAGGAGTGTCAATTAAGCAGCTAAAAGGATCTTTAAGATCCTTTTTTTAATACCTATAAGCGTAATTATGTTAACTAGTTTTGTATAGAGTATTCATTCAATCCTTTGTTTTATTCCTCAACTTAACGACAGTATTATTAAAAAAGGGTTTCAAGAATAAATGAAGAAAATTACAAATAAATCCATCAGAAATTAAGGAGGGAGAAAATGTATAAACGAAGATGCTATATGGTGGTAGCAACATGTAAAGAAAAAATAAATTTACGAGAAGCAAATTCTTTATTTAATAATTACATAGCAAATAAAAGTAGGGGGCACTGTGTATTTCATGACCATTTCCTTGATGTTCCAGGTGGAATTGCCTTTTTTGAAGTTAATAGTAAAGAACAAAAGGAATCTTTGTATATGAAAGGTGAATTGCCAAATTGGGAACTAATTATCCACCCCTTAATCCTTTCAAGGTCTGCATCTGGTTTCGTTTATCAACTTGATTATACTAGTTCTCAATACGGTGGAGTTCCTATTTCTAAATTATTAGAACGAATTGAGGAAGCTGAAAATAATAATATAGACCCTTCTGATTCTTAATATAGATTGGATGTTCATAATCAGCAAAAAAGAAGGATCTTCAATTTGGTCTTATCCCCGTCAAGTAGACAATTAATAAAAGGTTCACTTATTAAGCAGCCTTAGCTCTATATTCAGTAGGGCTAAGGTTATTTAATTTTTTTTGAAAACGTTTATTATTATAAAACTTA
>NZ_JAIQUM010000217.1 GCF_020075705.1 Metabacillus rhizolycopersici | reverse complement strand
TCGTATTATAAGGTCAGCCAGATATTTCTGGTTGACCATTTTTTATATGGTTTTATTATAACAGTAGCCAGGGTAGAACGTACCTGCTCGTGGGGCTCGACCCCGTCAACTAAACTGTTCGCCCCCTACTTGTAGAAACATGATTAGGCTGGTTGGGACGTAGATCTCGTATAACAAGCGAAGCTGTGACACTGCATGGAGGAATTAGGGGTTACTGGCAAATCACTAGATTAGGAGGATATGTAAAATGAACCCAGTCATAGGTCTGGATATATCTAAAGGGGAAAGTCAGGTTCAAGCATTTCTGGATAGAGGTAAACCATACCGTAAGAGTTTTGAAGTAGATCATACTCTTGAGGGACTTAGTTCACTTGTGTCGTTTCTTGAGTATGTAAAGCAAGAGGCTGGAAAGAAACCTTCAGTCATTTTAGAATCTACTGGGCATTATCAAACTTCAGTTGTTCAATACTTGGAAGAACGAGGGTATTTATTGATTATCATCAATCCATTGATCTCCTATAAGGCAAGAGGATCAAGCTTAAGAAAAGTAAAGACAGATGCCATTGATGCTTATCTTCTCTGTGAGCTGTACTATAAAGAGGAGTTAGAGCCTTATAAAAGGCGTGGAGTCCAGTTATTAAACCTTCGTAATCTCACAAGACAACATGAAAATATAACTGGCGTTATGATCCAAACAAAGCTTCAATTTCAAGCTGTACTTGAACAAGTGTTTCCTGAATATATAGGTGTTTTTGGAGATTTATATTCTGTGGTTTCACTCTTAACTCTCTCAAAGTTTCCTTCTTCGGAAGACATTTTGAAGGCAAGTGAAGAAGCGATTACAGACAAGATATTTGAGGTATGTAAGAGTAGATCCATCAAATGGGCAAATGAAAAAGCGATTCAGCTGAAAGCTGCGGCAGCACGTAATCCTTTTGAAAAGACTGTTTATCAGAGTCATATTTTAAGCCTTGGTATGTATATAAATATTCTTCTTCAGTACAAAGAGCATCTATCAAAGTTAGAGGCAGAGATAGACGCCCTCGCCAAAGAAATTGAAGAATATAATATCATCAAATCTATCCCAGGCATAGGAGAAAAAATCGCGGCAACGATTATTTCTGAAATTGGTGAGATAGATCGATTTAATCATCCTAAGAAACTTGTAGCTTTCGCTGGAGTTGATCCTAGTGTATTCGAATCTGG
>NZ_JAIQUM010000216.1 GCF_020075705.1 Metabacillus rhizolycopersici | reverse complement strand
GTAAATGGGAATTTCCTCCGTAAAGTTCACCAGAACGGATGAGTGTTAAGTAATCGATAAAAAGAATCGGTTTTTTGTTTGGAAATTGATTCATCAATTTTCGCGTTTTCGCTCTCATCTCAGCAACCGTTTGTCCAGCACCATCAAAAACTTGCATATGAGTTTCATTGAGATCACCAATCACATCCGACCATTTATTCTTTTGACTTTCATTTAACAATTTTTTCGGATCCCGCATTTTTGTACGGTTAAAGCCCCCTGTCGAAGCAATTAATCGACTGGTTATCAGCTTTTCAGGCATTTCCAAGGAAAAGATGAGGGGCAAATAACCAGCCCAACCCGACATTTTTGCGAAATGGAGCATGACGTCGGTTTTTCCCATCGATGGTCTTGCCGCTAGAATCGTCACTTCTCCATCCTGAAATCCTCCTGTCACTTCGTCGAGCTTTTTGATCCCCGTTGTTGCACTTTTTAAGATTTTTTGATCTTCCCAGGGTGTCTCATAGATATCTGACAACGCTTGTTGGATGGACGTATGATCATCCATCTTCATTTGGTTAATTTTATCCAATTCAGCAATGACCCTAGCAATCTCCCAATCATTCATGGCCGCAATTGTTAAAATGTTTCTCTTTTCCCGTTCCTTCCAAAGATCAAGAATGAGCTTCTCTATTCCTTCAAATTTCTCAAGATCCGCATACGATAACAGCTCCGAAAGGTAAGACATTCCGCCAAATGATTCGAGGTCAGGTAAGGTTGTCAGCGAAATTAAATCAACATTCTTACCAGCTCGGTTTAATTCCACCATTCTTCGCATTAATTCTTTATGCCGTGTACTTTCCAGTTGTTCAGGTTGAATAACGGTATCCTTGAGGAGGTACTCTGCCTTCATCAAGCTTCCTAAGAACGCTTTT
The DNA here is from genome assembly GCF_020075705.1 of Metabacillus rhizolycopersici. The sequence goes on along the minus strand of NZ_JAIQUM010000216.1, from coordinate 326 downwards.
TCAGCAATACTCATCACTCTTCACCTGCCGTTAGATCAAGTTCAAATCCTCTTGGAATCGCTCTTCCAGCAGGAATCGATTCGGTTGATTGCCTATACTTTGTTACAGGCTTTTGGTTTTCTTGATAAGAATCAATTTCTTCAACGGTCAGTAAAGATTCATTTTCCCAGTTTTTCAGAATCCCAACAACATAGTTCAACTTTCGCTTGTTATTGGCACAGGCAATCGTCATGGCTTTTAAGATGACTTCCTTCGGCTGTAGAAAACTAGAATCATCTAACCAAGATAGCAGCTGCTGTTTCGCATTCACATTTGAAAAGCCAAAT
>NZ_JAIQUM010000215.1 GCF_020075705.1 Metabacillus rhizolycopersici | reverse complement strand
GTTTTGAGAGATTTGGATATTTCCGTAACTTGTAAATGGGAATTTCCTCCGTAAAGTTCACCAGAACGGATGAGTGTTAAGTAATCGATAAAAAGAATCGGTTTTTTGTTTGGAAATTGATTCATCATTTTTCGCGTTTTCGCTCTCATCTCAGCAACGGTTTGTCCAGCACCATCAAAAATGTGCATATGAGTTTCATTGAGATCACCAAGCACATCTGACCATTTATTCTTTTGACTTTCATTTAACAATTTTTTCGGATCCCGCATTTTTGTACGGTTAAAGCCCCCTGTCGAAGCAATTAATCGACTGGTTATCAGCTTTTCAGGCATTTCTAAGGAAAAGATGAGGGGCAGATAACCAGACCAACCCGACATTTTTGCGAAATGGAGCATGACGTCGGTTTTTCCCATCGATGGTCTTGCCGCTAGAATTGTCACTTCCCCACCCTGAAATCCTCCTGTCACTTCGTCGAGCTTTTTGATACCCGTTGTTGCACTTTTTAAGATTTTTTGATCTTCCCAGGGTGCCTCATAGATACCTGACAACGCTTGTTGTATAGACGTATGATCGTCCATCTTCATTTGGATAATTTTATCCAATTCAGCAATAACTTTAGCAATCTCCCAATCATTCATGGCTGCAACTGTTAAAATGTTTCTCTTTTCCCGTTCCTTCCAAAGATCAAGAATAAGCTTCTCTATCCCTTCAAATTTCTCAAGATCCGCATACGATAACAGCTCCGAAAGGTAGGACATTCCGCCAAATGATTCGAGGTCAGGTAAGGTTGTCAGCGAAATTAAATCAATATTCTTACCAGCTCGGCTGAATTCCACCATTCTTCGCATCAATTCTTTATGCCGTGTCCCTTCCAGCTGTTCAGGTTGAATAACGGTATCCTTGAGGAGGTACTCTGCCTTCATCAAGCTTCCTAAGAACGCTTTTTCCGCAATACTCACCACTCCTCACCTGCCGTTAGATCAAGCTCAAATCCACTTGGAATCGCTCTTCCAGCAGGTAAAGATTCAGTTGATTGCCTATGATTTGGTACAGGCTTTTGGTTCTCATGATAAGCATCAATTTCTTGGGCGGTCAGTAAAGATTCATTTTCCCAGTTTTTCAGAATCCCAACAACATAGTTCAGCTTTCGCTTGTTATTGGCACAGGCAATCGTCATGGCTTTTAAGATGACTTCCTTCGGCTGTAGAAAACTAGAATCATCTAACCAAGATAGCAGCTGCTGTTTCGCATTCACATTTGAAAAGCCAAAT
>NZ_JAIQUM010000214.1 GCF_020075705.1 Metabacillus rhizolycopersici | reverse complement strand
AAATATTCTTCTCCTTTGTATTGAATCTTATCAAATTTTCTAAATCCAAATAGCTTCCCTGTTGGAATGACTTGTTCACTACGAACGCCTTTGGTTTGTTGATAATCGCCATCAGAAACGCATTTTTTCCATAAGACCTTGTTCGTTTTGAACACTACTTCTTTGCCAGTGGTTGCAATTGCTACCGCATCAAAGTAGTGCTCTTTCGGTAAACCTAACAATTGTCGATGTTCTTTTGTTATGAAACCAAAAGTTTCTTCTGCTGACGTTCGTTTTAACAATTGAATACGAATGCTGTTCATTTGTGTGGCGTGGTTCAATTGCCCCTTTTTCTTCCCTTTCTTTTTCAGTTCAACTTCTCCACGATGGAGAGCATCATGACATGTTTTACAAAGTGTAATGAGATTGGATTCTTCATCAGAACCGCCCATACTTCTAAAAATGATGTGATGTACTTCTAAACGTTTGTCTTTGGATTTCCCCTTGCAATATTGACAACGATATCCATCTCTTGTTAACACATAAGCCTTTGTGTTGGCATATCCATAGTTAATTCCTTTTTGATACAGCCATTTGTTGGTGAGGACTGCTGGGTTTTTTAAAGCATGTGAGTCAAAGGTAGCGGTCTCCACAACTTGTTTTGTAATAGGAAGAATCGATTTTACGAACTTTATTTCTTTTAGATGAGCGTGAATTTTACTTGTCATCGTAGGCGAAAAACGGTCTGTCTTGATAGAATTTTTACGATTTAACCATCTTGCTTTCCGATAACGTGTTTTTCGATTACGTCTATTTCTTCTATATTTGGAACGTTGCTTCATTTTTTCCGTAATATCATTGCGAATTTCAATTTGTGACATGTACAACACATTTCCCTTTTCATCCGAAACAGCAGAACCCACTTTGGAGCTTCCACTATCTAATCCGTGCATCAAAGGTTGTAGGTATTCTGTATCTGTTTTGTACAGCAATTGAATTGTAAAAGCTATTCTATGTTTCACTTTTGCCTTTCCCTGTTTCAATAGCAATCTTGCAATAGCAGGGGAACAAGGCATAAGTGGTTTTCCATCCATGTTTAACACATAAACCAAGTTGACCATCCTTTCGGACAATAAATACTCTACCCGAAGGTAGGTTGTGCGTATCCTTGTACTGCTACCATACAAGGAATCCGTCCTCACCTCGACAAAGATAAAAAGGCTTTTTGCACTTGCATCACCGAGACTTTCCTCATCTCTACTTAAATGCAAGCGACAGAGCAACGGTCTGGTGCGTCAACCGAAGGTGTCATGACC
>NZ_JAIQUM010000213.1 GCF_020075705.1 Metabacillus rhizolycopersici | reverse complement strand
AATTGTTATTATCCCCTTATAGTGGACAGTAAAAAGAAAGGATTGTACTGTTTTCTATGGAGGGGATTTTTTCATGGGGAAAATTAGAACAACCTATACAAAAGAGATTAAGCTAAAAGCGATTAATTTATACGAAAACGAAGATATGGGGATTAGATCAATTTCCAAAGAGTTAGGGATTGGATTTACAACTGTCCAAAGATGGATAGCTCACTATAAAAGAGAAGGAATTCAAGGGTTAGATGAAAAGAGAGGAACATCTCGTAACCCACTTAAAGGTAGAGCTAAAAAAGACTATGAAAGTGATACAGAAAAAATGACTCGATTAGAAGCAGAGAATGCCTTTTTAAAAAAGCTCTTAGCTGCGAAAAGGGGGATGATACAGGAAAAGAAAAATCGTTAAAATACAAAATAATTCATGAGCTTATGGATCAATTTACTATCATCACGTTATGTAAGATAGCCGGTGTTTCAAAAAGTGGCTATTATAAATGGCTAAAACGCCAAGATAACCCAACAGATAAGGAGTTGGATGATCAATCAATCGTAACTAAGATTATTGAATGCCAACAAGATCCTGATATTAATTGGAGCTACGGTTATCCCAGAGTTCAAACTTGGCTTAAAAAGACGTATGGTTTGAAAGTTAATCATAAGAGAATTTATCGTTTAATGAAAGCGAATGGCATTCAAGCGAAGATACGGGAAAAGAAGTGGAAGCACTTTGGACGAAAAGAAAAATATGTCGTTTCAGAGAACTATTTAAACAGAGAATTTTCAGCTACACGCCCGAATGAAAAATGGGTAACCGATATAACTTATCTATTATTTAATGGAATTAAACTCTATTTATCTGTGATACTAGACCTTTACAACAATGAGATTATTTCATATAAAATAAGTGAAAGAAATGATCTTAAACTAGTAGCTGATACAGTAAAAGAAGCCACAAAAAAAAGAGATGTGAAAGGACTCCTATTACATAGCGATCAAGGATTCCAGTACACATCAATAAGATATAACAAGCTATTAAAAAGATACAACATTAAGCAAAGTATGTCTAGAAAAGGAAATTGTTTAGATAACGCGTGTATGGAGAGTTTTTTTAGCCACTTTAAAGCTGAATGTTTTTACCGATACCAATTTGAGAGTTCGAATGAGGTTAAGGAAGCAGTAAAAAATTATATTAAGTTTTATAATAATAAACGTTTTCAAAAAAAATTAAATAACCTTAGCCCTACTGAATATAGAGCTAAGGCTGCTTAATAAGTGAACCTTTTATTAATTGTCTACTTGACGGGGATAAGACCAAAT
>NZ_JAIQUM010000212.1 GCF_020075705.1 Metabacillus rhizolycopersici | reverse complement strand
ATTTGATATTATCCCCTACAAGTAGACAGTGAAAAAAAGACCATTTTACAAGATGGTGTTACACTTAACTTGGAGGGGATTTTTCATGGGGAAAACAGGAAGAACGAATCAGATATATACAGAAGATTTTAAGAAAAGAGCAGTAAAACTTTATAAGGAGGGAAAAAAAAGTTATAAAACATTAGCGGAAGAGCTAGGTCTCCGAAGCTCAACCCAATTAAAAAATTGGGTAAAGAAGGTTAACGAGGGAGAATCCTTTGAAGATTTAAGAGGACGTGCAAGCGGTAATACAGAATCTAATCCACTTAAGGGGCGTAACAAAACGAACTTTAACAGCATCGAAGAGGAAAGAGATTATTATAAAGCTCAGGTTGAATACTTAAAAAAGCAGTATCCAAATCTACACGGGGAGGGATCATTCCAAAATCAAGACGATTTGAAATAATAATCGAACTAAAGGTTCGTTATCCAATCACTTGGTTAATAGAGATTGGACAAGTTTCAAGGTCAGGTTATTATAAGTGGCTTAAAACTAGATCGATTAGAGAAAACAAGCAAACAAAACAAAGGCTTTTGAAATCACATATAATGGCTATTCATCATACGTACCCTTTTTATGGTTATCCTCGAATGGAAGTGGCTCTTAAAGAAGAAGGATTTCATATAAATCATAAAAAAGTATATCGATTGATGAAGGAATTGAATATTCAAGCTGAAATTAGAAAGAAACGTCCATTCTTTGGGAAGAAACCTTCAGTGATTTATCCGAATTTATTAAACCGTAACTTTAAGGCTCTAAAACCTGATGAAAAGTATGTCACTGACATCACATACATTCAAGTTGGAGATTCATTTTATTATCTTTCGGTTATTCTTGACCTTTATAATAATGAAGTTTTAGCGTGGAGTATTTCAAAGAGAAATGACTTAGAACTAGTGCTTAACACGATAGATCAATTAACGCAAAAAAGAAACGTGTATGGAGCGATTCTGCATTCAGATCAAGGCTTCCAATACACGTCTAAATCATACAACAAAAGATTGAAGGAATTAGGCATTCAAGGCAGCCACTCTCGCAAAGGAAACTGCCTTGATAACGCCTGTATTGAATCCTTCTTCTCCCATCTCAAAACAGAGAAGTTGTATCGCTCACAGTTTAAAACAGAAAAAGAATTAATTCAAGTAATCGAAGAATATATGTATCTTTATAACTTTAAAAGGTTTCAGAAAAAACTAAACCAGTGTGCTCCGGTTGAATACCGAATCACACTGGCTGCTTAGTCTTTTTTAGGCTGTCTACTTGACAGGGGTATGACCAA
>NZ_JAIQUM010000211.1 GCF_020075705.1 Metabacillus rhizolycopersici | reverse complement strand
CTACGGTCTTTTTTGTTTTAAACTAGAAGTAAGAAAAACCTTGAGGTGATGACGATGCTTTCGAAACATAATTCTATTCAACGAGATCAAATTGAAATGATTGCTTTAGATGAATTGGTGCCTGCGAACCATTTGGTCCGCAAAATAGAGGCAGCGATTGATTTCTCTTTCGTTTATGACTTGGTGAAAGATATGTATTCAGAAGTAGGCCGCCCAAGTATTGACCCTGTAATTTTAATTAAGCTGACTTTCATTCAATACACATTCGGTATTCGTTCGATGCGTAAAACAATAGAAGAAGTTGAAACGAATATAGCCTATCGTTGGTTTTTAGGCTACGGCTTCCATGATAAAGTGCCTCACTTTTCGACGTTTGGAAAAAACTACGAGCGTCGCTTCAAGGATACAGACTTATTTGAACAGATTTTTTACCGCATTTTAAAAACGGCAGCTGAAAAGAAACTGATTAGTGCAGAACACGTTTTTGTGGATTCAACGCATGTGAAAGCGAGTGCGAATAAACATAAATTCGAAAAGAAAGTTGTCCGTAAAGAAACACGTGCTTATCAAGAACGTCTTCAAGAAGAAATCAACCAAGACCGTGAAGATCATGGAAAAAAGCCGTTCCCACCGGATAAATTTGAGAAGGAAGAATCGAAAGAAATCAAAGAAAGCACAACCGATTCAGAGAGTGGCTACTATGTAAAAGATGAGCGTACAAAACAGTTCGCCTATTCTTTCCATGCAGCCTCAGATCGTAACGGCTTTGTACTAGACGCGATTGTAACACCCGGAAACACACACGACAGTCATATCCTAGAACCATTAGTCGAACAGGTAATTGAGAAAGTTGGAAAACCTAAAGCTGTTGCGGCAGATGCAGCTTATAAAACACCTGCGATTACGAAATACTTAGTTGAAAATGAAATGACACCGGCATTACCATATACACGACCACGTACAAAAGAAGGGTTCTTCCGAAAACATGAATACGTTTATGATGAACACTTTGACTGTTATCTTTGCCCAGCGGGTGAAGTCTTGAAATATTCGACAACGAATAAAGAAGGCTATCGTGAGTACAAATCACCGAAGTACATTTGCGCCACTTGCCCATTTTTAGCGAAATGTACAGAAAGTAAAGATCATCAAAAAGTGGTGACACGTCATATTTGGCAAGAGTACGTGGAGGAAGCTGATCATCTTCGTCATCACAAAGATGTAAAACCAATCTATGCGAAACGCAAAGAAACGATTGAACGTGTATTCGCAGATGCAAAAGAAAAGCATGGCATGCGTTGGACAACGTTAAGGGGACTTAAAAAATTGTCGATGCAGG
>NZ_JAIQUM010000209.1 GCF_020075705.1 Metabacillus rhizolycopersici | reverse complement strand
TAGAGTTAGTCTTAAAAGTGGACACGTCGAAATGAGAATAAAGATATAATATAGATAATTTAATTAAAGGACGTGTTCAAATGGGGAAGCACCATACTCGAGAGTATAAAGAATATGTATCAAAATTAATTATAGAAGAAGGAAGAAAGATTTCTGAAGTATCATATGAACTTGAGATTCCTTATTCTACTGTAAGTAAATGGGTACAAGAATACAGGAAGAAATTAAAAGTTGGCAATTCAGACGAGGGATATGTCACTCCTAAAGAGTTAGAACAACTTAAAAAGAAACATGAAAAAGAGCTACAACAGTTACGGGAGGAAAACGAAATTTTAAAAAAGGCGATGCACATCTTTACCAAAAACCAAGAGTAATTTACAGTTTCATTCACGCTCATAGGGAGGAACACACTGTGGTAAAGATGTGCAAAGTACTTGGAGTTTCAACGAGCGGATACTATAAATGGGTGGGGGACCTAGAAAAAGATCCATCTGATAAAGAGGCTTATAGAAATGAGATAAAGCAGAAAATAAAAAAGTCTTTTCATGAAAGTGGAGGAACGTATGGAAGTCCCCGAATACATGATGACTTAGTGGAATGGGGATATACAGTTTCTTTAAAAACAGTAGCCCGTCTAATGAGTGAGATGGGGTTAAGAGCTACTCCTAAAGAAAAATATGTGGTTACTACGGACTCTAATCATGCCTTCCCTATTTACTCAAACCTAGTCAAACGAGAGTTTCATGTCGAAGCGCCAGATCGAATCTGGGCTACTGACATTACCTACATTCGGACACTTGAAGGATGGGTTTATTTAGCTACGGTTATGGATTTGTTTTCTAGAAAAATCATAGGTTGGTATATTGATTCCCATATGAGTAAGGAACTCACAATACGGGCTTTAGAAATGGCAATCATATCTAGGCAGCCAACAGAAAAACTAATTCACCATTCAGATCGAGGATCCCAGTATTGTTCTAGGGATTATATTAACAAATTAGATGAGCGAAAAATCCTGATTAGTATGAGTGGAAAAGGCAATCCCTATGATAATGCTTGTATTGAATCATTCCATGCCACATTAAAGAAAGATTTAATTTATAGAAGGCGCTTTAAAACTCGTGCTGAAGCAATCAAAGCAGTTAATTATTATATAAGTAGTTTTTATAACGAAAAGAGAAAACACTCTACATTAGGGTATTGTTCACCTAATAAATTTGAGAGAAACTACCAACAATCAAAGATTAAAAATCTCATAAGTTAGCCATTTGGCATTAGAAAGGATCAGTTTGTTTTTTGATTGATCCTTTCTAATGCCCTAGCAAACGCAGTGCGGTAGTTGTACTACGAAAAAAATATCAAATTTTAATGTCCACTTTCTTGACAGAAGTCCA
>NZ_JAIQUM010000208.1 GCF_020075705.1 Metabacillus rhizolycopersici | reverse complement strand
TGAACTGCACCCCAATTGTTAGACACAACTAACAATTGGAGGTGCAGTTTTTTATGACCAAATATTCTTTAGAAACAAAATTAACGGCTGTTAACGCTTATCTCGACGGTGTAGAATCCTTTAAAGATACAGCTCAAAAATACAATGTAAATATGACGATGTTAAAAAAGTGGGTAGCTAAGTTTCGTGTACATGGATTGGCAGCTTTTCAAAAAACATATACAAATTATTCAGTTGAGTTTAAACTGGACGTACTTAATTATATAAACGAAACGGGAGCGTCCATCGAAGAAGCCACTTTAGTATTTAACATTCCTGCCTCTACCACAGTTGGGAATTGGAAGGATTTATTTGAAACGCAGGGGATTGACGCTCTTCAACCAAAGGCAAAGGGGCGTCAATCCATGAAAAAAGAACCTAAAAAAAACAAACCAACTGAAGGATCAATTGAAGCACTTCAAACAGAAATCGAACGTTTACGCATGGAGAATGCCTATTTAAAAAAGTTGAATGCCTTAGTTCAAAACAAGGAAAAATCACCAAACAAGACAAAGCACAAGTAGTCTATGAATTAAGGTATGAATTTCCGGTGAATGCACTTCTACTGCTGGCAGACATACCACGTAGTACCTATTATTATTGGGTGAAAAACTTCGATCGACCTGATCCAGATGCAGAGCTGAAAGTATTGATTCAAACAATTTATGACGAACACGAAGGCCGTTATGGCTACCGTCGTATTGGGTATGAACTTACCAATCGTGGCCATAAAGTAAATCACAAAAAGGTGCAGCGTATCATGAAAGAACTAGGTTTAAAATGTTTAGTTCGTATAAAAAAGTATCGTTCTTACAAAGGGACAGTCGGAAAGATTGCACCGAATATTTTAGAACGTAAATTCCAAGCTAAAAAACCAAATGAGAAATGGGTTACGGATATTACGGAGTTTAAATTATTTGGAGAGAAGCTGTATTTTTCACCGATGATGGATTTATTTAATAGTGAAATTATCGCGTATACAGTCGGTTCAAGACCAACCTATTCACTTGTTTCAACGATGTTAGACCAGGCCTTTGAATGTTTAACAGACGAAGACACACTCATCATTCATACTGATCAAGGCTGGCACTATCAAATGAAAAAATATCGTCATGCGCTTAATGAACGTGGCATTACACAAAGTATGTCCCGCAAAGGAAACTGTTACGATAACGCCGTCATTGAAAATTTCTTTGGCATCATGAAATCGGAATTTCTTTATCTAAAAGAATTTGAAAGTGTAGAACACTTTAAGCAAGAACTAGCAAAATATATAGAATACTATAATCACAAACGAATCAAGGCAAAATTAAAAGGTATGAGCCCGGGACAATACCGAGCCGATACCCAACAAGCCGCCTAACGAAATAACCTGTCTAACTTTATGGGGTCACTTCA
>NZ_JAIQUM010000207.1 GCF_020075705.1 Metabacillus rhizolycopersici | reverse complement strand
AAAACGAGGGATTTTTGTATGTATTTCACCTATTCAAATGTAGAGATTGAAGAAAATCGAACGTTCTATGAAATGATGTATGATGCTTCACATCATTTAGTGAAGATCGATCATGTAATGGATTGGGGATTTGTGAAGAAACAGTTGGAAGCTTTCTATCCACATCGTATAGGTCGACCAACGAAAGATCCGATTATGTTGGTGAAAATCTTGTTGATTCAGTATTTAGAAGGTTTTCGTTCTGTTCGTTTTACGTGTAATCAAGTGAAACAAAACGCAACGTATCGCTGGTTTCTAGGGATCTCTTCACAAGAAAAAATCCCGGATCACTCAACCATTTCTAAGTTTCTTTCGCAACGTCTACAAGGGACGACGTTTTGGGAGGAACTTTTTCGTCATTGTCTGTGTTTGATTCACGATGAAGGATTTATTGCGAATGAAACATGGGTTGCCGATGAAACAGAACTAAAAGCCAATGCGAATAAACGTGTACGTGAGACAAAAATAGAACAGAAGAAGATTGAGGAAAATGAAGAAAATCTAGCAGAAATTAATGAACGTCGTGCACGTCATGGGAAGAAACCTCTTCAAACGAAAGATCCAAAAGTAGAAGAAAAGCGCACAACTATTAGCCCAGTAGATCCCGACGCACGTTTATCAGTTAAACATGACGAACGTGGGCGATTTGCGTATTTTGAACATCGTATTGTTGATTCACTTCATAACTTTATTATTGCGACGGATGTGACGGCCGCAAATGTACCAGGGCATCGCAAATTGATTGGACAAGTCGATCAGTTGAACGACTTATTTGGAAAATATGCGAAGGAAATCGCCCTTGATTCAGGTTACTATAATGCCGGGCTTGCACGGAAATTGTTTGAACGGGACTTCTTTGTATACATGTCCTATCGTCGCTTCCCAACAAAAGATCATCCACAATGTCGTCGTTATCAATTTAAACAGGTGAATGAGGATCTATATGCTTGTCCATGCGGTGTCCCATTTTATTATAAAACAACGAATCGACAGGGTTATCATGAATTCAAACCGCCCAAAGGTAGTTGCCACTCATGTCCCTTTGCGAAAAAAGAAAAGGAAGATCGCGTGTTACGTATCTCTATTCATCAAGAAATTTACGATCAATTAAGAGAACAGCGCTTATCGTATCGTGGGAAAATCCTTCGTTCTGTACGCCCTTCAACTGTTGAGCTAAGTTTCGCGCATAGTAAAGAACTCCACGGTTTACGTTATGCACGTTACCGTGGAGTTCAAAAGGTAAAAAGACAAGTTTTGATGACAGCCATCATACAAAACTTGAAAAAGTGGACCAAACTACGCTCACTAAAGCAAATTGGTCTACACCTAACATATGAAATTATAGAAGAATCTGTTTGATAAAACAAATGATAATCATGAAAATGCCACAAAAAATTTGTGGCATTTTCATTGACATAATCTTTTTTCAACAAAGTG
>NZ_JAIQUM010000206.1 GCF_020075705.1 Metabacillus rhizolycopersici | reverse complement strand
AATGTGATGCACCCCAAAAGTTAGAGTCAGAAATCTAACTTTTGGGGTGTTTATTTATGACTAAATATAGTGATGAATTTAAGATTATGGTAGTTCAAGAATATCAAGAAGGAAAACTTGGATATCAACGTTTAGCTAAAAAACATGGTGTGAAGTCACATAAGCAGATTATTAACTGGGTGAAAAATTATGAGAAATTCGGAACTGAAGGGATACTAAAGAAGCAACAGAAAAAAACTTATTCTGTTCAATTCAAGCTGGATGTATTAAGCTTTATGAAAAGAACAGGGTCTTCAGTAAGAGAAACAGCCCTTCAATTTGGGCTAACAAATCCTCCTATGATAACGGCATGGAAGAAAACATTTTTAGACGGTGGTGCTGAAGCTCTGGATCGATCGAAAGGACGGCCGCCTATGTCTGATAAAGCTAAGAACAGAAGTAACAAACACTCAGATGAAAAAGAAATGACGTATGAACAACAATTAGAAAGAGAAAATGAGCTTCTTCGTTTAGAGATAGAATACTTAAAAAAGTTACGAGCTTTTCAGATGGATCCGGACGACTATCTCGAAAAGCACAAGCAACGTTATCATTCGAACTCAAAGAAACGTTCCGATTAAAAGATGTACTGCAGGTAGTTGGTATACCAGAATCCTCTTATCATTATCATATAAAAGCGATAAAGAAGGAGAATCCTAATCAGGAACTAGAAGCATGTATTCTATCTATCTTTGAGGAGAACAACCGCAATTATGGCTATCGTCGTATCCACTTAGAATTGAGAAACCGGGGACGTAAAATCAATCATAAAAAGGTCCAACGTATCATGAAGAAACTAGGCCTCAAAGGAGATAAGTTCATAAGAAAATCTCGTAAGTATAGTTCTTACAAAGGGACTGTGGGGACGATTGCGAAAAACCGTATTAATCGCCGTTTTCACACAAATGTATGCCATCAAAAGTTAACTACTGATATAACAGAATTCAAGTGTTTAGACGGTGTAAAACTATATCTGAACCCAATTATGGATATGTTTAATAGCGAAATTCTTTCATACGGTATAAGTACACGCCCAACCCTAGAACTAGTTCTTAAACCACTCGAGGAAGCTCTCGAAATCGTCAAAGATTCTAAGTACAGAACAACGATTCATTCGGACCAAGGATGGCATTATCAGCATAATAAATGGGTAAAAGCACTTAAGGAGAACAAAATATTCCAGAGTATGTCACGGAAAGGTAATTGTATAGATAATTCACCAATGGAGAACTTTTTCGGTTTATTAAAACAAGAAATGTATCATGGTGAGGAACTGTGCTCGTTTGAAGATTTAAAGAAGAAGATTGAAGCATATATAGAGTATTATAATACCAAGCGTATAAAGCAAAAGTTGGCAGGCATGAGTCCTGTTCAATATCGGATTCATACCAGCCAATTAGCTGCTTAATATAAAACTCTAACTTTTAGGGGTCACCTCA
>NZ_JAIQUM010000205.1 GCF_020075705.1 Metabacillus rhizolycopersici | reverse complement strand
ACTTGCTCATAAGTTTTGTACTATATAGTACGTTTTTGTTAATCGAAATTAACGTTGGCACGCTTGGTTTTGTTTAGTTTTCAAAGATCATCGTGTTGTCGTTTCTCTCAGAAGCGACTTTATTAATTTATCATATTCAAATCGTTTCGTCAACATATTTTTAAAATATTTCTTTAAAATATTAAATGTTTTTCAAAACAACCGCCTATCAATTCGACAGGAATTTAATAATATAACAGATTTACCTTACTGTCAACAATATAAATTAAATTTAACTTACAGCCATTGATTATTAGTGAAAATCTCATCAAACAATAGAAGAACTTTTCTAGACATTCCATATTAATGAGATTAATCAAAATGAAATTCAGGTTAAAGGCAATAATTATTTACTCCCCTATTCAACACTCGCATTATTTAATGATAAAATTATTAACATAAATACAACTCCCCCAAACCACTAAAACAACACTAACCCAGATTATATTTTGAAGAGTTTCTTCTATAATATAAATAGCTGGTGAATGACCCCCCCTTATCAACCTTGCGGTCTCATTGAAGAAGGGGCTTCCTGATTCTTAGACCATTGCATAGTGGGGGCTCCCACTATGTCTTACACAATCTCCACAGGCGTAGATTATACTGTTCGGACACAACCCTGCCCTACAGTTTGATCGGTTCTGTTAGTTGGTCACAAGTAGTTGCTCTAATCCTTTTTGGAGGATATTCAGACTTGCATTATGATCCCGGTCCAATACCGTCCCGCACTTTGTGCAAATATGTGTACGAATGGAAAGTGATTTTTTCACGCGTTCGCCACAAGAAGAACAGTCTTATGATGTGTAGTGTGGTTCTACTTTTACAAGTAGCCCGCCATTTTTCTCACACTTATAAGAAAGCATTTGGCGGAATATTCCCCACCCTGCATCAGAAATAGACTTGGACAACTTACGATTCCGAACCATATTACGTATGTTCAAGTTTTCCATGCATACAACAGAATAGGTTCGAGACAAGTTGTAGCTTAATTTGTGTAGGAAATCACGTCTTTGATGGCCAATCTTTTCGTGTAACTGACGGATTCGCATCACTTGTTTTCTATAATTGGAAGAACCGCGTTTCATTTTGGAAAGCTTACGTTGGGCCATTTTTAATTGTTTTTCCTTTTTTCGAAGGAATGTAGGATTTTCGAATTCTCTTCCATTGGAAAGAACGGCATATTTATGTAGACCAACGTCTATTCCGATTGCGTTGTTTGTACCAATTTCAGATGGTAACCCTTGTCTTTCGACACAGAAAATAGCGTACCATCTTTTACCTTGGCGCTTAATAACGAGTTGCTTAACTGTTCCTTCTAATGGTCTGTGGAGGAGGAGATCGATTTCACCTAGCTTTGTATTGTACAGCTTACCGTTATCTGAAAAGGACATAGCCATTCGATTGCCTTTTGCATTGAACCCAAATTGAGGAAAGGTCATACTCGTGTAATCTTTGTATTTTTTCTGTTTTGGATAGTTTTTCTCCTTACGAAAG
>NZ_JAIQUM010000204.1 GCF_020075705.1 Metabacillus rhizolycopersici | reverse complement strand
GAAGATCCTTTTTCTGTGAAAATAAATAATGGTTTAAACTTGCTTGGTTTCGTTAATGATATGATTAATTCAATTTTTGACAATAAGAAAGCTGAGCTACCTTAAATTATGGTATCTCGTATATAATTTTTATTAATTGTCTATAATGCTAATTTACGACTGACTCATGGTAGGGTTCTTTGTTCTGAAGCATATGATAGACAATGGTAAGCATTCGGTGTCCGATGGCAACGAGTGCTTTTTTCTTTCCTCTTCGTGCAGCTAGTGACCAATATTTAACTGCCAACCTTTTGTTTCGACTTCGTGAAACAGCCCAAGCAGCCTCACATAAAGCAGTTTTTATATGTGGATTTCCTTTTACCGTTCGTGCACTTTTTCTTTTCCCTGCACTTTCATAATTTCCAGGTGATAAACCTGCCCATGAAGCGAGATGTTTTGAAGTTGGAAATTGTGCCATATCGATACCTATCTCCGCAATGATAACTGCTGCTGTATCTTTCTTAATCCCTGGCATTGTGATAAGAAGTTGAACTTCTTCCTGATAATTGATTAAGATTTGATCAATCCTCTTTTCAATATCGGATATTAATTCCTCAAGGTAGACAATATGCATCCAAGATTGTTTAATAAGGAAAAGCTGATGGTCGTTTAACGTACCAAATAACGAATCTGTAATTAGCTGCTGCTTATGGGCCATTTTTCCGTGTATCTTTTGTTTAACGTCTTCTTGATCTATATAACCGTTAGAAATTAGCTGCTCTAACAATTTCCTTCCTGAAACCCCAAATACATCCGAAATAACGGTGCCTAATTTGATGTTTGAAGTTTCTAATATCTTTTGAATTCGATTCTTTTCGGAAGTTATATGGCCAATCCATTTCTTTCTAAAACGAGTCAAATCACGCAGATTTCGAAAATCTTCAGGAGGCACAAAGCTTTTTTCTATTAATCCATGTCTTAATAATTTGGCAATCCATTCTGCATCTGAAACATCTGTTTTTCTACCAGGAACATTCTTTATCCTTTGAGCATTTGCCAAAGTAATATCAAAGAAATCTTCTAAGATGTTATAAACGGGCTTCCAGTAAACTCCTGTACTTTCCATTGCTATGTGGGTTACTTCTCTTTCCTCTAACCACTTTAGAAGTCGAAATAGATCTTTCGTCAATGTAGGGAAGGTTTCAATCTCTTTTACTATGTCAGTTTCTGAGTCACCTTGCAGTACACAAACTACAATTGTCTCGGAATGTACATCTAAGCCAGCACAACGTTTGTACAATGTTTCCATTTCACTCCACCTTTATCAAAGAATTCCACAGACAGTGGAACGAATTTGAAATTAGTCATTTTTCTGTTCGTAGTCTTCTCTCGAAAGAGAGAGCTAACAATAGGTTGTACACCAAATTCATTCCTACAGTTTTCAGTACAGGGTAAAACCACCAATAAAGGATACGTTATATACTCACTATCTGCGGTATCTACATTATGGAATGAAGAACCTATTTTCATTCCTAGGTTGAGAGCGAGAGATCATGAATGTTTT
>NZ_JAIQUM010000203.1 GCF_020075705.1 Metabacillus rhizolycopersici | reverse complement strand
TTTTCATACTGTTGAAAAATAAAATTGTCTATGGACAAAATACGAAAATCTCGATAAAATCCCTCGTAAATCAATTGAAACGAGGGATTTTGTATGTACTTCACCTATTCAAATGTAGAGATTGAAGAAAATCGAAAGTTCTATGAAATGATGTATGAAGCTTCGCATCATTTAGTGAAAATAGATCGTGTAATGGACTGGGGATTTGTGAAAAAGCAGTTGGAAGCTTTCTATCCACATCGTATAGGTCGACCAACGAAGGATCCGATTATGTTGGTGAAAATCCTGTTGATTCAGTATTTAGAAGGCTTTCGTTCTGTTCGTTTTACGTGTAATCAAGTGAAACAAAACGCAACGTATCGCTGGTTTCTAGGGATCTCTTCACAAGAAAAAGTCCCAGATCACTCAACCATTTCTAAGTTTCTTTCGCAACGTCTACATGGTTCGACGTTTTGGGAGGAGCTTTTTCATCATTGCCTGCGTTTGATTCACGATGAAGGATTTATTGCGAATGAAACATGGGTTGCCGATGAAACGGAACTAAAAGCCAATGCGAATAAACGTGTACGTGAGACAAAAATAGAACAGAAGAAGATCGAGGGAAATGAAGAAAATCTAGCGAAAATTAATGAACGTCGTGCACGTCATGGGAAGAAACCTCTTCAAGTGAAGGATCCAAAAGTAGAAGAAAAGCGCACAACGATTAGTCCGGTAGATCCCGACGCACGCTTATCTGTTAAACATGATGAACGTGGGCGATTTGCGTATTTTGAACATCGTATTGTTGATTCGCTTCATAACTTTATTATTGCGACGGATGTGACGGCTGCAAATGTGCCAGGGCATCGCAAATTGATTGGACAAGTCGATCAGTTAAACGACTTATTTGGAAAATATGCGAAGGAAATCGCTCTTGATTCAGGTTACTATAATGCCGGGCTTGCGCGAAAATTGTTTGAACGGGATTTCTTTGTGTACATGTCCTATCGTCGCTTTCCAACGAAAGATCATCCACAATGTCGCCGTTATCAATTTAAACAGGTGAATGAGGATCTATATGCTTGTCCATGTGGTGTCCCATTTTATTATAAAACAACAAATCGACAGGGGTACCATGAATTCAAACCACCTAAAGGTAGCTGTGACTCATGTCCCTTTGCGAAAAAAGAAAAGGAAGATCGTGTGTTACGTATCTCCATTCATCAAGAGATTTACGATCAATTAAGAAAACAGCGCTTATCGTCTCGTGGAAAAATCCTTCGTTCTGTACGTCCTTCAACCGTTGAGCTAAGTTTTGCACATAGTAAAGAACTCCACGGTTTACGTTATGCACGTTACCGTGGAGTTCAAAATGTAAAAAGACAAGTTTTGATGACGGCCATCATACAAAACTTGAAAAAGTGGACCAAACTACGCTCACTAAAGCAAATTGGTCTACACCTAACATATGAAATTATAGAAGAACCCGCTTGATAAAACAAATACTAATCATGAAAATGCCACAAAAAATTTGTGGCATTTTCATTGACATAATCTTTTTTCAACAAAGTGAAA
>NZ_JAIQUM010000202.1 GCF_020075705.1 Metabacillus rhizolycopersici | reverse complement strand
ATACACCGTAAATCGCATGGTATAAAATCGGAAGAAAAATAACAAAAATCTCCAACGCATACCTAAATGGTAGCATCTCCATAAAATGTGCTGCTTCATTGAATGCCTCTGGACTCCTTGTAGCAAAATGATTGATAACAAGATGCTGAACTAAAAAGAGGCCTACAGGGATTACTCCTAGTAGTGAGTGCAGTCTACGATTAAAAAACTCCTTATTTACTCCCATAAATTGTTCCCCCTTTTGAAAGAGACTTTTTTGTATAGAAAAATTCGACAATTGATATTTTTGGAATTTTCTATAATTAATCATACAATTGACATATTATAATGTCTAATTTATTATTTGCATTAGTTTCATGCATTTCAGTAATAAATTTTATAAAATTTATTAGTAAGAGGTGACCCTAATGGAATGGCAACAAATCGAGTATTTTCAAGTTGTTGCACGTTTACAGCACATAACACGTGCTGCAGAAATCTTATTAATCTCTCAACCTGCTCTTAGTCGATCTATTGCTAGATTAGAGGAAGAATTAGGTGTTCCATTATTTGAACGTCAAGGACGTTCAATAAGTCTAAATAGTTATGGTCAATTATTTTTACAGCGAGCAGACCGAATAATGAAGGAATTTCAAGATGGTAAACAGGAAATCCAAGATTTACTTGATCCGGATTATGGAAATGTTTCATTTGGATTTATGCCTACCCTTGGAACTTATCTTATTCCTAACTTGATTAATTCCTTTCGATCTAATTATCCAAATATTAATTTTCAATTCAAACAAAATGGAAACGATTTGCTTCTTAAACAATTAGATTCTGGTGAAATTGATTTCTGCCTAGTTTCTTCAATAGAATCGAAAGATCAATTTCAATGGATTCAATTATGGAGAGAGGAATTATTTTTAATCGTTCCATCAATACACCATCTAGCAAAACATGAAAGTATTACTCTACAAGAAATAGCTGACGAACCATTCGTGCTCTTAGAAAAAGGAAATGGGCTTCGTGGAATTACTGACCAACTATTTGAGGAGGCTGGAATAACGCCAAAAATTACTTTTGAGGGTGAAGAGGTTCACACTGTTGCAGCTTTTGTAGCTGCCGGACTTGGTGTTACGATAATACCCGAATTCAAAGGAATAGATTGGAATAATATAACTCGAATACGATTACGCGCTCCGAATTCCCAGAGAGTAATTGGACTTGCTTGGGTAGAAGGAAGATATCTATCACCAGCAGCAAAACGATTTCAACAATTTATCTTAAATTATTTTAAAAAGTGATTTACTATGTTACCTATCCAGTACGGGTGTTATTTAAATACTTTTTAAAAGAGTTAGTCTTCTTTTCTCTTTAATTTTGTTTGTTACAGGAATGCTGCCCTTTTATTACATAAAAATAGCTGCCGTTCGGCAGCTATTTTTACATAGTGTTGAAAAACCAACTTGTCAACGAACAGAAGTATAAAATCACGGGAAATCAGAGCTTTAAAAAACGAGGTTTTCATAAAATAATGCTTTCTGAAATAAGTGACTCACCAAAAAACCTCAAA
>NZ_JAIQUM010000201.1 GCF_020075705.1 Metabacillus rhizolycopersici | reverse complement strand
ACGGACGGTATGTGCTTTTAGTTGAGGCGGATACGATTGAGTTTGAGAAGGGCGTTTCACCGATTGAGTTTCATCGGCCGGATGATTTGCATGAAATTATTGAGCGAATTAGTCGGAAAGGTGTTGGCGAGTACTAAAACAATAAGTTGTTTTAAATAGTGATCGCTAATGAAATAGTAATTTGCGAACGTAAACTTATTATTATATTTGCTGAAATTTTTTTGAATAATGAAAAGCGGACACTTCTTGTAAGCATCTGCTTTTCATTATGTGAAAATTTTTTTCCATCTTATTCAACATTATTTCTTTTATATTCCGATTCATCTTCTAGATCTTCTTGATTATCTCTTACGACTTTTGCAACAGTAAATGATGAAGTAATAATACCTACAGTACCCATTAAATAGTAACCCTTAACCATTAGTGGTTCATCCAAGTTGTATAAACCTATTAACACTAATCCAGTAAATATAACTAAACTTAACCAAGCAAGTAATATAAATGCCCCTGTGTTTCTTCTTTTAAATTTTACCACTCAGTTACCTCCGTTCTTTTTTTGCTTGTTCTAGAAATTCTTAACTCCGGTTTGATTCGTATAAAGAGTGTGGAGTTACCGCCTTCTTTTAAACAGGGCAATAATTAGCACATGTTCGTATCCTGCTTATAACTTATAAATGATTCATTACACTCTGTACTAAATTCAAATTATGCACCTTAAATGACAAATAGAACGGTTTATCTTAAAGGTAAATCGAGAATTATCTTAAGCTTTACTAGTAGTTATCTCCCTCCTGTCTTCATTGTTGCTCCTTGAGGTTTGATATTAGGTGGTTATTCCAGATAAGAATGGGATAAATAATTTACTTATTTTCGTTGATTAATCACTAACGGAGTAAACCTCACAAGCTACATTCGATGTCTCTTGTTATACATAGGAATTTTTTGCAACCCTTTTCAAAAATTTGTATTTGTATCGATCATTAGGAACACGCTTTTCACTATCTACTTGACGAGTTTCTTCTATAATAAAAAAAACGGCTAGCAGCCGTTTTTTGGCAGATTGTCGAGAAACTCTCTAGGTTCTCGACAACTCGAACTATATTGATAGAAAACAGTGAAAATAATTGAAATACAAGGGGAAATTCTTCGAAATAGTCCTCCATCCCATCTTTTTAGTGAGATAGAGGGCTATTTTTTTCATATTTTGGCAAGCAGCTGTCATAAAAGCCTGTTCTTGGACAGACTTCACCCCTCGAAACCTGGCATACCGATAACCATGAAGTTCTTTCGCATCGGCAAAACTCCGTTCAATGCTTGAACTGCGAAGTCGATACAATTGTTTTCCTTCTGTTGTTCGCTTATTTTGGAGCGTCATTTCCTTATACCCTTCCCAGATATGTCGCGTAATGGTACGTTGTTTTTGTTTGGAAGACATACAGTCTGAACGAAGAGGACAAACTTCACAATCACTTTTCTTTGATTTATAGTGACGATATCCATCACGGTCGGTTGTGGAATAGGAAAGAATACATCCCATTGGACAGGCATATATATCCTTTTCCTCTA
>NZ_JAIQUM010000200.1 GCF_020075705.1 Metabacillus rhizolycopersici | reverse complement strand
CTCATAACCCGAAGGTCGCAGGTTCAAATCCTGTCCCCGCAACCAAAATGGTCCGGTAGTTCAGTTGGTTAGAATGCCTGCCTGTCACGCAGGAGGTCGCGGGTTCGAGTCCCGTCCGGACCGCCATATTTATCCCAGTAGATTAGCTACTGTTGATATAGATATAGATTGTGTGTGGCTCGGTAGCTCAGTCGGTAGAGCAATGGACTGAAAATCCATGTGTCGGCGGTTCGATTCCGTCCCGAGCCACCATTTAACTTTAATTATCAAAATATTCAAAAATATGCGGAGGGGTAGCGAAGTGGCTAAACGCGGCGGACTGTAAATCCGCTCCTTAGGGTTCGGCAGTTCGAATCTGCCCCCCTCCACCATATAGTGGCAAAGTGGTTAACGCATCGGATTGTGGTCCCGACATTCGTGGGTTCGATTCCCATCAGCCGCCCCATTGTACTATTGGGCTATAGCCAAGCGGTAAGGCAACGGACTTTGACTCCGTCATGCGTTGGTTCAAATCCAGCTAGCCAGCCATTTTTATTATTCTTGCGGGTGTAGTTTAGTGGTAAAACCTCAGCCTTCCAAGCTGATGATGAGGGTTCGATTCCCTTCACCCGCTCCAAAAATGAAATGCGTAGGCGACTGTTCAGCTTTGAGAGACGGTGGAGAGCTGGTCATGCAAATCCTGCTTTTGGATTTGTAGGAACAGATTGAAGCGACCGAAAAGCTAGGAGTCGAAGCTAGACAATTATGGGCCTATAGCTCAGCTGGTTAGAGCGCACGCCTGATAAGCGTGAGGTCGATGGTTCGAGTCCATTTAGGCCCACCATAATACAATCATTGATTTTTTGTTCCGCAGTAGCTCAGTGGTAGAGCTATCGGCTGTTAACCGATCGGTCGTAGGTTCGAGTCCTACCTGCGGAGCCATTTTTATTTTATGGGGAAGTACTCAAGAGGCTGAAGAGGCGCCCCTGCTAAGGGTGTAGGTCGTGTAAGCGGCGCGAGGGTTCAAATCCCTCCTTCTCCGCCATATAATACATATCATGCGCCTTTAGCTCAGCTGGATAGAGCAACAGCCTTCTAAGCTGTGGGTCAGAGGTTCGAATCCTCTAAGGCGCGTAAAAAACCTAATCCAACTGGGATTAGGTTTTTATTTCGTTAAATTCATCGAACATATTGATTATAGGTGTGGTTGTTACTGGAACAAAAGATAGTTTACTTTTATTAAAAGAACAACCATATGTAACGGCATCTAGTATAGGAACAGTCGTAGAAAATTTTTAATAAAAGTAATTAAGTATATTTGGGTTTTTTTGTATAGCTTCTTGAACTACCGGGTAGCTTTAGTGAAAGAAGGGATTGCATAAAACGCTCCTTTTTTATGCAGCCACGAGGTTTCGGAAGAAGCCGAAAATGTTGATGGATCAACGATGTATAATTTCATGTATAAACGATAAAAAACCAATCCCTTATGTACCAAGGGATTGGTTTTCATACTGTTGAAAAATAAAATTGTCTATGGACAAAATACGAAAATCTCGATAAAATCCCTCGTAAATCAATTGAAACGAGGGATTTTGTATGTACTTCACCTATTCAAATGTAGAGATTGAAG
>NZ_JAIQUM010000199.1 GCF_020075705.1 Metabacillus rhizolycopersici | reverse complement strand
TCGTATTATAAGGTCAGCCAGAAAATATTTCTGGTTGACCATTTTTTATATCGATATATGATAACGGTAGCCGGGGTAGAACGTAAGCGCCCGTGGGACTAAGATCCCGTCCGCAAAACAGTTCGCCCCCTACTTGTAGAAACATGTTTGAGGCTGGTTGGGACAATGATCTCGTATAACAAGCGAAGCTATGACACTGCAAGAAGGATTAGGGGTACCGGTAATTATATTTGAAGGAGGAGATTTATAATGAATCCAGTCATTGGTCTGGATGTGGCAAAAGGCGAAAGTCAGGTTCAAGCATACTTGGAAAGAAAGAAGCCCTACAAGAAAAGTTTCAAAGTAAAACATGATCTTGATGGGTTAGCTAGTTTATTAGATTTTATTAAAGAGATAGAAGATATTTCAGGAGAACGTCCCCCTCTTGTAATGGAATCAACGGGTCATTATCACACACCTGTTGTTCAATATTTTGAGGACAAAGGCTATTTAATTATTATCGTAAATCCACTCATCTCTTATAAAGCAAAAAGTTCTAGTTTGCGAAAGGTAAAAACAGATATCATTGATGCCAATCACCTCTGCGAGCTGTATTATAAAGAGGATTTAGAGCCTTATAAAAAGCGTGGTATCCAACTTATGAACTTACGTCATCTTACGAGACAGCACGATAATATTATAGGCGTGTTTGTACAAACCAAACTACAATTTCAGGCAGTCTTGGATCAAGTTTTTCCTGAATACAGTAAGGTTTTTGGATACTTATATTCGGATGTTTCTTTAAAAACATTACAAGCATTTCCTACTTCAGAAGATGTCTTGAAAGCTGATACTGAAACATTAGCAACTAAAATAAAAGAATTCTGTAACACTCGTTCACTACAATGGACAAACAAACAGGCTGAAAAGCTAATTACTGCCGCAGCTCAAAATCCTTTTCAGAAGACTTTATACTCTAGTCTTGCCCTAAGCTTAGATATGTATATTAATATGCTCTTTGAACACAAAAAACATCTATCCATGCTTGAAAATGAGATAGATGCTTTAGCAAAAAGTATTGAAGAATCTAAGATTATCCGATCAATTCCCGGTATTGGTGAAAAAATCGCAGCCACGATCATTTCTGAAATTGGGGAAATTGAAAGGTTTAATCACCCTAAGAAACTAGTGGCATTTGCCGGTCTTGATCCAAGTGTCTTTGAATCTGGCACATTCAAAGGTACTTACAATCGAATTACCAAAAGAGGCTCTAGCAGACTACGGCAAGCTTTGTATATGGCTGTTAAATGTGCTATTCGTGACTGTCGCAAACAGAAAACAACGGATGAAATCCTTCCTCGTAATAAGAAATTACGAGCGTTTTATGATAAGAAACGGGAAGAAGGAAAACCTTTTAGAGTAGCTGTGATAGCTTGTGCAAACAAACTCTTACATTGGATTTATGCGCTTTTAAAAAACAAAACTTCTTTCCAAGATTTAGTTTAAATCAACATTTTAACCAAGTGAACCAAAACTTTCCAAACGTAGTATTTGGAAGGTTATTTGGCATGCACCAATTTAGTATAACATGATATTTTTAATATTTTTATTGAAAAATGTTGACAACTATTGGCTGGTTT
>NZ_JAIQUM010000198.1 GCF_020075705.1 Metabacillus rhizolycopersici | reverse complement strand
TTCGTATTATAAGGTCAGCCAGATAAGAAAATATTTCTGGTTGACCATTTTTTATATGGTTTTATTATAACGGTAGCCGGGGTAAAACGTAACTGCCCGTGGGACATAGATCCCGTCAGCTAAACAGTTTGCCCCCTACTTGTAGAAACATGATTGAGGCTGGTTGGGACATAAGATCTCGTATAACAAGCGAAGCTGTGACACTGCAAGAAGGATAAGGGGTACCGGCAAATAAGAGATTAGGAGATGATGGAGGATGAATCCAGTCGTTGGTCTGGATATTTCAAAGGGAGAAAGTCAGGTTCAAGCTTTTGTAGATAAAGGCAAACCTTTTCGTAAGAGCTTTAAAGTATCTCATACTCTTGAAGGGCTTGGTTTACTTGTAGAGTTCTTAGATCATGTTCAGAAAGAAACAGGTCAGAAGCCTCCTGTGATTCTAGAAGCAACTGGACACTATCAAACACCAGTAGTCCAATATCTAGATGAACGTGGATATTTATTAATTATTATTAATCCTTTAATTTCGTATAAGGCAAAGAGTTCAAGTCTAAGAAAAGTAAAGACAGATGCAGTTGATGCATACCTACTCTGTGAATTGTATTATAAAGAGGAATTAGAGCCATATAAAAAGCGAGGGATTCAGTTATTAAACCTTCGTAATCTTACGAGACAACACGAAAATATTACAGGCGTTATGATTCAGACTAAGCTTCAATTTCAGGCTATACTTGATCAGGTATTTCCTGAATATCGAGGGGTTTTTGGTGATTTGTATTCTGTGGTATCACTTTTAACATTACAAGAGTTTCCGTCATCTGAAGACATATTAAAGGCTAGTGATGAAACAATCTCAAATAAGATCAAAGAATTATGTAAAAGTCGCTCAATCAGATGGGCAAATGAAAAAGCTCTAAAACTAAAAGAGGCGGCAACTCGTAATCCTTTTGAAAAGATTGTCTACCAGAGTCATATATTAAGCTTAGGTATGTACATTAACATTATTCTTCAATACAAAGAGCATCTATCAAGATTAGAGTCAGAAATAGACGCTCTCGCTAAAGAAATTGAAGAATATAATATTATCAAATCCATCCCCGGTATTGGAGAAAAAATCGCTGCCACGATTATTTCTGAAATCGGTGAGATAGATCGATTTAACCATCCTAAAAAGCTTGTCGCTTTCGCTGGTGTTGATCCTAGTGTATTTGAATCTGGTAAATTTAGAGCTACCCAAAACCGTATTACTAAAAGGGGATCAAGTAGACTGCGCCATGCCTTATATATGGCAGTTCGTTGTGCCATTCGTGATTGTCGTAAGAAGAAAACAACAGATGAAATACTCCCTAGAAACAAAAGAATGCGGGAGTATTATGATAAGAAGCGCGAAGAAGGAAAACCGTTTAAAGTAGCTATCATCGCTTGTGTAAACAAGCTCTTACATTGGATTTTTGCCTTATTGAAAAACGGAACGACTTTCCAAGATATAGCTTAATGACTATATCTAACTAAATAAAACAAAACCTTCCAATGAGGGCCTAACGGAAGGTTATTTGGTATGATCTTTTTTAGTATATCAGGGTTGTTTTAGTTATTTTATTGAAAAATGTTGACAAACTATTAGCTGGTTTAGT
>NZ_JAIQUM010000197.1 GCF_020075705.1 Metabacillus rhizolycopersici | reverse complement strand
TTCGTATTATAAGGTCAGCCAGAAAATATTTCTGGTTGACCATTTTTTATATCGATATATGATAACGGTAGCCGGGGTAGAACGTTCGCGCCCTTGGGACTCGATCCCGTCCATTAAACAGTTCGCCCCCTACTTGTAGAAACATGATTGAGGCTGGTTGGGACAATGATCTCGTATAACAAGCGAAGCTATGATACTACATGGAGGAATAGGGGTTACCGGTTAATAGAATTTCAGGAGGGGATAAATGATGAATCCAGTCATAGGTCTGGATGTGGCAAAAGGTGAAAGTCAGGTTCAAGCATTCTTGGATAAAAAGCAGCCGTACAAAAAAAGCTTCAAAGTAGCACATACACTGGAAGGGTTAGCTAGTCTTCTAGATTTTATTAGAGAAGTAGAAGATGTATCCAGTGAACGGCCTCCTATTGTATTGGAATCCACTGGACATTATCATACACCAATTGTGCAATATTTCGAGGACAAAGGGTATTTATTGATTATCGTGAATCCTCTCATATCGTATCGGGCTAAAAGTTCTAGTTTACGTAAGGTAAAGACAGATATTATTGACGCTCATCACCTCTGCGAGCTGTATTATAAAGAGGACTTAGAGCCTTATAAACAAAGAGGAATTCAGCTATTAAACCTGCGTAATCTTACAAGACAACATGAAAATATTACAGGCATGTTTGTACAAACTAAACTGCAATTTCAAGCAGTTCTGGATCAAGTGTTTCCTGAATATTGTGGGGTTTTTGGAACCTTATATTCGGATGTTTCTTTGCTGACTTTACAAGCATTTCCTACTTCAGAAGAGGTCTTGGAAGCTAGCGAAGAAACAATCGCTAATAAAATAAAAGAGTTATGTAAAAGTCGTTCACAACAATGGGCAAACAGTCAGGCAGAAAAACTAATGGCTGCCGCAGCTCAAAACCCTTTTCAGAAAGCCTTATATTATAGTCTTTCTTTAAGCCTAGATATGTATATTAATATGCTTCTCGAATACAAAAAACATCTATCCAAGCTTGAAGATGAGATAGATGCTTTAGCTAAAGATATTGAAGAGTGTAGAATTATCCAATCCATCCCCGGTATCGGTGAAAAAATCGCTGCCACGATTATTTCTGAGATTGGGGAAATTGATCGGTTTAATCACCCTAAGAAACTAGTAGCATTTGCCGGAATTGATCCCAGCATCTTTGAATCTGGTACATTCAAAGGCACTTTAAATCGAATTACCAAACGAGGCTCTAGCAGACTAAGACAGGCCTTGTATATGGCCGTTAAATGTGCCATTCGAGATTGTCGCAAGCAGAAAACGACAGATGAAATCATTCCCCGCAATAAGCGATTACGAGAGTTTTATGATAGGAAACGTGAAGAAGGAAAACCCTTTAAAGTAGCTGTAATAGCCTGTGCTAATAAACTCTTACATTGGATTTATGCACTTTTAAAAAGTAAATCGGCTTTCCAAGATCTAGCCTAGTTCAAAAATTCAACCAAAAACCCCAAAACTTTCCAAATACCAAACCTTGGAAGGTTATTTGGTATGCATAAATTTAGTATAGCACGAGATATTTTAAGTTTTTATTGAAAAATATTGACAAACTATTAGCTGGTTTAATTGAATAA
>NZ_JAIQUM010000196.1 GCF_020075705.1 Metabacillus rhizolycopersici | reverse complement strand
TATATAGGTTTCATCGACTCTCCACGAGTCGTTTGTTTGCTTGAGATGACGCCGTACTCTTTCATCTAATTCAGGTCCATATTGATGAACCCAACGCATAATGGTTGTATGAGCTATCGGCAGGCCTTGCTCCTCCATCATTTCCACTAAATCACGAAAACTGAGGTTGTACCGTAGGTACCATCTCACTGTTAACAAAATAATGTCAGGCTGATAATGTTTCCGTTTGAACAAATCTCCCTTTTCCATACCGGTCATACACCTTTTTTAAGAGTAATAGTATCAGTATGTCCAAGATTTAAAGCTTACTTGCAATTGTCTTGAAATTTTTGCACCAGAACCGTATATAATGATTCCATAAAGATAGTAAACTACCATTTTTGTTATAATAAAGTACGTTGAATACGGTGGAAAAACATACTGTATATAAGGGCCATTTTGTTGAATAAAGTAATGAACTTTTAGGAAAAGGGAAGTGTTAACGTGAATAATGAAAACAAAGTCACACTCTATTTTGTTCGGCATGGAGAAACTCAATATAATGTCGAGAGAAGGATGCAAGGCTTTTGTGATTCGCCGCTAACTGAAAAAGGGATCTCGCAAGCAAAATCCTTAGGTGAAGGTTTGTCTGACATTCATTTTACTGCATCTTACTCAAGTGACAGCCAGAGAGTTCTTGATACAGCGAAATATGCGATTGGAGAAAAGAATATTCCTTTAATGATTGATAAACGACTTAAAGAAATGAACTTTGGTGTTTTAGAATCTTTATTAGAATCGGAAATTCCAAACTTATATGGGAATGTACTTGAAACATTATTTAGTCTTGATGTAAATGCTTGTGCCCCTGAGGGGGAGTCCTATGCACAGCTTTTTACAAGGACTCAAAGTGCTATTAAAGAAATCATAGAAAAGCATGCTTCAGAAGGTGGTAATATTCTTATTTTTTCACACGGTGTTACCATTGGAAATTACATGATTCAAATTACAAACAGCAAGGAATTTGCCGTACATGAGAACTGCAGTGTTTCTGTTGTGAGCTATAAAAATGGTCAGCCAAAGGTAGAGAAAATTGCTGATACTTCGTTTAGAGATAGAGGGAATGTACAATTAAACAAAAGTTCACTAATTATTTAAAGGGGTTCTGGTGCAAAAACTATTTGATGGAGACATAGAATCTACATGACCTGTTCAATGACAGATTATGATACCATTCCAAACAACTTATGTATGAACTTGACTTCATTTTGGACAGACTGCACCCGTTGGTGAAGTTGTCCTTTTTTTCATCATATGCATGGCTTCAATGCCACTCAATATAGAAGTAGCTGTTTGAAAGGACTTGAATCCCAGCATGGATCGTACTCATTTCTTAATGAAACGGTGATCCTGTTCAACAATATTGTTCAGATAACGAATCTGTCTTATTTGGGTGCCTTCAGGCATCTTTTTCTCTTTCTTCAACTCTTCAATCGCCATAGGATAGGATGGGTTCTTGTCTACTGTGATAACACGAGGATTTGGAACATGAAAAGACCGCAAAGCTTTCTTGAAAAAGCGCTTTGCAGCCTTATGATTTCTTGTTTTGTTTAAATAAAAATCAATCGTATTTCCTTCTGAATCAACGGCACGATATAGGTACATCC
>NZ_JAIQUM010000195.1 GCF_020075705.1 Metabacillus rhizolycopersici | reverse complement strand
TTCCTATTATCTACCTAATCCCAAAAATTATACCGATGAAGATGTTAAGTAATCCTATTATGTTGAACAACACGTCGTATCAAAGGTTAATTGTATATTATTCTTCTCTAAGTTGAATTTCTTTAATTTTACACGGAAATCTCTATTTATTTCTATCTCATGCAATGCTACATATACAAATTCTTCTTTGGCATTAATTTGCAACCATTGAGGCAGAGAAAATTTGTTATTAACATATTTTAAAAAGGGACGAACAGGAAAGTCCATTTTACCAACTGACATTGATTCCTGCTTTAGTAAAATATCTCCGTTTTCTTGAACTTCAGGCCTAAAATTCATGCTAATATCTAGCTCATTTCCAAATGCTTGAATGGTACCATATACTTCAACTTTATCAGTTAATCGTACTTCTAAGTTTAAAGGAAGGTCATTGATTTTGGTTTGTAAGTATTTATTAATCAACACATTTATATCCTCTTTTTTAACGAAAATGCTTAGCGATTCGCTTTCTTTCCATTCTTTTTGTAATATGGAATACTCTCTTTCTTTTGATGGTTGTAGAGCCAAAACCGTCCCAATAATCAAAAAGACCACATTAATTAATAAAAGACTAAAAAATAAACATTTCCACTTTTTCACCCTAATAACTCCTACTAACTTTTTAGTTTTTTTCAGCCAAGAGATCTCATAGGTTTTGAACTTACAGCAAGAATAATGTTTTTTTGTATAGAAAAATTATCGGTAATTCTTTAGATGTTAAAACATTGTATTAAAGTAAATATACAATCACCTAAATAGTTTAACGATTAAAACACAGGTGCTATACAACCTTTTTTTTAATTAAATGGCCTGTTTGTTGAAGATACAAACTTCTTCTAATATCTCCTAATTATAGTTTTACTTTTGACGCTAAGTTATGACACCTTTCAACACCTTGATAATTAAGTACTTTCAAAAGTGTGTCAAAACTTTTAAGAATTGGAACTTTAACGAAAAAGAAATCAGTGGAACAATTATTGATTAAACACACAAAAAAGAAGCACCTCACATCCGATGCTTCTTTTTTGAATAGCTAATGTTAGCTTTTTAAAGAGAATCTCGGATGGTATATTCCGGATTAATCAAAACAACATCCACTATGTAATGATAATTTTGTTGTAGGTGCGGCACGATCCGATCATGCACTTCCCTCACGATTTCACCATAAATGCTACGATTATTTTCATAAAAAACTTCTTCTACATCTTTCACAAAAAAAATCCACATTCGTCCATGCCCTTGGACTTCCAGGTTAATAAAATCTAAAAATATCGTCTTATGAAAGTATGTATTGTCCATATACTGAATCTCAAATCGCTTTTCCAACAAAGGTTTTTCTAGGGTTTCTGGATATTCTCTAAGCATTACTCCATTAATACTTTGCATTTTTGTCCTCCTTATCGTTCGATAAGCTAAATGTAATTCGGATTTTAAAATTCAGCAAAAGGATAAAATTGAGTTTTACAGATTAAAAATGACCTAATAACAGTTATATTAGAGTTAGTCTTAAAAGTGGACACGTCGAAATGAGAATAAAGATATAATATAGATAATTTAATTAAAGGACGTGTTCAAATGGGGAAGCACCATACTCGAGAGTATAAAGAATATGTATCAA
>NZ_JAIQUM010000194.1 GCF_020075705.1 Metabacillus rhizolycopersici | reverse complement strand
AGTATTTGACGGGCAAGGATATGTTTGGGAATGCGTTGACAGAAGAACAGCAGCAGAATAGTCTTTATCAGGCGCTTGGGTTGTTGGCTGTTGGTGGTGGGGCTTATTATGTTAATAAGTTGCAGGCTGAGAATGCGGTTTATCAGGTGCCGAAAAGAAATAAAGTTGATGATGCATTTACTGGAAGACTAGACGCTGTTCTTAAAAAGAATAATTTGAATACTAGTGAATTCACTGAAATGCGTTTAAAGCCAGTAAGTAGCCTTACCCCAGAAGAAATAATAAAAATGAAAGATATTCGAAGAAGTGCTCCTCCTATTACTAAAGATACGATGATGCAAAAGGTATTACCACCAAGTGCAAAAAATTGGTTATTCAAATCACCTCAAGATGGAGGACAAATAAAAATTGGAGGTTTTTTAGCAAAAGTGTCTGATACGAAAGAATTAGATACCTATGACAAAATTTTTGAAGGACTTCGACTAGATTATGAAAGTACTCCAAAATGGCCTAATGAGTATCTAACATCGAATTCTGCTTTGGCGATAAGGTTTAAAGCCCTTAAACCAGAAAACTATAAAATACCATTTGGTGGGAACAATGAAGATGCAGCATCAGTGATGGTTAGCGGTGACGAGTTGGAGGATTTTATAAGAGAGGTACAAGGAGATCCGTTTACAGGAAATGGATTTACTAAAAGTGAAAATTATATAGTGCCTGAATATGGAAGTAAAAGTAAAGTTGATCTGTATGAAGGAACAGAACTATATGAAATAACTAATCAGGGTGAACGATTAATTGCTGTTTATAGTGAAGAGGATATGAGATTTATTAGCTTATTGAAGTAGGAGGATAAAAATGAGGAGTGGAAAAAAAGCTGTCTACAGAGGAAAAGAATATGAATATATTACCAAGGATGATAAAGTATACAAATTGTTTGTTAGGGAAACGTCTTCTGCGCCAGATGACTTTGAAATAAATGAAAAAGGAAACTATCAAAAATTTGTTACACGAGATGAAATTGAGGATTTATATTATATTGATCAGTATGCAAAGTATAAAGGGCATACCTTTCCGATTTGGGAAATGGCTGAAGATAAATTATTACTCGGGGAAGGTGATTATTTTATAGCTAAAGAAGTAGGATTTCCTCCATCAGAGTTACCTTGGGAACGAGGACTATATAAAAAGTGGATTTCAAAAAGCGATGTCGAGGCAATGTGGGAGGAAAAGACGCCTCTTTAGACAGAGGGATTAGAAATATAAATATAAATGATACGAATAAGACCTTGATTGGCTTCTAAAGCTTTTCAAGGTTTTTTAATAGATTTACATACCTGCTTTATGCGTAGGCTCCATCCCAGTCGTCGGCTGGGCAGGTAGAATCTTTAAAGACGGCAATGCCATCTACAAAACCGTCAAAGGTATGAACGCCGCCAACCAAGCACTGGATGTAACTGAAACAGCAAATACCTTCTCAAACCTAGAAAAAGCGGAGATGGGCATCTATGGGCTCGTGTCTGCCAATGGATTTAGTGAGTATTTGACGGGCAAGGATATGTTTGGGAATGCGTTGACAGAAGAACAGCAGCAGAATAGTCTTTATCAGGCGCTTGGGTTGTTGGCTGTTGGTGGTGGGGCTTATTATGTTAATAAGT
>NZ_JAIQUM010000193.1 GCF_020075705.1 Metabacillus rhizolycopersici | reverse complement strand
TAAAGGATTCTACACCGTCGAGATAAGCGTTAACAGCCGTTAATTTTGTTTCTAAAGAATATTTGGTCATAAAAAACTGCACCTCCAATTGTTAGTTGTGTCTAACAATTGGGGTGCAGTTCAGATTTAAGGATCCTTTTTCAATGCCGATAACGTCTCATTATGTTAACTGGATTTGTATAGAGTATTCATGCGATCCTTGGAATCTTGTTCAATGAACTGGCACTTTAGCTGCTTTAGAAGCAGATCGTTTTTTCTTTATTTTTCCGAAAATTAACAATAACAACGGAAGAAAAAAACAAATCGTTAAGGAATAAGGAGTCCACGTTATTGCTATAAAGTTACGATAATCTACTATATCTGGATGTGAAAAGATTGAAAAGGTAAGGATTAAAAATCCTAATGGAAATAGTAAGATTTTATAACTTTTCAATCCAAGGACTTGAGCTAATCCAAGAGAGAGCCCATAATAACAAATCGTCAGCTTAAAATATATAGTAAAAATCCAAATGATGGCGACAATTACTTCGATCCGTTCTAAAAAATTTCCAATACTTATTTTTCTTCCTAATGTATAAGATGGATAGGATTGTCTTGCGGTAATGTCAGCACCCAATACTAAAATACTGAAAATAATTAGAATGGTCAGGACGCTTCCTCCAATTAATGCTCCTTTATAAAAGGCTTTTTTCATTTCTTTTTTTTCAGTTACATACGGTGTGATCATTAATAAGATCACAAACTGTGCATAGGGGAGTGCTATATTTTCATATGAACCCTTAATGATTGGTTTCATGCCTTCTCCAAAAATAGGTTGTATATTTTCCAATTTAATTTGGGGGATAAGAAATAAGAATAATAGTAAAAGCAGTAAGATGATCCAAGGGAAAAATATTAACATTGAACGGCAGATGACTTCTAATCCTAAATGTACACCCACTATGCTTGTCAATAACAACATAATCATAATCATTTGGATCGGTGTTTCAACCAATATTTGTGTCGTAAAAAAACTTCCCATTTCTCTAATAAGATAAGAAGAAAGGTGAAATAGATAAAAAAGAAATAGCAGTGCTGCAGTTTTGCCAATCCATTTACCTAATATTTTTTCATTCAATTCGACATAAGTTACGGATGGATATATGGCATCTAATTGGGTAGTTATGAATACAAAAAATAAACCAATGAGAAACATTAGAGAAGAAGCTATCCAGGCATCCTGTTTTGCTATCGTTGTAAGTGGAGCAGGTAAAGTAAGGATCGAACCTCCTATCGTAAATACGATCACTAATATAAGAAACTCACCGGCGTTAATTTTTCTCTTTTCGAGCATGATTACCTCCAACATTATTAGTTAACATTTATTATTCCAATAAATCCCTATATTTATTAACTAAACTAAGAGTGGCTAAAGTCGAGGATAATTAAATTCCTACATCGTGTGTCTAGCTTAATTAGCAGTATAAAAAGAAAAAGGATCTTCCAATTAAAGATCTTTTTTTTAATGCCGATAAGCGTGATTATGTGAACAAAAAAGAGGTTAAGACGTTATACGTTATAAATCGGTTCTGGTGCAAAGGTTGCATTTCTTTGAAAGAGGTATATAGACTCCTAATGGAATCTGTTCTTATGCAGCCTTATGATTTCTTGTTTTGCTTAAATAAAAATCAATCGTATTTCCTTCTGAATCAACGGCACGATATAGGTACATCCATTGACCATTGACTTTTACATACGTCTCATCGACTCGCCAAGAATCATTGGTTGGCT
>NZ_JAIQUM010000192.1 GCF_020075705.1 Metabacillus rhizolycopersici | reverse complement strand
TATGCAGATGATTGTGTGCCACGAAGGCAACCAAAGTGTGCGTAAGCACACAAGGAAGCTATGCTGCACTCAAGATGAGAGTAGGCCTCTCGCAATCGCTATACAGGTAGAGATTGCAAACCACTTTAAGGTGCTGTAGTCAAAAGCTATGGTATTGAGCGTTAAAGAAAAGGCAGAGCAAGACTCTGTCAGGTACATATTAAGGAGACGAAAACCATTGAACCGCTGATGAAGTATCGAAAGCGTAGAGATGTCATCAAAACTGAGGGGGAGTCGTTAACTCAGGATAAGTTCGGAGGATACCTGTTTACTGTCCGTTCGGTGACCGGTATAAAGGCGGCGTGAACTTAATATAGGCTTGAGTGTGGAACGTGGGAACCTACGACATGGATGTTAAGGGAGAAATTCAAGTGGAAGCCCCACAAGAATCTGAGTACCAATGCCATGTATAGGGGCGGAATAACTCGTAGTAGCTATGAAACCTCCTAACGGAGGTGGAGCAAAGGGGTTATGTTATTCAGTTTTATTAGCAAGTCAACCATCATAGTGGGAGGAACTTATGAATAAAACAAAGCCATATACGATATCTAAAAAGGTAGTTTATGATGCCTTTCTTAGAGTAAAAGCAAACAAGGGGTCAGCTGGAATTGATGAAAAGTCAATAGAAGAATTCGAAGTGAATCTAAAAGATAATCTCTATAAACTATGGAATAGAATGTCCTCAGGAAGCTACTTTCCTCCAGCAGTAAAAGCTGTAGAAATACCGAAGAAAGCTGGCGGTACTAGGACACTAGGAATTCCAACTGTTGCAGATAGAATTGCACAAATGGTTGTAAAACTGTATTTTGAACCTTCGGTGGAACCTTTCTTTCACGAGGATTCGTATGGTTATAGACCTAATAAAAGTGCAATCCAAGCATTAGAGATAACACGTAAAAGGTGTTGGAAATACAACTGGGTTCTAGAATTTGATATTAAAGGACTATTCGA
Organism: Metabacillus rhizolycopersici; assembly: GCF_020075705.1. Next base: position 815 of record NZ_JAIQUM010000192.1, on the reverse strand, counting down.
CAATATTGATCATGGATTACTAATGAAAGCAGTGAAAAGGCACACAAATAATAAATGGGTAAAACTATATATTAATAGATGGTTAAAAGCACCTTTTCAAACGAAAGAAGGTGTAATAGAACGTACTTCTGGTACACCGCAAGGTGGAGTCATAAGTCCAGTTCTAGCGAATCTATTTCTACATTACACATTTGATAAATGGATGACTATTAACCATCCTAATAATTCTTTTGCGAGATATGCAGATGACGCAGTCATCCACTGTGAGTCAGAAGCTGAGGCAATAAGATTGCTTGAATCATTAAACAATAGAATGAACGAATGTAAGCTTGAACTACATCCAATTAAAACGCGAATTGTATACTGTAAAGATGAAAATAGGAAAGAAAATCACGAAAATACCTCGTTTGATTTTCTAGGATATACGTTCAGACCAAGACGTTCGAAGAACAAAAGGGGAAAGCATTTTATTAGCTTTACACCTGCGATTAGTAACAAATCCAAGAAATCAATTCGGCAAAAAGTAAGGGACTGGAAACTACAGTTAAAAGCTGAAAAGGACCTTACGGACCTATCAAATATGTTTAACTCAAAGATTAAAGGATGGATTAACTACTATGGAAAGTTCTACAAATCCGAGATGTATTCAACATTAAGGCATATCAATAGAGCCTTAATTATGTGGGCACGAAAGAAATATAAAAGACTCGCTCGACATAAGAAAAGAGCAGAATATTTTCTCGGAAGAATTGCCAAACAAAATCCTAGATTCTTTAAACACTGGGAATTAGGTATCAAGCCTACGGCTGAATAAT
>NZ_JAIQUM010000191.1 GCF_020075705.1 Metabacillus rhizolycopersici | reverse complement strand
GCAGCATTCCTGTAATGAAGAAAAATGAGGTTTGAACAAAAAATAAACCTCTTGGTATGATATGAGTGTCCAAAAGCTGGCCAGCGAAAAGGACAAAAACATATATACCAGGAGGTCTTCGACCATGAATTATAACCAAAATGATAAGATATCTCAAATAACTTCTCACACCTTAATTGTAGGTGTAGATATTGCCAAATTCAAGCATGTAGCACGTGCTCAAGACTTTAGAGGCATAGAGTTTGGATCAGCTTGTCACTTTGAGAACACCAAAGATCATTTTGAACTCTTTTTAGACTGGATAAAAAATTTATTGGAAAAGCACGGAATGGATAACGTGATTATTGGAATGGAGCCAACAGGTCACTATTGGCTTAATCTCGCTCATTTTCTTAGAGAAGAGGAGATTAAGTTTGTTGTTGTAAATCCTATGCATGTTAAGAAATCTAAAGAATTAGATGATAATTCTCCAACAAAAAATGATGTGAAGGACGCAAAAGTAATTGCACAGTTAGTCAAAGATGGAAGATATGCCGAACCTAATATTCCACAAGGAGTTTATGCAGAACTTCGTGTGGCAAGGAAAATACGTGACCTTTTATCTGTAGACTTGCAGGTTGTGCAAGGGCAAATTCATAATTGGTTGGATCGATATTTTCCTGAATTTCTTACAGTGTTTAAGGATTGGGAAGGAAAATCAGCACTACAATTATTAAAGTTAAACTTATTACCACATGAGTTAGAGAAAGTCACAGAACAAGAGATCCTCGTTCACCTCAGAAAAGCTGTGAAACGTGCGGTAGGACTCAGTAAAATTCAAGAACTTAAACGAGTAGCCAAAGACTCTATTGGTATTCTTGAAGGTTCAAGAATGGCTAAATTAGAGCTTCGCACTTTACTAGACAAGTATGAGTTAATAAATGAAAAGTTCGAAGAACTAGAATCTGATATTGACGGACTTCTTGAACGAATCCCAGGTGTCCAACAAATGTTGGCCATCACAGGAATCGGCAAAGATACTGTAGCTGGCTTCTTTTCAGAAGTAGGTAACTTAAGTTACTATTCTCATCCTAGACAAATTATTAAATTAGCTGGGTTGAGTTTAAAAGAGAATACCTCAGGAAAGCATAAAGGGCAAACGAAGATTACAAAAAGAGGCAGGAAAACACTCAGAGCTCTCCTCTTCCGAGTAGCGATGCCTTTGGTAGCTAAGAATACTGCATTTAAAGCATTACATGAGTATTTTACAACACGAAAAAATAATCCTCTAAAGAAAATGCAGTCTCTTATAGCGATATGTAATAAGCTCATACGTATTCTTTTTACAATTGGTACAAAACAATGTGAATTTAGTGAAGAAAGAATGTTGAAGGATATTCCACATTTGGCACCATTACAGAATGCAGCATAGGGTTCATTAGTTGGTTATTCAAAAGGTTTTTTAGAAATTATTATTTAGGTATTTGAAGCACGGATTAGTCAGTAAACCAACTAAAGTACGGACTTTGATCCTGTCGGGCAGCATCACTGACATCCACCTCATGGAAAGGTTGGACGAAGGAATTTTGGAGCATAGACTCTGTGAGACATGGGAGGGTTGACCTCCATGAGACATGTGGACATCCACCAGTGCAACCATACTTTTACTAGTTATCCACTTTTTGGATAGGGTTGGCTAAGTAGCTAAAGTCCTTTTTTCTCTACAGTACCAAAATTACCCTTACTTTCAACTTACATCCATCGCTTTAATGGCTATCTAATACAGATCATAATGAAATCTTAAGAATAAGCGAGGAATCCAGAGTTATTCCTTTCTTTATAGAGGGAG
>NZ_JAIQUM010000190.1 GCF_020075705.1 Metabacillus rhizolycopersici | reverse complement strand
TGATTCCATACACATCTTCAATAATATCCAAATTATTGTATCTCGCACAGATTCGAATAATATTGGCGAGACAAACCTTTGACCCGGCAAAGGCACCTATCCAAAGAACATCATGATTTCCCCACTGAATATCAACGGAATGATAGCTGATGAGAGCTTCCATAATTTTATCAGGCTCAGGTCCGCGATCATAAATATCCCCTACGACATGAAGATGGTCAACAACCAATCTCTGAGTCGTATAAGCAAGACCTATAATGAGCTTATCTGCCTGACCGAGGGAAATAACTTGCTGGACAATTTTTGAATAATAAGGTTCCCTATTTTTAAAATCGTCCGTTTTGTATAGTAACTCTTCTATTATATAAACAAACTGACTAGGCAATGCTTTCCGTAATTTCGAGCGGGTATATTTGGAAGAGGCATAAGAAATGAGCTTCATCATACGCTCAATGATTTCTGTGTACCATAGGTATAAATCTGTTGCATTGTCAAAGTTATTTTTAATTAACTGTATTTTTTCTTCCGGATAATAAACTAATGCCGCGAATTCATTTATTTCTTGTTCAGATAAAACCTCTACAAAAAGGTCTTTGATTTTCTCTTTTACCTTCCCCGAGCCATTTCTCAGTACGTGCTGAAAGGCTTGATACTCCCCGTGTAAATCACTGACAAAATGCTCTGTCCCCTTTGGCAGATTAAGAATCGCTTCAAGATTAATAATCTCAGTGACTACTTTTTCTTCACTATCATATTTTTGTGCCAGTAAATCTAGGTATTTTGTGTTCAAAATTATATATCTCCTTTTAAAATGATCTATTTTAACGTCTAAAATAATTCGGTTAAATACTATATTTTTAGAGAAAGTTTACATCATCATTATATTTTAACTTTTTCAAGAAGATTGGGAAACAACAAATATCGCTATCTCTTTATATACCAGCTACTTTTATAGCTGCATCTATACTCAAGCATCAAAAAAACCTTCTCTAACCTCTTTTCCTCCCTACTTAATAACCAGCGTAAAAAATCAAAATCGTATAACCGATAATCATAAAGGTAGACATTGGAATGGATTTAATAAAGATTATAAAAGTAGAGGACAACTTTAATAATTGGATTAGTAATTTATCTTCGGTATATTTTAGACATTTCACCAACCTCAGCTTATTTGCTTTCCAATGCTCCTGAAACCTCCTATACATATTAGTAAAAACAAAATGTATAGGTTTTGTCTCAGGTCTCAATTTTGTATATTTTTTTGAAACGTTGTTTTTGCTGGGAGAAAATTTTTAACTGGACAACCCAAAGCGTTTCTGTAAACGGATTGGTAGAATATAAGTTACTTTTTCTGAGTCTTCAAGAGGGATTTCTTCTTGGTTCTTCCTCCAGTCTTGGCTTGGTGAAAGTACTATTTCTTTTCCCTACTCTTCAGTCCTTCGTCCCATATGATGCTATTATGACCTCTGCTGATTTCTCACAATAAATCTTGTTTCAACCGAGTTTCTTCTCCCCGTCCGTGAGACCTCCCCGGGTATGTTTGAAGTTTTTCTACTGTCCACCCGTAGTCATTTGTCATGATTAGTCCTTTTCTCATCTGAATCCGCTCCTTTATTCGTTCTTTATAAGAGCAGTATAGACAAGAAAGGTTAGTCTTCGAACATGTCGGAATGTATCTTTAAAACAAAGTTTGATTAAATCCTGTATTAATTTAAACTGGATTTTTCTTTTTTTGTTCTTGTCGATATTGTAAAATTCCAGTATATTACTCCACTAAAGGGCCATATAATTGAACAACACCTTTAAAGAAAACTGGATATTTATGTTAAAATATAGATAAGATTGTGAAGAAATGCACTTAAACTAAACCAGCTAATAGTTTGTCAACATTTTTCAATAAAATAACTAAAACAACCCTGATATACTAAAAAAGATCATACCAAATAACCTTCCGTTAGGCCCTCATTGGAAGGTTTTGTTTTATTTAG
>NZ_JAIQUM010000189.1 GCF_020075705.1 Metabacillus rhizolycopersici | reverse complement strand
CACGGGAAATCAGAGCTTTAAAAAACGAGGTTTTCATAAAATAATGCTTTCTGAAATAAGTGACTCACCAAAAAACCTCAAAAATTCCACGTTATTTGGGTTGACAGAATCTTATTTCAACAGCGTGTAAAAATAGCTGCCGTTCGGCAGCTATTTTTACTGAATGGAAGTATAATTGTATATATTACTTTTCTTCTCAATTCCCTACTTAAGTAATGGAGCTGGAAAATTAAAATGACCAAAAACTTGCCTAAACTTCTTATTTCCCAGCCTTCTGTCGATATTTGTTTCAGAGTAAAGCGATCCAACAGCAAGGTAACCGGTGTTTTAAAGTATAATAAGATAACGAAAAAATGCCCACATTTCTCCGCACGTTTCCAATTTAATAATTAAATAGTTAATAACAATGTAAAAATGAATTTATTATTCAGTGTTTTGTGGAAACAACGTACTTTGCTACATGTAGTGGTTCAAGTAAAAGATCAGGGACATCATTGATAAATTTCTTGAAATGAGAAGTTTCTTCATGATGTTCAATAGCTGTTTGATCTTTCCATTCTTCCAATATAACGAATTTATTTGGTTGGTCTGTCTCTTCATATAAGCGATAGCTGATATTTCCCTCTTCAGCTTGGGACTGTATTGTTACTTGCACAGCTTGTTCAAGAAATTCTTTACGATGCTTAGGGTTAACATGGATAAATGCATAAATGATAATCATTGATTATTCCTCCTTGAAAGTTTGTTATTGCCTAATCATTTATTACATTAACTTTCTTTATGGGGTAGCACTGACAAAACGCATATTTTATAAACGAACGTTTTTGGTAATTGTTAGCGTATAATATCCACGTTTTGTCGGCTGAACTCCCTTATAGTAGTCAAACTATCTATCAAATTTGATACCTTCATACGTCCGTTTATATATATGTTAGCATAAATATTGATATTTACGGTAAAAAAGGTATTTTATTACAATATTGAGTTAGTTGAAATCCTTATTAAAATAATAGTAATGATCACATTTATTTGTTCAACAACGGCCTGTTAGTTGAACAAAATTTTTAAGGGAAATATGAATACTCTACATATTTTTAGTTTGCATAAAACTAATTTCCGGAATTACAAAGAAGAGCCAACCCCAGTAGTAGCAAGGGTTTGGCTCTTCTTTGTTTTTACTCGTTATGCAATTTCTTATTAAGCTAAAGCACCCTATAGTTTAAGTACATTCTTTCACAATCTTATTCCATTTGTGAATATTATTACTTGTTCTAGTATGCTATAATTTAAAATTACAACCGTTAAATAATGGTATATATTAGGAGCATGAAGAGAGTGAATATTGTGCTGCTTGGTATATTGTTTACCATCCTATGGACATCTGGAGCTGTCTCTGTGAAATTTGGCTTACTTTCATCCCCACCGTTAACTATGGGGACCATCCGTTTTATTTTAGCAGGAAGTCTCTTAATGTTATATATTTATGGGTTTAGACGGGGGAAATATCCACTGCCACAAAAACTATGAAACTAAACGTAAACGAAAAACGTAATTAATAAAGATACTTTTATTAAAATTAAAAAACATAATGAATCTAAAAAATATTTGCTTGAATAGAGGTGACAAAATGGACATTTTGTGGTGGGCTACTGTAGCCATATTATTTATTTTAAGTTTTGTAGGTATCATCTATCCTATTATTCCTTCAATTGTTGTATTATGGGGTGGATTTGCAGTATACCATTTTCTTATTAACTCAAACGAACTATCCATATGGTTCTGGATTGGAATGCTAGTAATAACTGTCGTTTTAATCGCAGCGGATATCATCGCAAACAGTTACTTCGTAAAAAAATACGGAGGTTCTAAAACTTCGGAGAGGATCGCTACTATTGCAACGATAATTGGTTCGTTTATCATCCCTCCTTTCGGGATAATACTTATACCTTTTTTAGCGGTACTTGTTACAGAATACATCATTCAAAAGAATTGGCTAAAAGCAATAAAGGTAGGTTCAGCTACTGTTGTTGGTTTTTTAGGTGGAAGTATAGCGAAAGTATTAATTCAATTACTAATGATTGGTATATTTATTATTTCCGTGATTTT
>NZ_JAIQUM010000188.1 GCF_020075705.1 Metabacillus rhizolycopersici | reverse complement strand
AAAGTGATTACTTTGAGAAAGTAATGTGCATTTTATCAATATATATATAACGAAAAGAAGTTAGTCACCTATATATAGTAGGTGATTAGCTTCTTTTTCTCATTACATGGACTTTTTCAGTGCCCTCGTTTAGACAGGAATGGTTTTTCCTTTATCTAATTGTTTATTTTCCATCATTAACCTCCTAAGGATTGGAAGCGTTTTATCTTTTTCTTCCTCATAGCTTGAACCGAATGACTCAGGATTGTTTTGTAAAGCTTCTAATCTAAAATTCCGGTAATTTTCGGCATCTAATGGTTTCAAAAGTCTTATATCCATATTTTCCTCCCTCTATAATTAATTTAAATATTCTGATATTATTGTCCAACTTTTATTGAATGGTGTAAATAACTGAAATTTACACATATAATTCTAGCCACCATAAGCGATGTTAGAGGAAGTTCTCTAATCTAACTCTCCGATGAACCATAACCCACCTTCATAAGCATAATTTTCGTCATTAATTATCTGCTTGTATCCTTTGACAGCTAGCCCTTCAGGTATCTCTAATCCCCATTCCTTTTTAATACTTCGATCAGACAGCAAAGGAATCCAACGCTGTTCTTCTGTATCTCGATCGAAAAAGCCTTCAAAGTCTTTCTTATCAAATAGGAAGACAATCTGAGAATCAAATAAACGTGGTAGAGAAATTAGAGTATAGACGCGATGAGCTTTCTCTGATTCTCTTTTTATATCAATTAGATGTTGAACTTGATTGATTACTGTCTGCATACATAAATTTCTTACCGAATTTGGTGTGTTTCCAGAGTCAATAAAGGAGATGAAGATGCCAATAACCTAGATAACCACAATCGTCAGGATAGTGTAAGGAAATGGTATATTCAGTAATATATTCATTGAACTACCCCCACCTAAAATTCTACCTGATTTTTGAGGAAGGGGATTCCTAAAAAGGACTTACTAAGTGACTTAGTCGACCATTGCCCGTTCAACTAGGCAATGGGTTTTCTACTTTCTTTCTTAGACAAACCTTTTTCCACCAAGTCTGGAAGAACCCCTGGAGGAAAAAGATCACTCATCGAGTAATGCTTGCTAGGAATAGAAAGTTCTATCTGATACAAACAATGGGTATGCACATCAGATAGGCATCTTGAAACCCACTTCCATTGCGCCCAATGATGTAGACCTACTATCTTCTCTGGTAGTAGGGAATGCAATACTGGTGGAAGTTTTTCTTTGAATCCCATGGCTCTTCTCGCAATGACATAAGAAGCTGCTTGGTGAATACTGATCCCCAATCGCTTTATGTATTTGATTTTACCGATTTGACTGGTGTAGGCCGGATTTACTTCACATACAGCCACACCCATTTTGTTCGCACGGTTTTTTATGGCTGAAATAAGCTTACGATAAGCAAACATCGACATTTTCTTATTCGCCTTTTTATTCCCGTATGGATGTGATCCTTTCGATTTCGTTGTGTTTAACTTTTCAATTACGATCGGTTTATTGAGTTTAACAGCTAGATCTACTAATCGTATCGCTTCTGCTTCAATCATTTTTGTTGCTTGACCCGATGATTTCCCCTCTAAATCGAACTCAAATACACCCGATTTAATCAGTTGACCCTTCACATTCATGTTAGACCATGCGATGTGGTCCACATTCAAATCCACACCTAAAACACCATCAGATTTACTGTGGTTTATGTTTTCCTCTTCAGGAATATCCAAGATGCATTTAAAAAGATAATAATCACCGTGATCCTCAACAGACCAAGCAATGGCATTTCCATGTTCCTTTTTCAAATGAGATGGCATGTCTGCTTGTGTTTGAATGGCTTTTTCAACGTTTTCTTGCCCATAAGGAAAGACAAGATTCGGTATGTCAACTGCCACACCGTTTAGAGTGGTGAAATGGAGATTTTTTGTCTCTGAAACATACGTAAAGACAAAATCCCCATACTTTGCGTCCTTCCGACCACTAATCGTCATTTTACTGTAACGAGATTGTTCCCAATCCTCTACCCACAGTTTATGGTTATTTCGATAATGATGTAAGGTGTGCTGTCCTTTGAACAGTTTTTTGCCACCAAAAACCACACTTTTTGTATTAT
>NZ_JAIQUM010000187.1 GCF_020075705.1 Metabacillus rhizolycopersici | reverse complement strand
AATAGGAATTCAACAATTATTACAGAAGATCCCTTTGCAAATAGTGCTTAGGGATCTTTTGATTTTAAGTAATCTATAATTGAATTTAAAAGTGTTTTTAGTGTCTAAATGGTTCAAATCTAGTCAACATAAGCGATATTATAGGCACTGAAAAGGGACAATGTTTAACGTTGTCCCTTTTTTCGTTACCCTTTATTTATTTTTAACATCGAGTTAGCATTTTCCTGAAATTCATACGGAACTTTAATTTCTTCAATTTGGTATCCATTATCAACGAGATAACCTATTAATTTATCTAAATGCTCATATCGTTTTCCTTCCAAATCAACTAAAGGGAAAATACGAACTTCCTCTTTAGTAACTCTTAATAACTCATTTAAAGTTTTTATATGAAATTGATAATCTAATCGATCCGCATACATAAATAGAAAGTGTGCAGATAGAGTTATATCAAACTCTTCATCCTTAAACGGCAAAGAAGGTAAAGTAACGGGAACGTATCTTTCACTTGATTTCGCCATATCGTTCGCACAATCTTTTAGCGCATTTAAACGATGTTTTCGAAGACCTTCTACATCTTTGAAATAATCCCATATATAATTACTCTTGGCTTTTTCCATATGCTCCATAGCATGTTTAATGTCCTGAAGACCTTTATTTTTCAAATCTTCACCAGAATAATAATACGCAATATCACAAGCTGTTACATCTAAACCTAATTTGTTACCGACAGCAGTAAACGAACAAGCTCCAGCTGGACAATCGAGTATTTTCTTTCCTTGTAGTTCTTCTTTTGATAGTGAAAACATATCAAAATACTCTTCAAAGGTTCTCCCAATAAAAATAATTCGTTCTAAATCTAATTTTGTACTCTGCTCAACTTTACTCAACTCTACTCACCTCTTTTAAAAGATTAAATTTATGTTATCACACCGAATTGGTAAAGTTAACCTTTTTTAATTCCCTTAGAGGTAGCGTCAGGAAAATGCAGATTTACAACGATAAGGTTTTGATACAAGTCATATGGGACATTAACAGCCCTTATTTATAGAGATTTTGTTATTGTATCAATAGAGTTTACTCTATTGGGATTGTTAAGTGGTAGGTTTGTTGAAGAAGGATATTTTCTGTTTTAAGCGAATTAGAATTTCAAACAAACCATATACGAATAAAGGTATTGAAAATAATAGGAACATAGGAGGTATGAGATATGAAGATCAATAGATTAGATCATGTGAGTATAAACGTAAATGATCTTTCAGAGGCTAAAGCTTTTTTTCTTGATTTAGGACTTCAAGTGCAAGCGGAATGGGAATTGGATGGAGAACAGTTGGACAGAATAGTTGGGCTTAATGATGTTAAAACGGCATGTGTAGGATTGGGGATGCCAGATGGTGAGACGTGGATAGAGCTGGTTAAATTTTATTCGCCGTCAGATGAAAAAGATATTCAGCACCCTTTTGCAAATACGCTGGGTATCCGACATATTTGCTTTGCTGTTGAGGATATTGAAGCTATTGTTGCAAGATTGAAAAAGAATGGCACGGAAATCTTTAGTGAGATACAGCAATATGAAGAAAGCTATAAGTTATGCTACGTTCGTGGTCCAGAGGGAATTATTTTAGAGTTGGCTGAGAAAATCAGATAAATATTGAATGGGACTTTAAATGATTTAGGTCTCCAACTTTAAGATTTCTTCTTATCTATCGGGGGCGTTAACACAATAAGCCAAATCAAAAAAATCGGGTTCCTAAACGTTGTAAGGAGCCGATTTTCTATGTTGTAATTTGCTTAACGTTGTAAATACGCATTTTCCTGACGCTACCCCGTGTTGCCTTGAAGGCTAAAAGATTGCCATTAAGGCAATCAAGTTTGTAGAAAAAGGCTGGATAGAAAACGGTGATAAATAAGATCAGTAGATTACCCTATTTATTAACATGGATGTTTTGTTACATTCGATAGTCTTCAAATTTTTCTTTGGTAAGCTAAAGAGGAGTTAAAGAGGGGTAAGTTCGAGATAAGTCAAAAAACGGCTGGATAGATGTAAATAAGTGTAAATTTATGTGTGGGACAAATCGGAAGATGGATAGGCTACACTAAGTTGGACAGATAAAATAAGGGGATGTAAACTTAGACTATTAACTTAAGGAGCGTGCTACTATGACACGTCAACGTCGAACTTTTACACCCGAATTTAAACTGCAATTAGT
>NZ_JAIQUM010000186.1 GCF_020075705.1 Metabacillus rhizolycopersici | reverse complement strand
ACCCCAAAACTTTCCAAATACCAAACCTTGGAAGGTTATTTGGTATGCATAAATTTAGTATAGCACGAGATATTTTAAGTTTTTATTGAAAAATATTGACAAACTATTAGCTGGTTTAATTGAATAAAGGCATTATTGTATTTCTTATGTTAGATGATAGTAACAAAAAAATTATGAAATGCGTGCAACAACACAACCAACCATAATGAACCTGTCTTTTTATACGCAAAACCAAAGAGTAAACCAATTACAAAAACATATATATGGGACCCAGCAATAAAGAATTCGAAAAATTCTGCATTGTAAGTCCAAATTGGATAATCTATGACCAAAAATAAGAAAGCTGTAACAATATTTGCTTTCCAAAAAGCCACTTTTTATTGATTTCTTGTAAAATCAGTCCCCTGAAAACAATTTCTTCGGCAATCCCTGCCATAAGAAAACCATTAAGGTAATCATCAAAGGATAATGAAAACTGAAATGGTGAATAACAAGAGTTGCAAAAATGACTACAACGCCAATAATTGCTATTCCAGGATGCAAAGCGTTTTGTGATATAAGCAAAAATATCCCTATTACATATAAGATATAATCCCAATATTGAACTACCCCCACCTAAAATCCTACCTAATTTTTGAGGAAGGGGATTCCCAAAAGGACATACTAAGTGACTTAGTAGACCATTGCCCGTTCAACTAGGCAATGGGTTTTCTACTTTCTTTCTTAGACAAACCTTTTTCCACCAAGTCTGGGAGAGCCCCTGGAGGAAAAAGATCACTCATCGAGTAATGCTTGCTAGGAATAGAAGTTCTATCTGATACAAACAATGGATATGTACATCAGATAAGCATGTTGAAATCCACTTCCATTGCGCCCAGTGATGTAGACCTACTATCTTCTCCGGTAGTAGGGAATGCAACACTGGTGGAAGTTTTTCTTTGAATCCCATGGCTCTTCTCGCAATGACATAAGAAGCTGCTTGGTGAATACTAATACCAAATCGCTTCATGTATTTGATTTTACTGATTTGACTTGTGTAGGCTGGATTTACTTCACATACAGCCACACCCATTTTGTTCGCACGGTTTTTTATGGCTGAAATAAGCTTTCGATAAGCGAACATAGACATTTTCTTATTCGCCTTTTTATTCCCATATGCATTCGATACTTTCGATTTCATTGTGTTTAATTTTTCAATCACGATCGGTTTATTGAGTTTACCAGTTAAATCGACTAATCGTATCGCTTCTGCTTCTATTATTTTTGTTGCTTGACCTGAAGATTTACCTTCCAATTCAAACTCAAATACACCTGATTTAATCAGTTGACCTTTCACATTCATGTTGGACCATGCGATGTGGTCCACATTCAAATCCACACCAACTACACCATCAGATTTACTGTGGTTTATGTTTTCCTCCTCAGGAATATCCAAGATGCATTTAAAAATATAATAATCACCGTGATCCTCAACAGACCAAGCAACTGCATTTCCATGTTCCTTTTTCAAATTAGATGGCTTATCTACTTGTGTTTGAATGATTTTTTCAATGTTTTCTTGCCCATAAGGAAATTGAAGGTTCGGTATTTCAACTGCCACACCGTTTAGAGTGGTGAAATGGAGATTTTTTGTCTCTGAAACATACGTAAAGACAAAATTCCCATACTTTGCGTCCTTACGACCACTAATCGTCATTTCACTGTAACGAGATTGTTCCCAATCCTCTACCCACAGTTTATGGTTATTTCGATAATGATGTAAGGTGTGCTGTCCTTTGAAAAGCTTTTTGCCACCAAAAACCACACTTTTTTCATTATTTTTTAACGTTTTAAGCTGTTTTTGAAGTCGATCTAAACGAAATTCTAATCGACCTAATCGGTTCTTAAGAGCTTTTATTTGAACATCTAAATAGTGATGTTCAAATTGATATGCGTGATAGTAAATATCCGTTTTCTTTTTGAACTCTACTACAAAAAAGTTTCCTTTTTGTTGTTCGCGGGAGGTTTTATTGAAGGATGGTTTTCCTTTGATGAACGAGTGTTTGATTTTTGTTAAAGTGGTTACTCTACTTTTTCTCGATTTGATTTTCTTTTTTACGGATTTGATTTGTTCTTCTTTCGTAGAAATGTACATTTTCTTAAGTTCACTTTGAGATTTCATCAAAGCATTTGCTTCCTGAACAACTGAATTTGTGTAATAATCGTTCATTTCAAAACGATTTT
>NZ_JAIQUM010000185.1 GCF_020075705.1 Metabacillus rhizolycopersici | reverse complement strand
TTAGGTGGAAGTATAGCGAAAGTATTAATTCAATTACTAATGATTGGTATATTTATTATTTCCGTGATTTTTTAATATCAAGTTTTTCATCAAAAAAATTCATTTTAAAACCCCCTCTTGCAATTATTTTCTTGCTAGAAGGGGTTTTGATTAGATACAACACAAAATGGTTTTTTTGTTATTTGTATAACCGCCATTTGCGTCCCACATTGTTGTTCCTCGGTGAAGCCCACAAGTACACCGGTGGGGCCCATAGTCTTTTCGATAGCGATTAGGTGGGTTTTTGCCTCTTTGAAATGGCTTGCACTATTCTAAAACACACATAACCCCGTCTGATTTTAAGACGAGGTTATGATAAAATTATTTTCATTATTGTATTAAACAATTTATCAGCCGCTTTAAGAAATATTCTTTAATTTCTCAGTTAATCGTAGAAATTTTTGTTTGTTTTGTTCTAGTAATGACTGGTCGATCTCTTTTAAGAGTTGCTCTTTTCGAAAATCACTAAGGGCTTTATTTAACACCATTTCAGCAAATTCAGAATCCATGACTTTTTCTTCTTCAGGCTGTTGTAATGTATTAAGCGAATTCTTTTCCATCGGAAATCAACTCCTTGATCTTTTTTCTATTATACTAATATTTTTTCAGATTATTCATTTTTTTTGATTGGTAGTTCAGGTATTTATTACTAATTAGTTTAAATCGGAAAGTGTAAGTTCATTAATTATCTTTGGTTATGTTCTTTAACAATGAAGTTTGTTAATTCATCTTAAAAATTCTCATTACTTTTTTACCCATCAGTTTACTAGATGGGTTAATCTATTGTTTTGCCCTCTTTTATCTTACGATTGATTAGGAGCATTATCGTAAAATTGATGAAATAAATATGTAAGGTAAGCATTTAATTCAAATCGATCATTATTTACAAAATCAGACAACGTTAATTTACTTTCTTTTAACACTATTTCCCCGCTATATTTAACTTACTTATCTTCATAATTCCCAAACTATCACTCTTTTATACATATAAATTAATAGAATTTTTATTTTTGAGTTTTGATTTCCTACTGAAACATAGAAAAAACCTTAGATTTAGAGGTTTCTTTCAGGAGTAAGTAAAGTCCTGCAATTCATATTACGGGACTTTGATCAAACTTTTATAATTTATCAATCTTTATTTTAAAGCCTCAATAGTTCACCTTCTCCCTCTATAAAAACTTTAACAAGTTTTTTGTTTACTACATTATTAGAACACAATATTTATGTTATTTTAATTTTTCGAACTGTATTATTCTATTAGTAGGGGTACAGATAGCATCTCAGATTTGTTTAGGCCAACAAGATCTCAAAGTACTAGATGAATACTGTATACAAATCTAGTTTATATAAACTAATGTTATCGGCAATCAAAAAACCATCAAATTCAATAAGAACAGATGGTTTTTTCAAAGGTTTTAAGCTCAGAAAGTCGTACTAATTCAACTTGGCCTAATGAATCCTTTTTCTTGATCTCACAAGTACCGTTATCATATAACCATATAATTTTGTACTTTTCACCTCTAAATATCACAGTAGAACCGATAATCACTAGTTCGCCCCCCAGATCATGTTGCTTTCAAATTATTTTAAAGTTCACTCGTTAAAACTTTGTGAAGTGTTTATAAAATATTGTAAGCGTTTCCCTATAGTTATGTAAATGGGTGTTTTATTCACATATAGTCAACATAATGCGATGTTATCGGTAATGAAAAATGAAATTAGGAATATAAGTAATCTATATTATATACGGAGAAAGGGCGGGCGGGAGCTTTTTGGGTTGTAAAAAAAGCTCCCGAATTAGAGTAAAAATGCCTCCTAATCACCGTAGTTAATTTTCTTATTTAAATAAAATATAAATGGTGAATGGGGCAGCTACGTTCATTCACTATTTATATTTTATTCAAAAACTTTTGTATAGTTTCTTTAAAAATTACATGATTGGCTATGAAAGATAATAATATTCCTTGAGCTGGTTCGTTCGTGGAGTTAGTATAGTTTCATGGACACGGTTTAGTTAACTCTCTATGATAGAAATAAGAGAGGAAGTGTCCGGGATGGAATCAAGAAATAAGCGTAAATATAACGACGATTTTAAGAAGATGGTGGTGGAACTTTATCACACTGGTAGCTCGGTGAGTACGTTAAGCAGCGAATATGGTGTATCTGAAGTCACAATTTATAAATGGATTAAAGCCTTAACCC
>NZ_JAIQUM010000184.1 GCF_020075705.1 Metabacillus rhizolycopersici | reverse complement strand
AATTGGTCTACACCTAACATATGAAATTATAGAAGAACCCGCTTGATAAAACAAATACTAATCATGAAAATGCCACAAAAAATTTGTGGCATTTTCATTGACATAATCTTTTTTCAACAAAGTGAAACCAATCCCTTATGTACCAAGGGATTGGTTTTTTTGTGACTTCCTAAAGTTGCTATTATGTTAACTAGATTTGTATAGAGTATTCATTCAATCCTTTGAGATCTTGATCAATTAAGATTAATTAGCCCTAAATTAAATGAATATAAAAAAAAACAGAGGAAACTCTAAGAAAAAAGGAGTTTAAATTTACATGTCATTGAAAAATCAGTGGTTAATCAATATTGCAATGGTGTTAATATCATGGTTATTACTTCCCATAGTCGGAAAAAATAACATAAAAAGATTTCTTCCAGCATCGATCCTCGCAATCCTTTTAACTATTTTTGATCTCCAAATCGGGAAACAACGCAGATGGTGGTCTTTTTATAATAAACCACAGTCCACTATTTCAAATGAATTTCCTTTTCTCATAGGTCCAATGTTGGTGATGTCTTTATTTTCATTAAAATGGACATACGGAAATTTTAAAAAGTTTATTATGCTAAATGCTTTTTTTCAAGTGATTTTTACATTTCCGATTACAAGGTTGTTTACAAAATTAAAAGTGTATAAATTAGTTTGGTTTAATGAATTTCAATTCTTCTTGTACTTCTTTTATAAGGCCTTTTTCTTATATGGATTTCAATACATTATTGAAAGTAAAAAGAAATTTACATAATCAATTAAAAGGATCTTCAAATAAAGATCCTTTTTCAATACCGATAATTCCTAATTATGTTAACTAGTTTTGTATGGAATATTCATCTGATCCTTTGGAATCTTGTTCAACTTGCTGGCAGTTTAGTTGCTTTGGAATCTAAACGTTTTTTCTGATTTTTCCAATCACTAACAATAATAACGGCAGAATAAAACAAATGGTTAAGGAATAAGGTGTCCACGCTTTCGCAATAAAGTCATGAAAATGGACAATATCTCGATATGAAAAGATCGCAAAGGTAATGATTAAAAATGCTAATGGAAAAAGCAAGATTTTATAACTTTTCAATCCAAGTACTTGAGCTAACCCAAGAGAGAGCCCATAATTTATAATAGTCAACTTAAAATACACTGTAAAAACCCAAATGAATGCAATAAGGACTTCAATCCGTTCAATAAAACCTCCAATGCTGATTTTTTTCCCTAAAGTATATGAAGGATAGGCTTGTCTTGCGATAAGGTCAGAACCTAATACTAAAATACAGAAAGCGACCGTAATGAATAGGATAATGCCTCCAATTACCATTCCTCTATAAAAAGCTTTTTTCATTGCTGCTTTTTCGGTAACATAAGGTGTAATCATTAATAGTATCGCAAGCTCTAAATAGGGGAGTCCTAAAATGTGATATGAGCCCTTAATAATTGGTTTCATGCCTTCACCAAAAATAGGTTGTATATTTTCTAATTTGATTTCGGGGATGAGAAATAAGAATAGCATTAATAACATCATAACTATCCATGGGAAAAAAATTATCGCAGTACGGCAGATGACTTCTAATCCTAACCGAACACCGATTAAGCTAGTGAGCAAAAACATGATCATAATCATTTGGATAGGTGTATCAACCAATATTTGTGTCGTAAAAAAATCCCCTATTTCTCTAAGTACACCTGAAGAAAGAATAAAAAAATAAAAAAGATAGAGCAGTGCTGAAATCTTGCCAATCCATTTTCCAAATATTTTTTTATTATATTCGATATAAGTCATAGATGGATAAAGGGTGGCTAATTGATTATATATGAATATAAAAAATAAACTTATAAGAATTGTTAAAGGATCAACAATCCAGGAATCCTGCTTTGCTACCCCTGCAAGTCCAGTAGCTGCAACAAGTACCGTTCCTCCTATCGTAAATACGATGACTAATATCTGAAATTCACCAGCATTAATTTTTCCTTTTTCGAGCATAATTGGTAATAAACCTCCAACATATATCAAATAATATTAGTATCCCAATAAATTCCTGTATTTATTAATAAACTACGAGTAGATATAGGTAAATTAGCAGTATAAAAAGGATCTTCCAATCTGAACTGCACCCCAATTGTTAGACACAACTAACAATTGGAGGTGCAGTTTTTTATGACCAAATATTCTTTAGAAACAAAATTAACGGCTGTTAACGCTTATCTCGACGGTGTAGAATCCTTTA
>NZ_JAIQUM010000183.1 GCF_020075705.1 Metabacillus rhizolycopersici | reverse complement strand
TCATACAACCATTATGCGTTGGGTTCATCAATATGGACCTGAATTAGATGAAAGAGTACGGCGTCATCTCAAGCAAACAAACGACTCGTGGAGAGTCGATGAAACCTATATAAAAGTAAAAGGACAATGGATTTACTTTTATCGTGGAGTCGTTTAGTGTCAGTTTACAGAAAAAACTATTATTTGGTTCCAATCATTAGGCTGAAGACTTTCTGCTCTTTCACATCAAAGCATGAGGAATTTCAGTCATAGCAGCTATAATTGCACCGAAAAAAGGAACTTCTGCTCTAGGCAAGATTGTTTGAACAAAAGCCTGTTTATTCAAAGTAGGTAATTTTTTTAAAATTTCCTCTATGTGGAAAGAAAAGATACCCACTCATGTTGAAAAAATGCAATAAAATCTAACAATAATTTACCAATACTTGAAAATTTCAGGTAAGAAAACCTTACAAATTTGAGGAAACTCTTAAAATAAAATGACATACTAACACCAAGCCATATAATCCAACAGAACATTAGATAGGTCAGCCGTATACTGGAGGGTCAGCCAAGTGATTCGTTTTATTGTTCAATTTTTTACAATTCTGGTTATTTATCTTACTGCAAATACACTCGTAAAATGGTTAAATCTTCCCGTTCCAGGGAGTATCGTTGGTATGGCTTTATTGTTTTTGGCTTTGCTTCTGGGGGTTTGTAAATTATCATGGGTAGAAATGGTTGCACAGTTGCATGTTAAGCATATTACGCTACTTTTTATTCCATTTTCTGTCGGTATTTTACACTATACGCGGTATTTTCGAACCGAAGGATTTAAACTGGCTCTCATCTTAATAACAAGCAGTTTGCTTGTACTGCTTGTTACAGCATTTACTGCAGAATATTACGAAATCAAAAACAAAAGGGGGGAGCGGAATAATAATGACGGGTAACATTCTTTTATGTACCATCATCACCGTAATAAGTTATCTGATTGGGATCAAGGTATTTCGACGATATAACAAAGCATGGTTGAATCCGTTGTATACCGTTACGGTTTCGATCATCTGTCTACTGTCCTTATTTCATGTTGACTTCACGTATTATACATCCGGTACTGGAGTTTTCTCGCTGCTTTTAGGAACAGCAACTGTTTCTTTGGCTGTTCCGTTATACAAACAAATAAATTTAATCAAAAAGCATCTTTTGATCATTTTTATTGCTGTAACGGCAGGCTCCTTAGCAGGCGCTGCTTCCATTGTATTGTTGGCCAAAATAATCCATTTGAATCAAGAAATGATGTATTCTCTTATCCCGAAATCGGTTACGGCCCCTATTGCTCTGTCTATTTCTCAATCTCTTGGTGGAATCCCCGCCCTTACAACCTTGTTTGTAGTCACTTCTGCTGTTTTTTCTCTTGTCACTGGACCATTGCTTTTAAAATTCGGCCGTATCAGAAGTAAAATTGCCAGGGGACTTGCATTAGGTACCTCCGCCCAAGCGATTGGAGCAAACCGGGCATTTGAGTGGGGTGAATTAGAAGGAGCCATGGGAAGCATTGCCATGATTACTTCCGCCTTGTTTATGTCCTTGCTCACTTCACTATTTATTAATCTTTAACTTGAATTAAGGAGATGATCGTAAGATGGAAAAGAATGAACTTACCTTTTTATGCCAAATCTCTTCCAGAATAGATCTATCAAAAATTCTCCAATTTGTAGAAAAAATGAGTCAACTCAACAGCTACATTTTAATTGAAACAAGTGAAACAACGGTCAATGCTAAGAGTTTGCTTGGCATGTGCGTATTTGTCGCCAGAATAACAAGCGGCGGCACCGCCTTGTTACGTGCATCAGGATCAGATGCAGAAATTGCTCTAAAAGATCTAAAAAATTTACTTTTAGGTAGGTTTTAAGGTTCTGGTGCAAAATTTCAAGACACTTACAATTAATCTTTAAATCTTGGACATACTGATACTAGTACTCTAAAAAAGGACGTGATCAGTATGGAAAAGAAAAATCTATTCAAATGGAAACATTATCAACCTGATCTTATTTTATTAACCGTAAGATGGTACCTGAGGTACAACCCCAGTTTTCGTGATTTAGTCGAAATAATGGAAGAACGTGGACTATCTATTGCTCATACAACCATTATGCGTTGGGTACATCAATATGGACCTGAATTAGATAAACGAGTACGACGTTATCTTAAGACAACCAATGATTCCTGGAGAGTCGATGAAACCTATGTGAAAGTCAAAGGTCAATGGATGTATCTATATCGTGCCGTTGACTCGGAAGGGAATACCATTGATTTTTATCTAAGTAAAACAA
>NZ_JAIQUM010000182.1 GCF_020075705.1 Metabacillus rhizolycopersici | reverse complement strand
TTAAATAATATCGTAGAACAGGATCATCGTTTTATCAAGAAACGTGTTCGTTCTATGTTAGGGTTGAAATCTTTTCGGACAGCTACTTACATACTGAGTGGTATAGAAGCGATGCATATGATTAAAACGAAGCAGGTTCATCAAAGGCTGAAACCTACCCAAAATGAAGTGGAATTCATACATAGACTATTCGGGATAACTACCTAAGAGGTTATCTGAAAGTGGACCTACAATTTTTTTCTATTTGTCTTGGTATTTGCACCAGAACCAACATCTGTTATCATGGTTATCATTATGCATGCTTTATTGATGATCGGCGTTTCTATGGTCATGATGCCTTCGCAGACAAACGGACTAAATCAATTACCCAAAAATCTCTATCCGGATGGCACAGCAGTGATGAATACACTGCAGCAAGTATCTGGAGCGATTGGTACAGCTGTTGCAATGACAATCATGTCATCTTCACAGAAAGCTTATTTAGAAAATGTGACAAATCCATCTGACCCTTCGACTATTGGAGCATCTTTAACAGCTGGTGTTCAAGATGCATTCATTTTTGGATTGATAGTTGCAATAGTTGGACTAATCTTTTCTATCTTTATAAAATCATCTCAAAGTAAAACATCATCTTAATAATGACTGATCATAGTTGAGTCTAATTTTGAATTAATAGGTAATTTTGAAAAGGTGGATGATAACAATATTTTTAGTAAATGGGGTTCATTAGTTTTGGATGAGTATATTGGACTTTCCTTTCATAATGAACAAAAAAGATAAATATTAGTTTTTGTTAATAGGTTATGGTATTTAGATCTAAGAGTACTTGTTCGATTGATAAACCAATCCACGCCTTACGGAAGCTTATATGCAGAAAAAGTTATTCTAGGTGAAAACTTCAATTTAGTTTTGCTCGTCTGGCCGGTAGTTGTTGCATATATACTAGAGTAAATATGGTATATAACCTTGAAATGCTTGAAAGACTGAGGAGGAATAAAATCTGCACCCTTTAAGATTGATAGTGGTTTAATATCGGAAGAACGGTTATGCACGAAGCCTAAATTTACTTCGAGAGGGATAAAAAATGAGTAAAATAGAAGTTATTGTATTAAATGACGAAGATGCCAAAATTGCGGAAGCGTATGGAGCAGACCGGCTAGAGTTGGTTACTGCAATTGGTGAAGGAGGATTAACCCCGAGCTATGGAGCAATTAAGAGAGTTGTAAACAGTGTCAAAATTCCTGTAATGATAATGCTTCGTCCTCATAACTATTCCTTTACCTATCAGAAGGAAGAATGGGATATGATTAGAGAGGACATCAGAATTATTCGAGAACTAGGTGCTGAGGGTATAGTTTTCGGTGCATTAACTGAAGAAAAATTAGTGGATTTTGATATTCTTGCAATGGTGTTAGAAGAAGCTGATAGTTTGTCGATTACATTTCACCGTGCCATTGATGAATCAAAACCGTTAGAAATTTATCGTTCCCTATGCGAGTCACCTCATAAGATAAACCAAGTTCTAACTTCAGGGGGAAAACCAACCGTAATGCAAGGCTTAGAAGGATTACGTAATTTGGTAAAGGACTCTATGAGGGACAATGATAAACCGGTTATTATGCCAGGTTCAGGGCTTGATATAAACAATATCAAGTTCATCCATCAAACATTGCAGGCTCAACAATATCATTTTGGCTCAGGGGTGAGAAAAGAAGGAGATTTTCGTCAATCAATTGATAGAAAAATACTTCAGAAGATTAAAGGGATTGTGTATAGCCAAGCTTAATGTGAAAGCTGAAGGTCGACTGAAAGACGGATAAGTGTTGAAATTTATAATTTTTCGGTACTCCACTCACAAGATTATTTAAGTCTTGTGATTTTTTATGTGAGCCCGGCATGGGTGTAGAATATAAGGTGAAGGTCCTGAACAGTGAAGGCAGTAGTAGCTGTAGCTTAATACAAGGGTAAGGGGGGTGACTCTGTTATCTGAAGGAAGTCGGCGGTTGGTTAGTCCAAGGAAAAACCTTTTTAATTAAGGTTTTTTTATTTTTTAGTCAGTATAATCGCGTCGCATCCAAAATCCGAATACGTTTGAAAGCAGAAATCATGTGTGAAGATAGCGATTGTGTCGCACAGAGTTTCTGTGTTAGGAGCGAAGTAAAGACTTTTCGAAGGAAGGCGACAGCTGCTGAATTAAAGCGTACTCATGAGTCCCTCTTGACTCATGAGTACGCCCGTTGAAGCCTCTAACCGACTACATCGTATTATAAGGTCAGCCAGATATTTCTGGTTGACCATTTTTTATATGGTTTTATTATAACAGTAGCCAGGGTAGAACGTACCTGCTCGTGGGGCTCGACCCCGTCAACTAAACTGTTCGCCCCCT
>NZ_JAIQUM010000181.1 GCF_020075705.1 Metabacillus rhizolycopersici | reverse complement strand
GCACGGTTGTTGCCGTAATTTCTGGGAGGCGATCCAAGCCACGGCTACCTACTGCGATCGCAATTTCCATGCCTGGCTTAATTTTCTGTTCAATCGCATCTCGTTGCAATTTTTCTTTGATTGCTTCACCAAGATGTTCAATTTTTGAATCGTCAAAATTTTGTCTTACTTTTGCCATTTTAGGTAGTGGAATATCTTTTAATAACTCTTGAAGAATACCCATAAAATTTGCTTCACTCCTTATTTAAGCTTGTAATATCTGTCTATGGTAAAGTTTTTCCGCTGTCAGATTCGCTAATAGAAAATCCTTGTCTAAAAACGATTTCAAATTATTGTTCCTTCAGCCCCCATTTACGGACTGAATTTATTTTGTCTAATCATCATTTGTTTGAATTTTCACACAAAAATGAAAACCCTTTCACACTTGTGATTAATATGTGTTATAATGATATTATTATTATTAACGTTTGGGTTATTTTTCCGTATACCAATTAATTTGTTTACAAAACAAATTAATTATCTATCAGTAGAATATCATTTCAAAAGTGCCTCGTCAATAAATAGTAGATGAATGATTATTTTTCGTCACAATTATCATTTTATACGATATTGCTCGGGAGAAGTTGATTTAAAAAACGTTCTCTTCAACCATTACTGTTTGTATGGAGGAACAAAAGTGTAAGTGCCTTGATCAGCCTAAGGCAAGCATAAGCCGATCAGGAATAGAAGGTGTTTTTTACCTTCAATTCCTGATCGGCTTAGACCCAAGAGGGGCCGGACGCTTACGCTGGATGTCTTATACTTATCCACAGTACAAGAATTTTATAATTTCCTAAACGAGAACAAAAAATACTTATTAAATTTGAAAACTATCTTGATTGGAAAGGTGAAATTACATGGCAGCTATTGGTGATGCTTCTTATATTAAAAAATTAAATAGGTCCTTAATTATTAGCAAAATTATTGAACATGGTCTAATTTCTAGAGCAGAAATATCAAAAATAACAAAATTAACGAGGGCAACAATTTCAGTCCAAGCAGCTGATTTATTAGAGGAGGAACTGATTGTTGAATCTCATCAAGAATATAATAATGTGGGAAGAAAACCAATCATGCTATCGATTAATCGCAAAGCTGGATTTGTTTTAGGTATCGATCTTGACTATCGATCGATCACATTTACGTTTTCTGATTTAATGGGCCAACCTGTTCATACTGATACTGTAGAGATTCAAAACTCTAATTACGATGAAATTCTTGAATTATTAATAAAACAGATAAAAGACTACCAAAATGAATGTTCTTCAAGTCATTTTGGTATTGTTGGGATTGGTATCGGAATACACGGTATTGTAACAAAAGACGAAGTCATCAATTTTGTTCCTTCACATCAATGGAAGAATAAAGATTTAAAAGCTGATCTAGAAAAAGTTTTTAACCTAGACATCCATATTGATAATAACGCAAACTTAAGTGCATTTGCAGAAAAAGTATTTAATCATCATAAAAGTGAGAATTTATTAAGTATTAGCATGTCCTCAGGAATTGGACTTGGCGTATTGATAAAAGGCGAACCGCTTAAAGGCTATCATGGTTATGCTGGGGAAATGGGCCATATGATTATTGTTCCTGATGGTAAACCTTGTAAATGTGGTAACTTCGGTTGTTGGGAGTTATATGCCTCAGAAGAAAGTTTTTTAAAACAATTGGCAGAAAAATATCATAAACCAAACTTATCGTTGGAAGATGTCCAAAATCTTTTAATAGCAAAAGATCCTATAGTATGTGACCAAATGGAGCTATTTATTAAAGATATATCGATTGGGCTTAATAATATCATTAACCTGCTTAATCCAGAAACTCTCGTACTAAATAGTGAGTTATTGAAGATGTATCCTGGAGTTGAAAATAACCTTAAATCCCATCTAACTTCTTCCGTTAGCCACTTTAATGAACTATTGATATCTGATCTAGGGAAGTATGCTTGTGTAATGGGCGCATGTGCTCTTGCTATAAAAAACTTTTTTGAAGTTCCTGAGTTAAATTTAACGATTGAAAATAAAGAATTCGACGAGATTATTGAAAGCCAATGGACTAAAATGAGCGTTTAATATGAGGATTCCATCAACACTGATTTTACAGCACATTATTCTCGGAATAAAAAATTTGTTATACAAAAATATCCTCTTCTAGATAGACAATGTCAGCTAGAAGAGGATATTTAAAAGGTTCTATTTATTCATGTATAGAATCTTACGAGTACATCTTTCAAATCCAACGAATAATTACATCCAGTTCGTATGGAAAACTCCTTCTTTGTCAACACGTTGATACGTGTGAGCACCGAAGTAATCACGTTGTGCTTGTAATAGATTTGCTGGTAATGTTTCTGTACGGTAGCTA
>NZ_JAIQUM010000180.1 GCF_020075705.1 Metabacillus rhizolycopersici | reverse complement strand
ATCATCTGCGGGTCTATTTGGTATGGAAATTCAAGGAGCCACGGCGATGTTTGCAGTTAATCTCAAGCGAATCCTAAAACTCCTTAGTGAAAAAGAATAAGAAAGAAAAGGAAAAAGGCAATTTGCCATCTAAAAAGCAGACAGCAAATTGCCTTTTTGTATTGAAAAGAAATTAAAAGAATAAAAAACGTAAGTTTTTCAGTGGCCTCGTCAGATTGGCACGTCATTTTAATGAACATCCATCTATTTTGCAAATACGTGATTCCCGATTGTCTCTACTATTTGACGAGAACGAATCCATTGATCTGTTGCAATTTTCGGGTTATAGAAAAAAATAGAATCATTTAATGTATCTTCTCTTTTTAGAGCTTCTTCTACTGCTTGGATTGATTCCGCCGATGCGAGATTATTAATTGCACCATTTTGAACAGGCGTAAAAGCATAGGCATGCCCGATTACTTCATTTATTACCTCTGTCACCGTATTAGGAAACTGAGGGGATTCAACTCGATTTAATACGACGGTTGCGACAGCTACTTTTCCTTCATAGGGCTCGCCTTTTGCCTCGGCTTCAACTAATCTCGCTAATAATTCTTTTTCTTCTCCTGAAATAGAAACCGCCGGTGTCTCATGCTTTTCAACGGGTGTTTCCACTTTTGGTTCTGTTGGTTGAGCCATTTTATCTGCTGCTTCAGTCGAATCAGTAGCAGTCTCAGTTTCAAGTTCTGATGAGGCTGCTAGTAACTCTACTACCTTTGCAGTTGTATTTATTATCACAGGTTTTGCCAATTGGATTGATAAACCCTGTGGTTGTAAGATTTCGCCAATGAGAAAACCTTGTTTTACATCTTTATTCTCAATAATGGTTAAACTATGTTGTTGTTCAAGTCCCGGAAAGCTGTCTTTATTAAGATTGATAGATTGAGTGATCGCCTTCGCCGTATTATTTTGTACACCTAAGGCTATTGTAGCTACACAAGCTACAACAAATAATTTCAAAGAATTTTTTTTCATGCTGTGTGCTACCTCCTGTAAAATCCTCATGATAGTACCCTAACATGGCATTTAGCTGAATTACAGGATGATAGCATTACAAATCTTTTTAATTTGATGAACAACATTACATAAAAAGAAAAATTATGACAATACTCCTATGAAAATGTCATAAACTAGGGAATAATATGAAGTAGAGGAATAAATTACCCAAGGAAATTGTCATTTTAAAAGGACCGCGACAGAAGCTATATGAGATCATTGGTAGTAGACATTTTAAAATAAAGGGGATTATAAAAAAATTATAAGTAATTTGAAAGAGGAGAATAATGAATACAGGAGTAAATGTAGGAGATATTATTTTTCAATTATTTTTTTTAGCAATTCCAATACTGTTTATAGCAATCTTATTTTTATTTTGGCGTTCTTCAAAAAAGAAAAAAGATCAATTAGATCGTATTGAAAAAAAGCTAGACTCGATACAAAAGAGAATGAATTGATAAAGTAAAAGGATCTTCGATTTTGAAGATCCCTTTTTCATACCGATAACGTTTCATTATGTTAACTGGATTTGTATAGAGTATTCATCTAATACTTTGGGATCTTATTAGGATAGAATCACATGCCCATATAGCCCCTTTTTTATAGCGGAAGTTGACTTCCTATTACGGTAAAGGAAATAAAAATAGTCGAAAGTCGCATTTTCAAACCAAAAGCGACCTAATAACAGTCATATCTTTAGTGATATGACTGTTATTAGGTCGTTTTTCATCTATAAAACTCAATTTTATCCTTTTGTTGAATTTTAAAATCCGAATTACATTTAGCTTATCGAACGATAAGGAGGACAAAAATGCAAAGTATTAATGGAGTAATGCTTAGAGAATATCCAGAAACACTAGAAAAATCTTTGTTGGAAAAGCGATTTGAGATTCAGTATATGGACAATACATACTTTCATAAGACGATATTTTTAGATTTTATTAACCTGGAAGTCCAGGGCATAGACGAATGTGGATTTTTGTTGTGAAAGATGTAGAAGAAGTTTTTTATGAAAATAATCGTAGCATTTATGGTGAAATCGTGAGGGAAGTGCATGATCGGATCGTGCCACACCGACAACAAAATTATCATTACATTGTGGATGTTGTTTTGATTAATCCGGAATATACCATGTATCCGAGATTCTCTTTAAAAAGCTAACATTAGCTAATCAAAAAAAGAAGCATCGGATGTGAGGTGCTTCTTTTTTGTATGTTTAATCAATAATTGTTCCACTGATTCCTTTTTCGTTAAATTTCCAATTCTTAAAGGTTTTGACACTGTTTTTCTAGTACTGTCACTTTGACCGATAATTTGCGTTTATTTTAAGTGTTATTTTGCACGTCCAACTTTAAAACCCAGCTACCTTCACATGAGAAGATTAGCTGGGTTTCTTAA
>NZ_JAIQUM010000179.1 GCF_020075705.1 Metabacillus rhizolycopersici | reverse complement strand
GGCGAACTGTTTTGCGGACGGGATCTTAGTCCCACGGGCGCTTACGTTCTACCCCGGCTACCGTTATCATATATCGATATAAAAAATGGTCAACCAGAAATATTTTCTGGCTGACCTTATAATACGAACGGGCAGGATAGGGAATAATGAAAAATTTAAAAATTGTAAGATATGGAACCATCCACAATGAAATTCGTAATAGTAATAAAGAGAGGATGATTTAAAGTGAAGGGCTTAGTATTACCGGGATACTTTTTTTGTTATCTGTAGTTATAACAGCAGTTTTTTTATTTTTGGATTAAAGAGCTATTAAAATTTATTCCAATAGGAATGGGGGGATTAGATGGTATGGTTACTCCTGCTTGCAGTTATTATTTGGTTTATTTTATTTTTACGCAAAAAACTCTCATTTAAATTTGGTTTATCTCCAAAATCATTAGAGATAAAACCAATTAAAGGATTAAAAAAGCTAAGTGATGACCTGGAGCAATACCTTAGTAAAAGTTATATGGAAAACGTAGAAGAGAGGGTAAGGAAAGAAAATAAGTTAAAAGAAAATGAGTACAAGTGGCGTCTACTGGATTTAAAACGTTATTTTATTTTGACTTCTCTTTTAAAAGAGTCTCCAATGTTTAGCGAGAAAGTCGATGAACTGTGGCATCAGATGCTCATGTTTACCCGTGAGTATGATGATTTTTCAAAGAAATATCTAGGGACTATTCTTCATCACAGTCCAAATGTAAATGTATTGCCTGATCCTGATTTGCGCGGATTTTTTGATTGGGTATATGCTGAGCTTTTTCTCATAAGAAAAGAGAATATCCATCTTTATAAGGGGTTTTTCAGGTACCCTGTACATCCAATTATCATTGATGAGTTTAAAAATTTACCAGAAAATGAACTAATAGATATATATTTTAAAAGTGATACCAAATATATTACTACAGTGCTCTCGCTTATCTCTTCCATGAAAAAAACTGCAAATAAGGTAAAAGATTATGAAAAAAGCGTCATACAAGAAAAAATGAAAAAAAGCAAAAGGGAGGAAAAATATAATACAATGATCGTTCCTTTCTTATCTGTTTCTTATTTTCATTATGATGAATTTTCCAGTTACATGAAAATTAGCAGCAACAGTTCATCAAGTTGTACAAGTTGCGGGTCGGCTAGCTCCTGTAGTTCTTGCTCGTCTGGAAGTTCCTGCTCAAGCTGCGGTGGGGGTGGAGATTAATAATAGAAGTTATGTTGAATAAAACTTAGATTTTTAAACGACTTTATTGTTATATTTTTAGTATAGTGAAGTATCTTACATCAAAAATTAAACAACTATATTTTTAACCCCGTCCTAAATTTAGAACGGGGTTATGCTTGTCTGAGCTTTTAAAGTTAAATAATTTTATTGTCATTTTACATCTTATTAAACGGGATAGGTTAGTTCGATAAGAAAGGTTTATTTTACATATAATTCCAGTATAAGCGTAAAAAAGTATACAAAAGGGGAAATGAATAATGAGTTTGCATATTACTAAAGAATTAAATAAAAAGAATAAACAATATATTGATGATGAGCTTTATAAGTTTAATTTAAAGCATTTTCCAACAGATTTAGGAGGCAGATACGAAGAAATCAATTTATACACATGGATTTGGCAATTTTGATTACTTCTTAAACTTGACTTTATGTTAACTAGGTTTGTATAACGTATACATCTTTTTCTATGTATCTTTATATCTATTGTGTTACATTATTTTTTTGTCGAATTTCACAAAAAAACCTGTCAGATATACTGACAGGAATGTTAACAGAAAGTTCACAAAGTTGTATATTCAATTTAAGAAAAGCAGAAAGATGTCGAAAGTCGATAAACATAATTAATATAGTTTTTTTATCTTTAACAAAAACAGCATAATACTAAAGGAGTTGCTTAATATGACGTTCTTAAAAAGTACTTTTAACTTTACAATTTTACCATTTATATTAATAGTCTTATCACTAATCCTTCTACCAGTTTTCCTTGTAACAGATGATATAAGCGCTTTTCAATACTTAATAGATCGTATGTTTAAAAATATAAATGATTAACAATTACAGAATTGATAGTTTAATGATTACAAAGTTACATAAAGGAGAGATCAACATGAAATCGTTCGCTTATAATTCTAAAAAAAATATATTATGCACCCTCGAATTTGCTTATTTGTATATGGTTATTCTTTACATAGAGTTTTATAATGAATTAAAATCTTCTCCAAATTAAAAACCACTGATCTATTCAGAAACATCTTGGAATGTCAACACTAAACTGGACAAAACTTATAAGGGCTGTTGTTTAAATTCAACAGGCGTTAAATAGTCCAATGTTCCGTGAATTCGAATGTTATTGAACCAATGTACATAATCATTAAGTTCAAGAGCGAGTTGTTTAAGGGAAGAGAAATGCGCTCCATTAGCGAACTCTGTCTTAAATACCTTAAATGTCGCTT
>NZ_JAIQUM010000178.1 GCF_020075705.1 Metabacillus rhizolycopersici | reverse complement strand
TTAGCGAGACTTATCACGCTCAGGAACGCCACATCCTGTGGCTTCGCCTGACTTGGACGTCCTGTCCTTCGTCGGATCTTTACGGGCAGTTATCTCCCACTTATCTTCTTTGCTTCTCTCGAATCTTGAAGTCGGAGTTTTACTGCCCGTTAAGGTGGGATAAACTCATCTAATGAAATGACTTCACCTCTTCTTGTAATCAATCCACCTGGTTTATCCCCAAAGAAATGAACACTTCTTAAAACAATTCCCTCAATCCATAAACAAATAGATAATATCCCTGCAAATAACCCTAATATAGCTGATATTCTTTGAATATCACACGCCCTCTATCGTTTCCCTTGTTGAATTTTACGGGCCAAAAGGTACAAAGTACCTAAACATGAAAGCCACAAATGCAAAAACTGAAATCGTACATATACAAGCTACATGCAATAGGATATACAGGATTTTACTTTTTCCTTTAATGAAAAATGAATAGATAAAGCCAAATAAAGGGTTCAATATTAAAAAAGGTAAGGAAATAGCGATTGTTCCTTTACCAATCATATGTACAACCTTTGAATCGACTTCTGCTAACCTTAATACACATATGAGTAAAACAGCTACACCTATTGTTGCGATTAGAGAAGTTAATGCAACCTTAGAAGGTTTTCGGAAAAATTTCTTCATACAATTCTCCTTTTTTTATTTCTTTATCAATATTTACTTATTAACTTAATTTCTTCAAATGGAAAGTATTACTTCACCCAATTACTGTATCACGATTTACTATATAATTGCTGAACTTCACAAAAAGTTAAGTGAAGCTGTTTTTATACGGGAAGAGATTCTCTGACTCTCTTCCTCGTAAAACCAAGCATACAGACCTAATTTATTATCTGTATTATCTTCAATTGTGTTAATAGCACCAGCGAAAACGTTCGCTTCAATTTATTGCCGAATTTGCATTCTATATGTGGTCAGAACTAAAAACCCGCTCATTTTCCAAAAAAGAAGTAAGCGGGTTTTAAGCATTCTACAAACTCAGTCCGATGTCGTCAGTGATGCCTGAACATCCGGATTAATTTGCGCTTGAGGGTAGTTAATTTGTTCTCCGAATTCTACCCAGTCGAGATTTGCCATCATCAACAGGTAGCGTTTACCGGTGGCCGGGTCGCTGATGATGATGTGGTCACGACCAGCCGTTTCTACGCGTCCTTGGTAAATCATTGCATTCCATTTGTCGTTACCTTGATAAGTAAAGTAGAATGTACCTATCTTACCTTTGTTGAAGCGTAGGATATTTTCGATAAATGATTCTTCCACTGTGCCTGCCGGAAATTGCTGCCCAGCCCCGATTGGAACCACTGGAACACCATACGAGGGTCCCATAGTCGTCGGATAGCCACCTGGTTGTTGTGCGCCGCTACTAGCCCGCATCATGGAAGTTGGATAATAATTCGTTGGATAATAACTAGAATCTCCACAAGTCATGAGAAGATCAGCTCCTTTTTAATTTATCTATAAAACTCTGGGCAATAGCCCGGTACCGCGACATAGAAGCAATGGTTCCTATGCGCAAAATCGAATTTCGTCATGGGGGATCTTGGCATCGTTTCGGTACAAGCAGCTCGGTACTTTTTCCCCGGACTGGGGTTAAAAAACCACAAATTCATTCTTGAACGAGGTTCCCTATCACCCTGTAACAAATTCCTGGCCCTCTGGAGGTCAGCTTCGTCAGGACGTTGTGTATACAATGTTCCATTTAAGACAGGCTCGAAGTGAGGAATTCCAGTTCCAGGTATGGTTTGATAGATCGCATGTCTGATATTGCGCAACCCTCTGAAGTCAGGAGCACAATCAGCCTCAACTCGATTGGCCACAACCGTTCCTACCATGTTCATCCCTTGAGAGCCTTCACCGCTCGCTTCCGCCAGCATGAGCCTCGCTAACTCCTCCACGTCACGTGAAGTATGCTTTATTCGTCTACCCATTTTCTCACTCCTTTGTCTTATACAGATAACTTATTACCTAAAGCTCGTTTTGGTAACTTGCCTATCAGCCCAAATACTTTACTTTTATCTACTGTTCAAACAACAAATACAAAAGCAGCCGCTCAAAATATAAAAATGTTTATAAAGCGAGAATTACCTTAGCTTTTACGGGCAGTTATCCCCCACCTTCGCCTCTTTGTGATTCACTCAAGCTTAGAGGTGGGGATATTACTGCCCGTTAATGCGGGATAAATCCATAGATTATGAATCCTATTTACTACAGTTTTCTTTCTTAATGACTGGTTCTAAAAAAATTTTTTTTAGAGGCCAATAGCACTCTTACTGAAATATAAAACATAAGAAAAACCTAAATGCGATTTATTTGAATATTTCCCAAAATGTGTATTTTCACATGAATTTTACTTCTTACTTAACTCTTAAATAGCTATGTATATTATAGGAATTTTCAATCCTCACCCTGGCAACGTAGAGATTTGGAACCTTTTTATATTTACAAAAACTTAAAGCCTTTCCAAATGGAAAGGCTTCAGATTGTCGACAAAAGGGGTTCGGAATGGTTTCATTCCGAACCCCTTTTGCGATTTTCTTGGAAATTCACCTCAAATGAATGAGGATAGACCTCTCTTAGCTCACTTTATTATGCCATTTCTGAA
>NZ_JAIQUM010000177.1 GCF_020075705.1 Metabacillus rhizolycopersici | reverse complement strand
ATAAAGCGAGACTTCCATCAGTGGGGGTTTTCCTTATCCCCCACTGATGGATAGCGAGACTTATCGGGCTTTTACGGGCAGTTATCCCCCACCTTCGCCTCTTTGTGATTCACTCAAGCTTAGAGGTAGGGGGTATTACTGCCCGTTAATGCGGGATAGACACCAGCTCTAGAAATTCTGCTTTACGGGATTTGTCCTGTGCTCTCTTTAGATCATAAGGATCAAAGTAGGTTATTTGAATACAGAACTAGCAGATAAAAGCGCTACTAATACAAGCTCTAATTCTAGTTCTTCAAATCAACGAAGCCGAACTTTTCAAAAACTGCACTGAACTTACAAAAGAATATCCAAATGGTGTACCAAGTACTCATCCTGCCTATCAATCTAAAATGGATAGGGACAAGGATAACTTTGCGTGTGAAAGGTAAGAAAGAGATTGGTCGTCTTGCGTAGTTGGCGCAAAGATAAAACTAGTATATTTGTTTCATTCTAAATTTAAGTATTTACAGACCTCTTTTCAACACAAAAATAGCAAGAGTTGAGATTGACTCAGAACCCTTGCTATCATTGACTTCTATGACGCGCTCGGAGGGATTCGAACCCCCGGCAGACGTGGTACCGGAAACCACCGCTCTATCCAACTGAGCTACGAGCGCACGTTTTGATATCAGTAACAAGTATTATACTTGAGCTTCGGTACTATTTCAACTGTATTTTTTAGTAAATCCCTTTTTATATTATAATTTACTGGACAAAAGCACCAGTTCCAGATTTATCTAAACCAGCCTGTTTTCAGACTAATTTGGAATGGATAAATAAGCAAATCAATTCCGTCCCTTCCATCTTGTTTCAATTGAAGATGACGGCCGTTTGAAATACAACAAATGTGGGAATTATGATGACATGTGTTATGCTTAACGGGTACATAGAATGGGAAAAGCGTAGGCGCCTTGACAGCCTCAGGCATAACAGAAGACGCTCTTGAATAGAAGGTGTTTTTACCTTCAATTCAAGAGTGGCTTATGGCCTCTAGGGGCTAGCCGCTGGAGCTGGACAATTCTCGAAGTCAAAACTTAGAAATTCTGATACTATAGGAAAGAAAAAGTTCTTAAAAGGAAACAGTCTTTTCGTTTGACCTTTATTGACCTTGGTTGTATGATGGAAATACATAAAGTAATAAACTTGCTAGTCAAAAGGATTAGTATTATGTGCTAAAGGGTTACATATAGGCTTTGTTTATCCTTTTAGTACAATCTTTCTTATTACGAAGGAGGAATAGAAAAATGAATTTAATCCCTACAGTTATTGAACAAACAAACCGTGGTGAGCGTGCTTACGACATTTACTCTCGTCTTTTAAAGGACCGTATTATTATGCTTGGTAGTGGTATCGACGATAACGTGGCAAACTCAATCGTTTCACAGTTATTATTCTTAGAAGCAGAAGACCCAGAAAAGGATATTTCAATTTATATTAACAGTCCTGGTGGATCTATTACTGCTGGTATGGCTATTTATGATACGATGCAATTTATTAAACCACAGGTTTCAACAATTTGTATCGGTATGGCAGCTTCAATGGGTGCATTCTTACTTGCAGCTGGAGAAAAGGGTAAACGCTATGCACTTCCTAACAGTGAAGTTATGATTCACCAACCACTTGGTGGAGCACAAGGTCAAGCAACTGAAATTGAAATTGCAGCGAAACGTATTCTTTTCCTACGTGACAAATTAAACAATATCCTTTCAGAGCGTACAGGTCAGTCTTTAGATGTCATCGAACGTGATACAGAGCGTGATAACTTCATGACTGCTAACCGTGCTCTAGAGTATGGCTTAATTGACAAAGTACTAGACCGCAGCACAATTGGCGGAGCAAAATAATGTGAAGAAAAAGCTTACCTTTACGGTGAGCTTTTTCTTTTTTAGTGAAAAGCTATGTTAATCTTTAATGTTGATATTTTGACGAGAAAAAAGAATACCTTGATATATAGGCATTCTTCATCGTTTATGACCATTTTTCTTCATCATCAATCCATTGATTATTTTTTAAATCAAATGATTTATAATCATCGTGGAAAACAAAGTACGATGGTAAATCCAATGCATCTCCACCTACTTTTTCCCAACATTGACTAAACCAATCTGTAAATGCTTTTTGTTCTTGTGGAATTAACGTTTCTTCGTTCTGCTCGTAAAATTCAAAAAAATCGTCTAACTGACTGTCATTTAACTGATGATATTCGACTTCTGAAAGTACCTCTACACTACCTGCAAAAACCGTTGTGTCATTTCCTTCGTAGAAAACTTCGTTGGCTTCTTTATCCATTGAGAACATTATTATTGATAATTCAAACCTTGTAGGTTCGATGAATGCCGAGAAATCCAACAAATCTGTATCGGAAGAGAAATTGTATGTAAAGATATTCTTGAGATTTCCTACTAACAAATCCGATTGTTTCTCAAGGTTGGATTTAATTGAACCAATATAATTATCGACTGAAAACATAAATATACCTCCACCCCAAAATACAAATATCAACATTTTACCTTAACATAGCTTAGGAACAAAAGCGCAAGCGCCTTGATCAGCCCCGACAAGCATAAGACGCTTTTGAATAGAAGGTGTACTTTGCCTTCAATTCAAAAGTGGCTTAGACCCAAGAGGGGCTAGGCGCTGGAGCTGGATGGC
>NZ_JAIQUM010000176.1 GCF_020075705.1 Metabacillus rhizolycopersici | reverse complement strand
TCTTTTCGTTCCGAGCTTCTAGGCCGTCCCAAAAATCGGTTCCGATTTCTTTAAAGCTATGGAGCGATTTTTCGATAGGGTTCAACTTAGCAAATTCTGCTTCTTCCCTTTTCCTTGCTTCGATTTCCGCTTCAATTTCTGCTTGTTGTTTTCGTACCTCTTCTTGGTTCTTTTTAAAAGTCAGATAATCAATTGTTTGTTGCTCAGCCTGTCCCTTTAATTGATAAACCTCACTTGCTTTGTAGGCTTCTGAGTTGAAATGGATCGGCTGGATTGTGTTGCCTTGTCGAGATGCTTCCATCACATACTGTATTTAGACAAACGAAAGGTGAGCCAGCATCTCTTGTTAGCCCACCTTGTCTATCTCCAATGCTTCTTCATTCAGTTTGGCACCGCTAATTCCTTTATCTCTAAAAATATGTATCAAGTTCAAGCCTTTTTCTTCACAATATGCCTTAATTTCCTCTTCTTGATATTTCAAGCTATATCCATCTTTGGCTTGTCCTTGAGTGTAGACTCGTATATACCCAACAACCTTCAATTCTTCGCCCTCCCGTTACATAAATTTTAATTTTCGTAACGCTTTTTAAACGAATAGCGAGTATTATACGACCGTCTCTAGTAAAAATACAACCCAATTTTTGTTTACCCTATGCTATAGGAACTTTTTTATATTACCTGCTGTTTATCACCACGAGCTTGTACGGTCTCTTTTGTTTGTTAACTACACCATGCCCCATACTACCTCTCGCATGTAAAATGGCATCTCGCCTAATTCTCGCTCTTGTCAGCCGATCCAAGTATTATAACCATATGCCATGATGGTACTACCTTCATGGGTTACGAATTTCATGTACGCACCATTCATGTTTTCCAAAGTATAAATTCCCGAAAAAAACACCTGTTGCCCTACGCACTGACCTAAAAAAATGAGACAAATAAAAAAACAAAAAGCACCTGTTGCCTAAAAGACAATCAAATGCTTATTGTTAGCTATATAAAGTAATACACACAAATCTTATTCTTAAATGACCTTTTTTTCGTTCTAGTCACCCGTATCTTTATTTAGGAAATCATTTTTCTTTGTTCCAACTTGCCGAGGTCCTTATACTCCCAAATATTACTGGACTGGCCCCATCAATCCAGTAATAATAAGAATATGTTCCTTCAATTTTACCTTTTTTAAATTCTCTACTTTTTCTGCTCCACCTAGACCTAATAGCGGTGTATAACCAAAACATTCTTCATACTCTGGTTCTTTAAATTTTTCTATCGCTTCTGGATAAGGTAACCACTCTAATGCCCTCTGCTTAAATGCCTCTTCCTCTAAAAATCTAATAAACAAGGAATATTTTGAAGCTAATACTTTTGTTTTACTTTTCCGGTAGTTAATCATCACTATATAAGACTCTTGGTTTTCATCTTTTTCAAAAAGTATAATATCACCCATTGATGTAGTGAAAATAGGAATTGTTCCTTTATTTCTTAAATAAGTGTCACTTACTAAAGAGCTAAAATCATCAGGATTTATTACTTTTAAATAACCATTCATAAAAGTCCCATAGCCATATATTCTCCATGCTTCAATCAATTCTTTTGGAAGGTGTTCTTTATATTTATTAATTGTAGATTCCTCTACTTTACTAATCTTTTTAAAATCACTATAAATGCTCAATTTACAATCCTCCTTTATTGTGTAAGTTTAACATTTAAATACGTATTTTTCCGCTGTTCAGGTGTCATTTTTTTAGCTAGTTCGCCTATCTGTTCATCTACGATATCAATCCTATATTTCCATTGTGCTCCAATTGATGAGTTTATTCTCTTATCTCCCATACCGCCAATATGTAATGGATTACCTCCTGCTATTTGGTCTGGATTATGAAGTGCTGCTTGTGTTTTCAACCAACTATTTGCTTTTTCCTCAGCTTCTCCCCAAGACATTCCACTTTCGAATAATTCTTCTATTTTTTTATTTAAGGCTTTTTCACGAGCTGCTTGTTGTGCAGCGTTTCCTTCTATTGCTCTACCTTCATCAATATATCGTTGTCGATTTTTCAAGTATTCATCTACAGTTAGTTCATTCATACCTTTTTCTTGATCTCTTAACTGTTTTGCAAATTCTTCCGAATCAAATTTAGTTTTATAGTTAAAGTTCACTTCAATTTCATTGATTCTTGGCATATCATCTAACTTAGTGCCCGTACCCTTACCAACACCACTCAAAGAAAACTTCGACCAAACCCTATCCAATACCTTCTTAACCGATTCAGTATCCATCACCTTCACCGGTATCTTTGGAACACTCACATTTGTGCTGTAAACCAAATTGTCATTATTATGAATTGCATTCCGAAATACGTTAATGCCGCCTCTTACCTCATCTACGACAAAATTTACATCAGCCTTTGTTTTCATAGTTAGCTCATGAGCTTTATTAACTGTCTGCTCAAGAACCAGGTTTCGATCTTGTAAACTAGGTGTTTTCGGTTTAGGAACAAGCGGCTTTGCTCCACCTGCTAGAATACTAGCTAACCCTATACTACTCAACCAGTGCTCTTTTGAAAAGCTTTCCTCCGGATTTATTGCTCCATTTCCTAGATCAAGCGTTCCCATACTTACATAATTAACAAAGTCATAGGGAGAATTCATCGCGACATGGGCTCTGTCTTCCATGCCTTGATAAAGGTCTTTGGCTGCGTCGAACGATCCAACGGTTATGTAATTTCCAAAATCGTATAAGGAATCGAGCTTCTTTTCGTTCCGAGCTTCTAGGCCGTCCCAAAAA
>NZ_JAIQUM010000175.1 GCF_020075705.1 Metabacillus rhizolycopersici | reverse complement strand
CATTGATTTCTGAAAAAGAAGCAATCGCAATTGCGAAAAAGAACATCACGGGTGAAGTTGTTGAAATCGAGTTAGACGAAGATGATGGTAGATATGAATATGAGATGGAGCTTAAGACTTCAAATGGCGAGGCAGATATAACAATTGATGCTAAAAGTGGAAAAGTTGTTGAATTGGAAAATGATGATGATAACGACGAGAATGATGATTAATTGGTAAGTAGAAGCATGAGAACTTAGGTTATGACCTTTGGGCTATCTATAACTATCATTACATGTTTAAAAGTAGTGCGTATCTCTAGAAAATGCACTACTTTTTGTGCATGCGGTAGCACGCTCCAATATAGGGTGAAAGTCTCGAATATGCTCGCCGATCAGTCGGGAAGTATTAGCTGACAGACAGTGCGGTATTCGCGACGAACCGTGCGGAGGTCTGAAGGCAAAACTCTGACCAGAGCCGTAAAACCCATGTTGGCATGAGAGTAGGATAACTGAGCGGAAAAATCAGGAAATTCAAATAGATGAAGAAGATCATAACATGATCTATGAGTTCGAAATTGAAGAAGGAAGCAGGGAATACAATGTCCATGTTGATGCTATAACCGGTTCCATTCTCCTGGTCAGTACTGAATCATAACAACAATACTACGTTAATCTTCATACTAATTAGTAAGTTTTGCCTTTAAACTATGTTAGACTAAAAACATACACCAAGCTAAAAAAATGAAAAGAGGTAAACAATGTTTAAAAAAATAATGAAACAAATTAAGCAACTTTCCCAAGGCAGCAGCGAGCGAAGACATGACCATTATCGTCGAGGCAGTAGCAGCGAGCGAAGACATGACCATTATCGTCGAGGTAGCAGCAGCAGTAACCGACGGTATAAACGATCTCCAATGAGTGGAAGTAACTACTACAAACGGAAGGGCCGGAGCAGTAGCTAATCCTCCTCCCTGCGGTTAATGTACTTTTTCTTTCGCTTTAAGTGCAGCATGAAGATTGGTTGAAATTTCACTAGTATTTGAATAAGGTTCTTTAATTTGTAGCAGTCTTTTTAGCAAATAAACAGTTTCCTTTTCTAAAGAAAGTTCTTCCGTCCAAGGAAGGGCTTTTTTGTTTTTAGATGGGTACGTCGTATAAAGTAAATATAAAAGTATTTCTCCTAAATCATAGTAGTCCTGTTGTTTCATCTCTAGGATATCCTTTTGTTTGTAAGATGAAGAACTAAATGATGAGTGAAATGAGTCATTTGTGGCTTTATGCTTTGATAAACCAAAGTCAATCAAAAAAAGATCCTTGTTTTTTAGTAAAATATTTGGAATACGTAAATCTTGATGGTAAATGTCTTTTTTGTGAAGATAATTAATTAATTCAAGCAGATGAGAAAGAATTAGTAGAGACTCTTTCTCATTAAAAGTTTTTTTACTTAAAAAAATCTGGTCTTCCAGATTATCCCCTTCAATGAAACTCATTACATAAAATAAATATCTATTATTTGAAAAAGCTTCACATAACATTGGTATATTTTTGTGGTTCAGCATACGCAAAATAGAGATTTCATTTTTAAACATCTCTACCTCTTTTTTGTTATAGCGCTTACTTGGACGAAGCTGTTTGACCACTCTATTCTCGTTTGTTTTTAAATCTTTACACAGATAGACAATCCCATAGCTTCCAGTTCCTATAACACTCAAAACCTCGTAGTGATCGTTCAAAACTGCTCCTTTTTTAATGGGTTTGTCTACAAAAAATTGATAAAATTTTCGAATTGCACGCAAAATTGAAACCTTCCTCTCCTCCTCTCTCTAGACTTTAGTTGATTTTGATCAATTTTAAAAGAAGCTAAAGATGATAAACCTTTCATATCAATGTTTTTCTATCGGGAAACCATCAAACTTTTAGGGTGTTATTATAACAAGATATCATAATAGGCCTAAAAGGTCATAACAAGTGATTTACACCACTTGGGTTTTACAAGTGTAAAAAGGATTATGAAGATTTATCCTTAAAAGGAGCGATAGTTGAATAAAAATTAAGTTATTTTAGTAATTCAATAAAAGGGCGCGACTCAGGAGGAAGAATTGTGCTTTTTCTTTGTGTAAAGGGCCATTCTTGGTGGGAAAACAAAGTGAAATGGTTGATAAACTGTATTCAATGGAGGATAAATCCGCATTAACGGTGGGAATTCTGCGAATCGAAGAATTCCTTATCAGATTCTCAGCAATTTTTAATCTTTCTCTTCCATTCCTCTAATCTTCACTGGTTATAGTAGGGATATAAGATCAATACGACTTAGGAGGAATGAGAAAATGAATAAGATCGGTATGATTACATTGGGAGCAGCAATAATTTTAGGTGGTTCAATTGGGTTTGGAGCAATCAATCATGGGTTCGCTCAAGAGAATCCTTCTAAAACAGTAGAAAGTAAGGCGTCACATGAACTAATCGGAATTGAAAAGGCGAAAGCGGTAGCACTAGAACAAGTAGACGGAATTGTAGAAAGTATTGAGTTAGAAAAATATAACGGTCAAACGTATTATGAAGTGGACATTGATAAAGACAATAAGGATTTTGATATCGATGTAGATGCCTACACAGCAAAAATCATTAAGATTGACGAAAGTCGTGATGACGACGATGATGACGATTATGAAGTACATGCTTCAGCAGCAACAACAGGATCATTGATTTCTGAAAAAGAAGCAATCGCAATTGCGAAAAAGAACATCACGGGTGAAGTTGTTGAAATCGAGTTAGACGAAGATGATGGTAGATATGAATATGAGATGGAGCTTAAGACTTCA
>NZ_JAIQUM010000174.1 GCF_020075705.1 Metabacillus rhizolycopersici | reverse complement strand
TTAGCTAAGCCACCATCGCCCATAATTGTTTCAAGTCGCTCAGATTTATTCATCTCGCCCGTTGGATGTGCATTAAATAGACGTACTTGTGATAATGGGGCAGGTCCAATGAAATTAGATTTACTATTTACATTCGGACACGCCTCTAGGCATACACCACAGGTCATACATTTTGATAATTCATAAGCCCATTGACGTTTTTTCTCTGGCATACGTGGTCCAGGTCCTAAATCATACGTTCCATCAACAGGAATCCACGCTTTCACTTTCTTAAGTGAATCAAACATACGCTTACGGTCTACTTGTAAATCTCGAACGATCGGGAACGTTCGCATTGGTTCAAGGCGAATTGGCTGTTCTAGCTGATCAACTAGCGCTGAACAGGATTGACGCGGCTTGCCATTGATGATCATCGAACAAGCTCCACACACTTCCTCCAAACAGTTCATATCCCACGTGATCGGAGTTGTTTGCTTCCCTTCAACCGTTACAGGATTTCGGCGAATTTCCATTAGTGCTGATATCACGTTCATATTCGGACGATAAGGAATTTCAAATTTCTCCTGGTAAGGGGCTTCTTCCGGAGAATCTTGACGAGTAATAATAAATTGAACTACTTTTTTCTCACTCATTATTTATCCCCCTCTTTACTTTTTGAATAATCACGTTTACGTGGTGTAATTAATGATACGTCAACATCTGCATAAGTAAATTTAGGTGCTGTATCATCACCGGTATAATCAGCCATTGTTGTCTTTAACCAATCCTCGTCGTTACGCTCTGGAAAATCTGGTTTGTAATGTGCTCCACGACTTTCATTTCGATTGTATGCACCAAGTGTGATAACACGAGATAATTGAAGCATATTTTTCAATTGTCGAGTGAACGTTGCACCTTGGTTGCTCCATTTCGCCGTATCGTTAATATTAATGTTATCGTACCGTTCAATAAGTTCTTGAATTTTGTCATCTGTTTTAAGAAGTCTATCGTTGTGACGAACAACTGTAACATTATCAGTCATCCATTCTCCTAATTCCTTATGAAGAACGTATGCGTTTTCCTTACCGTCTAAACTCATAATGCCAGCCCATTTATCTTCTTCTTGTTTCACATAGCGATCATAAACAGTAGAGGATAAATCTTCCGCACTTTTTTCTAATCCATTTATATACTTAACTGCATTCGGACCTGCAACCATACCACCGTAAATCGCAGATAGTAGTGAATTTGCACCCAAACGGTTAGCACCGTGCATTGAGTAATCACACTCACCAGCAGCAAATAAACCAGGAATATTTGTCATTTGGTCATAATCTACCCAAAGTCCACCCATTGAATAGTGAACAGCCGGGAAGATTTTCATTGGTACTTTACGTGGATCATCACCAGCGAATTTTTCATAGATTTCAATAATTCCACCTAGTTTAATATCAAGCTCTTTCGGATCTTTATGTGATAAATCTAAGTACACCATGTTTTCGCCATTTATACCTAGTTTCTGATTCACACATACGTCAAAGATTTCACGTGTTGCGATATCTCGTGGAACTAGATTTCCATACGCAGGATATTTTTCCTCTAGGAAATACCATGGCTTACCATCTTTATACGTCCATACTCGTCCACCTTCACCACGAGCCGACTCACTCATTAGACGAAGCTTATCATCACCAGGGATTGCTGTTGGGTGGATTTGAATAAATTCTCCGTTCGAATAAGTTACACCTTGTTGATAAACAATTGATGCAGCGGAGCCAGTGTTAATGACAGAATTTGTTGATTTACCAAAGATAATTCCAGGTCCACCAGTTGCCATTATAACAGCATCTGATCGGAAAGATTCAATTTGCATTGATGTTAAGTTTTGACCAGTGATCCCGCGACAAACACCATCGTCATCAATCACAGCACCTAAAAACTCCCAGCCTTCATACTTCGTAACAAGACCAGCAACTTCATAACGTCTAACCTGTTCATCTAATGCATATAGAAGTTGTTGTCCAGTCGTCGCACCAGCAAACGCTGTACG
Source organism: Metabacillus rhizolycopersici (assembly GCF_020075705.1). The sequence continues at coordinate 908 of NZ_JAIQUM010000174.1, read as the reverse complement.
GTGATACTGTGTACCTCCAAAGCGTCTGAAATCTAATAATCCTTCTGGAGTACGGTTAAACATAACACCCATTCGGTCAAATAGGTGGATGATACCAGGAGCTGCCTCGGCTAATGCTTTTACAGGCGGTTGGTTCGCTAAAAAGTCTCCACCATAAACTGTATCATCAAAATGCTCCAAAGGTGAATCTCCTTCACCTTTTGTATTAACCGCACCGTTAATTCCTCCTTGTGCACACACAGAATGAGAACGTTTAACAGGTACTAATGAAAATAAATCTACTTGAATGCCGGCCTCAGCAGCTTTGACTGTAGCCATTAAACCAGCTAACCCGCCTCCGACAACGATAATTTTGTTTTTACTCATAAAGCCCACTCCCTTTAATAGCTATTGCTGAATTAAACGAATGCAAATATTGCACGAACACCCACGATTGAAAGCGCCACAAATATTGCAAGCGTTACGTATGTGGAAATAACTTGTGAGCGTGGAGTAACAGTAATTCCCCAGCTTACTGCAAACGACCATAAACCATTAGCAAAATGGAAAATAGTTGATAAAACCCCAATTAAATAGAACGTTAGCATAAAAGGACTGCTTAAAATCGAAGACATCATGTCATAATTTACTTCTGCACCAAATGCAGCAGCGATTCTAGTTTCCCACACGTGCCAAGCAATAAATATGAACGTTATAATACCTGTAACACGTTGAGCTACAAATAACCAGTTGCGAAGAAAATTGTACTTATTTACGTTGTTTTTCGCTGTAAAAGCAATGTATACACCGTAAATCGCATGGTATAAAATCGGAAGAAAAATAACAAAAATCTCCAACGCATACCTAAATGGTAGCATCTCCATAAAATGTGCTGCTTCATTGAATGCCTCTGGACTCCTTGTAGCAAA
>NZ_JAIQUM010000173.1 GCF_020075705.1 Metabacillus rhizolycopersici | reverse complement strand
AAATATAGAGCCTAGGCGGGCAACTTTAGTGGAGTTACTTACCCAATTCCTGAAATATGGAGACGAACCGGTCACTGTTGGTGGCACTCTATATGACAATAGCAACAAAGTTTGCGAAAACAGCCTTCTGAAAAAGGGTAAAAGGCTATAAGAGAAATCGTATTTTCAATCATTTATTGATTTGTTTCAGAATCTTTTATACGGGTTGCGTCACAGTGACCACCCGAAATTTGTTATGGGGAAAATGATAGAATAGAAATGCAACTAAATATTGTGAGGGTAGTTGGTTGTCAGTCTTTTTCTGTTTAAGAGAAGGAGATGATAATCATGTAACATTTCTTGAATTTCTACGAGAGGTTCTGAAGGGAATAGTGCGTGAAGTTAGTGCTTACATCTTTTCGGAAGAACATATTAGAACACAAGACCCCCCCTACGCCGTCGTAAGCAATGAACTGCACTCCAATCGTTAGACAATGAAGTGACCCCGTAAAGTTAGATTTGGTGTCTAACATTTATGGGGCAGTTCAATAATAGGTTTGCTCTTCTTTCAGTGATCGATATAAAGTGGCAGCCGAAATCCCAATCGCCTCATAGATTTCCTTCACTGCCATCCGCATAGAATGAAATCTTCATTTGAAAACATTGCACAAATTACTGAGATAACATCTGGCAGTAAACAGTATGTAGCTGCAGCCATTGAAGAAAAAACATAGGTGATAGATTCTAAAACAGTTGGGACAAACTCGCTATATAATAAGTTTTGGGAATTTTAATTTTTATAAAGGTGGTTTATCTGTGTGCAACAGCTAAAGAAACGGAAAGAAAAAACAAATAATTGGTAGTATGTATCGAGATAGCAACGTTACATTTCGAACTCCTAACCTTTCCCTGCCTGAAACCCGGGATATTGGGTCATTCCACCATCAGCAAAGAGGGTCAGACCGGTAACGTAGCTGGCTTCACTTGAAGCAAGCCATACTGCACATGCTGCAATTTCTTCAGGCTTACCGATATACCCCATTGGAATAAGTTCGACTACACCTTTCTTCAATTCGGGATCATCAAACTTTTCCTTATTGATTGGAGTATCAATTGCACCGGGAGCAATGCAATTCACCCGAATTCCATGTGGAGCAAATTCAAGTGCAAGTGTTTCAGTCATCAGCTTGACTCCACCTTTACTTGCTGCATAATGGACAAAATGAGGCCATGGAATTTTCTGATGAACGGACGACATATTAATAATAGAGCCTTTTATATCATGATCAAGCATGTAATCAATCGCCTCTCGACACCCTAAAAATTGACCTGTCAAATTTGTAGAAATGACCTTATTCCAATCAGTGAGTGAAAGATCTTCAGAGGGGACTTCATTTTCAATACCGGCATTATTAACCATAATGTCCAATGAACCGAACGTCTTTACAGCATGATTAATCATCCCTTTAATATCCTTTTCCTGAGTGACATCTCCTTGGATTGCGCTTGCGCTCCCACCAGAATCTTCAATTGCCTTTATTAGGGCATTAAGTTCTTGCTCCTCTTTGAAATAGTTAATGACAACCTTTGCTTTTTCAGCACCGAATCTTTCAGCCATTGCCTTTCCAATGCCAGTTGCACCACCTGTAATGACGACGACTTTCCCTTCAAGACTTGGATACATCCTGATCACTCCTTTATCTTTTTGTAAGCCCTAATAAGACTCCGCCTATGATAATAAACAAACATCCTAAGAGAACAATCCATACCTGTTTTTTACTTTTACGCTCGTTTAAAAAGAAGAGACCGCCGATGGTTGAGATGACAATGCCAGTTTGCGAGATAGAAAAGCTTGTTGCCACACCGATTTTAGGCAATGCAAGTAAAAGTCCAAGATTTCCTGTACTCCATATAAGACCTGTCAAAATATTACGAATAGCATACTTGTTGTATGGTTTATCCCGTATCGTAATAAAGAATGCACCTGTAACCATCCCAATTGCTTGAGGTAGTATTGCCGCCCAGCCATCAATATTAAACCTGCGAATTAATACGACATATGTGACAAAGCCTACAGTAGAAAAGAGCAAGATGAGTAATCCTTCTTTTTGACTCTTTTTCTGCCCTTTGTCATCACCCTGATTGAGTGAGGTAAGCAAGGCACCGATAATAATACAAGCAAGTCCAGCAAGTCCTATCACGATACTTGTGGTAGTTTGCCATTCCTTAAAAATAAAAACGCCAAAGAAAGTTGTTCCAATCAGCTGCAAGCCTGTCGAAATCGGTGCTGTTTTGGCAACGCCTAAATAGCGAACAGCTCCAAACTGATTTTTTTGTCCAATACACCAAAGTAAACCTGAAACAAAGCCTACTGCCCAAGTAACAGTTGATAATTCAGGCATCTTATAAATATACACTACAATGGCAAATACCAAGGCACCGACTGTTGTTCCAAGTGTTTGACTGTTTTCGTCACCGCCAAGCTTGTTACTGACAAATACAATGCTGCCCCATGAAACAGCTGCGAGGATGGCTAAAAGAATTCCCGTCATAAGTGAGTACTCCATTCTCATTTTTTCTAAACGATAAAGGTGAATACTGTTTTTATTAGCATGGATTAACAGGAAACATCTTATTCTTATAGGGGGAAAAAACTACATAAAAAGACCGAAGATAGTTTAGAAAACCGCTCTTCGGTCTTTGATCCTACTAGTCTGTTTCCTTTATTGTTTCATGTGAAGGTTGTGGAGGTTTGTACGTAGACTAGATTTATTTGAAAAATGATCCATGCAAGATAGAATATTAATTATTTTTGGCTCTTTTCTAAAAGATTGTTGTTTTTAAACATAAAAAGATTAACAGCAGTTACAGAGCGGGACGAAAAAAATGTCGAAAATTGAAGGTTGGTCGATACCTTGGTGATTTCGGACAATAAAATTCAAAACCAGACAATAAAACCTTGAGCTTGGACAAAAAATCTCAAGTTCTGACAATAAATCATGATTATGGACGA
>NZ_JAIQUM010000172.1 GCF_020075705.1 Metabacillus rhizolycopersici | reverse complement strand
TGTTCCTTGAAAACTAGATAACGATAACAATTCAAGTAATTCACTGAGTTTAAACGCTTAGTTTAGTGATTCTCTTAATAATTGATTTAAACGACATTTTAAATGTCAAAGGTTAAGTTGTTAAGGGCGCACGGTGGATGCCTTGGCACTAGGAGCCGATGAAGGACGGTACTAACACCGATATGCTTCGGGGAGCTGTAAGTAAGCTTTGATCCGGAGATTTCCGAATGGGGGAACCCACTGCTCGTAATGGAGTAGTATTTTTACCTGAATACATAGGGTAATAAAGGCAGACCCGGGGAACTGAAACATCTAAGTACCCGGAGGAAGAGAAAGCAAACGCGATTTCCTGAGTAGCGGCGAGCGAAACGGAATTAGCCCAAACCAAGAGGCTTGCCTCTTGGGGTTGTAGGACACTCTATACGGAGTTACAAAGGAACGAAGTAAATGAAGAGGTCTGGAAAGGCCCGTCAAAGAAGGTAACAACCCTGTAGTTGAAACTTCGTTCCCTCCAGAGTGGATCCTGAGTACGGCGGGACACGTGAAATCCCGTCGGAAGCAGGGAGGACCATCTCCCAAGGCTAAATACTCCCTAGTGACCGATAGTGAACCAGTACCGTGAGGGAAAGGTGAAAAGCACCCCGGAAGGGGAGTGAAATAGATCCTGAAACCGTGTGCCTACAAGTAGTCAAAGCCCGTTAATGGGTAATGGCGTGCCTTTTGTAGAATGAACCGGCGAGTTACGATCCCGTGCAAGGTTAAGTTGATAAGACGGAGCCGCAGCGAAAGCGAGTCTGAATAGGGCGATAGAGTACGTGGTCGTAGACCCGAAACCAGGTGATCTACCCATGTCCAGGGTGAAGTTCAGGTAACACTGAATGGAGGCCCGAACCCACGTACGTTGAAAAGTGCGGGGATGAGGTGTGGGTAGCGGAGAAATTCCAATCGAACTTGGAGATAGCTGGTTCTCTCCGAAATAGCTTTAGGGCTAGCCTTGAATTTAGAGTTTTGGAGGTAGAGCACTGATTGGACTAGGGGCCCCCAACGGGTTACCGAATTCAGTCAAACTCCGAATGCCAAAAACTTATATTCAGGAGTCAGACTGCGAGTGATAAGATCCGTAGTCAAGAGGGAAACAGCCCAGACCACCAGCTAAGGTCCCAAAGTATACGTTAAGTGGAAAAGGATGTGGAGTTGCTTAGACAACCAGGATGTTGGCTTAGAAGCAGCCATCATTTAAAGAGTGCGTAATAGCTCACTGGTCGAGTGACTCTGCGCCGAAAATGTACCGGGGCTAAACGTATCACCGAAGCTGTGGATTGTTCTTACGAACAATGGTAGGAGAGCGTTCTAAGGGCTGTGAAGCTAGACCGTAAGGACTAGTGGAGCGCTTAGAAGTGAGAATGCCGGTATGAGTAGCGAAAGAGGGGTGAGAATCCCCTCCACCGAATGCCTAAGGTTTCCTGAGGAAGGCTCGTCCGCTCAGGGTTAGTCGGGACCTAAGCCGAGGCCGAAAGGCGTAGGCGATGGACAACAGGTAGAAATTCCTGTACCACCTCCTCACCATTTGAGCAATGGGGGGACGCAGAAGGATAGGGTAAGCGCGCTGTTGGATTAGCGCGTCCAAGCAGTTAGGCTGACAACGAGGCAAATCCCGTTGTCGCGAAGGCTGAGCTGTGATGGCGAGGGAATTATAGTACCGAAGTTCCTGATTCCACACTGCCAAGAAAAGCCTCTAGCGAGGTGAGAGGTGCCCGTACCGCAAACCGACACAGGTAGGCGAGGAGAGAATCCTAAGGTGAGCGAGAGAACTCTCGTTAAGGAACTCGGCAAAATGACCCCGTAACTTCGGGAGAAGGGGTGCTTTTTAGGGTGAATAGCCCGGAAAAGCCGCAGTGAATAGGCCCAGGCGACTGTTTAGCAAAAACACAGGTCTCTGCGAAGCCGCAAGGCGAAGTATAGGGGCTGACGCCTGCCCGGTGCTGGAAGGTTAAGAGGAGAGGTTAGCGTAAGCGAAGCTTTGAATTGAAGCCCCAGTAAACGGCGGCCGTAACTATAACGGTCCTAAGGTAGCGAAATTCCTTGTCGGGTAAGTTCCGACCCGCACGAAAGGCGTAACGATCTGGGCACTGTCTCAACGAGAGACTCGGTGAAATTATAGTACCTGTGAAGATGCAGGTTACCCGCGACAGGACGGAAAGACCCCGTGGAGCTTTACTGTAGCCTGATATTGAATTTTGGTACAGCTTGTACAGGATAGGTAGGAGCCTAAGAAGCCGGAGCGCTAGCTTCGGTGGAGGCGTCGGTGGGATACTACCCTGGTTGTATTGAAATTCTAACCCGCAGCCCTAATCGGGCTGGGAGACAGTGTCAGGTGGGCAGTTTGACTGGGGCGGTCGCCTCCTAAAATGTAACGGAGGCGCCCAAAGGTTCCCTCAGAATGGTTGGAAATCATTCGCAGAGTGTAAAGGCACAAGGGAGCTTGACTGCGAGACCTACAAGTCGAGCAGGGACGAAAGTCGGGCTTAGTGATCCGGTGGTTCCGCATGGAAGGGCCATCGCTCAACGGATAAAAGCTACCCCGGGGATAACAGGCTTATCTCCCCCAAGAGTCCACATCGACGGGGAGGTTTGGCACCTCGATGTCGGCTCATCGCATCCTGGGGCTGTAGTCGGTCCCAAGGGTTGGGCTGTTCGCCCATTAAAGCGGTACGCGAGCTGGGTTCAGAACGTCGTGAGACAGTTCGGTCCCTATCCGTCGTGGGCGTAGGAAATTTGAGAGGAGCTGTCCTTAGTACGAGAGGACCGGGATGGACGCACCGCTGGTGTACCAGTTGTCTTGCCAAAGGCATAGCTGGGTAGCTATGTGCGGAAGGGATAAGTGCTGAAAGCATCTAAGCATGAAGCCCCCCTCGAGATGAGATTTCCCATAGCGTAAGCTAGTAAGATCCCTGAAAGATGATCAGGTTGATAGGTCAGAGGTGGAAGCGCGGTGACGTGTGGAGCTGACTGATACTAATCGATCGAGGACTTAACC
>NZ_JAIQUM010000171.1 GCF_020075705.1 Metabacillus rhizolycopersici | reverse complement strand
GATATCCAAGCTCTCCTTCTTGATATTCTCGAACTACCATAATCTTAAATTCATCACTATATTTAGTCATAAATAAACACCCCAAAGGTTAGATTTTCAACTCTAACTTTTGGGGTGCATCACATTCCAAAGGTTTTTTATTTCCCATAATCTTTAGTTATGTCAACTAAGTTTATATGAGTATGCAGTGATTAAAGAAACTAAAATGAGTTCTTTAGAGAATAGAATAAGGTAAGATTTATGTTAAATTTTATCCGTTTTCGTGGTATTATGCCTTTATAACTATGACTTCAGAGGAACTTTTTATGAAAAAAATAGGCCAAATCTCTTTTATAAGTATTGCAATTATTTTTGTATTAATTGAAGTTCTATTGTTAGGTGAACCTTTAAAAAGACAGATTATTGATTTATATTAGTGACCCTAGCTTGGTTTATAGGTAGACAATATGACAAAGTGAAGTTTTATGGGGAGAGAATAAAAGCAAGTGAAGAGAATAAAAGCAAGTGAAGAGAATTATAAACAAGTAATTGAAATATTACCTGAGTCTATTTTCATCTACGATCAAAATAGTATCCTTTATGTAAATACATTTGGGGAAAATATGCTTGGCGCTCAAAAGAAAGATGACATTTTGGGTAAATCAATCTACGACTTCATTAACCCCAACTATCATGAAAGAGCAATGAAACGATTAAAACAGCTTTGTGAAGAAAACATACAAACTAGTAATGTAGGGCAAAAACTAATACGTCTGGACAAAAAAATAATTTTCGTTGAAGTCTCAAGTCGTTCAATTCTATATGAAGGCAAAGAGGCAACATTATCAATTGTTAAGGATATTACCGATAAAAAGGAGACAACAGAAAGTCTCCTTGAAAAATCAGAAAAACTGGCGCTTGTAGGACAAATGGCTGCGGGGATTGCTCATGAAATTCGGAATCCCCTTACTTCCATCAAAGGATTTATTCAGTTATTCAAATCCAAATATACAAGTGAAGAAGAGTATTTCAATCTCGTATTATCGGAATTAGAACGAATTAATCTTATTATTGGTGAATTCTTAGTATTAGCAAAACCAACTGCTATTGTATTCAAAGATAAAGACATAAAAAGTTTAATAAAAGATGTTGTGACTCTCATCAACATACAAGCCATTATGAACAATGTTCAAATCTTTGTAGAATTTGAATCAGATATTTCTATGATTGTGTGTGAGGAAAATCAATTAAAACAAGTGTTTATTAATATTTTGAAGAATGCAATTGAAGCAATGCCGAATGGCGGAACGATTGATTTAAAGGTAAAGGCAAAAGAAAAAGACAAAGTATCCATTTGTATTATTGATCAAGGCTCTGGTATTCCGGAAGACCGGATTCCAACACTTAGTGAACCTTTCTATACAACAAAAGAAAAAGGGACAGGTTTGGGATTAATGATAAGCTATAAAATTATAGAAAGTCATGATGGGGAAATCAAGATCTCAAGTAAAATAAATGAGGGAACCACGGTTGAAGTTATTTTACCTACGATTCCTCAGTCCCATTAAAAAGAAAGGAACTGAGAGGATAAATTACATGTTACTAAGCATCGATTAGCAATACCAAAGGCACAGTTGGTCTTATTTTTTTGCCGATAACGGTCTTATAAAGAGGTTGGGTATCTAAAAAGGTACCCAACCTCTTTAATTGCCTAAATTGTGATTTGTTAGATTATAGAACTTATTTTACATTTTTCAAAATCCAAAGGTCTTGTTTTTACAAAAAATGACCTTGGCTTTTTTGCTTCACGTTTATCCAGTTCAAAGAACAGTTTTTTGTATTCAACAATAGATAATTCCCCATAAATATAACTTTTTTGAATATAATCTAGTAATTCATTGGCATGTAATGGGTTTCGCTTTTTTACTAGTTTAAAACGATGTGTTAAGTCTTCTACTAATATAGTAATCCACTCATTTCATCTGTGTTTTTTCAAAACGTATATGCACTTTCGGGAAAAGTATAACATGTAAATCATTTTGAATTTTTATTTTTGAAAATTCAAACTTACGACATTTTTTTACAATATCAAACAAACTTTGTTCCAATTAAATATAGGGGATCGCCAACATTTCATACGCAAAGGGTAATAGTTGGTGCCTTAATGTTCAATCTAGTAGGGGTAGCGTCAGGATTTTGCGCATTTTCCTGACTGTACCCCATAGCCATCAAGTTAAGATTCATGATACTCCCTAAAATGAAAAATTTGTATTTTTTACAGTGGTGAAGTTCGTTTTTTATTGTTTTTTGGGGGAATCTGTTTCGTTAGCTTGATGGGCATGTGACTGTACCCCTCTATTAAGCTCTTCCCAAATGTTTCTACTATCGCTATAATAAGAGATACCTTTTAGTTTTTTGTTTGCAATATCTTACCGAGTAGCCCCTAGTCCCAAGTGGATTGGGGGCTATTTCGTTGCATCGAGCGATAGACAAAAACGACCATTTTTGTGACAAAGAGTAATGTGTTATATATTACCGTATTTTCACATAAAAATTATTGGATAAAAAATTGTAGGTTTCCTTTTTAATCCTTAGTTAAAAAGTACAATAACATTAAGAAGTTGTACTGTTAAAGAGCGTGTTTATTCTTTATTTGCGCAAAATAAATCTTAAAAAACACGCAAAATAAAACTAAAATTGATACTATTTGTAACTTTCTTTTTTGGTGTTTTTTGTATCAAAACCCATATCAAAATTTATATATCATAAAAGGGCATTTTTGAAATAATTTTAGCCAGATCTACTAAACGACTAATTGAAATAGCTGATGCTCTTAGAGAAAGGAGTGGAGTTTGTAAGTATCCAAGATAAGCTCGATACAAGTACAGCTGTAGGAAAAGCTATGTTTGGAATGCTATCAGTTCTTGCAGAATTTGAACGGGATATTTTATTCGTGAACGAACAATGGCTGGCCTGAAGGCAGCAAGAGCTCGGGGACGCAAAGGTGGTAGACCAAAGGTTAATCAACAAAAGTTGAATCAAGCTATTGCTATGTATTATTCTAAACGGATGACAGTGAGGGAAATTCAGGAAGCAACAGGGGGTTTCAGCTGCAACATTATATCGATCTCTAAAATAAGAGCAAACCAAGTAAAGGTTTGCTCTTAAATATGATATTGTTAATTAAGCCTTGTTATAATTATTTTACTAATTGATTTTTTTAATAATTAGTTACTGCTCATTTTCATTGTTTTGTTCTTCAGT
>NZ_JAIQUM010000170.1 GCF_020075705.1 Metabacillus rhizolycopersici | reverse complement strand
ATATCCTCCAAAAAGGATTAGAGCAACTGCTTGTGACCGACTAACTGAATCAATCAAACTGTAGGGCAGGGTTGTGTCCGAACAGTATAATCTACGCCTGTGGAGATTGTGTAAGACATAGTGGGAATCCCCATTATGCAACGGTCTAAGAATCAGGAAGCCCCTTCTTCAATCAGACCGCAAGGTTGATAAGGAGGGGTCATTCACGAAGGTTCCGAGTGAGTCCGATTAGACCTTCTATGGTTCTTGTTTCCCATTCCATACAAGGTATTTTCCTCGTTCTTGCCGGGGCGATCGAAATTATCGTACTTGCCAAATTAGTATGGGATATAAACATCTCGTTTTTATCTATGATCACGCTTTTCGCTAGTCTATTATATGGGTGTATTTGCTTTTTTGGCCTCGGCTTTTCGATGGTCTGGTCTTACAAAATCCGCAGGCGCAGCAAGTGGCTTTGCGATGGTTATTTTTTTCCCGATGCTTTTTCTATCTGGGATTGCAATGCCAGTTGAAATATTGCCTCAGTTTTTACAAGATGCAAGCAAATGGCTGCCGATGACTCATTTTGTTGAATTAGCTCAAGGTGTCTGGAATGGGGATGCTCTTACCGTATTCGGATTAGAGTTGCTAATTCTAACAGTTTTTGGCTTAGTATGTGTTGTCCTTGCCTTTTTACTTTTTCGTTGGGAAAATTAATTTTTGGCGTACAGTTTCTTTTGAAACAAGCGGTTTGGCGGAACGGTATGAATTGAAGCAATGAACAAGGGATAAGCATCCTGTTATCGATGCTTATCCCTTGTTGTTGTTTCGTAACTATAAAACTCTTGTACTGTGGATATGCGCACGACATCCAGTTTCAACGCTTTTATTCATTGTAGCCAATATGGGATAAAATGATTATAACCGTAGTACAGGCCCTATCGGATCAATTAGAAAGAAACGTACAGTAATTATCAACTATTCACATCCTTACATCTGTTCTTTTTGAAAGAGAAAATGGAGTAATGCGAATGGATGATGAATGGGAAATGCGGTATGATTTCTAGAGAATCTTCAAATCAACTATTCTAGGAAAATAATCATGGAATTTTTCGGATAAGTGAAAACGCATTATACTTGACGAAAAACACCTTCAAATTTATACTTACTTACAATAAGTAAGTTGACAATTGATACAAAAATGAAAGGTTTTATATAGACTCAGCCATAATAATTACCCAGAGGAGGAAGGTTTATGATAATCGAAACTGTAAAAAATCATTCGTTAAATAGAATAAAAGAAAAAGTACAAACCGTGCATCATGGTGAGGGTACTACTTATATTGTTGGACCAATTAAATTACCAGTTCAATTAGAGGGAGAAACTGTGTTTTTTAAATGGTATAGCTGGTTAGAAGTCCAAAATGTTGAGGAGAAAGAGGTTAGTATTGATGAATTGCTAAATAAGTTACCACATGCCAATTTAGCAAATAGTCAGCAATCAAGTGTGTTAGTGTACGGAGATTTTGAACACGCAGAAGATGCACTTATCCGTATGCATAGTATTTGTCATACAGGGGATATTTTTGGTAGTAAGAGATGTGACTGTGGTTTTCAATTAAAACAATCAATGAAAATGATATCAGAGCATGGAGCGGGAGCCCTGTTCTATCTTGCTAATCATGAAGGACGAGGAATCGGGTTATTTAGTAAAGCACTTGCTTACCTTCTTCAAGAGGAAGGATTAGATACGGTTGAGGCGAATGAGCAATTAGGTTTTTCAGATGACTCGAGAAATTACGAAGAAGCAATTAGGGTGTTAAAGACTCTTCGGAAGTTGCCTGTGACATTAATTACGAATAATCCTAATAAGCTCAAGGCTCTTCAAAGTTCGGGTGCAGATGTTTCTGGACGAATGCCTCTATGGGGAGATATTTCAAACTATAATAGACACTATCTAGAAACAAAGATGAAGAAAGCGGGTCATTTTGAAGGAGGATATCCGATTGAGTGAACATGAATTTTATATGAATTTAGCGATCAATAATGCAAAAGCAATGAAGGGGCAGACTGATCCCAATCCGCTGGTAGGGTCAGTAGTTGTTAATCATAATCGAATTGTAGGTGTGGGGGCGCACTTAAAGGCTGGTGAGCCTCATGCGGAAATTCATGCATTACGAATGGCTGGAGACCAAGCGAAGGGCGGCACAATCTATGTAACGTTAGAGCCTTGTTCACATCATGGCCGCACAGGTCCTTGCGCCGAGGCAATCGTAAAAGCGGGTATAAAAAAAGTGGTCGTTGCAACGTTAGATCCAAATCCAATTGTAGCTGGTAATGGCATTAACATATTAAAAAATGCCAATATTGAAGTCGTTGTCGGGGTTTGCGAGGAAGAGTCTAGGAAAATGAATGAAGTTTTTAATAAGTTTATTATGAAAAAACAGCCGTTCATTACGTTAAAATCAGCTACGACATTAGATGGTAAGATTTCATCCTCGACATGGGATAGTAAATGGATTACGTCTGAGGAAGCACGGAAGGATGTACATCAATTACGTCATGAAAATGTTGGTATTTTGGTTGGGGTTCATACAGTGATAAAAGATGACCCTGAATTAACAACACGAATCCCAAATGGTCGTAACCCGATCCGGATCATACTAGATAGCACGTTGCGCATTCCCTTAGATTCAAAGGTAGTCACAGATAAAAAAGCTGAAACATGGATTTTTACATCCAAGCAATACTCGGCAGAAGCAAAGGAAAAGCTTGAACAGCTTGGAATGAAAATTTTTGTGACAAGCGGTTCAGAACGTGTTGATTTGCATGGTACCTTATCTATTTTAGGGGAGCATTCTGTTTCATCAGTCTTAATTGAAGGTGGTGGTGAAGTAAATGCATCCTTCCTAACGGAGAAATTAGTTGATAAAGTTGTTGTTTATTTTGCGCCAAAGTTAATTGGTGGAAAGGAATCACCAGGCTTTTTTGCAGGCATTGGGATTGAAAAAATGGCAGATGCAATCGATCTTGAACAAATGAACGTTGAAAAGATAGGTAAGGACTTTAAATTTACTGGCTATCCAGTATACAATGCTTAAAATTACATGAAATTCACTTGAAAAACACCGCCCGGACTCTTAGGAGGCCACTGAAAAAGTCCATTATTAAATTAGGCAGTTGAAAGTTCGATTATATCGAACTTTCAACTGCCTTTTTACTCTATAATGGTTTTATTAACTGTATGTAGGTGATATCCAAATGATTTCAA
>NZ_JAIQUM010000169.1 GCF_020075705.1 Metabacillus rhizolycopersici | reverse complement strand
GCACGGTTGTTGCCGTAATTTCTGGGAGGCGATCCAAGCCACGGCTACCTACTGCGATCGCAATTTCCATGCCTGGCTTAATTTTCTGTTCAATCGCATCTCGTTGCAATTTTTCTTTGATTGCTTCGCCAAGATGTTCAATTTTTGAATCGTCAAAATTTTGTCTTACTTTTGCCATTTTAGGTAGTGGAATATCTTTTAATAACTCTTGAAGAATACCCATAAACGCACTTCACTCCTTTGCTTATCTTTCTAAAAAGTAACGTTGAACATTGTTAAATCCGATATTTTTAATCATTTGCTCAAGAATTACTTCGTCATTTGGTGCTTTTCCTTCTTCAACCCATGTCCCAATAATATTACAAACGATGCGACGGAAATACTCATGACGAGGGTAAGATAAAAGACTACGTGAGTCCGTTGTCATCCCAATAAAGTGACCAAGAACACCTAAGTTCGCTAAATCTGTCATTTGTTGTACCATGCCATCGTACTGATCGTTAAACCACCAGCCAGAACCGAATTGAACTTTACCTGGAATTCCCTCTTCGAAGAAGTTTCCAATCATTGTTCCTAATACATAATTATCACGTGGATTTAAGTTGTAAAGGACCGTTCTTGGTAAAGAATTTGTTTGATCTAACGCATCTAAGAAACGAGATAATCCTTCTGCCAGAAGATTGTCACCGATTGAATCTACGCCAGCATCAGCACCAACTAAACGTTGGATTCGTGTATTATTATTTCTGATTGCTCCCATATGTAATTGCATAACCCATTGCTTGTCAGCATACATTTTTCCTAATTCAACAAGAAGAGCTGAGCGATACCCAATGATCTCATCGTTAGTTAATTCTTCATTGTTTAAGCGTTTTGCGAAGATTTCTTCAGCTTCGTCCTTCGAAATCTCTTTAAAAACCATTTTCGGAATATCATGGTCAGACGCACTACAGCCGTTTTCCGTGAAGAAATCAACGCGTTGTTGCATTGCTTTAACTAAACTATTATATGAATCAACTGTTATATTTGAAGCACTCTCTAATTTTTTCAACCACTCTTGGAAAGTTGGTTTTTCAATAAAAAGTGCACCATCAGGACGGAATGTTGGTGCTACTACAAATGGAATAGCTGGATCATTTTTAATTAACTGATGGAATTCAAGCGAATCTGTTGGATCATCCGTTGTTCCAACAAATTGAACATTTGATTTTTCAATAAAACGACGTGGTGTAAAATCTGGTGTTTGTAATTTTTCATTACATTCATCCCAAATTGCACGCGCTGTTTCAGGTGATAACAACGTATCAATACCGAAAAATGTTCTTAGCTCCATATGTGTCCAATGGTACAATGGATTTCCAAATAAATGAGGAACTGTTTCTGCCCATGCCTCAAATTTCTCCCAATCGCTCGCATCACCAGTAATTAGATTTTCGCTAACGCCATGAATGCGCATTGCACGCCATTTGTAGTGATCACCAGCAAGCCAAATTTGAGTGATATTTTCAAAGTTTTGGTTTTCCCAAATTTGTTTTGGATCTAAATGACAATGATAATCAAAAATCGGTAATTCCTTCATAATACTATGGTAGAGTTTTTCCGCTGTCGGATTCGTTAATAGAAAATCTTTGTCTAAAAATGGTTTCATCTTTACTACCTCCAATATTTTTATTATTGACATTCATATTACAGAAAATGACTACTAATTGATGATAACAAACCTTTTAATTATTTCAAAAAATAATTCTCTTCACTTTTTTATAGGTTCATTTTGTTATCAAGTTGTAATCCCTTTCATAAGCACACAAAAAAATATTCACTTTCTTTGTGTAAGTACTTTAATGTTTTCTTCAACTCATCTATAATTAATTTGTTTACAAAACAAATTAATTAACTACATGTAGAATATCATTTCATCTGTTTTTCGTCAATAATTTAGCGCGGAATACCTCGCTAAATTTTCACCATCCTATCTTAGATAGAGATTATTAAAAATAACTGTATAATGAAAGAATGGGATAAAAATGTATAATGAGCTTCAATGGGAGGTTTTGTATGGCAACTGGTGATGCTTCATATATAAAAAAAATAAATAGACGTTTAATCATTAGTAAAATTATTGAACATCGGTTGATTTCTAGGGCTGATTTAGCAAAACTAACAAATTTAACACGATCAACAATTTCCGTGCAAGCATCACACTTGTTAGAGGAAGAATTAATTATTGAATCAGATCAAGAACATACTTCAGTTGGGAGAAAGCCCATCATGCTATCACTAAATCATAACGCTGGATTTGCTTTAGGTATTGATTTGGACTATAGGCATATTACATTTACTTTATCTGATTTATTAGGAAATCCCATTTATGATGATACAATCAAGATTCCAAATTCAGATTATGGAATGATTGTTAAGCTGTTAATTAATCAAATAAAGAAATATGAAGATAAATGTTCTGAAAGTCGTTTCGGGATTATCGGAATCGTCATCGGGATACATGGTATTGTTACGAATGATGAAATCATCAATTTTGTTCCCCAACATAAATGGCATAATAAGAATTTAAAAGATGACCTAGAAAAAGAAGTAGGCATAAAAATCCAAATTGAAAATAACGCAAATTTATGTTCATTTGCAGAAAAAGTATTTAAACATCATAAAAGTATGAATTTATTAAGTGTTAGCATGTACTCTGGGATTGGACTCGGAGTCATGATTAATGGAGAATCCTTAAAAGGCTATCATGGATATGCAGGTGAAATGGGGCACATGATCATCGTCCCTAATGGAAAGTCTTGTAATTGTGGAAACTCAGGCTGTTGGGAACTATATTCTTCTGAAGACAGTTTTTTGAAACAATTAGCGACTATTCATCATCAAAAAAACATGACGTATGAGGATGTTCGAAATTTAATCATTAAGCAAGACCCTTCAACGCTTGAGCAAATGAAACAGTTTATTAAATACTTAGCAATCGGTTTAAATAATATTATTAATTTACTTAATCCGGAGACATTAGTCCTTAATAGTGAGTTACTTAAGCTGTACCCAGATGCAGAGAATAAAATTAAATCCCATCTAACCTCTTCAGTAAGCCACTTCAGTGAACTAGTGATATCTGAATTAGGAAAAAAAGCCTGTGTAATGGGTGCCTGTGCATTAGCTATAAAGAACTTTTTGGAAATTCCAGATTTAAGCTTACATATTAAAAAAACTGATTCCTAATCGACACAAACACGCTAGAGCTAGATGTCGTTCTCTTATCCACAGTACAAGAATTTTATAGTTTCCTAACCAATAAAAAAGATCCCCACCATTGTGATGCACCCCAAAAGTTAGAGTTGAAAATCTAACCTTTGGGGTGTTTATTTATGACTAAATATAGTGATGAATTTAAGATTATGGTAGTTCGAGAATATCAAGAAGGAGAGCTTGGATATCAAC
>NZ_JAIQUM010000168.1 GCF_020075705.1 Metabacillus rhizolycopersici | reverse complement strand
AAATTGGTCTACACCTAACATATGAAATTATAGAAGAATCTGTTTGATAAAACAAATGATAATCATGAAAATGCCACAAAAAATTTGTGGCATTTTCATTGACATAATCTTTTTTCAACAAAGTGAACATAGAAACAAATTTTTTATTTCTATGTTTTTTTCACTATCTTTTCACTTTCCGAGAGTAATATAACCCTTGTGCAAAACACCAGCCAATATGGTGAATAGGGTCAAGATTAAAGGAGGAAATAGTCAAAATGAAGAAAAATAAATTATTTAGGGGTATCATGACAGGTGCCTTATCGTTAGGAATGATCGGAGGAGTTGGCATTCCTGCTTTTGCAGCATCAAACAGTACTTCTAATTCAGCGGCATCGGTAGAACAAGCAGTGAATGTTAAAGCTTCATTAGATGATGAAACAAAACAAAAGGTTCAAGCCATTATGGGTGAACTAAAAATCCAATTAGGTAACATTGGGGTAGAGCTTCCTACAAAAGGCGACCGCGGCAATATGTTTGCTGACTTAGATGATGAAAGCAAAGAAAAAGCCGAAGCGATTATGGAACAGCTAAAAAGTGATTCAATTACTCAAGAAGAAGCTCAAGCTCAATTAGCTGACCTTGGAGTAGAGCTTCCTGCAAAAGGTGAAAAGGGCGGCCATGGTAACATGTTTGCTGGCTTAGATGATGCAACGAAGGAAAAAGCTGAGGCGATCGTGGAACAGCTAAAAAATGATTCGATTACTCAAGAAGAAGCTCAAGCTCAATTAGCTGACCTTGGAGTAGAACTTCCAGAAAGAGCTGACAAAGGTGGCCGTGGCGATATGTTAGCTGGCTTAGATGATGCAACGAAGGAAAAAGCTGAGGCGATCGTGGAACAGCTAAAAAATGATTCGATTACTCAAGAAGAAGCTCAAACTCAATTAGCTGACCTTGGAGTAGAACTTCCTGCAAAAGGTGAAAAAGGCGACCGTGGCGATATGTTCGCTGACTTAGATGACGAAAGTAAAGAAAAAGCTCAAGTACTTATTGAAGAAGCCGAAGCTCAATTAGCTGAGCTAGGTGTAAATCATTTGCCTTTTAAAGGTTTAGAAGCTTCAACAAACGAAGAATAATATGAATTTTCATACCAATACTTCTTTAGTAAAAGGAATCAACTAATATAAAGTAATGGTTATTCCATTAAAGAGCGCGATCCTGGAACAAGGATAAGCGCTCATTTTTCATGGTTTAGGAAATTATAAAATTCTTGAACTATAGAAGATTATATTGAAAAACATTTAAGACCTTCTGGATTATATTATTTGAATATTAAGGGCAGGTTGCCAACATGGATGAAACTTTCAAAAAATAGAGAAGAAGCTCTTAAAGTGATAGAGAAATTAAAGCAAAAAGTTTAGCTCACATTTCATTCTTATTGAATGTGCTCTTCTGGTATCAAATTTTATGACAACAAAATTTTTGAACAAGCAATATAAAGGTATCTTCCAATTTGGAGATCCTTTTTCAATTCATTGAAAAGGCTTTACAGGAAGAAGATTTCGATTTTATTGTTAAGAAGAGGGGATGAATAAGTTAAAGGAGAATTCAACTGAATTTAATCAAACGTGAAACCACCACCCGAAGTGAGGTGACCCCTAAAAGTTAGATTTTTAACTCTAACTTTTGGGGTGCATCACAAAGGTGGAGGTTTATTATGGGGAAATACTTGATAAATTACTGTTCATTTAAGCTTGTTACAGAAACACTTTGTTTATTGTTTGGTTCATCAAGGGAATGGATTGTAGCTGTTCCATTTTGTTCATCCACGTGCTCAATATAAATGCTTTCTCCATTATAAATTACATTAGCCATAATTGGAGAAGAAGAAATTTCTTGTGCTCGTTGTGCGTTCATTGTAGCCACCTCCTTTTGATTTCCAAAAGTTATAATATTTGTACCCAGTAACTTAGATATACTTGTTGTAATTGAAACTGCTTCCATGCTCAAGTTGATTTTTCTTATGACTATTAAGCAATAGATTTAAATAAGACAAGGGTGCTTCAGTAAAATCACTGAGGAACCATTTTTGCATTTTCCAATATTCCGATCGGGCGCAAGAGTTAAGCAAGTCAAGTTTCCAAGGCAGCTCTTTTCATGTTTTCAATGAGTATTTTCAGAAATGTAACTTAACGCCTCACCGGCTTCATTAACATGAATGTTCACTGTTACAAGATCGCCAATAGCACAAATGCCAACAATTTCGCCATTTTCTACTACAGGAAGACGTCGGATTTGATGATCGGCCATCATACGAGCACATTCGTGTGCATCAGTGTTCGGTGCACACGTGATTACATCTGTAGTCATACAATCATGGCAATGAGTAGTATTGCAGTCTTTACCGTCTGCCACACAATTTAATATAATATCTCGATCTGTAATCATTCCTACGACTTTCTTACCTTCACAAACTGGAACAGAACCACAATCGATATCACGCATCATTCTTGCTGCTGTTGTTACAGAATCATGTGATGCACATACCTTTACATCTTTGGTCATAATGTCGCGTACCATTGTCATGTTTATCATCCGCCTTTTTTCAATAGCTTTTATCATCTTTGATATTTTTCCCGCAGTATTTCAAATTATTCCTTCTCGGTCCTTTCTATATAACATCTTTTATAACTATATAAACCGTACATTGGAAAAAGGAAGAGGAAACGAAGTTAGGACCCTTTCTAGACAGCGAGCATCGCATCATCGAATTTCTACAATCTAGTAGAAGAAAAAATGAGCTAATTGCAGCTGTGTTTCTATTTCCATTATTCAACAAAAGGGCGCGTTTATCGAGGAACGCGTCTTTTTGTATAGGACCATCTAATTGAAATAGAAGTTAATATTTTAAATAAAACAGTAAAATGTTGTGATAAAATAATGTATCTGAATTGTAGTTAAAATTATTTGATTAAAAGGTGGGAAAGAATGAGTATTAATGTCAAATACAGAAATATTATTTTTGCATTTTTAATGGCTTTAAGTATGTCCTTTTTTGTTTCATTTATATTAGTCTCACTGAATTTTGGTTATGGTAATACATTTTTGCATATATGGTTAAAAATATGGTTAGAGGCTTTTATTTGTGCTTTTTTTGGAGCTTACTTTTTCCCAAGAGTAATACAAAAAATAATGAGGAAAATTAATTTTGTAGAAAAACCTCTAATAGAGAATGATTTTTTAGAGAGAGAACAAACCAAAAGATAATAAACAGTAGAGAATTAAAGTGAAGTTGGTAATATTAACAAAATCCAAGGTGAACTTTTCTTTATATTTTTATGTTTATTTAAGTAAAAGACTAGTAAGTTTATAGCTTTTTTGATCTCTAATAATCTTTATTTATCCCACCTTAACGGGCAGTAAAACTCTCAACGAAAGATTCGAGAGAAGCAAAGAAGATAAGTGGGAGATAACTGCCCGTAAAGATCCGACGAACGATTGACGTCCAAGTCAGGCGAAGCCA
>NZ_JAIQUM010000167.1 GCF_020075705.1 Metabacillus rhizolycopersici | reverse complement strand
CCGAATAAATTATCTGGTAATGATGGCGAAGAGGCCACACCCGTTCCCATGCCGAACACGGAAGTTAAGCTCTTCAGCGCCGATGGTAGTTGGGGGTTTCCCCCTGTGAGAGTAGGACGTTGCCAGGCAAAAACCCCAATTAGGGGTTTTTATTTTTTCGGATTTATTAATTGGCTCGTTGGTCAAGCGGTTAAGACACCGCCCTTTTGCGAACTGTGTTTCGGAGGATTAGCTCAGCTGGGAGAGCATCTGCCTTACAAGCAGAGGGTCGGCGGTTCGATCCCGTCATCCTCCACTTATTAGAATTTATCTTTTATTATGGCGGTGTAGCTCAGCTGGCTAGAGCATTCGGTTCATACCCGAAAGGTCGTGGGTTCGACTCCCTCCGCCGCTATTATTGATTAGAGAGCACGCCTGATAAGGCTGAGGTCAATGGTTCAAGAATCTCCTATCTGTGGAGCCATTTTTATTTTATGGGGAAGTACTCAAGAGGCTGAAGAGGCGCCCCTGCTAAGGGTGTAGGTCGTGTGAACGGCGCGAGGGTTCAAATCCCTCCTTCTCCGCCATTCCAAATTATTACACATATCATGCGCCTTTAGCTCAGCTGGATAGAGCAACAGCCTTCTAAGCTGTGGGTCAGAGGTTCGAATCCTCTAAGGCGCGTATAAAAACCTAATCCAAGAAGGGGTAGGTCAGATTGTTGAGAAAGTACCTGTTTAAAAAAATCAGGTGCTTTTTATTGTCCGAAAAATGGAGGGGATTTAATGCGAATGAAGATTGTATACACCTATGCTAGCCTTGCTGTGGTGAGTAAAACTTGTTCACTCTCATTCCGCAATCCCCGTAACCTATAAGAAGAATTGTCCCAACGTTTTCCTTATGACATTAACTCATACATCAACGGGAAAGAACAGCTAGTCTTGAAGATTGAGCATCGGGCAATGAATTGGTATCAATGCTTAAGAGCTAAACTTGAAAAAATCACCATACATACAAGTAAGCTAGACTACCACTTTACCAGTCGATAGAAATTCTTTGCTTATTCAATATTAAGGCGCGTTTATGGAATAACGAAAAATTGGGCTTTTTATAGTGGAATTTCCTTAAACGGTGTAAATTCGCATTTTCCTGACGATACCCGAATCTGAGATAGTTTTAAATGGAACACGTAATGCTCTAATGAAGGATCGATTGTTCAGCTGAGTCTAGTCAAAATAAAGCACCCTTTGGTCATGAAGACTTGAGGGTGCTTTATTATGTAGTCGTGACGGTGCTTCATTATGTAGCTTTGTAATAAAGTTTGATCTGGTTGTTTAAGGCAGCACATTACCTGCTTCACGATAGATACCATACCATTCTTCACGCGTAAGATGGACATGGCTTGCCTTACAACACTCCTTTAATCGGCCTTCATTCATCGTACCGATGACCGGTTGCATGTGTGCGGGATGGCGTAAAATCCATGCGATGGCGATAGTCGTGTTGCTAACCTCATATTTGTCAGCGATTTCATTAATCTTTTGATTCAATTCAGGGAACTTGTCGTTTCCGAGGAATACTCCCTCAAAGAATCCGTATTGAAAAGGTGACCAAGGCTGAATGGTGATATCGTTCAGTCTGCAATAATCAAGCACGCTGCCGTCCCGGTTAACAGCGAGATCATTTTCCATATTCACGTTAAATCCACTAGAGATCATGTTGGCGTTGGTAATGCTTAATTGCAGTTGGTTTGCAACAATCGTCTGCTTCACCGACTTCTTCAGCAACTGGATCTGCATCGGATTCTGATTGGAAACGCCAAAATGGCGCACTTTTCCTGAACTTTCAAGAATATCGAAGGCTTCCGCCACCTCTTCAGGCTCTACCAACGTATCCGGACGGTGTAGAAGCAGTATATCCAGATAATCAGTTTTCAGCCGCTTCAAGCTTCGGTCTACCGATTCTAAAATATGTTCTTTGGAAAAGTCAAACATTCCCTTCCGAATGCCGCACTTGGATTGCAGGATGATCTTTTCACGAATATCCTCGTTCATACCGATGGCATCCGCAAATATTTCCTCGCATTTTCCATCGCCATAAATATCAGCATGGTCGAAGAAATTCGCACCCTCTTCCATCGCCGTTTGGACAAAGTGCTCAGCCTCGGCTTTGTCCAGCGAATTAATACGCATGCAGCCGACTGAAACGACGGGTACCTCTAATGTGCTGTTTCCAAGTTTCATAGTTCTCATGATTTATATCCTCCTTATTTATCATTGGGTACTTGGTGTGATGAGTCCGTCACATGCAGAGATATGGTCCAACCTTTTGTTTCGAGCTAGTTGCCCAGATCTATGTTAACGTCACATGGGAAATCTGTGTATCTCTTATTGATTGTGCCACATAAACATAGTAGTTTTCAATATTAACTAAATTTGATATTAACATTGTCCTTCGTTGCTTGCAGCAAGCAGTTGCTTTGCTTGGGAGAACGAAGAAAATTAGCTTTAAAAATAGTGGGGAATCGAAACCGGAGACATTATCTACTCTTTTCCACGTCGTTAGTATGGACTGGGAGCCCAATTTGATAAAGCTTCATTCAAACAATTTGGACTTAACGCTAAAGCATCTGTTTCAATTGGCTGCAGATGAAGACTGGATCGTTCGTGATCTAATGCTGGAGGATGCCTCAATGAGTGATGTTTTTAGCGAATTGACCTTACGGGGGAAGGAAGAAGTGGAATGAATGCCTATTTAAAATTAATCGTTTTTGATTTTCGGCTATATTTGCGCGATTGGTTAACGATCTTCTGGGTCCTCATCTATCCGATCTTGATGTTGCTAATCTTTGGGTCTATGTTTGGAAATGAAGCTGGTAAACTAGCTGGGACTAGATACATAGATTTTTATGTTCCAGCGTTATGCGATTTGAATGTGATTTTCGTATCGGTATTTACGCTTAATATTAATATGATCACGCAAAGGGAAAATGGGATTTTAACGAACACCCAAAAGAATTCCCCTTCCTCAAGCGTGTGAAAGGTGTAGCCCAACGGTAGGGAGGGGATGAATTTAGGTCAGGCGACAGCCTGAAGGGTTGCATTATAGGAACTTATGTTCTATAGTAGGAATAGAATATAAGGGTGGTGACGACAATGTTATTGAATCAAAAATACGAAATCTTTCCAAACGAAGAACAGAAGGAAATACTAGATCGTTGGCTACAATATTGTCGTCAGACCTATAATTCAGCTCTTTTGGATAAACAACGTAAATATCACGAGTCAAAAGAATCTTATCATCGTGACGATATGCAAACACAACTAAAAATGGATAAAAAGAACTATCCATTCCTAAAAGAAATATCATCCCAACCGTTGCAGGAAGTCTTTCTACGTCTAGAAAAGGCATTTGATGGTTTCTTTCGTAAGGATAAAAACTATCCAAAATAGAAAAAATACAAAGATTACATCAGTATGACATTTCCCCAATTTGGATTCAATGCAAAAGGCAATCGAATGGCTATGTCCTTTTCAGATAACGGTAAGCTGTACAATACAAAGCTAGGTGAAATCGATCTCCTCCTCCACAGACCATTA
>NZ_JAIQUM010000166.1 GCF_020075705.1 Metabacillus rhizolycopersici | reverse complement strand
CTATCCCAGGCATAGGAGAAAAAATCGCGGCAACGATTATTTCTGAAATTGGTGAGATAGATCGATTTAATCATCCTAAGAAACTTGTAGCTTTCGCTGGAGTTGATCCTAGTGTATTCGAATCTGGAAAGTTTACAACCACCAAGAATCGGATCACAAAACGAGGATCTAGTAGGCTTCGTCATGCCTTATATATGGCAGTTCGTTGTGCTATTCGTGATTGTCGCAAGAAGAAAACGACTGATGAAATCATCCCTCGCAATAAAAAAATGCGTGAGTTTTACGACAAGAAGCGTGAAGAAGGAAAGCCTTATAAAGTAGCAGTTATCGCTTGTGTGAATAAGCTCTTACATTGGATTTTCGCCCTGTTAAAAAGCAAAACAACTTTCCAAGATATAGCCTAAAACCTATATCTAACTAAATAGCCTAAAACTTTCCATTCAAGAGATAATGGAAGGTTATTTAGCATGGATATTTTTAGTATAGCATGAATGATTTTAAGTTTTTATTGAAAAATATTGACAAACTATTAGCTGGTTTAGTTGCGTAAGAGATGTACTGGCGACTTCTTGGCTGAGCCAAACGCAAAGGGCGATGAGTTCATCTGCTTGATACTTACTAGATCGCTGAACAAAACCAACCTGCTTAGCGATTTTTTGTAGGACGATTGGAGATAGAAAGCGTTGTAATTCTTGTGAGAATAGATATAATTCTTCAGAAAGCGAGAGGTCCATGAAAAAACGTCATCCTTTTCAAGTATTTTACTGAAAGAATAACGTTTTTTTCATTTTGGGGGAAATTTGTTTCGTTAGCTTGATGGGTATGTGACTGTACCCCTAATAGAAGAAACACGTAAAAAAAGAAGCATCAGCCTATTGAAAAGAATGCAAAGGATACGGATCGTGATTACTTTTTGAGTGCAGAAGAAGCGAAAGCATACGGTGTTATTGATGAAATAATTGTTCAGAAAAGGTGAATAGAAAAAGAACTCTCACAAATTTAAATGTACCCTATAGGTAGACTTTTTTTTAGTGTCTACTCTATAGGGTACATTTTAATAACTTTAGAGCCTTTTCTATATATAAGTTTATTTAACGGCTTCTTTTAGTCCTTACCTGCTTTAAAAGCTGGCACTTTAGAAGTAGGAATGTTGATTTCTTCACCTGTTTGAGGACCTGTTCGTGCTCACGTTCAAGTACTTCAACTGTGCCAAATTCAATCAATTGTATATTTTTCTTACTGAGCAAGTTATTAGTAATTGTTTCAAAATAATGCATCTACAGCAATAGAATCCTTCCTAGGATAATTGAAGCTGCTTTTGGGATCAGTCAGTAAGATTTAACACCGTTACTTTCTCACGTGTCATCGATTCGATGCTCTTATGAATTCCTTGGGCTCCCATACCAGAACCTTTCACACCGATAAATGGAAAATGATCTGGACCGCGTTCTGTACGACCGTTAATTTGAACTGAACCTGTTTCCATCTTATTCGCAATCGAAAATGCTTTATTGATGTCTTTTGTAAAGACACTTGCTTGTAAGCCAAACTCAGACTTATTGGCAATTTTGATTGCTTCTTCATCAGATGATACACGGATAACTGGTAATGCAGGTCCGAATGGTTCTTCCCAAGCAATGCGCATGTCTTCTGTAACTTGATCAAGAAGAGTAGGGTAAATTAAATTACGATCGCGCTTGTTTCCTGTCACAACTGTTGCTCCTTTTTCAATCGCATCATCAATTAAGCCTTGAACAAAATCAGCTGATTGGTCATCAATTAACGGAACAACGGTGCTTCCTTCTTCTGGGGAACCAACAGATAATTTTTCAATTTCTTCTTTTAAAATTCCCACAAGCTCGTCTGCTACGTTTACATGGACTAATACACGCTTAATTGCTGTGCAACGTTGGCCTGAATAAGAAAACGCACCACTAATGATTTGTTGTGCTGCTTTCTCTAAATCTGCATCTTCTCGCACAATCCCAGGATCTTTTCCACCAAGTTCAAGTACAAGTGGAATCATTCCTGCCTTTTTCGCTAAACGAACACCTGTATTTGTACCACCTGTAAAGGAGATCATATCAATCCCTTTGTGCTCAACTAAGTAATCACCAATCACTGAACCACGACCTGTTACGATATTGACAAGCCCTTTTGGAAACTCTGCTTTGTGAAGAGCCTCAATCATTTTAATACCACTGATGGACCCTTGTGTAGCAGGTTTAAAGATAACGGCATTCCCTGAAATCAGCGCCGGTGCCAATTTAGCAGCAGCTAAGTTTACTGGGTAATTAAATGGAGGAATCGCTAATACGACACCGAGTGGAACACGTTCGATAATGGCCACTTTTGATTTAGAACCGCCTGGGAAGCTGTCTCCCTTCATGCTTTCACCATGCATATGAAGAGCTTCTTCCACTGTATAACGAATAAAATCAGCTGTACGTACAACTTCATTTTTAGAATCTTTCAAACTTTTTCCAACCTCTTGCATAATTACTTCAGCAATTTCGTCTTGCATGTTCACTAATTCATCTGCCCATTTATATAAATAGCTTGCACGTTGTTGAAGGGATGTTTCTGCCCATTTTTTTTGTGCTTTATGTGCAGAACAAATTGCTTCGTCCACTTCTTCTTTTGTAATAGCTTGTACTTTTCCAATAATTTCATGCAGATAAGGTGACTTGATGTCGATGGTCTGACCTGATTGGCTTTCTTTCCATTCCCCGTTTAAGTAAAATTCATAAGTTGGTGAAATTAATACATTTGTCGTCAAAAAAAACCCCTCCTTTAATTGTGAACATCAATCAAATCTAGATAAAGTGAATAATCAGTCTATTGAATGAGCAAGTGGTAAACAAAAACTATAAGGGACAAAATTAGTCCCAGATGGACATAATTTGTCCCTATCAGACATAATGCATCCCACTTTAAAAAAGTTCATTCTAATATTTTTTCATTCTAGCAGGATTAAAATCCTTTCACAACAAAAAAATTAATATTTCTGAATATTTTTTATTTTTAATTTCCGGTAATCGCTTTCATTAAAGTTGTATAGTAATCAGCTGTTTTGGTTCTGGTGCAAAAACTATTTGATGGAGACATAGAATCTACATGACCTGTTCAATGACAGATTATGATACCATCCCAAACAACTTATGTATGAACTTGACTTGATTTTGGACAGACTGCACCCGTTGGTGAAGCTGTCCTTTTTTCATCATATGCATGGCTTCAATGCCACTCAATATAGAAGTAGTTGTTTGGAAGGACCTGAATCCCAGCATGGATCGTACTCATTTCTTAATGAAACGGTGATCCTGTTCAACAATATTGTTTAGATAACGAATCTGTCTTATTTGGATGCCTTCAGGCATCTTTTTCTCTTTCTTCAACTCTTCAATCGCCAAAGGATAGGATGGGTTCTTGTCTACTGTGATAACACGAGGCTTTGGAACATGAAAAGACCGCAAAGCTTTCTTGAAAAAGCGCTTTGCAGCCTTATGATTTCTTGTTTTGTTTAAATAAAAATCAATCGTATTTCCTTCTGAATCAACGGCACGATATAGGTACATCC
>NZ_JAIQUM010000165.1 GCF_020075705.1 Metabacillus rhizolycopersici | reverse complement strand
AATGTTTCCACTTGAACAAATTTTGCTTTTCCATACTGATCACGTCCCTTTTTTAAAGTAATAGTATCAGTATGTCCGAGCTTTAGAGATTAATTGCAGTTGTTTTGAGTTTTTTGCACCAGAACCACATAAACTATTACCGGGTTAAACAAATAGAATCCAGTTTTTGCATTACAAAAGAACCAACTTTTAATTT
The DNA here is from genome assembly GCF_020075705.1 of Metabacillus rhizolycopersici. Next base: position 3,470 of record NZ_JAIQUM010000165.1, on the reverse strand, counting down.
TATTTTAAGTCTTTAACTCCAGTTTCTAGTATTTCCATTTGCAGAAACGTCTGTTCGTCCGTAATGGTTTTATCTTTACCATTTATGATAGCTTCATATAAATCATCATATACTCTTCCATAATCACCATTTACGGAGTCCACTTTTTCTTCGTGGATTGTACCTTCTTCATCAATATAGGTGAGCACACCATAATGTTCTAGTTTATCCATACCAAAATCTTTGTTATCAGGCATGTAAAATACCTTTAAGTGTTCTTCCTGACGATCCTTGGTTTCTTTCACAAAGCATCCCTTTTTGCCGTAAACGACGAAGCTTGGTCTTTCTTTCAATCTAAAGTAACTGGATTTTACAGATACTTTTAACTTGCCATAGTACAAATCCAAATCAAAATAATCATTCATTCTTCCTTCGCCCAATAATTGTCTTACATCATAATGTATATGATCTGGCTTGCCAAAATAGCTGATGACCTGATCTAATGTATGACAGCCATGCCCATATAAATATGACAATATAGGATTAAAAGAATGAACAGACTCTGGTACTTCGGGACGATAATAGTCATAATGCATTTCCACTTCCAGTAAGTCCCCTAATTTCCCTTCTTCAATAACCTTTTGAACCGTTAAAAAGTCACTATCAAAACGTCTGTTTTGATACGCCTGAACAATTAATCCTTTCTCTTTTGCCAGTGCAAATATTTCTTTTGCCTGTTCCGAGGTTTCCATAAAAGGTTTTTCAACCAAACAGTTTTTATTATGTTCTAATACTAATTTTGCATATTCATAATGACTGTCATGTCTTGTGCAAATCACAATGAGTTGAATGTCCTTGTCATGTAATAGTTCATCTAAATCAGAGGTATAATTTACTCCTGCAATCCTATCCCAACTTTCACTCTTAGGATTTCTCTGATAAATTGTTTTTACCTTTATATTTTCTCTTTGCAATACAAATGGCAGATGATATCTGTTCGTGCTTTTCCCATTTCCAATATAACCAATAGTAAGCATAGCAGCCTCCTAAAATATATTTACATGATTTCCATATCTTCTGGAAATATGATTCAACCTTTATTTCTTGCAATTGTCTGGACTTCACAAACTATCTCCAATATCAATATTGCTAATCAAATACTACCTAATCTTATATGTTTCACCTCCTTCATTTTAATATACAACTATACTTTTGAAACCACTCTCACTCCATTTTTACCTGCAATAATGATTCTTGTAACCTCCTTTGTAAATAAAGCTGTTCCGATAACACCATCAATGTTATTCAAATAATCATTAAGCTCTTTAAAATCTTTTACTGAATCAAATTGGACGTCTATCAAGAAATTACCGTCATCAGTTATTGTATAGCCATCCTTTATACCATTTCTTCTAACGGTTGGCACTCCGCCGATTTTTTCTACGCTTTTTATTACATAACTTAAGGAATCTTTTATAACTTCCAGTGAAACAGGATATTTACAGCTTAAAGCGTCTGTAAACTTCCCTTCATCAATGAGTAAAATATAATCTTTAGCCATTGCAGCAATTAATTTTTCCTTTGTATGGACTCCACCGCCACTTTTTGAAGCATAAAAGTTTGTATCTACCTCTCCACATCCATCAAAGGCAACATCAATCTCATCTACAAAATATGTTTCAAGCACTTCAATGCCTTTCTCAACACAAAGCTTTTTTGTGTTATAAGAAGGAGTTACAACTTTCAACTTCAGCCCATTTTTTATTTCTTCACTTACATATTCTATTAAGAATTCAATATTTCTTCCTGCACCTAATCCTATAATCGAATTATTTTGAATATAATTCATTGCTTCCTTTGCACACAGCTTTCTTAACTCATTAGCCTCCACATTATTTACCTTCCTAATTTTAAAATAAGCCTTTACATTCATGATAAAAACTTTAGTAGTGATTTTAAAATTCCAAGATCACTACCATGTATACGTATAAAATTCCTGAGAAGTTTTGAATATGGTAGTGCTTTATTGCTGATTATATGGACGGAAATAAGATTTGTCTAGATGCTCCCGTAGCAAAAGGAGCGTTTTATAAACCGATTGATAGATTACTTTTGATTTTCTCTGTCATATGTGTACACTCGGGTGATTTGATCTTTTTTTTCATAATCATTGTTATATCAATGGTTATAAAATAGAATGACTCACGAAAGAACAACATTTTCATGAAATTCCATTTCATGAAGTAAAGATAAATACACACAATTATGAAAATATCCACCTATATCTCATGCCCATCAAGTTAAGAAAACAGATCAACCCCAAAACTATAAAATAAGCTTCCTTTGTTACCAAGAAAGTCCCAAATATCGTTCCTTGGGACAGATATAAACTCTTAGCTTGATAGCAATGTGCTGTTTCAAGCGATACAAAAAAGCACCCAAGAGCTATCAAAGATTCTACTTCGCCTGTTTGTCCTCCTACAGAAAAACGGGCGAAAATCCCACCGTTATGAGAAAAAGACAGTCTTTGATATATTGGGTGTTGTCTATCAGTATACCATGTGTCACAAGGGTACAGCATAGCGCAAAAAAATGACCTATCGGAGACTTATTTGGCATGTCTTTCTTTAATGGCATGAACGATTATCTTGTAGAAATGGCTCTACTTTAAGTACTCATTGGTGTTAGCTTGATGGGCATGCGGCAGGACCCCTTATAGGGAGCAATTCTCTAGCAAGGATTGTGTAATTTTATTGACATAAATTCCTGCACAAATCATCGATGTGTAAACATAGAGTAGCGTTAAATTTCATTTATTAAAAATAAATTGTATTTAGGTTTGTCATGTTAAACTCTATAAACTCACCAAGAAAATCGGTTCTGGTGCAAATACTTGAAGAAAATATAAAAAAACGGGTTCTGGTGCAAAAATTTCAGCTAATTTGAAACTAATCTCTAAATCTTGGATATACTGATACTACTAAACTAAAAAGGACGTGTATCGGTATGAAAAAACCGGTTCTGGTGCAAAAACTTCAAAATATCTGCAAGTAATCTCTAAATCTTGGACATACTGATACTATTACTCTAAAAAAGGACGTGATCAGTATGGAAAAGCAAAATCTATTCAAGTGGAAACATTATCAACCTGATATTATTTTATTAACCGTGAGATGGTACCTACGGTATAACCTCAGTTTTCGTGATTTAGTCGAAATGATGGAAGAACGCGGATTATCTATTGCTCATACAACCATCATGCGTTGGGTTCATCAGTATGGTCCTGAATTAGATGAGCGGGTACGGCGTCATCTTAAGCCAACCAATGATTCTTGGCGAGTCGATAAGACGTATGTAAAAGTCAATGGTCAATGGATGTACCTATATCGTGCCGTTGATTCAGAAGGAAATACGATTGATTTTTATTTAAACAAAACAAGAAATCATAAGGCTGCAAAGCGCTTTTTCAAGAAAGCTTTGCGGTCTTTTCA
>NZ_JAIQUM010000164.1 GCF_020075705.1 Metabacillus rhizolycopersici | reverse complement strand
AGATGAACCACTATCTGAAGCAGATCAATTACAAATTACGAAAATTCATCAAGCCATTGCGATGATTCAGTTCAAGCTTGAAAGTCCTATTATAAAGAGACGTCCGACCTTTAATATGTCAGAAAGGCTGCTGCTTGAGAAAATTGATTTTGATAAAAATGAAATCACGATTCATGGGGAAACGTACCCACTGGAAAATACATGCTTTGCAACGATTAATACAGAGCAGCCTGATCAATTATTAGAGGAAGAAGCGGAAGTGATGGACAAGCTGTTATTTTCTGTTCAGCATTCAGAAAAGCTCGCCAGACATATGAATTTTCTTATGAAAAAAGGCAGTCTTTATTTGCGATATAACGGGAACTTATTAATACATGGTTGTATTCCTTTAGATGAACTAGGAAATATGGAAAAAATGGTGATTGAAAATAAAACGTATGCAGGCCGTGATTTACTTGATATTTTTGAGCGTTATTTACGATATTCTTTTGCACATCCTGAAGAGACAGACGATCTTGCAACAGATATGGTCTGGTATTTATGGACAGGAGAATATTCATCACTATTTGGGAAAAGGGGAATGACAACCTTTGAAAGGTATTTCATTAAGGATAAGAAAACCCATAAAGAGAGAAAGAACCCATACTACCATTTACGTGAAGATGAGGAAACCTGCCGTCAAATTCTTGTAGAATTTGATCTGGATCCTGACCAGGGTCATATTATAAACGGCCATACACCAGTGAAGGAAATTAACGGAGAAAATCCAATTAAAGCAAATGGAAAAATGATTGTCATTGATGGAGGCTTTTCTAAGGCCTATCAATCTACAACTGGAATTGCCGGATACACATTATTATACAATTCCTACGGTATGCAGCTTGTTGCCCATCAACATTTTCAATCAAAAGAAGATGTTCTTCTCAATGGAACAGATGTCTTATCCGTCAAAAGATTGGTTGATAAAGAGCTAGAAAGAAAAAAGGTTTTAGAAACGAATGTAGGAGAGGAATTATTACAGGAAGTCTCTATTTTGAATCGTTTGAAGGAATATCGGCATGTGAAATGAGAGAAATGATGATCATTTAATAGATTATAGCTTTATAGAATGTTTGTTCTTGTCTTGTGCTATAATTGTATGGTAATAGTTAAGGAAATTCAAGGGTGGTCAGCGTCACTCCGGCAGGAAAGGGGTGATGCTTATGATGACAATATTTCAAATGTTCATGCTAATGATAGTATTTGCTAGTTTGGTGTTGTCCATCATATCTTTTAGAGACAAAAATACCCCACCCTTGAAGCTTGATAGAGCGATAGAGTGAGTCATTTACCAACAACGCAGCTCCCCTTCTTGATGGGAGTTGCTATTGTTTGACTGTTTGGTGTATGAGCACCGGACAGTCTTTTTAATCGTTTAGGAAACTATAAAATTCTTACTATGGACAAGTGCACGTCATCGAGATCCTAGTCCCTCTTAGGTCTAAGCCAATCAGGAATAGAAGGTAAAAAAACACCTTCTATTCCTGATTGGCTTATGCCATGCCTGAGGCTAATCAAGGCGCTTGCGCTTTACTTATATATAAATCATGCTTAACGTTCCGTGTTGCTTTAGAATAAAGTTTGATCAAATTGATACTAATAATCTAGATAAACGAACAAACAGAAAAAGCTTGTTTTGAAAAAAGATTGATCAAAACAAGCTTTTTATATATTCATTTGAAATATTCTTTAATAATCAATCAAAACAATAATAATCTTAGGCACATTTTACCACCACAAAAGGGGTTTACACTTTAATGAATTAACACCAATTTTACTTACATGTCTTGTAAGTTAAAAATCATTTCAATAATTCTTTAATCTTTCTGATTGATTTCGTTAATTTGATTCTCACAATCCCTCTCCATACTGTCCAATTAAAATAACCAATAAAAGCACCTGCAATAATATAAATAGTAAAGCTAACCAGTGATATTAATATTACGTTATCCTCTTTATGTTCATAAGTTAATGTCCAATTAATAAATCCAAGATGCAGTCCTAACGCTAATACACCCCTAAAGAAATTTATTGAGATTGCTCCCTTTTTTCGGGTCTTTTCCCAGCTAAGAATTCTATCTTTCTTTTTCTTATTTCTCACCTTAAACAATAAGAAAGATAAAACTAATATATATACTCCTGAAAAAATATGGGATATTACTAAGGAAAGTGTTAATTCGTCTTTTGTTAATCCCCAATAAATAACTATGAGACCTATGAAGAATGCAATAAATAAACAAAAAATATATATCATTCTCATATCAGAAATATCCTCTTCTAATTTTTTACTTAATCATTTTAAATCTTTATTCAACCTGATATTCCATATCCTCACAACATTCCAGTCTTGATTATCTCTGAACTTTACTATTTTGTAATCAGTGGGTCTTTTATCGTTTTTTAGCCATATTTATTAGTTATTAATGATTAAAATGGATAAATTCGAAGAAATTTAGGAGGAATATTTATGAAAGCTATCGTCTATAACAAATATGGTCCACCTGATGTTCTTAAATTAACAGAGGTGGAAAAACCTATTCCTCAAGACAATCAAGTACTGGTAAAAATTCATGCAACATCCTTGAATTATGGTAACCTGGTTCTTTTGAAAGGGGAACCGTTCTTAGCCCGCTTTGCTTTCGGTCTTCTAAAACCAAAATACTCCATACCGGGAGGTGACATAGCAGGTCATGTTGAAGCAGTTGGCAAAGGTGTAACGCAGTTTCAACCAGGCAATGAGGTGTTTGGAGACCTTTCAGGTTGTGGTTGGGGTGGTTTTGCCGAATATGTATCTGTTCCCGAAAATGCGTTAGCGTTAAAACCAGCTAATTTGTCTTTTGAGGAAGCTGCTGCGGTACCTATGGCGGGAGTCACAGCCTTACAGGGTCTGCGGGATAGAGGCAAAATTCAGTCCGGACAGAAGGTATTGATTAACGGTGCCTCTGGTGGTGTGGGAACTTTCGCAGTACAGATTGCTAAATCATTTGGGGGAGAGGTAACTGGTGTGTGCAGTACGAGGAATTTAGACATTTTGCGTTCGATTGGAGCAGATCATGCCATTGACTATACAAAAGAAGATTTTACCAAGAAAACGCAGAGTTATGATCTAATTCTTGGTATTAACGGATATCAACCGATTTCAGCTTATAAACGATTATTAAGACCTAATGGAAATTTTGTTCACGTCGGAGGTTCGGGATCTCAATTGTTCCAAGCCATGGTCCTAGGACCTTGGCTTTCAATGATGGGGGGGAAGAAAATGAGCAGCTTTTTACAAAGGTCTAACCAAAAAGATCTGATTTATATAAAAGAACTTCTTGAAACCGGAAAAGTAAAACCAGTAATTGATAGATGTTATACGTTAAATGAATTGCCCGAAGCCTTCAAGTATTTTGAAGAAGGACACGCTCAAGGAAAAATTATCATCACTGTGTAAAGATTTTTTTATACAAATAAAAGGAACGCACAAATTAAATATATCTAAAATGTGCGTTCTCTTATCAATAGGTTTTTATTGAATTAAACTGCCTCATTCGTATTATAAGGTCAGCCAGATAAGAAAATATTTCTGGTTGACCATTTTTTATATGGTTTTATTATAACGGTAGCCGGGGTAAAACGTAACTGCCCGTGGGACATAGATCCCGTCAGCTAAACAG
>NZ_JAIQUM010000163.1 GCF_020075705.1 Metabacillus rhizolycopersici | reverse complement strand
ATTATATACGAGATACCATAATTTAAGGTAGCTCAGCTTTCTTATTGTCAAAAATTGAATTAATCATATCATTAACGAAACCAAGCAAGTTTAAACCATTATTTATTTTCACAGAAAAAGGATCTTCCAGTGGGGCTGTTGACAAATACCCCTTCATACAAAAAAGAAGATGAATATCTACTAAATGTAGTGTTCATCTTCTTTTTTATTTACTATATGCTGTATCTAGTAATGAGACTCTTTAGTTTGTCAACAGCCCCCAGTGAAGATCCTTTTAGCTTTTTGTTGAATTAAATCCCCATTAGTTCAATAACAATTGAGTTAATAAATATATCTAAAAGTCTCATATTTTCCATACTTGATAACAGTTTTAAATTCTTCTCCATCATTTTTATCTTTTAACAAAGCATCCATCTTATCATCTTTAATATTGTAATGTCTCTTATTCAGAAAGCCTACACTTCGGATTGTTGGATGGTCTAAAATTGGTGATAAGTCACCATCTAACACATTAGTATCAACAAATCTAAAGTCAATTAGGTTAGGAAATTGATTTAAAAAATTCAAATTCTCAAGATTACCGCAAGAATTAAGGCACAGAACCCGAAGATTTTTTAGAGAGAATAATTCTTCATTTGGTACAAATTTCTTTGATTGATTAATATGTAAATGTTCTAGCGTATCGGCTAATTCAGACAAACCAAAATCATTTTGTAATTTAGTACAATAATGTAATTCTAAACGCTTTAATTTATTCATTTTTTCTATCCCAAGGAAATCTTGTATATTGGACCAGTTTAATTCTAGATAGAAGAGATTTTCAGGAAGACCAACAAAGTTGCCTAACTTATTCTTTTTATGATGCCAAAGAGTTAAATACTCAATGTTTTCAAGCAGCATCTCATTAAATTTATCTTCTTTTAAATTTAAGTAAGCCTGAAGATTATCTGGTATTTGTTCAAACCAAATCGCATTATTTCTCCAGTTATCCATTTTGAATCTCCCCTATATTCGCCATTATTTCTTTTATCTTATCATTTGAACTTATTAAACTAAACTGGGACAGGTTAGTTTAAAAGATCCCGAAGAGATATGTATACAAAATCTAGCCAACATAAGCGATGTTATAGGTAATCAAAAAAGCCCTCGGAAGTTCATTAAATCCGAAGACTTTGGGATATAACAAAATAGATATTACGTTATATTTGATTTTGATCTATTTTTTCTTAAAACCATTACGAATAATAACAACAACCAGCATGAACAACGGAATGACTACAAAAAAAGGCATATAAAGGGGATAGATTATAAGTTTTAAACCTTCTTCAAGATGTTCCGTAAAGTCTGAGGCAATCGCCATAGATAAAAAGATGAGAATAACCCCAGTTGGTAAAATCATTTGTTTATGATTTTTTAACTTAAATAAATCGACCATTCCGATCACTGCACTATAAAAAAAGATGGATGTCTTAAAAAACATCGTAATCAGCATGGTAAAGACAACAATAGCATCCAGTCGTTGGATAAACTCGAAAAGGTTAACTTTTCCAATGGTTGATAACAAAGGAAACGTAGTTCTCTCCACTTCTTCAACACCAAGAACCGCGATGTCTAAACTTATTGTATAACTTAAGGCAAACCCACTTAAAATTACGGAAGACAGCCACACTTTTTTTACTAATTCAGGTCGATTTAGATATGGAAGCAGCATGGTAAAGGCTAATATTTCTCCGAAAGGGAAAAAAGTAGTTATCGGAACTGTCATTAAGATAGGTTTCCATCCATTTTCCAGAAACGGCTGCAAATTATCGAGTTCAACATTACCTGAAAAATAGACGAAAAGATTTCCTACAAACCCAAAAAAAATCAAAATGACAATAAATACTTCTGCTGTCCTTGCTAATACTTCAATCCCTAGATAAAGGACATAACAAACGGCAAGAACCATCAAGATAATAAGAGCCAATAATGGTGTTTCTGGCATTGTGGATGAGAGCAGCAACTCACCGAAATCACGCAAATTCCGGGAAGCACCGTACAAAAAGAAGACGACATATAACAAACCAACTATCCACCCAACGTATTTACCTAATATTTTTCTGGCATATCCGGTCAATGGTAAGTTTGGATATTGGAGAAATAAAAAGTAGTAAATTAAAAATAAGATGATTCCCCCGCACATTGCTAAAAGAATAGCAAGCCAAGCATCTTTTTTGGCACCTATTCCATAACTTACAACTATCGCGCTCCCAAGTTCAAATAAAAACATCATGGCAAATAGTTGAATGACACTAATTTTTGCTTTCTCCATCGTCTAGAGGTACTCCCTTTCCCCAACAGTTTTTTGCACGCTTGTACTTCTCATCTAGTTATTCATCTTACCCTACTTTCCTATGCCCAATACTTTTAAGAGTCAAGGAATGGATACTCTATATAAAACTAGTTAACATAATCACAATTTTCGAAAGTGCGTAAAAGAGCCAAACCCAGTAGTAGCAAGGGTTTGGCATTTGTTCGTTTATGCATGATTTTATACATCGTTGATGAATCAACGTTTTTGACCTCTGAAGAAGCCTGGTGGCTGCATAAAAAAGGGCGGTTTTATGCAATTAAAGCGCCCGGTTCTGGAAGAAAGGATGAGAAATTAGATAATATCTCATAAATCTCCGTTATGAAGCTCTACTTCACCACAGATTATGATTTGTTAAAAATTAATCGGCTCAAAAACTATTTGTATAATGCTATTCAATATTTGTTTGTCTTTTTTCTAAAATTATTTTTAAAACAATTAAACAAATAATTAACCATGTCCCCCCAATTGCGAAGCCAGCTAGAACATCACTAGGATAATGAACACCAAGATATATTCTACTAACGCCAATGATTAACACAAGAAGAGAGAAGAAAAAGATAGTTATGATCTTTGCGAATCTCTTTACATAAAAGAGAACCAAGAAATAAGTTATCATTCCGTAAAGTACAAATGAAACCATAGAATGACCACTTGGGAAACTATACCCGGTTTCTGTTATAAGTGGATGGATAGAAGGTCTTGTTCTTTGAAAAATAAACTTAAACAATAAGTTAAAAAGAGAAGATCCTAATACTGCCACTATGAAAAATACGGTTTCCCACCATTTCTTATTGAACAACATCAAAATAATAGTAAGAACCGAAATGGCTATTACTGCTTTTGCGGAACCTAAGAAAGTTAATGTTCCAAGGAGTTTGGTTAATTTATCGGATATAAAGGACTGTACCCAATCAATGATCGTTATATCAAAAGTGTGTAATTCCTCCTCTACAAGCTTAACTGCAAATCTCCAAAAGATAAAAATCGAAAAAATCAATATACAAAAGGCATACATAATAAATCTTTTTGTGGATGAAGTAAATTGTTTTAGCAGAATCTTTACACCTCTCTAGATACTTTTATCCAAAAATATAAGTAACCAACGATAGATCGTAACTCATTTGTTCATTTCTTTTTGTAAAACAAGTTTGTAAAAAAGATACAAATCGTTTCTTCTCGGTTAATGCCTTACAGAAATGTTTTTTTAATATGGCTTTTTCTATATTATTGATTATTTCTTGATTTTGAATTCCATAATAAAGCGAGACTTCCATCAGTGGGGGTTTTCCTTATCCCCCACTGATGGATAGCGAGACTTACCTTAGCTTTTACGGGCAGTTATCCCCCACCTTCGCCTCTTTGTGATTCACTCAAGCTTAGAGG
>NZ_JAIQUM010000162.1 GCF_020075705.1 Metabacillus rhizolycopersici | reverse complement strand
TTCAATCTCTACATTTGAATAGGTGAAATACATACAAAAATCCCTCGTTTTCATTTGATTTACGAGGGATTTTATCGAGATTTTCGCATTTTGTCCATAGACAATTTTGTTTTTCAACAGTATGAAAGAATAGAAAAATTATATATAATTTTTCTATTCTTTTGTTCTCACTAATTCGTTCCAAATCTTTTAGCTGCTCTTTCACGCGCACGCTCAGCTTCGACTTCACGATTCCGAGGTTCAGCACTGGTTTCCAACGTGTTCAATAGGTTTCTAGAAACCATTGCGATCTCATTAACTGCACGATTAAACGCTTCCTCGTTCACTTTTGATGGCTTATTATAGCCCGTTATCTTTCTGATGTACTGAAGAGATGCTGCATGGATCTCTTCATCGGTAGCTGGGGGGTCGAAATTAAATAATGTTTTAATGTTTCGGCACATAAAAGTGTCTCCTTTTTGTTTTTATTTTATCTACATTCTATCCTTAGCTTGTCTCGTAGAATGTAGACAAAAAGAGCTACTTAACATACATAATGTTTCAGGAACTTTACTTTAGACCGTTTTATATTTTTTATCCTAGTGGATCTTCTCCAAACCTTTCCCATAGAACAGGAAATAGATTTTCCAAATCATCTTCTTCCCAATCAAATTCTATGTCAGTTACTGATTGTAGCCCCTTCTTGTCAAGAGCTTCTACTAATTCATCATATATATCGTCGTCCCATTCAATATCACCTGTCTTTATAAGCGTATAGGTATCCATTCCAACCGAAAGCAATTCTTCATTTTGAGGGAAGCCTTCATCATCAAGATTATCTTCATTTATGTATTCTGCTAAAAATTCGTGGTCTTCCATTACTTTGTTATATATTTCTTCTCCCTGTCCAATCAGCCATCCTCTAAAATAATCAAAAGTATCATCAGAACAGCCGTCCATCAAAACAAATGCCGCTCCCCATAAACGAGATTGATAACTAGTGTTCATTAATTGTTGAAATAAAAATTCAAAGTCTAATGCTTCTTTTAATCCCCTTTGAACTAATTCCTCTGTTAACCATTCAGCTTGATCAAAATCTCTGGACTTTTCAATTAATCTCCAAAATTCCTTCTTTTCCAATATATACGCCCTTTCTTATTTCATCTATGAAAGTTATTCAGTTTTATCAGGAAATTCCTTTAAACAAAAGAAGCGCATGAGATATGGTATCTACATCTACTTTTGTTAAAATAAACTCCTTCATCCCTCACTAACTTCAGAACAAGTGTTTGTGTATTTTCATTATACCAAAAGGCTTATCCGATTTACCATATTTGAACAAAAATTTTTTCGACAAAAAAGCTATTTATCCCCCACTTATCCGCTATCTCATCTTGAAGATGAAGGTCTTCTGGCTAGAAAAGATAAACACTACAAAAAACAAATCATAATCATTACGTTTTATATTGACGAAAAATTTAAAACATAGTATATTCACAAAGTATTAATAGTAATGATTACGATTTATACCATTTATTAAAAAGGAGATATTTTATTTATGAAAAAGAAACTGATCAAATCAATATTTGTGTTTTTCTTATTGGGCATGGTCCTTGTAGGCTGTCAAGAAAAAGGAGATACGCCTGTCGAAAATACTTCCTCAACTTCTGAACCTACTTCTTCTGATTCTCATTCTGAATCTACAGAAGATAGCAATCATGATCATGACCATTCTCATAGCCATGACCATGATCACGCTGATGAAAAGCAGAAAGAAATCTATTCAGGGATATTTGAGGATGACGAAGTGGAAGATCGGGAATTATCAGATTGGGAAGGCGACTGGCAATCAGTCTATCCATACTTATTAGATGGAACGTTAGATGAGGTCTTACAGAAAAAAGTAGAAACAAACAAAGATAAAACCTTTAAAGAGTACAAAGACTATTATAAGGTTGGGTATGAAACAGACATTGAACGAGTCGTGATAAAAGATGATACGATGACATTTTATAAAAATGGCGAAGGTAAAACAGGAGAATATGAGTATCATGGATACGAAATTTTGACTTATGAATCCGGAAATAAAGGTGTCCGTTATTTATTTGATTTAGTTGGAGAAGCAGATGGTGCACCAAGACATGTTCAATTCAGTGATCATAGTATTTATCCAACAAAAGCAGAGCATTACCATATTTATTTTGGAGATGAAGATCATAACACTCTCTTAAATGAATTAGACAATTGGCCAACTTATTATTTTTCTAATCTAAGTGGAGACGAGATTGTAGAAGAAATGAATGCTCATTAAGTTTGCCATGCTTTTCTTATTTCGTTCGATAGTAGTAACTTTATTTTAAACCCATACAAAAATGTTGTTCCACAATCACTCCTGGTTGTGGAACAACACAAAAAATCCGCAAAAATCATTTCTCAGTTTTTGGCCTACAGTACCCAAAGCGAGTACCACAGATTTTCTTTTTATTTCTTTACTGTTGAAATTGTCATACCATCGCCGATTGGAAGAAGCAGTGATTCCAATTGAGGATGATTGGCTACAGTTTCATTGAAATTCTTCATTAACTCCGTGTATTTTTTCTGTTTAGCATTTTCATCTACCACACTCCCGCCCGCAAGTACGTTGTCAGTAACGATTAAAGAACCCGGTTCTGCTAGTCTTATGCAGTATTCTAGGTAATTTTCATAATTTCCTTTGTCAGCGTCGATAAAGAAAAAATCAAATTGCTTATTTTCACCAACAAGTTTTTCAAGGCTTTGTAAGGCTTCTCCTGTCATATACGAAACTTGTTCTCCAAAGCCAGCTTTCGATAGATTTTGATGTGCTAGTTCTGCGTAACTCTCCATTAGCTCAAGAGACGTTAATTTTCCCTCTCCACCGAATCCTCTCGCAAGACAAATTCCACTATATCCCCCAAGAGCCCCTATTTCCAAAACATTTTTAGCCCCTGAAATGGAAACAAGCATGGTCAGAAGTTTTCCAGAAGAAGGAGATACGGACATGGAACGCATTCCATTTTCTTTTATCGAGGAAAGGACTACCTCTAAAAGAGCGTCTTGCTTATGAAATACTACATCAATATAATCGTTAGTTTTTTTCATCCTCTTCATCTACTTTCTCCCCATCAGTTAGTGACTCTTTACACGTTTCCGATCCTTCATTTTTCTTTTCATCTATTTCCATTTCTTCTATTTCATGTAGTTCAAATAATTGCACAAATTCATTGATGACAGTATCGATGGCTTTTAATTCACCGACTAAAATTGGATTAATCGATTGTAGCTCTGGTGTCTCTAACTGTTTTTTCAATGTCGAACGTTTAAGATTCAATATTTCTAAAAACGCAATCGCTCTTCCTCGACGAAACGTTTTTGCACCACGCTGGTGAGATTTATGGCCTTTGCCTCTATAACGTTCACCACGATGATTTCCCTCTTTTTTAAAATCCTTATATTCTTCATTTCTCATTATAAACACCTCTCCTTTGTATACGTTTGTATACGAACCATTACAACTTAATCGTATACATTTGTATACACAATTGTCAAATAGAACATCATAAGTAAAGAAATTGGTTATTCTTTAATGACAATCAACCGGAATAATCGTTCTCATAACTCTAATCCTTAAGAACAAAAGCGCAAGCGCCTTGATCAGCCCCGACAAGCATAAGACGCTTTTGAATAGAAGGTGTACTTTGCCTTCAATTCAAAAGTGGCTTAGACCCAAGAGGGGCTAGGCGCTGGAGCTGGATGGC
>NZ_JAIQUM010000161.1 GCF_020075705.1 Metabacillus rhizolycopersici | reverse complement strand
TGAAAAGACCGCAAAGCTTTCTTGAAAAAGCGCTTTGCAGCCTTATGATTTCTTGTTTTGTTTAAATAAAAATCAATCGTATTTCCTTCTGAATCAACGGCACGATATAGGTACATCCATTGACCATATGATATGTACGCTACGATGGATTAATAGTAAACATAAATGAGTTAACTGGCGCGTTGATTTAAGAACGCGCCTTTTTTGTGTATAGGGCTGAAATAGATGGCGTTATGAAATATCCATGTAAACAAATAAAATATAAGCTTACCAATGTGATTTTTATATATTTGTTGTTTTGTCCTTATTTTTTTTATGAAAAATTTAAAATAAATAATATTAAACATTTTTTATTCCCGAATGAACCTCATTTGTCAACGGTTGCTTTTTATTAGAAATTGTTAATTTAGTAAAGATAATAAAAAACAAGGTTAATTCAGCTATTATCACGATATTTGGTACTACTACAATCAAATTAATTATAAAAAAGACGGCTAAAATTCCTAAAAATAACCATAGATGATAAATTTTCAATCGGTGGTGCACATGTCTATAATGATGGAAAACAAGGGTAGTTGACAGGAAATAGAGCAAAACAGATCCAAAAACAAAAAATAAGATAAAGGAGTAATGGACCTCATGTAAAAACAATAGTCTAATGGATGCTGAGATCATGCTCAAGGACATTAAAATAAATAGATGACCGTAAATAATGATTTGGCCGGATGTTTGTACAGACTTGTCGAGTTTCTTCTCCATATTATCGAAATATTGCCACCACATCGAAATAATGAGGATAAATGAAATGATCGCAAAGCCTATTGATTCCCAATTTCCTTGTGTAGGCTGAATGATCGCAAGAGTGCTAATAAGCGCTTCCCCAAAGAGAATAATGGTAAATAAACCAAATCGTTCTAATAAGTGAGCTGTATTGGTGGGAACCTTTTCTAAACACTTCCGTCCAAGCACCGGGACAATGATATCAATAAGGATGCCCGTATACAACACAGCATATCGAACCCAAGAATCAAAAAAGACGGAGAATAATGAAATGACGATTCCAATCCAAAAATACCTTCCCAAAAAGAGGGCTGCTTGTTTTCGAACTCCCGTTTCTATCCGCTGGACAATAAGATATTGGATCGCAGTCACAGCTCTTAAGCCAATATACCCAATTAAAAAAGAAAGATAATAAGGATCAAAATCAACTGATAAGCTTGATGTCATAATTAGTACAAAAAACATTTGCAGGATCAAAAAGATTCGTTGATGAAATAAATCTTTTCCAAACCGGTTAATAAATATGGTTTGCCCTACCCAAGCCCACCAAATAGGAATAAAAATTAATACAAACTTTACTAAATACTCTGCATGGATATGCCCATCTTCAACATGAAGTAAAACATGAGTTGCAGCCGCAACCGCCGCCACAAATAACAAATCATAAAAGAGCTCTAACCACGTCACTTTCTTTTCTTCCATCTCTGCACTCCCTCCATTTCTTTATAGTTACTAGTATGCTAGAAATATATAGAAACTGGAAGTGGAAATAAAATTGACATAAACCATTTGTAATATCTTTGGAACATGGTGGTTTCGGTCAATGATTAAAAGCATTTCGTTTCATTCTTTTAGACGTCATTATTCATTAGATGTAGTACTTTTTAACCTAGCTATTATGTTAAGCAATTTAGCAAACACAAGCCGAAAAAATGAAAACAATAGAGAAATCCTTACATTCCCATTACTATTCTAGCTTTTTTGTAATTAACACTTTATTAAATTAAAAAATCTGATAATTAGGTATAATGTTACTTCTTCCATTTTGGTATATTATGGTAACGTATAAGTGATTTCAAACGAGGAGGAATTGTATGAACAAGACCATCGGCCTTATTTGTGGTAGTTTACGAAAAAACTCTTATAATCGAATCATTGCAAAATCATTGACAGAGCTGGATGATTCACATCAATTTCGTTGGATCGAAATTAATGATCTGCCTTTGTTCAACGAAGACTTAGAAATAAGCGTTCCAGAAACAGTGACATCATTTAAATCCGCTATTCAGGACGTAGACGGTATCATTATCGTAAGTCCAGAGTACAATTCTGGAATTCCAGGCGTATTAAAGAATGCATTGGACTGGGCATCAAGACCTCGGGAATCCGCTGTTCTTAGCAGAAAACCGGTTGGCCTAATTGGTGCAACTCCTGGGGGATTAGGTACTGCCTTTGCTCAAATGCAAATCAGACAAATACTAGAGGCCATGCAGGTTCATGTTCTTCCATTTCAAAAAGTGCTGATTTCCCAAGTACATAAAAAGATTGATTCTGATCAGAAAGTCCTCACAGACGAACAAACAAAACGTTATCTTCAACAATATTTACATCAATTTATTCATTGGATCGATCACACTCCAGCTTTAGATTAATTGCAGGAGTCCAAGCTTTATCAATCATTTATTTTCAGTAAATACTACTGACACATAATGAGTTTATAGAAAACAATACAATTCAATAAATTTTAACAAACGAAGAGGTTTATTATCATTTTCCAATCTATGAATCTTCTTCGATTACTTAAATTAAGGGAGGACATTAAAATGTCTGATTTCTATTCTCGTCTTAACAAAGATGATGCTGCCGTTCTTTTAGTTGATCATCAAACCGGCCTTATTTCCGGTCTTGTGCGTGACTATGGTGTTGACGAATTCAAGAACAATGTCATGGCTTTTGCTAATACCGCCAAGTTTTTTGATTTACCGGTTATTTTAACAACAAGCTTTGAAAACGGACCTAACGGACCACTCATGCAAGAATTGGTTGAACTCTTTCCTGATGCGCCAAAAATAGCTCGTCCTGGACAAATTAATGCATGGGATAATGAAGATTTTGTCAAAGCAATCGAAGAAACTGGAAAAAAACAACTTATCATTGCGGGCGTAGTGACAGATGTTTGCGTTGCATTTCCTGCCCTTTCCGCTGTGAACGCTGGTTATGAAGTATTTGTTGCCACTGATGCTTCTGGAACATTTAGCAAACAAGTAGCGGATGCGGCATTAACGCGTATGGCCCATGGTGGGGTACAACTTCTGAACTGGTTTAGCATTGCATGCGAATTACAACGTGATTGGCGCAACGATGTTGAAGGTTTTGGTGCTTTACTTTCTAGCCAACTTCCTGGTTATCAAAATCTTATTGGAAGCTATATGGGAGCACAGAGAGATTTCAGCAAGCTGCCTAACTAGATTGGCAGCTTATTAATAACTCAATTGTTTCAATATACAAGGAGCTTCTTCCTTTTCAAGAAAAGGACGCGTTTATTTTAGAACGCGTCTTTTTTCTATTGGACTATTTATACAGATCTGTTTGCATTAAGTTTTGTTTATTGTGTGGGACAAGTAGCAGTTCCCAATTACGCTACAGTTCTTACAAAGGTTGGGAGGTCCGATGTCGTTGAGTTTTTTGATGAATGTTTACAAATCACTACTAAGTTGTACAAAAAAACCTTAAATTTAATGCTTTCTAAAGGAATTTATGATAGACCTCCAAAGATTCCCTATCCTAATGAAGTAGAATTTATGCAAAAACAAGAGACTCTTTTAAGTACATGGCTTGGTGATAGAAGACCATTAGATGCATCAGAATTAGGTGAGATCTTTTATACGATAGAAAGAAATTATGGTTCTGGTGCAAAGATTGCATTTTTTTGAAAGAGGTATATAGACTCCTAATGGAATCTGTTCTTATGCAGCCATTCCAAATAGTTGATGAATGAACTTCACTTGATTGTGGACAGACTTGTCCCGTAAAGCAAGTTGTCCTTTTTTAATGA
>NZ_JAIQUM010000160.1 GCF_020075705.1 Metabacillus rhizolycopersici | reverse complement strand
TTTGCTTAAATAAAAATCAATCGTATTTCCTTCTGAATCAACGGCACGATATAGGTACATCCATTGACCATTGACTTTTACATACGTCTCATCGACTCGCCAAGAATCATTGGTTGGCTTAAGATGAGGCCGTACCCGCTCATCTAATTCAGGACCATACTGATGAACCCAACGCATAATGGTTGTATGAGCAATAGATAATCCGCGTTCTTCCATCATTTCGACTAAATCACGAAAACTGAGGTTATACCGTGGGTACCATCTCACGGTTAATAAAATAATATCAGGTTGATAATGTTTCCACTTGAATAGATTTTGCTTTTCCATACTGATCACGTCCTTTTTTAGAGTAATAGTATCAGTATGTCCAAGTTTGAGAGAATACTTGCAGATATTTTGAAGTTTTTGCACCAGAACCCTTAAAAAGGCGCTAAAAATGGGTAGTATTTATCCAGGTAAAGATTGGGCAAAAGGTTTTAATTTTATGCTTAGAAAAGACACAGAGACAAATATTACCTTAATGTTAGTAATAGGTTGGAATAGCGACCAGACAAAAATGAAAGCTGCTGGCTTTAATATAACAACAGGAGAATATATTCCGCCGCAGATTTGAATTTGTTTTGGCTATTCGCATTTGTTCAACTAACGTGTAGCATTAATTAAATAACCAGCACAAAAGGGAGTCCTGCCGACAAAACGCAGATATTATACGCTAAGGAATTTATTGATAATAAAAACAATCAGAATTATAATTCAAGTATTCAATAAAATACTTGAATAGGTTGGATGGTGATTTAAAATGATCAATGAACGAAATTTAAAAGATTTATTGTATCAAGAGTTCGCAAGAATAGGTAAAAGTCTGTCTAGTCCAAAACGATTGGAGATTCTCGATATTTTATCTCAAGGTCCGAAGTCAGTGGAGGCATTATCCAAAGCAACTACTATGTCTGTGGCGAATGTATCTCAACATTTACAAACCCTTGCTAATTCTAGATTAGTAAAGTTTCAGAAGAAAGGGAACTACGTCATTTACGAACTTGCAGATTCAGCTATTTCGGATTTTTTAACTTCCTTGCATATATTATCAGAAAAACAGTTTGTACAGGTTCAACAAATTAAACAAGAGTTCTTAAATGCCAATCTCGGCATGGATGGGGTTTCACTATTAGAACTTAAAGAACGGATTGAAAAAGGTGAAGTTATTTTGTTGGATGTGAGACCTACAGAAGAATATGAAGAGGCTCATATTCCTGGTGCTGTTTCTATGCCAATTGAAGAGCTAAGGGAAAAACTTTCTACTTTACCAACCAATTGTGATGTGGTTGCTTATTGCCGAGGTTGTTACTGTTTCATGTCGGTGGAAGCTGTTGAACTTTTAAGGTCCAGAGGTGTTAATGCTTTTCGTTTAGAGGAAGGTGTACGTGATTGGAAGAAATTACAGAATAATAAATGAATTGAGGTCCTAACCAATGTCTAGTAAGCCCTATCAATTGAGTCAGAGTTATGTAGATTCCCAAGAAAAACAAAAAAAGTTATACAAACGTACATTAATGATTGTAAGTATTTCACAAATTTTTGGTGGTGCAGGGTTAGCAGCTGGAATTACTGTAGGTGCACTTCTTGCACAACAAATGCTGGGTACGGACGCATTTGCTGGACTTCCTTCAGCTTTATTTACTTTAGGGTCCGCAGGAGCTGCTTTATTTGTTGGGGGACTTACCCAACGTTATGGACGTCGTACAGGTCTGACAGCTGGTTTCATGATTGGTGGACTTGGAGCAATAGGAGTAATTATTGCAGCTATAATAAATAGTGTTTTCCTGTTATTTGCTTCCCTATTTGTTTATGGTGCAGGGACAGCAACAAATTTACAAGCTCGGTATGCAGGTACGGACTTAGCAAATAGTAAACAGCGAGCGACTGCTATTAGTATTACTATGGTTTTTACAACATTTGGTGCAGTTGCAGGTCCGAATTTAGTGAATGTCATGGGGGATTTTGCTCTTTCTATTGGCGTTCCATCACTTGCAGGTCCTTTCATTTTATCAGCAGCAGCATATATTTTAGCAGGTCTTGTACTTTTCATTATGCTTCGTCCAGATCCGTTAGTTGTAGCAAGAACGATAGAAGCGTCCAATCAAGAACATGACCATAAAGAACGTTCTGAAGATACTGACCAAATAGAAAACAAAAAAGGTATTATCGTTGGTGTAACAATTATGGTTCTTACTCAAATTGTAATGGTTGCCATTATGACAATGACGCCAGTACATATGAGACATCATGGACATGGATTGGGAGAAATAGGCCTTGTTATTGGATTTCATATAGGTGCAATGTATCTACCTTCACTGGTTACAGGTGTCCTTGTTGATAAGTTGGGGCGTACTGCGATAGCTATTGCTTCTGGAATTACGTTGCTTCTAGCAGGTTTAATAGCAGCGATTGCACCAGGAGATTCTATGATTCTTCTAATAATTGCTCTTTCTTTACTTGGATTAGGATGGAATTTTGGTTTGATAAGTGGGACCGCACTTATTGTTGATTCGACTGAAACTTCAACACGAGCTAAAACCCAAGGTACAGTGGATGTTTTAATTGCATTATCAGGAGCTTCTGGGGGAGCCTTATCGGGAATGATTGTGGCTGGTTCAAGTTATACAACATTATCATTTATTGGAGGAATTTTATCTTTATTACTGATTCCAGTCGTAATCTGGTCCCGAGGAAGTAAAAAACTAAAATAAACTATTTGTTTTACGAAATCAGCATTTTCTTGTTGAACTACCGGGGTGTTTTAGTTCAACAAGAAAATATAAAAAAGTCGGTTCCTTTATAGGAATTCGACTTTTTTAGTCTGAAATTTGCTTAGCGTATAATATCCGCGTTTTGTCTGCAGGGCCCCAAAAGGATCTTCAATTGGGGGCTGTTGACAAACTAAAGAGTCTCATTACTAGACACAGCATATAGTAAATAAAAAAGAAGATGAACACTACATTTAGTAGATATTCATCTTCTTTTTTGTATGAAGGGGTATTTGTCAACAGCCCCAATTGGTAGATCCTTTTTCAATACCCATAACGTCTCATTATGTTAACTAGATTTGTATAGAGTATTCATTAGATTTATTAGGTTATTTACTACTTTTTATCTGGTTTGCTCTTGTTAACTGAAAGAGGATTTAGATAAAAAATACTTAGATAAGATTTAATTCTTACTTTTTCAATCATTAATAAAGGAAAAACCAATAAGAAAACAGTACTTATGCTGCTAATAACTACAAGAATAAATCCAAATCCAGAATTTATCACCTGATATATATACTCTCCTATTGTTGAATTCGGACTTAAATTATAAATAAAGATCATTACAAAACCTACTCGCCCAATAATAAAAAACATAACTGTTAGAATTTTCACAGGTTGTCTACTTCCTTATTTTTTTCTTATATTTCCCTTCCAAACATTTTACAATTCTTATACTTCAATATAAACCATGAAAGCAACGGAAAGGAGCTTCAAATCGAAGACCCTTTTTCAATGCCGATAACATCTGATTATGTTAACTAGAGATGAATGGCATAGACATGTTAATATAATTTAGTAATTTTTAACAAAAATAAATTTTAGTGGATTTAAGTACCTATTTTTTATAGAATTAAATATGTCTTTTAATTCAACAACATGTCAAGGTGATAAAGCGATTATGCAAAATTTACATGAAGAATTGTTTGTTCAAATTGAGAGAAAGAGAGAAGAGATGATCCTCCTTGGAAATCATCATGGGCTAACGTCCCCAGAAGTAATTCAGGCAAGTCAGCAGCTAGATCGTCTTCTTAATCATCTCGGTTATTTGAAAAAACATCCTTGTCAGATTAAATAAAAAACCTTTGGATTTAATTGATTCTGAGGTGACCCCTAAAAGTTAGAGTTTTATATTAAGCAGCTAATTGGCTGGTATGAATCCGGTATTGAACGGGACTCATGCCTGCCAATTTTTTCTTTATACGCTTGATATTATAATACTCTAT
>NZ_JAIQUM010000159.1 GCF_020075705.1 Metabacillus rhizolycopersici | reverse complement strand
GAGATCGAACGGTGACTCGACCAGACTATAGAGACGTTAATTTTAAAGAGCATCAATTACTGATTAAAGCAATTGAGGATCATAACGAAAAAGAAGCAGTGGAAATCATGACTAACCATATGCAAAACTTATATGATCGGTATTGGAAAGATTAAAATATTAATTACCGCATCAATAACTTAAAAGTATTCGGAAAATCCCCCCTTAGTCGGTCTTTGCAAACCCTTTCTATAGGCGAGTTGTATTTTTCACCCACTCCTTTTAGTGATTATAAAACAACTTATCCCAACCACCCAAACTGGATTTTCTCCTAATTAGTAATAATAAGGGACAGAATATTGCAAAGAAAAGGCAGAACTGCTAACAAGTAGCTTTTCTGCCTTTTCTATAAGTAATTAATAGGGACCATTTTTTGATAGATGGTTTAAGCGTCATTATTTAACTTATACTTCATATGTTTCTATTTTATTGATACGTTTTTCGTGTCTACCACCTTCAAAAGGTGTTGTTAACCATATTTTCACAATGTCGCGAGCTAGGCCCGGACCAATCACACGCTCTCCCATAGCTAGCATGTTTGTATCATTATGTTCTCTCGTTGCTTTAGCACTAAACATATCATGCACAAGCGCACAACGAATTCCCTTTACTTTGTTAGCTGTAATACTCATGCCGATACCAGTTCCACAAATTAAAATACCACGGTCTATTTCACCGCTTGCTACTTTTTCAGCTACAGGAATGGCATAGTCTGGATAATCAACAGATGTGGTACACTCACACCCTAAATCTACATACTCAATATCCATCTCTTTCATCAATAAGATAATCTCCTTACGAATATTCATGCCACCATGATCAGATGCAATGGCTACTTTCATTTTTCTTCCTCCTATCCCTTTGCAAGACAGTTTTAAAACAGGGCTCTTCCCATTTTACTACCAACTACTACTCTCAGATTTTAGAGATATAAACAGATATTGAGTGATAATTAGGCACCTAAAGCTGTTTGTTAGATGCCCTATCTAATAAAGCGAGACTTATCGGGCTTTTACGGGCAGTTATCCCCCACCTTCGCCTCTTTGTGATTCACTCAAGCTTAGAGGTGGGGGTATTACTGCCCGTTAATGCGGGATAAAAAAATCCGGTCAATGATATAAATCCTACTTTTTCTCCTCGGGACAATTTGTACATATTCCATACCATGTTTTAACACCTTCTAGGCTATCCACTAGGTCAATCACTTCTCCACACACCTGACATATAATCGTATCTTGTATTGCTTTTACTTCCTTAACCATCATTTTTTACCCTCCTAACTTTTGTTTAATAAAAGCCTTTTGATAAACACATAATTGGATAAAGGAATCGTTTTTCAATTAAAATAATCATATGTTTGTACAAAAACTACATCTCAACTTCTTTTTGGTATAAAAACGCTTTCAACAATCTATATTGGTCCTGCTTATCAGCCATTTCGGCATTGATGGTTGCAAATTCTTGATGGATCATTTTATTTTCTTTCATTTCAACAGCCTGACCTGAATGTCCGTTTATCAACAATTCTCCTGCTACAACGCCCATTTTACTTGCTAGTCCCGATCAAACGCTGATAGATTTCTCCTTCTTTGTATGAAACCTAACACCTTAGTTCTTACACTAATACTTAACTTATCTTCAATGTATCGTTGTAACTCCTGTAAATCATACATTCTTTCTGTCATGATCAACGAGGTTATTATGTTTCCCACTACTGATTCTTAAGTGTAAATTTGAACAGATGGTATCAAAATCTAATTTACTTTCTGGAGTAGAAATGATTTCTCCTCCACCTGCTAAAGCTGAATATAAGGTAACCCCCACAATATCTTCCCTTCACTTCGACAATGGTGGATTTATCATGAGAAAAACCGGTATCTCTAATTTTCCCTATGCACTCTAATACTGTATTTAAAGTTGTATCAAATCCAATGGAATAATCTTTATAAGCCAAATCATTATCAATCGTTCCAGGTATACCAATCACTTTAATACCTAGTTCATGTAACTTTTCGGCTCCTTTTAACGATCCTTCCCCACCTATTACAACCAAATAATTGATATCAAAGTTTTTTAATACCTCGAGTATCCTTTTTTTCTGCTTCTTCCATAAATTCTGAGGATCTAGACGGTTTTAAGGTTGTTCCGCCCCTGTCTGTACTATCCTCTATCTCTGAAAAAGTTAATGGATGAATTTTACCGTCAATTAAACCTTGGTATCCACCTTGTATGCCCATTACATCTAGATGATGGTAGTTGGCTGCTTTTACAACTGCTCTGATTGCAGTATTCATTCCCAGGCATCTCTACCATTAGACATAGCCGCCAGAATTTTCTTTACGATGAATCATGTATGGATAGACTTTTCAACTAGACTTTTCTAGTTTTTTTTCGTCCTTCTGATTTAGAGCCCTTCCTGACTGTTTAACCAAGAAAACAATAATACAAGAACTTATGATCATACTGATACCTAGGAAAATCATACTAATAGTAAAGGATCCCGTTATATCCTTAATGTATCCCACAATGTATGGTCCAAAGAATCCTCCAAGATTTCCTACACTGTTGATAAGTGCAATTGCACCTCCAGCAGCAGCCCCTGTTAAGAAAGAAGGTGGAATAGCCCAAAATGGAGAGTAGGCACCAAATGCTCCACATAGAGCGACAGTTAGAAATACAAAGGATAATACAATACTTGTATTGGCAACATAGCTACTAATGATCATGGCAATGGCACTTGTTGTCAAACATGCCGCAACATGCCAACGTCTCTCGTTCTTCTTGTCAGAATGGTTCCCAACTAGAATCATGACCACCATGGCACAAGCATACATAAGTCCTAAAATCCAGCCGATACCTTGCGTACTAAGGGATGTTGTCTCTGATAAACCTTGAGAAATGGTCGGTAAAAACATGTTAATTCCGTAATAGCCGACCATCCAGAAAAAATATCCTACCGATAAGATGAGAACGTCACGATCCTTTAAGGCCTGTGTGAATGTATAGTGTTTCACTTTCTGTTTTTCAAGGTTTTCTTTTGTTGTCACGTCAATTAACCATTGCTTCTCGTCTTTGTTCAGCCATTTTACATCTTTGATTGTATCATCGAGATAGAAATAAGCTATAATACCTAAGATGAGGGCTGGTATCGCTTCCAAGATAAACAACCATTGCCAGCCAGCCATACCTAACCAGTCCATTCCAAGCAGGAAAGTGGAGAGTGGAGCACCTAATGCATTAGCACCCGGTATTGCCAGCATGAATCCTGCAATCGCCTTCGCATGATGTTTCGTTTGATAAAAACCACTTAAGTAAAATACCATACATGGATAAAAACTAGCTTCGGCAACCCCTAAAATAAATCGAGCTGCATAAAATTGCATGGGAGTTTGTACGAAAGCCATCAAAATGGCAACGATGGCCCATGTAACCATGATTCTACTAATCCATTTTCTCGCTCCAACTTTCGTCATCATGGCGCTTCCTGGTACTTCTAAAAGGAAATAGCCAAGGAAGAAAATCCCTGCTCCCAATCCAAAAACAGCATTAGAGAAACCTAAATCTTCGTTCATTTGTAGGGCAGCAAATCCAATATTCACCCTATCTAGTATGGCTATGATAAAACATAGAAATAAAAATGGAATTAATCTTAATGTCACTTTTCTAGTAGTTGAACGCTCTAATGCGACTTGATCCAAAGTAACTCCTCCTTAAGTTGTTATGCCTTCCTTTTCAAACTTTCATTTCATTTAAAGTTAAATTAAAGATTACTTAAAGTGGTGTCAACCTCTTTCTGAGAAGGATTCTACTTATCTCTCTGGAGAGATGTAAAGATTAATAGAATTAAAAGGATTGCAACCCTTAATATATAACGCTTTCATAGAATGCTTTTATAAATAATTACAACTTATCAATATAACCTTATCTACTTGTCCACTAAGTCAATTTATGTGTTTATTGTATTTTTACTAATATAATTTGTCAATCTAATTGCTGAATCATTCTAAATATTATAAAAAACACATTGTTATCCCTTTAAACCCATCAAAATCATAGAAAGCAAAGGGATTTCCCTTTATCGATTACGATGAGGGATTTCAATCAAAAAATTATATTTTCATAGTATTTAAGCTTTTTTATTCCCTTCAAACTACCTATTGGGACCAACTTTCTTGGTTTAATCTTTCCAATACCGATCATATAAATTTTGCATATGGTTAGTCATGATTTCCACTGCTTCTTTTTCGTTATGATCCTCAATTGCTTTAATCAGTAATTGATGCTCTTTAAAATTAACGTCTCTATAGTCTGGTCGAGTCACCGTTCGATCTC
>NZ_JAIQUM010000158.1 GCF_020075705.1 Metabacillus rhizolycopersici | reverse complement strand
TTTTTGGGACGGCCTAGAAGCTCGGAACGAAAAGAAGCTCGATTCCTTATACGATTTTGGAAATTACATAACCGTTGGATCGTTCGACGCAGCCAAAGACCTTTATCAAGGCATGGAAGACAGAGCCAATGTCGCGATGAATTCCCCCTATGACTTTGTCAATTATGTAAGTATGGGAACACTCGACCTAGGAAACGGAGCAATAAATCCGGAGGAAAGCTTTTCAAAAGAGCATTGGTTGAGTAGTATAGGTTTAGCTAGTATTATCGCAGGTGGAGCAAAGCCGATTGTTCCTAAACCGAAAACACCTAGTTTACAAGATCGAAATCTGGTTCTTGAGAAGACAGTAAATAAAGCTCATGAGCTAACGATGAAAACAAAAGCTGATGTGAATTTAAAGACTACAAATTTGAAAAATCCTGACACAATTATAACTTTAAAACCTTAGGGGATATTTATTATCCTCTAAGGTTTTATTATTGATAGGTGCCACTGAAAAATTATCAAGTACATCAATCAAAATTTAATATTGAGGTTATGTCAGTCAGCTATTCATAAGATTCATGAATAGCTTTTTAAATTGATGAAGGAAGCAAAAAAGAAGTGTACCTTTTCTCTTCAGAAGCCTACAAAGTGACAATGATCCTTTCAATTCAAAAAGAAGTGTGTTCAGAAAAGGACGAGTTTTGGAACATAGATGGCAGATATACAGTCTAAAAATATACGTTGTGAATCTCAATATAAAAATCCCAATTTTAATAATGGGCAATTGAGATTTTTCGTTACTCCATTAAATTCCCTTTATCTTCAATAAGTAATCCTGTGTTTACACACTTAACTCTCCCTAATAACTATTATTTAAGACTTCATAAGCAATATAAAACATAGGGTGATTCCTATTAGGAATCAATTATCGTTTAATTAATCATTAGATTGAACTTCATCTGACATGATAATCTGAATGTATCAACTTTGGGGAGATGGTATAAATGACTGATTGGAATGCAACACTTTATGATAACAAGCACAAGTTTGTTTCAAATTTTGGTGAAGATCTTGTTTCCTTCCTAAATCCACAAAAGGGAGAACGTATTTTAGATGTTGGTTGTGGTACAGGGGATTTAGCTCATACTATTTCAAAAAGTGGCGCTACTGTTACTGGCATTGATGCTGCACAGTCTATGATTGAAGCTGCAAAAGAGAAGTACCCTGATATCCACTTTAGCGTACAAGATGGCGAGCAGTTTTCTTTTGATCCTCAATTTCATGTAGTGTTTTCAAATGCTGCCATTCACTGGATGAAAAACCAACAGAAGGTTGTTCAAAATTGTTATGATGTTCTTCTTCCTAGTGGTCGTTTCGTCGCTGAATTAGGTGGAGCAAATAATATTCAATCTATTGTAGATGCCATAGAGGAAGCATCCGATCGTCTATCAATTCTGTACGATGCCACTTTATTTCCATGGGTATTTCCAACAAAAGAGGAAATGAAAGAGCATCTTATCAACGCCGGTTTTAATGTAACAACAATCGAGCATTATGAACGACCAACACCTTTAGTTGGAGAAGATGGTATTCGTAATTGGCTTGAAATGTTCAGTAACAATATGTTCAAAAATCTTACGAATGATGAAAAAGAAGCAATCTATAGCGAATGTGAACGTATTTTACGTCCTCAACTTTATAAAGAAAATGGTTGGGTTGCTGATTATTGGCGCCTTCGTTTCATTGCACAAAAACCTTAAGAAAAGCGCAAGCGCCTCGTTCAGCTCCGACTAGCATAAGACGATTTGGAATAGAAGGTGTTCTTTACCTTCAATTCCGGATTGGCTTATGACTCGAGGAGCTAGGTGCTGGAGCTAGACACCAACACTAAGTATTAAAACTTATACTTTCTTACTCTATAATAAATAGAAGCTTAGATACTCCATACATCTAAGCTGCTTTTCATTTTTTATATATAGTGATACATGCTTGTATAAATCGGTCAAATAAAGGATGGATGTATTTAGTATGAATGAATGTCGCAGAAAAAATGTCATCATCTATTTGGGGAATTTGCGCAAAAAGCTCTCCTTTTTCTACTTCTGTTTGGACAACACTTTTGGGTAAGAATGCAATACCCATCCCCTGTTTAATAAAAGTTTTAATTACTTCTGTTTGGTTCAGCCTTTCTATTTGGCAATCCCTTGGCAAATGACGTTCAATTTGCTCCCAATAAGGAGAAAATGCATGTGTATATATCGGAAATTTCTTTATTAATAATTGAAAATCCTCTGCATCGAATGGTTGAGGACCTACAATCATAACAGGTTCATTTGCAATCATCGTTGTTAGTAGCTCTCTAGTAGAAGGAACTTTCGATAGCCCGATATCAATTTGTTGTCGGAAAACAGCCTCACCAATCTCATTTGATGGTAAGATGTCAATTTGAATGATCACATCTGGTTGAAGCTGTTTAAAATGCTGAATGATAAAAGGAAGCGTAGAATTTGCAATTTGAGGGGCTACTCCTAAAGAAACTTTTTGAGAATATCCAGCTTGAAATGCTTTCATTTCCTGAACTATTTGCTCTTCAAATTTTACTAACCGAATTGCTCGTGGTAAAAAATAATGGCCATTTGCATTTAAAGTAACTCGTTTTTGAACCCGATCAAACAATTGGATATTCAATACTTTTTCAAGTTTTTGAATTTGTTTTGTAACAGCTGATTGTGTCATCATCAATTCTTCTGCAACTTCTCGAAAGTTTTCTTTCTTCGCTGCTAATAGGAATGTTTTTAGTAATTCTATTTCCACATCTTTTTCCACCTTTTATAATTAGCAATCTGATTCAGATTAGATTATTTAATATACCTTGATTATTGAATAGACTAATTTCATGATCCTACTCGTCAGTTGAATATTCAAACTCTCAATATTCTTAAATTAATTGTACAGTATATATTAAAGCCAACACTAATAAAAACCTTTAGTATAGACTTCCGTTTTTACACAACTTTATTATCTTTTAAACAACTTTATTGTCAATCCACAAAGTTAAACGCAGAGTTGATAAAAGAGAAGATTCATAAAAGGAGGCTAGGCACCTGTCTGTCAAATTAAGAACGTCCGATCATGTATTTTTATGTTACTTGGAATTAAAGGAGAGGAAAGTATGTCCTGTGCTGATTTCGACGATATTAAAACAATTTGTATAGAATTGTGCGAAGAAACAGAAGAACGAGACGTTGATATCTCTTATGATGAATTGATGACCTTGCTCTACGATATTGCTTAAATATCAAATTTCTTTTTGTACTCGTTTCTATAAGCCTCATAAATCCCCAGTTGTGTCAACAAAATAAGGGCACCTAACTTCTTATAATTACCTATAAACGGCATTAAGTGAACTAAATAAATTAGACTTCCCTGCTTGCGTCCTTAAGGGAAGTTTTTTTATCATTTTAGGCGATTCATCTCCCACCTCAAGGAATGGGAAGGGCAAAGCCCAATGAGTAACTGGGAGATGAATCACCTTCTGACAAGAGAAGCCACCCTGTCACTAGGCCTATCTAAACTTCAATTTCCTTTTGAAACCATTTTGTAACACAAATACCAATATATTGAAACTCTCCTGTTATATTAAATTGTTAATCTAGGATTACAGTTTAATACAAGGGAGACTGATCAAATGAAAAAAATGCTCATTACGATTGTGACTGCAACATTTCTGATATTTGGTTTTTCCGAAGTTTCATTGGCTGCTAATACATATCAAGTAAAACAGGGAGATTCATTGTGGAAAATCGCTAACATACATAACATATCAGTTAATCAGCTTAAAACTTGGAATAATTTGGGGAGTGATTTAATTAAACCAAATCAAGTGTTAAAGGTACAGAACACAACAAGTACAGTTAAACAGGCTTCAACTACAAAGACAGCTTCTTCTCAAACGATCACAGTAAAGGCTACAGCATTCACGGCGAATTGCGAAGGATGCAGTGGCATTACAGCAACCGGGATAAATTTAAAGAAAAACCCTTCTGCTAAAGTCATTGCAGTAGATCCGAAGGTCATCCCACTTGGCACAAAGGTTCACGTAGAAGGTTACGGTGAAGCAATTGCTGGTGATAAAGGAGGCGCTATTAAAGGAAATAAAATTGATGTATTCATTTCATCAAAACAAAAAGCTATTAATTGGGGCGTAAAGACAGTAGAAGTAAAAGTTTACAAGTAAATATAAAGTGAGACTTCCATCAGTGGGGGGGCTTTATCCCCCACTGATGGTTAGCGAGACTTATCATGCTCAGGAACGCCACATCCTGTGGCTTCGCCTGACTTGGACGTCAATCGTTCGTCGGATCTTTACGGGCAGTTATCTCCCACTTATCTTCTTTGC
>NZ_JAIQUM010000157.1 GCF_020075705.1 Metabacillus rhizolycopersici | reverse complement strand
CCTCATGCAACCTACATATTTGTTGCCAAATATGCAGTTTCGGATGGAGACCATCTTTGCGTCTGGCTGGGTAGCGTAAGCTACACTGTGAGAATGCGACTTCTTGTCGCACCATAAGCGATGTTATCGGTATGAAAAGAGGATCTTCGATTGGAAGGTCCTTTTCGTATTACTAATGTATCTATATCTACTTGTAGTTTATTAATAAATATAGGAATTTATTGGGATATTACATACTATCTGATAATGTTGGAGGGCATCATGCTCGAAAAAGGAAAAATTAACGCCGGTGAATTTCTTATATTAGTCATCGTATTTACGATAGGAGGAACGGTACTTGTTGCGGCTACTGGACTTGCAGGGATAGCAAAGCAGGATTCCTGGGTTGCTGATCCCTTAACAATTCTTATAAGTTTATTTTTTATATTCATCTATAATCAATTAGCCACTTTTTATCCATCTATGACTTATGTCGAAGTTAATGAAAAAATATTTGGAAAATGGATTGGCAAGATTGCAGCACTGCTCTATCTTTTTTATTTCTTTATCCTTTCTTCAGGTGTACTTAGAGAAATAGGGGATTTTTTTACGACACACATATTGGTTGATACACCTATCCAAATGGTTATGATCATGTTTTTATTCACCAGTTTAATCGGTGTTCGGTTAGGATTAGAAGTCATCTGTCGTACAGCGTTAATTTTTTTCCCTTGGATAGTTATGATGTTATTGATGTTGCTCTTATTTCTTATCCCTGAAATCAAATTAGAAAATATACAACCTATTTTTGGTGAAGGCATGAAACCAATTATTAAGGGCTCATATCACATTTTAGGACTTCCCTATTTAGAGCTTGCGATACTATTAATGGTCACACCGTATGTTACTGAAAAAGCAACAATGAAAAAAGCTTATTATAGAGGAATGGTAATTGGAGGCATCTTCCTATTCATTACGGTTGCTTTCTGTATTTTAGTATTGGGTTCTGAGATTACCGCAAGACAAGCCTACCCTTCATATATTTTAGGGAAAAAAATAAGCATTGGTGGTTTTATTGAACGGATTGAAGCCGTTGTGGCATTCATTTGGGTTTTTACAGTGTATTTTAAGTTGACTATTATAAATTATGGGCTCTCTCTTGGAATAGCTCAAGTACTTGGATTGAAAAGTTATAAAATCTTGCTTTTTCCATTAGCATTTTTAATCATTACCTTTGCGATCTTTTCATATCGAGATATTGTCCATTTTCATGACTTTGTTGGGAAAACGTGGACACCTTATTCTTTAACCATTTGTTTTATTCTGCCGTTGTTATTATTAGTGATTGGAACAATTCGAAAAAAACGTTCTGCTCCTAATACAACTAAACATTAACCTATAAGGGGGATTGCTAACAGTGGTCCAAAGCAAAATACACCCGATTCAACTTTTTGTCTTAATGGTTTTGTTTGAGGTTGGAAGTGCAGTTGTGGTTGGATTAGGTTTGGAAGCGAAACAGGATGCTTGGATAGCGATTCTATTAGGGATGATGGGGGGAATAGGATTATTTTCCCTATATGTTTATCTTTACTCGCAATTTCCAACCTTATCTTTAACAAACTTTCTTGAAAAAATCGTTGGCAAGTTAATTGGAAGAACTCTTGCTATTGCATATATTTGCTTGTTCTTATACCTCGCAGCTAGAATTTTAAGAACTTTCTGTGATTTGTTGTTAACAGAGATCATACCTGAAACACCAATATTGGTAATAGCTATTATCATAATGATTAGCATCAGTTTTGGTTGTTATTTAGGGTTTGAGGTGATTGCTAGAACGGCTGAAGTTTTCTTTCCTTGGGTCATGTTTTTCAGTTTTTTGTTTGTCCTATTGGTTTTCATCGGTGGACTTCCTAAATTGGAAAACTTACAACCAGTCCTTGAAGCTGGGTGGAAACCTGTATTTCAAGCTATCTACCCAACGATTCTTTCTTTTCCTTTTTGGGAAACGATTGTTTTTACAATATTTTTTCCATATTTAAATAAACAAAAGGAAGGGATTGTTGCTGGTTATATAGCTATTATCTTTAGTGGAATGATTATAACAACAGCTACAACCATTATGATTAGTGTTCTAGGCCCTTTTGTAGCATCAATAAGTCCATTTCCTTTATTAGATACAATAGCACCAGTCAATGTTGGTAATTTTTTTAATAGGCTCGATCCTATAGCCCTTATTTTATTGATTATCGGTGGATATTTTAAAATTACTGTCTTTTTCTGTGGGGCTGTTGAAGGGTTTTCTAGTCTTGTTAATAAGCCAAAACTAAAAAAGTTTACGATTCTGATCATGGCTGCAGCTGTCATTTCCATGTCCATTTTAATGTCCAGCAATATCTTAGAACATAAAAAGGACGTTAAAATTGTAGCTTATCTACTCCAAGTACCATTATTTATGGTTATCCCTTTTTTGTTGATTGTCATTATTATAATAAAAAAGAAAATCAAGGGGAAAAAATAAATCTGAACCACACGTACAGCACTTAATTTTATTTATGTGGCTTTTTTGTTGATCAATCGTTGCTGGTACAGTTTTGAATTGCCGTCCCATAGTTGAACAAGACCCGAGAGTATCGAATGAATACTGTATACAAAACTAGTTAACATAAAGCTTCTTATAGGCAATGAAAAAGAGAGTCATACACCATGTATGGCTCTTTCATAACGATTTGAACCCTCTTAAAGTATAAAATCCCCCAAAAAAGTAAAAGTAATAATGAACTAGTCATAAAAGGAGTATGCACATGTCTAAAAAAATCCTAGATTTGCAAAACGACATATCAGTCATATGTGGAATATATTTTGCTATTCGTTTTATCTACACAAAAGAAATATATATACAGATAAACGAATATACGATAAATACGCTTAATTTACTCATACTAACAATTGTATTGGGTGCAATACATAGAGCAAGGGATAAGGAGACTAGTAAAGAGATAAAATTAATAAAGTAACTGTGATAGACCCCAAATTTTATACTTCAAAAAAGCCATCGGATTTATTTTAAACCCGATGGCTTTGGAATATAGAATAATAATTATTATGTTTCATTTGATTTCGATCTACCTTTCTTCTTGAAACCATTACGAATCAGAGCAACGAGCAACATTAATAACGGAATGACCACCATGAAAGGCACGTGAAGGGGATACATTATAATGTCTAAACCTTCTTCAATATGTTCCGAAAAATCTGAGGCAATCGCCATGGATAAAAAGAGAAGAATAACGCCCATTGGTAACACAATTTGTTGATGATTTTTTAACTTAAACAAATCGACTATTCCGATCACTGCACAATACAAAGAAATGGATGTTTTGAAAAACATCGTAATCAGAAAGGTAAAAACAACAATAGAATCAAGCCGTTGGATAAACTCAAAAAGGTTGACCTTTCCAATGGTTGATAACAAAGGAAAAGTAGATCTCTCTACTGTTTCGATGCCAAGAACGGCGATATTTAAACTGATTGTATAACTTAAGACAAGACCGCTTAAAATGACGGCAGACAGCGATACTTTTTTCGCTAATTCAGGCCGATTTAAATAAGGAAGCAGCATGGTAAAGGTAATCATTTGTCCGAAAGGGAAAAAAGTAATTAACGGAAAGGCTGTCGTTACGATTGGTTTCCACCCATTTTCTAGAAATGGTTGCAAATTATGAAGCTTGATATTACCTGAAAAATAGACGAAAAGATTTCCTATTAGCCCTAAAAAGATCAAAATGACTATAAATACTTCTGCTGTTCTCCCCAATACTTCAATCCCTAGATAAAGTACATAACAAATGGAAAGAACTAGTAAGATATTGAGAGCCAATAACGGTGTTTTGGGCATGGTCGATGAAAGAAGCAAATCCCCGAAGTCACGCAAATTCCGGGCCGCACTGTACAAAAAGTAGACGACGTATAATAGGCCAATTATCCACCCAACGTATTTGCCAAATATTTTCCTGGCATATCCGGTCAACGGCAAGTTGCGATATTGACGAAATAAAGCGTAATAAATAAAAAATAAAGCTATTCCCCCACACATTCCTAGAAGAATCGCAAGCCAAGCATCTTTTTTCGCAGTTACTCCATAGCTTACGACCAGTGCACTTCCAAGTTCAAATAAAAACATCATGGCAAATAGTTGAATGACACTAATTTTGGCTTTCTCCACTGTCTAGGAGCTCCCTCCTTTCCCTAATGGTTTAATCTGTACACTTGTTACATCTTATCTAGTTATTCATCCTACCCTACTTTCCTATGCTCAATACTTTTAAGGGTCGAGGAATGTATACTCTATACAAATCTAGTTAACATAATCATTCTTATAGGTACTGAAAACATTCATGATCTCTCGCTCTCAACCTAGGAATGAAAATAGGTTCTTCATTCCATAATGTAGATACCGCAGATAGTGAGTATATAACGTATCCTTTATTGGTGGTTTTACCCTGTACTGAAAAC
>NZ_JAIQUM010000156.1 GCF_020075705.1 Metabacillus rhizolycopersici | reverse complement strand
TTGTTTTACTTAGATAAAAATCAATGGTATTCCCTTCCGAGTCAACGGCACGATATAGATACATCCATTGACCTTTGACTTTCACATAGGTTTCATCGACTCTCCAGGAATCATTGGTTGTCTTAAGGTGACGCCGTACTCTTTCATCTAATTCAGGCACATATTGGTGTACCCAACGCATAATCGTTGTGTGAGCCATGGATAAGCCTCGTTCCTTCATCATTTCCACCAAATCACGAAAACTGAGACTGTACCGTAGGTACCATCTACCCGTTAATAAAATAATGTCAGGCTGATAATGCTTCCATTTGAATTCTACTGGTTTTTTCATACCGATACACGTCCTTTTTAGTTTAGTAGTATCAATATATCCAAGATTTAGAGATTAGTTTCAAATTAGCTGAAATTTTTGCACCAGAACCGATTTTTTTATTTTTTGTAACGAGAAAAACAAAAATCTTCAAAATGTATGTAACATTTTCTTACAAATTTGTACAAATATTTCAATAAATCTATTAAATTGAAATATATTACAGGGGGTGTAAGGAAAAATGACAAGTAATAAAGAACAAGGTATGACTAGAAGAGATTTCTTAGATCAAGTTGGAAAAGTTGGGGGAGCAGTAGCGGTTTGGGGAGCAATGGAATCACTAGGTTTATTAGGAAAGCCGTTAATGGCAAGTGCAAAGGAATTTAATAGTCCTAAAAAAAGCGATCTAGCAATGGCTAATAAAAATGGGAAAAAAATTATTATTTTGGGAGCAGGTATTGCTGGAATGGCAGCAGCTTATGAATTAGGAAAGGCTGGATATGATTGTAGAATACTTGAAGCAAGGGAGCGCACTGGTGGTCGCAACTGGACAGTAAGAAAAGGTACAGAAGAAAGTGAAATAAATGGGGTAAAACAAATTGCGAAATTTGATAAAGAGCTATATTTTAATGCGGGTCCAGCTCGTATACCTCAGCATCATGTAACAATTGATTATTGCAGAGAACTTGGTGTTGAACTTGAAGTATACTGTAATGCCAATGAATTCTCATACTATTATCAAGAAAACTCCGGGCCTCTATCTAGCCAGAAAATACGAAAGGGCACTGTAAAAGCAGATACTCGCGGTTATATTTCAGAATTGTTAGCGAAGGTTTCAGATAAAACCTCATTAGATCGCCCTCTTTCGAAAGTGGATGTTGAAAGGTTAACTGCCTATCTTAAAGGTGAAGGAGATTTATCTTCAGATTATACATATAAAGGTTCAGCTCGTCGTGGATATAAGGAGTTGCCGGGGGCTGGTCTTAAGCCTGGTACAATCGATTCGCCATTAACCTTTACAGAGCTGCTGCAATCAGGAATGATGAACAGCATCAGCGGTGATTATGATTTCAATCAACAACCGATGATGTTCCAACCTGTAGGAGGGATGGATCAAATTCCAAAAGCCCTTGAAAGTAAGTTGCCGGGAAAAATCACTTTCGGAGCTGAAGTACAAGAGATTAGACAATCAGCGGATGGAGTTCGAATTGTATACAAAAAAAATAAGAATGGAAAAACAAGTGAAATAACAGGGGACTATTGTATTTGTACTATTCCGCTTCCTGTATTAAAAAATATTCCAGCTGATTTTACACCACAAATGAAAAATGCAATTAAAAGCATAAATTATGCAACGACAGGAAAAATTGGTCTTCAGTTTAAAAACAGATTCTGGGAAAAAGATGATCGTATCCTTGGAGGAATTACAACAACGAATATGGATATTTCACAAATTTGGTACCCATCCAATGGCTTTTTATCTCAAAAAGGAGTGTTAGTTGGCTATTACAATTTTGGTCAAAATGCAGTGAATTATGGGAATCTATCACTCTCGCAGAGACAAGCTCGTGCGATATCTCAAGGTGTGAAAATCCATCCTCAATATGCGGAAGAATTTGAGACTTCTTTCTCACTTGCTTGGCATAAAATCAAATACAGTGAAGGCGGATGGGCCTCATACTCAGCATCTGATCGTACTAACTACTATCCTATCCTAAATGAACCACAAGGCCGAATTCATCTTGCTGGTGAACATCTAAGTTATTTAACTGGATGGATGGCAGGTGCCTTTGAGTCAGCAAGAATTGCAGTTAGCACAATTCATGAAGAAGTACTCAAAGAAAGTAAGTTTACTTCTAAAGTAGGCTAAACAGATCTTCAATATTTATAGGTAGAAGGAGATGGAATGATGAAAAAAACGATTAAATCTTTTGTTATGACCACTGTACTTGGGACAAGCCTAATTGCTGGATTCTCTGCTTCTGCAGGAGGTGAGAGTTCAGCATTGAAATCAAATAAAGTAACCTTCTTTGGATCTCCAACATCTCCGATTTCTAGTTCAGTTGCTGTGCCGCACAAATATAATCGATTATCGTATAGTGGGACAGTCCCTCCATTATTAAATAAGGATGGAAAAACGACATATGAACGATATGGAGATACAGAAACGCAAGCCATTGGAATATTAAAGACCCTTAAAGCTGATCTCAAAGCAAAAGGACTTTCTATGTCAGATATCACATATTTAAGAGTGTATCTTACTCCAGACCCTAGCAAAGAGAATAAGCAGGATTATCAAGGATGGTTCAATGCTTATGCCAAGTTCTTTAATACAAAAGAAAATCCAGTAAAGACTGCTCGTTCAACGGTAGGTGTCGATAGTTTAGTAAATTCAGATTGGCTAATTGAGATTGAGGCGGAGGTAGCCTATAAAGCTAAATGAAGGAAAGAAAGGAGTAAACTTACGAAAACGTGTTCTGTACCCTTTCCTTCATATAAAAAATAAAATATAGACAAGGGAGAGAATTATTATGCTTCAGAATATCGGTGTTCCAGGGTTAATCTTAATTCTTATCATTGCACTTATCATTTTTGGGCCTTCAAAATTACCTGAGATTGGGCGTGCATTCGGTAACACTCTCAAAGAATTCAAAAAGGCAACAAATGATCTTGTGAATGGCGACAATGAATTGAATAAAACACAAGAAGAAACAAAAAAACTACAAGCAGTGGAATCGACTAAACAAAGTAACACTGGTAGTTAACAAATTTAAAAAGATGTAGGTAGGTGATCCTGCTTACATCTTTCTATGTAGAAGGATCTTTTTACATAATAGTTTTTAAACGTCAATACGGGTTTTCGTTAGGGGGCTTTACATTTGGATAAAACAAAAATGAATTTAGTTGAACATTTAGGAGAAGTGCGAAAACGAATCATCATTGTTTTAATTGCTTTTATCGTTTTCCTTTGTCTATCCTTCATTTTTGTGCAAGATATTCACCAGTTTTTAGTGAAAGATTTAGATGACAAATTAGCATTACTAGGTCCTGGAGATATTTTATGGATTTATATGTTAATTGCGGGTGTCGTTGCAATCGCGGCAACCATTCCAATTGCAGCTTTTCAAGTTTGGAAATTTGTAAAGCCTGCTCTAAAAAAAGAAGAGCAAAAAGTAACATTAGCATTTATACCAGGTATATTTATGTTATTTTTATTAGGAATTTCTTTCGGGTATTTTATCCTTTTTCCAATTGTCCTATCATTTTTAGAGAACTTGGCTGGTGAACAGTTCGAAGCAGTCTTTACGGTCGATAAGTATTTTAGATTTATGATCAATTTAACGTTGCCATTTGGTTTTTTATTTGAAATGCCTGCAGTCATTATGTTTTTAACAAAACTAGGCATCATAAATCCTTATAGACTAGTAAAAGCAAGAAAAATATCCTATTTTGTTTTAATTATTATTTCTGTGATCATTTCTCCCCCTGATTTGGTTTCTGATATTCTGGTAATCGTACCTTTACTCACCTTATATGAGTTTAGCATCACACTTTCTAAACTAGTTTTTAGGGGGAAGATGGAAAAAATGAAAGAAACGGGTTGATCGCTTTGAGTACCAAACCAAAGGGTCAGGCCCTTTTGAGATAGCCTCTTTTTACTCCAGGAATAACGAAAAACAAGTGCTTCTTTTGGTTCTGGTGCAAATACTTGAAGAAAATATAAAAAAGCGAAAGATTTCTAGTGACTCCTGGTCCTAAGCAATTAGTCCAAACAGTTGATGGATGAATTCTTTTTGATTTTGGACAGACTTCTCCCTTTGGAGAGTCTGTCCTTTTTTTTGACCATGTGCATAGCCTCTATCCCCGCAATAATTCGTTTGGCAGTCCGTAAGGACTTTAATCCAAGCATCGGGCGAATTCGTTTTTTAATAAAGCGATGATCCTGCTCCACGATATTGTTGAGATATTTAACTTGCCTTAATTGGATGCCTTCAGGCATCTGCTTTTCTTCTTTTAACTCTTGGATAGCGATTGGATAAGCTGGGTTTTTGTCTACTGTTATCACACGAGGCTCAGAAACGTGCGAAAAAGCCAAGGCTTTCTTAAGAAAGCGTTTGGCTGCTTGTTTATTTCTTGTTTTACTTAGATAAAAATCAATGGTATTCCCTTCCGAGTCAACGGCACGATATAGATACATCCAT
>NZ_JAIQUM010000155.1 GCF_020075705.1 Metabacillus rhizolycopersici | reverse complement strand
ACTAAATAAAACAAAACCTTCCAATGAGGGCCTAACGGAAGGTTATTTGGTATGATCTTTTTTAGTATATCAGGGTTGTTTTAGTTATTTTATTGAAAAATGTTGACAAACTATTAGCTGGTTTAGTGCAATAAACACAGCTTCACAAATATGTATAAATATCATTCCGAAAAGACATGTGGAACAGTATTTTGATTTAAGTGCTCAAGAAAGAAAAGCAATGGATGAGTTGTTATTTGAGGGTAAAAAGATCATAGATGAACAACATTAGCCGGATGGTTATAATATCGGCATCAATTGTGGTGAATCCGAAGGGCAGACTATTTTCCATCTACATGTCCATCTCATTCCTAGATATAAAGGAGATATGGAAGATCCGCCGGTGTTCGGGGCGTTATTCCTGAGAAGCGGATATATTGATCATTTCCTGTCAAACTAATAGAGAAACATATTCCAACGTTGGAAACCGTTAACTAGTGATTTTCTCTTTTCTTGTATGGTACACTATGAATGTAGCTGATGAACAACAAAACATGAAATGGTGAGTAGTCGCAGCTCTTGTTAGAAGAGTTGAGGAAAGTCCAGGCTCGCCCGGTGCTGAGATGCCCGGAGTGTTCGTGCCATCTGCAAAGGTGGGCAGCAAGAATTTACTTGTCTGACGGCGGAGAAATCATGCTAAGTCCAACGTGATAGGCTGAGAGTATCCTGAAAGTGCCACAGTGACGGAGTTCGTCTGGAAACGGACGAAATGGAACGAGGTAAACCCCACGAGCGAGCAACCCGAAATTAGGTAGGGGCACCATCCTGCGGGAAATGAACCAAAAGGATGGATCAGTCAAAGATCGATAGTTAGATGACTACACCTGTCGTGCGAGATTGGCATTCGTTTATAGCACGCAGGAACAGAACCTGGCTTACAGCCATTTCATGAGCCGAATTCAGCCATGAATGATCAAATCACATAAGGTATGTTTGAATTATACATACCGTACTAGACGGGGAGTTGGCGGTGCCCTGTAACCCGCAATCCGCCACAGCGGGGTTGAATGCCTGCTTGAGGTTTGAACATGTAAGGTTTGCCTTGTAAAAGTGGTGATGAGAATGGGGTCCTGTGCAATGGAAACCTATGAACCTGGTCAGAGCCGGAAGGAAGCAGCCATAAGTAGATTCACCCATGTGCCGCAGGGTTGCCTCATTTGAGCTTACGTTTACAAGTAACGCTTGGTTGTTCCTATCGATCGCAGGGTACGGTGTTACATAAACGATGATAGAAAGTGTCCTAGGGTAGGACACTTTTATTTGTGATAGGATTCATTATTTTAGCTTTAAAATAAAATTTGACCATTTTCTGCTTGTGTTACTCCACAATTGCGCCCTTTTATTGAATAACTAAAATATGATCTTAATATTAAAATCAATTAATTCTTCTTTCACTAAAGATACCTGTTAGCCTAAAAGTTTGAATTAAAAATTATATATAGAATTATTGCTAAAACAACGAGTATACCACCAATTGTCGGAGCACCATAAAATGTTCGGTTCCAACCATCATCCGTATCAATTTACTTTTCTTACGTTTTTTATCTTTTCTCAACGATTTCACCCCCAAAGTTACTTTACTGTTGACCTTACACTCATTACCTCTAATTATATTTTACAGTAAATGCCTACTCCTTTTGTTACTTCTTATTGAACAATCCTATTAACTTATTAACTGCAAGAAAAAACAGTCCATCATTGCTCGATTATTGCTACCCATTAGCCATCCATGAAGCGCAAAAATTAGCGCTTCACCACAGAGAATGAAAATGGATACCCCTGTCTATACTGTTTCTACGGCTGACGAAGAAGGTCTATATACTATGGTGCCATAGAGCCCATCCGTTAGTCTGACTCCAACGATCACGGTGTACCACCGACTGTCGCGCCCTATATGGGTAGCACTCATGGGAGATTAATCCTTATTCTGGTCGTTGCGTCAGCCAATTCTATACTTTTTATAGAAGGAAGGTTCTTGATTATCTGTCAACTCCATAATGAACACTCAGAAGGCTCAGCCTTTTTTAAAAAGCGTTTTTACTGGGTCAATTTTGTTATGCTTTTTTCTGGATTTTGAGCT
Organism: Metabacillus rhizolycopersici; assembly: GCF_020075705.1. Next base: position 2,418 of record NZ_JAIQUM010000155.1, on the reverse strand, counting down.
TTTTTAATTTTCATGGGAGTTGAAGAAGAACAAATCTAATTTCTCTATCCGTTTATGAAAAATATTATTCCTCATCATCTCCAAAGTCAATCATCACTCCAACAACCTGTTTAGAAAAGTTATATTTTACTTTCACCTCGTACATTCCGTCCCCATAACCAGACATTGAAACCGCACCACTTGGAACAACTCCCCCTTGTGCATCTGAAGCAACAACATCACAACATGCAACATAATATTTTAATCCAACTTCATCTATCTCTATGTCATGGACATTTTTCACTTCATATTGGATAGCTTCATCTCTACCGAGTATTGCAAGGTCAAAGATTCCAGCTTGTGCCGAGTCAACCCCTATCAATTTATCGCAATCATGCCATTTTCCACTTGGTTTTTTTTCTCCATAAAATACGAGTAAACTTTCAACCACTTCTTCAGGTGTGTAAGATATGGATGCTGTCCATCTCCCATTTTTCACATTTGAAAGTATGATTTGCAGGTCTTCTTCATCCACCTGATAACATGGGTCAGTAACAATTAACTTTCCACTTTCTACTGTAAAAGTACCAACTGTTTTAGGCTTATTAGTATTCACTTTCGGCACATACCATTCAATAAATTGACTTAAAGTTGATGCTTTACAATCGCTTATTCCAGTTTTATCATTCCAAAGAAAGATTAGTTCCTGCATAAATCTTTTTCTAATACGATAGCAAAGTTTATCACCATTGATATTTTCACCAAGACAAATCATATCACTCGGTACATTTTTTGGTCTGTTCTCTAGATTTTGTTTTACAATATCAATTGTTAATGCTGATTGTTCATTAGTTTGAATAGGGAACAAAGTCCAATTACCAAATTTTGCTCCATTCGTTTCTAAAAAGAGTTCTTTGTATTCCTCTGGAAAAATAGCACCAAGTGCTTTTTCTGTTTTTTTCAATTCAAGTAATGACACTCCAGCCACTTTCGAACTTGGATTAATCATGTTTATTACTTTCTTCATTTCTTCCTCCACAATACTTTCGGATTATTATGACATACTACATTACAAATTAACTAGGAGTGTTTTCGATATTTATGATTAAAAAACCTCTATTTATTCAAAAAATCCAAATCATTTCTTCTTCAACTAAACTGCTCCGTTTGTTTAAGTACAAACCTTCACAATCTCTTTTAAACTTGAACATAGATATCCAATTTTCTTTAAAGGTGTTATTCCATAAACTAGCCCTTATACGTAAAAGAGCACTACCCTTTTTCAAGAATTGCCCCCTTTAATAGAATAACTGTTTTTTAATGATTTTAGGTAAACCATCTTTATCGTTTGACAAAGGCTAAATTTCCCATTATCATCAACTCAAACTTATTTACGGGGAGAGGTAAAGATGAAAATTTATGTTGATGCAGATGCTTGTCCGGTAAAAGATATCATTATCTCTGAAGGTACGAATGCTGAAATTCCTGTTATTCTTGTTACTAGCTTTTCTCATTTTTCTAATGCGGAACAACCTTCAGGAGTAGAAACCATTTATGTTGATTCTGGAGCAGATGCTGCGGATTATCGGATTATGAAGTTAGCAGAAATAGGAGATATAATCGTTACGCAAGATTATGGTCTTGCTTCGCTAGGTTTAGCAAAAGGGTGTACGGTACTTCACCATAATGGTTCTAGCTATACAAATGAAAACATTGACCAATTATTACAAACACGTTATTTGAGTGCAATGGCTCGAAAAAGTGGAAAGCGTACAAAGGGGCCAAAACCATTTACATCAGAAGATAGGGAGAAATTTAAGGGGCTTTTTAAAAGAGCGATTTCACGTTAAAAAAGAACCGTCCATTTTTAAGAAAAACCTAGAAAAATAAATTGTGACAAATATTAAACTAACTGCCCCGTTAGCTGAAAAAGAAAAAAGCGAACTCCTTTAAAGGAGCTCGCACACGTTGGGTCATTAAATAATTGTATTTATCTTTTCTAGCCAGAAGACCCCCATCTTCAAGACGAGATAGCGGATAAGTGGGGGATGAATGGCTCTTTTTTTTTTGAAAATATTTTTGTTCAAATATGGTAAATGGGATCATTTTTTTGTTATAATAACATTATAGAATATATGTTCGGAGGATGAGGAGGAATGAAAAAGGCTTATTTTTCAAAAAGAATCTACAAAAATACGTTGCCTACAGTATATCTAGATGCCATTTCCCACTCCCTTCTTTTGTTTAATCGCGCGAAACATTTTGCTTTTCAAACACAAGTGGTAGAAAAGAGATCAGGGAAAAGTAAGCGGGATAAATCTCTTCACTTAACAGTGAAAAATCGTTTTGAAATGAACGATTATTACACAAATTCAGTTGTTCAGGAAGCAAATGCTTTGATGAAATCTCAAAGTGAACTTAAGAAAATGTACATTTCTA
>NZ_JAIQUM010000154.1 GCF_020075705.1 Metabacillus rhizolycopersici | reverse complement strand
ATGATAATAATGGGTTGGATGGCACGTGTGGCTGTCATAGTATCTGGCGTAGGTGGGGCCGATATCGGAAGAGGACTTAGATAAAATATCCTTTTTTAGTTGAATAAAATCATACATAAACAATAAACCCCTTGGGCACCAAAGGGGTTATTTTGGTGTAGCTGCCTCTAATTGCAATTATGTCAACTAGAAATGAATAGGGTATACAAATAATTTTTAAGGTGTAAAAGGTTAGAAATAGAAAATTGTACTTCCTGAATGATAGAAAGGATGGTTTATTATTATTAATAATGTGGTGCTTTTTCACTCACCTTTTGTCAATTGATTTCGATCCTCAATCTGTGGTGGTTCTTCCATCCATCCGTTTTTGATCATAATCTTTCCACCTTCTTGAGCGAAAGTGAAAATATCTTTTGCATGAAAGGTCATTTTTGCAGGCAAGTCACTTCGTAAACTAAATGCACCGCCTAATGCATTACTTCCGAGCCCAAATGAAGTTAACAAACTGGTGTTGTACATCATCAATTTATCAGAAAATGGTGCGGTTTTTGACGTAGTTGCTTTACCGGCATGAGTAGCTGGGGGTTCAATAAAACTTTGGCGTAAAAATTCACCTAAATCGATTTCGATTTTTTTTGACAATTTCATTCCTTTGACAAGATAGTTTTGTACTTCTTTATCAGTAGCAACTTGAGCAAATCCAATCATTAATTGCATCCCTACAAGGTTTGTTTCAATGGCATGATGGATAAGAGAAACTTCAACCGTATTCAGGGATCTAGTTTCACTAAACCAATTCAATCCACCCATATAATTTTTATCTTGTACAAAGTTAACCTCTTTTGGCATTGATACATAAGCTGGACGTACCAGAACCCCTTTTTCTAAAAGGAATTGAGTTGATTGGCTGTTCATCGCTTGGGATTCTGCCGTCAAACCTATAAAAAAATCTTCAATATCCTTTCGATAGGACATGCCTGTAAAAAGTGCATAAAGGCTCATTTCCACTTTAGTCATCATATGCAAATACATGATATCGTACATGTAATCATACAACTTTGGAACTCCTTTATGTACATCACTTTCTGTAAAACCAATCGGAATTACTGCCCCTTCTTGTTTAAAAATACTTGTAATCATCTCTACGTTTTTAGCAGCACCATTATAATGCGACTGTAAAAGTTGTTTTTCTTCATTATCTGCGTGCTCTATAAAATGCTCCAATATTCTGAGGATCATGGTTTTTTCTTGATAAGTCATCCACAAATTAGCTAATTCTGATGATGTTAAAGGAATTTTTGACTGATTCATAAGGTTAATTCTCCTTTCTCATTAAATTTGTGATGTCTGCTTTACAAATCGTAATTGAGTTATCGTGAAAACAAAAAGCAATGTTATCTCCTTGGTTAATTTCTAGAACATCCCGAATCAGTTTTGGTATGGTTATTTGTCCTTTGGAACTCACTTTTGCTAACTGTATCTTAATCACCCCCTCAAGAAAATCCTTACAATTCCTTTTTATTCTTTGAAAGAGTAATGTTTTATATTCAATATGAAAACGAGTAAAGTAGAACATCTTTTTGAAATGACGAAGGGTATTAGTGAAAGAAAGATCTAATGTAACATAATGCTTATTTTATTACGTTCGAAAAGCCTTATGTTCTTAAATCTAAAGCTTTTTTGATTTCATATAACATCGCTTATGGTGACTAGAACCCCTTATAAACGAGGTTTTGGTTGCCTTGATGGCAACCTTTTAGCCTTTAAGGCTAGTATTTTATTTTTTGGTCTTTTCCCCTTGTTTTGGGATGGTGGATGGCTGAGGTGTGGGCTAGCCCCACATAACGTAACTGAATAACTAAAGGTCAATACAACGAACGAAAGCACTGGCGGTTTGGCAGGTACTACCCCAACACAAAAAAAGCAAGGTGTATTCACCCTACTTTGAAAATGGAAACCAAAAATTTATGAACATAAAAGGGGATAAAGACTGTTGCTGTTCTTTTTCTAAATAGTCAATGGCTTCTGAAATGGTCATATTGCGCTCATAAATTTCACAACAGAAATTGCAAATAGTGTCATGATAAGCTTCACTGAGTCTTGTTATTTTCAGAATGATTTCTACTGCATCAGGTTCAACTTTGTTAAGTATATCCCTTTCAAATACATCTTCTTCATGTATCAATTTCATGATTGATACACGCTGTTTGAATAAATCCTCTACAACCGATCTAGTTAAAGCGTCCACAGCCATCACCTCACCGTATAACTTCGACAAAGTGATCAAGTTCCCTGCATCCCCTCAGAACGCACAGAAAGACCATACAGCGTTTTTAGTCTATTACCCCTTACATTAAGTTTACAATCCTTAGAGACGAATCTGAGGAGGTCTTATTTGATTACCTATAAGCCTGATTATGTTAACTAAAAGTGAATATAATATACATCTTTAATTTGGTTGTTTTTAACAATTAAATTCTGGTGGATTAAATTCCCTGTTTTTTGTAAAATTAATCTTGTTTTTTAATTATGTAATACATTAAGGAGATAAAATGATAGTGAAAAATCTATATGAGATGTTGTTTGTTCAAATTGAGCGAAAGAGGGAAGAAATGATATTTCTTGGAACTCAACATGGGTTAACCTCTCCAGAAGTGATTAAGGCAAGTCAGCAGCTGGATCATATCCTTAATAATCTCAATCATTTGAAAAATTATACTTATCAATTTAAATAAAGAGTCTTTGGATTTAACAAAAATCCGAAGGCTTTTTTAATTGCCTCTAATTGCAATTATGTAAACTAGTTTTGTATATGGTATTCATGTATTTGGATCTTAAATTTTGTAACTAGAATTATTTATATTTTAAAAATGGCCCCTCAAATGGCCAATTTCTTGAGTGTTTCTTCTTAGTCTTGGGTTTTATAAGCTCCTCTGGAACTTCTTCAATAATTGAATGAAGATCCTGATAATCCTGTTTTATGTTTTCAATATAATAAAGACCGGTATCAGTTTTTTGGGCTTTTTTAATAAATTCCGGCCATAAGTCTATATAAGGCTTTCCTATAATAGCAGCATTCCCCAACTTTTTTGGAATACCTCTCCACCATGTATCACCTATAGAAAACTTTGCCTTTCTCATTTCACCATAAAACGGTTGTAATTGGTCAGAAGCTTTTAACCAAAATCGCTTTAATTCCGTAGTCCATCCAGGCTGGTTCAACACTTCCTCCAAAAACTCCATAGTGATATAAGAAGCTCTAAAGCCTTCCCGTGTAGCACCTATTTTAGGTGGGATATCGATGTCTATATAAGTAAAAGGTTTACTTGGATACCAAACGATTCCTTCACGCAAATTTTCAGACACAAACTGAATAAAATGTTCTTTTCCTTTTTCGGCTAGTTTAAATTGTGGAGGCTCATAAATTCCATATCTTCTAGGTAATGCTTCAGGCAATGTTGATTCAATAAATTCTAAAAATGCTTTAAAGCCATCTTTTATAAAAGTGTGGTCTTTCATGAACCACCATGTCATTTGGAGATAATCTGGTTCGTCTTTTACTTTGATAGTTTCTAGCCTTTTAACGCTACTTGGGGAAGAAATTGTTCCTCGTTCATCAAAAATAATTCCATGTGATGATTGAGCAAGGATTTTAGAAATTTTCTTAAGTATCTGAAATGCTCGTTTTGATGCACCTAAAGGTTCTAAAATAATTTCTGTAAAATACTTAATACCCGGAAGTAGACCAACAACTTCTTCCGGGATATCTTCTTCCATTACTTCTTGAGGATTACCAATCATTATTTGCCAATTTGGACCTTCAAAGATGAGTCCATCATTCTGCCGTTTAGTACCTTCTTGGTGAAAAATTTCATTTTCAAATGAAGTTTTATTTACAGACCAAATGCTAATATCGTAACTCATTTTTTCATTCCTTTAACTAAAAGGTTATGCGTCATTATTTATTATTAAAAACGAAATAAATTCTATTCATAAGATATCATTATGCTAACGGGTTAAAGTAGCATATGGATTTTCGATTTGAAGATCCTTTTTTTATACCGATAAGTTGCTTTATGTCAACTAGTTTTGTATATGATATGCAATAAAGATATATGTAAACCTAATAAAAATTAGGTTTACATATATAAAGGGATATTACTATAATTAATTGTTAAAGAGAAAGGAATTAAAAAGGGGAGTATCTGCTTGTTAGAGAAATTAGAATATGGATCCGTTGTGTTATATGAAGGAAAACCATATAAAATAATGTACATATATAGCTCAGGTTACTGTGAAATTAAAAAAGAGGGAGTTTCGTTAAACAACGGTGAATTAGTACATATATCTGAGTTAACGGGAGTAATAGAAGAAAAGTAGGACTAGGTAAAAGTACAAGAAGAGGCTAAAAGGATCTTTTAATGAACTGCACCCCAATTGTTAGACACAACTAACAATTGGAGGTGCAGTTTTTTATGACCAAATATTCTTTAGAAACAAAATTAACGGCTGTTAACGCTTATCTCGACGGTGTAGAATCCTTTAAAGA
>NZ_JAIQUM010000153.1 GCF_020075705.1 Metabacillus rhizolycopersici | reverse complement strand
CTTGAAGTCGGAGTTTTACTGCCCGTTAAGGTGGGATAAATAAGTTGTTTGGAATTGCATCATAATCTGTAATTGAACAGGCCATGTAGGTTCTATGTCTCCATCAAATAGTTTTTGCACCAGAACCAAAATATTAATTAATTTTTATTTGTTTCGATAATAGGAAGTAAATACCCTTTACATAAATAAGGCACTTTCCTTGTTACAGAAAAGCGCCCTTTCGTTGAATAATAATATATGTATTATTGTAAAAAATTCGAACGATTTAAGTATTTTATATCTATCCACTGTAAGTATTCCTTTCCAGTATCTTCTGGCGAATGCAAATTCTTCTGATACCGTATACACCATATACACATTAACCTAAAAAATGGTACACCTGGTCGCAGTTAAAACAAATCAAAATAATAAAAATTAATCATCAGCTTTAGTTTTTATTATTCAATTCGGATCGAATTTGTGAATTTTTTACATTTCCAAGGATAAACTATGTGCATCATTAAATTTAAGGAGATTTTCATGAATCAAAAAGTAATTCAATCTGTTCATCTTTATATCTTACTTATTATGTCTACTGGATTCATGGTACATGTCCTAACACTTCCAACTATATTATCAGTCTCTAACAGGGATGCCTGGTTAAGTGTCATTTGCAGTACGATACCATTTATCCTTTGGATTTTACTTATTTTTTATATTTATAAAAAACTACATACTCATGATGATATTCTCTCTTTACTTAAACGAAATATATCTAAATCCTGGGTTCTTATTATATTTTCAATTGTATTCGGATCCTATTTTCTAATTTCTTCCTTTATTACTCTGAAGTATACTTTTTTTTGGGCAAATGCTCATTATACTTTTGAAGTCCCTGATTTTGTCATTTTATTGTTATTTGCTCTCATTTGCTTGTATGCGTCTGTGAAAGGAATACGGACCATAAGTACGATTGCTCTTCTTGTGCTTCCTTTTGTTTCATTTTTTGGACTTTTAGTAGGTTTCGGAAATTCACCAAATAAGAATTATGAACTGCTGTTTCCGATATTTGAGAATGGATACAAAGATTTTATTCAAGGGTTGGTTCATACCTGTTCCGGTTTATTTGAAATGATCTTTCTTTTGTTTTTAACGTCCTTCCTTAAAGACAAACTAAAGGTTAAATGGCTTATATTGACTGGGATCATTCTTGTGTTTTTAATCTTAGGTCCACTGGTAGGGGCCATCTCAGAATTTGGTCCGGAAGAAGCAGCGAAATTGAGGAATCCAGCTTATGAGCAGTGGAGGCTGTTGGAAATTGGCGAGCATATTACTCGTCTCGATTTTCTTTCGATCTTCCAATGGTTTTCTGGAGCGTTTGTTCGGATCAGCTTATCATTATTTATTGCCAGCAAAATATTTTTGTTGAACAAAAAGATAAAATGGGTTCTTCCTATCCTTTATTTCATATTAATCATTGGTGCATGTATTCCTTGGGATGCCACCTCATTTTTTTATTTTTTGCAACATTTTTATTTCCCTATTAGCCTCATTTTTCAAATTTCCACGATGCTTTTCTTATTACTAATCATTCATATAAAAGGTGATCATCATGAAGAAAGTGCAAACTAACAAAAAAGTCGTCAGCATAGACCAATTGAAAATTTGGTTTGAAGGTTCTTCAGATATCGTTATAAGAACAAGAGCATATCATGATCATACACTGGATTTTCTATATTGCCCTCATTTAGTGGATATGAAATTTATAAATGAGGCTATTTTTCCTGCCATTAATGCTGTAATAGAAAAGAACGGCCACTTAAATTTTGAATTGTTAAATAATGTCCTAGAGGTCAGTAAGCTTAAAGATTTAAATAACGTTAAAACAGAGATAGAGGAAAAACTATTTTCAGGTGAATTACTCATTTTTAGTCATGATTTAAATGATTTTTTCTTTATACCCGTATCTAACTTTCCAAAAAGAGGTCCGGAAGAATCCAATTTGGAATCCTCCATTAGGGGACCAAGAGATGGATTGGTCGAAAACATATCGGATAATATGGCATTAATCCGTCAGAGGTTAAAAACGTCTTCATTAAAAAGTATTGAATATACAATTGGCGAAAGAAGCCGAACGAAAATCTTATTACTCTATATTGATGATATTATGAACCCCTCTATTCTAGAAGATGTCAAAAATCGATTGGATTCCATAAAGGTTGACATTGTCGCTAGCAGTTACGAAATTGAAGAATTCCTATATGATAATACCTTTACTTTACTTCCTTTAATGGATAATTCCGGTAGACCAGACTTCGCTGTTCAATCCTTAACACAAGGAAGATTTGTGATCTTAGTGGATGGAAATCCGACCTGTTTGATAGGACCCACAAATTTCAATCAAATATTATATTCACCTGAAGACGCGCAGGATAGTTTTTTTTACGTTAGTATGGTTCGGATCCTGCGGTTACTGGCCATATTTACGACGATATTTTTACCTGGGTTTTATATTTCGTTAGTAACTTTTCAAATAGATCAAATTCCTTATTCACTTGTCGCAACCATATCTGCTTCTAGAATCGGCTTACCTATATCTGCTCCTGTTGAAGCCTTTATTATGCTTGTTTTATTTGAATTATTTAAAGAAGCTGGGGTACGGCTCCCAAAAGCTGTTGGGCAGACTGTTGCTGTTTTGGGCGGGTTATTTATAGGCGACGCTGCTATTCGGGCAGGCTTAACCTCTCCTGCCTGTTTAGTCATTGTTGCAATAACAGTGATATCGGGTTATATACTTACTAATCAAACCATGTCAGGCAATATCGTGATTCTGCGATTTCTTGTTTTAGCATTTTCATCAATACTTGGCTTGTATGGCTTCTTTATTGTCCTTTTTCTAATCCTAACAACTGTGGTTTCATTGGAAAGCTTTGGTCAGCCATATATGTCGTATTTATCCAAACCCAATACAGCAGATATCATAAAAAATATTTTGAAGCTACCTTATCAATTTATGAAGAAGCGAAATCAAGCATATCAACCTATTGATAGCGATAGTCAAAAGGAGTAATTTATGAAAAAGATTTTATTGATTATTATGATAAGCAGTCAGCTCTTTCTCCTGTCTGGGTGCTGGGGTGCAAAAGAAATACAAAGTCAAACTTATATTACAGGTGTGGGACTGGATTACGCTGAAGGAGAATTTACTGTCTATATTCAAGCTTTGAATTTTGCCAATGTCGCGAAGCAAGAAGGCGGTTCTTCTTTGCAGGAAGCCTCCCCTATTTTTATTGGGGAATCTAAAGGAAAAACCATCCAGGCGGCTTTAAGTAAATTAGAACAAAAGGTGGCACTACCTCTTTACTACGGACATGTTAAAACCATTCTATTAAGTGAAACTGTCATTAAGGAGCAAATGAAGTCTATCATTGAATTTATCGGACAAAATCCTTCACTAAGATACAATATCTGGTTTTTTGGTACAAAACTTGATATTAAAGAAATTTTAACAGGTGAGAGCTTTTTTAACTACCCATCTATATATACAATCCTCCATAATCCCGAAATCTTAACTACAAGCAACTTTTTTATTCCTATCGAAAAGTATAATAAATTTATCTCGACCTATTACCAGCCAGTTGGTACTCAGATCATTCCAGCATTAGAAATGATTAAAGCTCATTTCTCAGAGGATGAAAAAAAGAAAAATGTTGCTGCTGTTACGGGAGGGTTTGTTATTTCACAGCAACAATACAAAGGATGGGTAAATAAAGAAGACCTAGTTGGCCTAAAATGGTTATCTAAAGAAGCTACTAACATACCTCTCTCCCTCTTTGAAGAAAAAGTGAGTGTAATCATACAGAAACCTAAAAGAACGATTAAAGTAGTAAAAGGCCATAAACCTTCCTATCACTTAATTGTAAAAGCCAATGCAGTATTGACCCAAAATGAGGAAGATATGAGTATAGATACAATTAAAAAAGAATTAGAAAATAAAATTAAAAGTGAACTATTAGAGACGATGAAGAAAAGTGAAGAAATAAATGCAGATCTGTTAAATATAAGTGAAAAAACATATCGATATCATGTGAAAAAATGGGGTGTAAGTGCAATTCATTCGATTGATAAGGAATCTATAGAACACATTGAAGTAAAGATACACATTGAACAAAATATAAATTATAAACGCTAAGGTGTTTATAATTTAAAAATGGATGACGCAATTTGCTTTGAGCACTTAACAAAATTAATAGTCATCCTTTTTTATTTATTTCTAATACGGTTATTCATGGTTTTTGTCCATTATTCGATCCTCATACAGATAGGTAAGGGTTTGAAGTTATCGCTCCCTTTTCCCCCTGTTCACACCGTACGTGAGACTTTCATCTCATACGGCGTTCTATGTTGGGATTCAAGTCGTATGAAACAGCCGTTTCTATATTGAGTGGCATTGAAGCGATACATATGATGAAAAAAGGACAACATCACCAACGGGTGAAGTCTGTCCAAAATGAAGTCAAATTCATAAAGTGAGACTTCCATCAGTGGGGGTTTTCTGCATCCCCCACTGATGGTTAGCGAGACTTAT
>NZ_JAIQUM010000152.1 GCF_020075705.1 Metabacillus rhizolycopersici | reverse complement strand
TTTATCCCACCTTAACGGGCAGTAAAACTCCGACTTCGAGATTCGAGAGAAGCAAAGAAGATAAGTGGGAGATAACTGCCCGTAAAGATCCGATAAGTCTCGCTAACCATCAGTGGGGATGAAGAAACCCCCCACTGATGGAAGTCTCGCTTTATATTTGTCATCAGGATGTTTGGGAGGGAGAGTAAAAGAATGGATTTAATTGTCACAGATAAAAAGGGTATTGACGTAGAGTGTTTATCATATGGCTATAAAAAGGAGAATCTTGTGACCAAGTCAAAAACCCTGCAATGTGGAGATGTCTTAACTTTTTCTAACCAGGGAAAATATGTTGTAGGAGTTGGTTGGTTTATTTTAACAAGTGTCAATGAAGAAATAAAAGACTATATGTGGGTCAGCGAACTAGAGGAAGCCACTAACTCTAATAAAGCCATGCCTATTATTGATTGTATGCTCGATTATTTTAATCTGTCTTTTCAATTAGATAAAGCTTTAGAATCTCGTGATAAGCAACTCTTTTTAAGCCTTTCAGAGAAGCAAAAAGAGATATCTTTTCTTTATGATAGAATATCTGGCAAAATGCCAGTTGGGTCATAATTGACACGACCAAATTGTGCGTTTAGAGGGGAGATAATAGTGAAGGCGTTTTATTTTTGTCGAAAAAATGCTTTTCAAGTAAAACGATTATCTCAAACGTTGATCGATCGCTATCCAAACGTAAAAATTAAAGAAAAAAAATGTCTTGGGAAATGCAAAATTTGTACATCAAATCCATTCATATTAGTCGATGGAGAAGTGATCAAAAGCAAATCGTTGGAAAAACTCGCTGCTAAAATTGGAAAGTATATCATAAAAAAAGAAGCACATTAATTTTCCCACAAGCAGATTAATCAAATCCATTCTCTCCTAATTATTTAATCGATAATTATTATCAAATAGTAATTATTTCAAATTAATGTTTGTAATACGACCCCTTTTATAGTAGTATAAAATTACTAAAGCAAAGGGGTGTTTTTGATGTTGTCAAAACTAAATAAAAGTGCAAGTACAATGCTATCTACTAACTTATCTGAAGCATTAAACGATCAAATGAACTATGAATTTTATTCTGCACATGTCTATTTTGCAATGGCCTCTTACTGTAAAAATGAAAATTATGATGGTTTCTCAAACTTTTTCCTTGTTCAAGCTGAAGAAGAAAGATCTCATGGAATGAAAATCTATAATTACCTCCATAATCGTGGAGAACAGGCGATTATTTCTGGTTTTGAACATCCAGATAATAAGTTTGAATCTATTTTAGATGCTTTTGAAAAATCATTGGAACATGAAAAAGAAGTTACAAGACGAATTTATAACCTCTCAGACATTGCTGCAGATGAAAAGGAATATGCAACAATTTCCTTTTTAAGATGGTTCCTTGATGAGCAAGTAGAGGAAGAATCTTCATTTGATAGTATTATCCAAAATTTAAAACGAATAAATAATGATTCCAATTCATTATTTATGTACGATGCAAAAATGGCGAAGTATACAATGCCAACTTCTGCAGAATAATATTTCTTTTATTTACTTTGAAGATATAGGTGAAGGAAACTCCCCAAAATGGACATGGTTAAAACCCCATTTTGAGGAGTTTCCTTTTTTCTTGTAAGGCGTAACTATAAAATTCTTGTACTAGTGGATAAGCGCATGGCATCTAGCGCAAGCGTCCTGCCCCTTGAGGTCATAAGCCACTTTTGAATTGAAGGCAAAAGTGACTTATTTGCCCGAGGTTGATCAAGGCGCTTGAGCTTTTTTCTTAACAGTAACCTAAATCGAAGAGGGTATGTGAAAAACGTTTTAAAATCATCTAAAAATCCAAGTTTATCAATGCGGAGTATAACACAAGTACTCGGCTACCCTTTTATCCCAGCTTAACGGGCAGTAAAACTCCGACTTCGAGATTCGAGAGAAGCAAAGAAGATAAGTGGGAGATAACTGCCCATAAAGATCCGACGAACGATTGACGTCCAAGTCAGGCGAGAAGCCACAGGATGTGGCGTTCCTGAGCGTGATAAGTCTCGCTAACCATCAGTGGGGGATGAAGAAAACCCCACTGATGGAAGTCTCGCTTTATTGATTAACTGGAAGTATAATGGAAAAACAGGTCCCTTTTCCATACTCACTTGTTACAGAAATGCTTCCATTCATTCCTTTAATAATACTATATGAAACCATCATGCCGAGCCCTGTTCCTTTTTCCTTTGTTGAAAAATACGGTTCACCAAGACGATCTATTTGTTCTTGTGTCATTCCTGTTCCTTCATCTTCAATATCAATTTTAAGAATAGAATTTTTGTAGCTTTGCTGAATGTTGAGTTTACCTTTATTCTCCATGGATTCAATTCCATTTTTTAATATATTAATTAGACACTGTTGGAATTTTTTCCTTTCACCTTTAACGAAATATTGGTCTTGATTTGTAAATGAAAACTGAATCTGCACATTATTCATTGTGGCTAACGGTGTAATAACATTGATTGCATGTTGAATTTCCTCATTAACATTGATCGTTTCTAATTTCTCAAGTGCTGGTTTGGCAAACGTTAAATAATCATTAATAATTTCTGTTGCACGATCCAATTCTTGTAAAGCGATCGCTGCATAATCCTTTCTTGTCTGTGGAGAAATATCATTAGCTAACATTTGAATAAATCCCCTGCTCACAGTTAGCGGATTCCGTACTTCATGGGAAATGCTTGCGGCAAGATGGCTAACCATTTGTAATTTTTCTGTTTTAACTAACCTTTGTAATACGTTGAAATTAATGGTTATTATTTCCCAAAGTAATGTTGAAATGAACATGCCGACAATATGAATCGTAATATAATGTAACCAAAATGTGAGGTCTAAGTTAGTTTCAAATACTAGTTTTGCAAAAAGTAGTGAAAAAATTAGAGAGAGTATAGACATTGAACAGCTCAACATTATTTTTTGTTTAAGTTTCATCTGTAAATAATATTTGGATAAAGTGCATACTACAAAACCAATAAAAGAGAAATTGATAACAGCAATGTAAAAGCCCACATCAATCCCTTGGAAATAACGGATACACAGAACTAAAACTAGTAGAAATAACCCTAATCTATATCCACCATATAAACCACCTAAAATAAAGGGAATCCAACGGAGATCCCAGACGAAACCGGTTTCAATTGCAACAGGGAATAACATACATAGTACAAGCGAGACTACTGGAAAAATGCCTAAAATCCAGCCCTTTAATTCCTTCATTCGATACGTATATTTAATCATGTATAACATTTGAACTAAAAATAGTGAGAGGAGGATAAATAAAAAATTGACAAGTAAATCTTTCGTCATAAGATCCATAGCTGCACCGAACTTTCAATTTATAAAATCGTAAAATTTCTATATTCAAATCATACCAATATGGGGAAATTAATTCCATATGAAATTTCCGAACTTTTATTAGAAAAATGTGGAATTCTTTAGTCGGTGGAAAGTGAATCAATACTGGATATGTGGCATAAAATTGAGTAGGGAAATACAGAGTTAAGCAATGAATAAGTCTAAAATTTGCAGGGTAATGCTCCTTTTTGTCGAAATAATGCGTGAAAGGGGAGTACATAATGGTGACGGTGAAAGAAGTGAAAATTGATGGCGAAAGTATTCATGTGTTTAATGGCTCAATCTATATCTTCGAGTCAAGTTCGGGATATACTTTGGAACTAGATATCATTGTCAGTGAGATTGTTGAAAAAAAGTATAAACTTGAGGAAAATCTGATTTTAGAAATAGAATTAGAAGATGGTAGACAGATAAATTCAATTATGCATTCACAAAGCATATCGGGAGGATTACCACAGCTTAATTTATATTGTGAACTCGATACACTCGAAGAATACCAAGATTTTAAGATGGTGAACGAAAATGATCTAGTGTTTCCAAAGATAGAAGAAGGTATCACGTTAGAGGATATAAGGAAATACGAAATGCCTAATGAAAAAGTCACTTTAAAATTAAAGTTACCAATCGATCAATCTGAATGGCTTAATAAGTTAAAGGGTAAGGAGTTGGCCGGAATAGTCAAAGAAGCAATCTATGACTACTGGGAAAAACATAAAATGAAATAGAATAATGATAAGTAGTAGTTGCTTATAACCTACAACTGTCTGAAAATATTATATGCTTTTGTTAGTTATCATTTATCCCATTTTTTACGGGCAGAAAAACCGAAAACCTAGAGATTTGGGAGTAACAATAGAGATGGTTACAGGATAACTGCTCGTAAAGACTGCTAGTCGACTGTGGAGGAAAGAGAAAATCTTCACGATCGAAAAGCTTGCTTGATAGTGAACTACCACGAGCCTAAAGGCATCGTGGCTTCCGAAAAGAAGTCACGCATTTCTTAGCTTCGTCCCTTCAAGGGTGAGTTCACCAGACTTAGTTAGGGGAAATCCTAGCTACGATAGATTGGTCATGACACCTTCGGTTGACGCACCAGACCGTTGCTCTGTCGCTTGCATTTAAGTAGAGATGAGGAAAGTCTCGGTGATGCAAGTGCAAAAAGCCTTTTTATCTTTGTC
>NZ_JAIQUM010000151.1 GCF_020075705.1 Metabacillus rhizolycopersici | reverse complement strand
AATTGGTCTACACCTAACATATGAAATTATAGAAGAACCCGCTTGATAAAACAAATACTAATCATGAAAATGCCACAAAAAATTTGTGGCATTTTCATTGACATAATCTTTTTTCAACAAAGTGAAAAGAGCTAACATAGACTGTTAGCTCTTTTAAGCTCAAACTTACAATTACTATCGGATTATTGTTTTGTTGATTGTCTGAACTCGATTCGATGTGGGAGCTCTACGATATGGTTATCGACTTCTTCTTTATTCATGTACTTCGTTAGTAACCTCATTGCAACTGCACCAATATCATATGTTGGTTGTACAACTGTTGTTAGCTGTGGACGTACCATTGTTGAAAGTCTTGTATTATCAAATCCCACAACTTCAAAATCATTTGGTATTGAGTAATTTCGGTCTTGTGCACCATGTATAACACCTAATGCCATTTCGTCAGTACCAACGAAGATTGCTGTTGGCTTTTCAGTGAGTTCTTCAATTTTTTCAAACGCTTCAATACCTGAATCGTAAGAGTAATCACCTTCGATAACAAGTTCCTCTTCAAATGGAATACCTGCATCCTCTAATGCACGCTTATACCCGACAGACTTTTTCAAGCGATTAACAGGCTCTTCAGCTGGTCCTTCAACATAAGCGATTCTTTTGTGTCCCTTTTCAATAAGCATTGAGATAACATCATAAGCAGATTGTTCATAATTAATGTTTACTGAAGGAGTTGATTCTGATAAATCAACTGATGCTGCTAATACAATTGGAACTGGCGAACGCTTAAATTGCTCTACTAGCTCTTCAGTAACATTTCCGCTCATAAAAACAATTCCATCTACTTGCTTACCAAGCATTGTATTTAAAAGATGCAGCTCTTTATCCTTGTTTTGGTCAGAGTTACTTAAAATGATATTGTATTTATACATCGTTGCAATATCTTCAATCCCTCGCGCAAGCTCAGAATAAAAGATACTTGAAATATCGGGAATAATTACGCCAACAGTTGTTGTTTTTTTACTTGCAAGCCCTCGAGCTACTGCATTTGGACGATAGCCCAATCGCTCAATTGCATCAAGAACCTTTTTTCTTGTTGTCGGTTTTACATTTGGATTACCATTAACTACGCGAGAAACAGTAGCCATGGATACACTTGCCTCACGGGCAACATCATATATTGTTACGCTTGACATTTAAAAACACTCCTTCTATTACTGAAAACGTTTAGTTTAAATTTCGCTATAATTATATGTAGAAAATTGTTTTCTTTTGTAAAATAGCCATATTTAAGCACATTCTATGTACTCAATCATACGATACTCTGAAATCGTCTGCAATAAGTTTCAGTTCATTTTTTCGTAGTTATCATCGATTGTTCGTTTTTTCACATATTTTTTTGATGAAGGTTTACCAATATTGTCATTATCTAGGATTTAGATTCAATTCTTGCTATATCACTGTATTGAAAAAATCTATATTTTTATTTTTACCTTAAATAAAAAAATTATGAATAAAAACTGGAATAAAGAACAAAAGCGCTGGAGCTGGATGTCGTGCGCTTATCCACAGTTCAAGAATTTTATAGTTCCCTAAAGGATAAAAAGGTTGACTCACATGTCAGTATTCTCCTTGAACAATGTAGAATTTGGTTTAAAAAACCAGCTACATTTCGTTCATTTTCGGAGGTCCTGATGAGTCAACCTTTTTACCTTTTATGGAGTTTTATGCGTCTACCTTCACTAAAGGCTTTAATTCAGTAATAAATGTGTCAAATTGATCAAAATTCATTTGTTGAGCTGAATCGGATAATGCAACTGCTGGATCCGGATGTACCTCAGCCATTACACCATCAGCACCGATAGCTAAAGCTGCCTTAGCTGTTGGTATGAGTAAATCTCTTCTACCTGTTGAGTGTGTTACATCAACAAATACTGGTAAGTGTGTTTCTTGTTTTAAGATTGGAACTGCTGAAATATCTAATGTATTTCTTGTTGCTCGCTCATAAGTACGAATACCGCGCTCGCAAAGAATGATTTGGTCATTTCCTTGTGAAATAATGTATTCAGCCGCATTGATGAATTCATCGATCGTTGCTGCTAATCCACGTTTTAATAACACTGGTTTGCGAACCGCGCCTGCTGCTTTTAATAATTCAAAGTTTTGCATATTACGTGCACCAATTTGAATGATGTCAACATACTCTAAAGCTGTTTCGATGTCTGCTGGATTTACGATTTCACTAATAATCGCTAGACCGTACTCATCGCCCACTCTTCTCAAAATCTTCAGACCTTCAAGACCAAGTCCTTGGAAGTCATATGGACTCGTACGTGGTTTAAAGGCACCCCCACGAAGAATTTTAACCCCTTGTTTAACCGCTTGCTCAGCAACTGCAGCAGTTTGCTCATAGCTCTCAACCGCACAAGGACCAATGATAAACGATTGGTTTCCATCACCAATTCTTACGCCGTTAACTTCTACAATCGTATTTTCAGGTTTTTTCTTACGTGATACAAGCAATGCTTTACTATGATCATCCTCTTGCAATTCTAAACCTGCTTTAAATATTTCCTTAAAAATATGTTGCAATGTTGAATCTAAGAATGGTCCATCGTTAACTTCTTTTATCTTATTTAACATATTTCGTTCGCGAACAGGATCATAACGATTAACACCTTGTGCTTCCTTCGTTTTACCAATCTCCTGCACAACTCTTCCACGCTCATTGATTAACTTTAAAATCTGTAGATTAATCTCATCTGCTCTCTCTCTTAAAGCTTCTAATTCTGTCCCTTTACTCATCTCTCTCATCCTTTCACACAGCATTGTCAAAAATTATTAAAACCACTTCGTATTGTAACTTCCCAAGGAAAATCTTGTTTTCTTAAATATTCTAAGAAATATGATACAATCTTTATAATTATCTGTTATTATAAACGATAAATTTGGTATTGTCATTAAAAACTTTAACATTTAAACGCTTTTAAGCTTTTAAGTGTTAAAGTGAATATTTATACTCTTATGTCTAAAAAAGGTAGCTGACCTACTTTATTAAGCAGGTCAGCTACCTCTTCGTCTTTCTTAACCAATTGCCTCCAAATGCTTCCGTAAAATAACGTTATGGCGAATTAGATTAAGAATTTGTCTTCACTCTGTCTTCTGAGCTAACTTGGTCATTGGTTTGTGGTTGCTCATTGTTTACATCCGATTCAACAGCATGAGCTGCTTCCACAATTGCAGTCGGTAGCTCCGCTTGTGCTTCTTTTGGAGTGACTGGTGTTTCCCCGGAAATTTGTTCCAACGCGTCAGCTACTTCTGCTTCTATCACATCACGTTGCTCATTCGTGGTGTTCGTTAAATCACGCACCTTGTTCATGATTTGTGATGATTGCTCAGATACAACTTGTGAAAGAGAGACTGTTTTCTCTTTTGCAACGTTTGCTAAGCCAGCACTTTTTTCTAGGGTCTGACTAGTAAACTTTTCTGTCCGGCCCTTCACAATACTTGCTTGTTGTCCTAGATCATCACGTATTTCTTTTCCGGACTTAGGTGCTAAGAATAAAGCTGTTGCTGCACCAATCAGCCCCCCAACAAGAGAACCTACGATAAAATCCTTACTATTATTTTTACCCATCATTACTACCTCCCGTATCGATTAATAGACAATCTAACCGTCATATTTTTTCACTCTTCTGCTTCCATTTTGCCCATATTTCCATTGCAGCATTACTCCATTGAACAACTTGATTAACTTTATCTTGATTTTGTTCAAGATTCGTTGAAACAGACGTAGTAACTTTTTGTACTGACTGATTTAGCTTTTGAATTGTCGTACCAACATCTTGAACTGATTCCACAACCGTATTAAGTTTTTCTGACTTATGTTGAATATCTTCTGCAAGTTCATTTGTTTTATGTAATAATCGTGTCGTTTCAGTCGTAATGCCTTCCATTTGCTTCTCTAGGCCAGATAATGTGTCTGCAACATTCGTTAAAGTTCCTTGCAAAGCTTTTAGCGTTTTTGCTAGATAAACAACCAAAATAGTAAATGCAATCGCTATTAGCGCAACACTTAAATATAATATTATTATCAACCTCTACACCTCCTATGCCTTTACTGCATAAATATTTTTTATTATTTATTATAAACATAAAAGGTGTATAATAGCTAAATTCTCCATCATTATTGAAAATCCCTTTGTCTTTTTTTGTTTATTTATGAATAAAAAACAAGATAATACGTTTCTTTTTGCGAATTCGGTTAAAATAGGGAAGATTCATTTTGAAAGATCCACGTATGAAAACAACTCAAGTGTACAAAGATGTCGTGGTTTTGTTTTCCATTTATCAGAAGCTCTGGAGTATTCTCAAGAGAGAAACAACATTGCTATATAGAACAAAAAAGAAGTAAAAAATCTTGTTTACTTCTTTTTTATCTATTGGCTCTGTTACATAATAGTATTGATATTTTATTAATAAAGA
Source organism: Metabacillus rhizolycopersici (assembly GCF_020075705.1). The sequence continues at coordinate 138 of NZ_JAIQUM010000151.1, read as the reverse complement.
AAAAGGACCTAATTTGATATTATCCCCTACAAGTAGACAGTGAAAAAAAGACCATTTTACAAGATGGTGTTACACTTAACTTGGAGGGGATTTTTCATGGGGAAAACAGGAAGAACGAATCAGATATATACAGAAGAT
>NZ_JAIQUM010000150.1 GCF_020075705.1 Metabacillus rhizolycopersici | reverse complement strand
ATAGTAAATCTAATTTCATTGGACCTGCCCCATTATCACAAGTACGTCTATTTAATGCACATCCAACGGGCGAGATGAATAAATCTGAGCGACTTGAAACAATTATGGGCGATGGTGGCTTAGCTAACTGTGGGAATTCTCAAAACTGTGTTCAGTCATGTCCAAAGGGAATTCCTTTGACTACATCGATTGCTGCCTTAAATCGTGACACAGCTATTCAATCTTTCCGTAATTTCTTCGGAAGCGATCAAGTGTAATCCATAAAGGGAGAGGGATTATATGTTACGCGTTCCGACTAAAAATGTATCGCTTGTAGACCTTGTATTAGTTAGCAGATCGGTTTACTAGCCAGAAAAATCTGCAACATAAACTAGCTTAGATGTAACTAGGGATAAAGTATCCTACTTGTATGGGATTTATTTAGTTCCGAATTCTGATAAGATTTTGCAGATATTTAATGAGAAGGAACAATATATAGCAGGCATTGTGAAAAATTTAGTTCGAAGACTAGAGAAATTAGGCAGAAGACGTAGCCTATTCATTTTTAAAAAGGTGCAACGCCTGAGAATTAATAGGATTTTGGCGATACGAGGTCAGGAGACTTCTGAAATGCTACGTTAATCTTTTTTACCAAGAAACAGAATTGAAATTACAAACAAATCCTCATGAATAGTGTACATCATTTATTTTAATGTGTTATACCATTTGTGGATAATACAAGGAATCTTCATGAAAAAGGAAAAAGGATGGTATGTATATGAGTACTGTGAACGTCCAAATTGACCTAAATGAGTTATTAAATGGAAGGAATGCACAAGTTCAATTAAGTGTACCTCAGCTAGTGGAAAAAGTATTAAAGAGAGAAGAAGGAAAATTAACTACTACCGGTGCTGTTTCTGTTTTAACAGGTAAATACACTGGACGTTCTCCTAAAGATAAATTCATTGTGAATGAAGCATCCACTGCAGATAAAATTGATTGGGGCACTATAAACCAACCGATTTCCCAACAGCATTTTGAAAATCTATACACAAAGGTATTAGAATATTTAAAAGAAAAAGAAGAAATCTTCATATTTAAAGGCTTTGCCGGAGCGGATCCCAGCTACCGTCTTCCAATTCAAGTGATAAATGAATACGCTTGGCATAACTTATTTGCAAATCAATTATTTATTCGTCCGACAGGGATTGAATCCCCTAAACAAGATGCACAATTTACAATCGTATCCGCTCCGACGTTCAAAGCAAATCCAATTCTTGACGGTACAAATTCTGAAACGTTCATCATCGTTTCGTTTGAAAAGCGGATTGTACTGATCGGCGGTACTGAGTATGCAGGTGAAATGAAGAAATCCATTTTCTCTATTATGAATTACTTGTTACCAGAACAAGACATTCTATCCATGCACTGTTCTGCAAACGTAGGTGAAGAAGGCGATGTGGCATTGTTCTTCGGCTTATCTGGCACAGGAAAGACAACGCTATCAGCAGATCCAAACCGCAAGTTAATCGGTGATGACGAGCATGGCTGGTCTGATAACGGCGTATTTAATATAGAAGGCGGCTGCTACGCGAAATGCGTGAACCTAACTCGCGAGAAGGAACCTCAAATCTTTGATGCGATTACATTCGGTTCTGTATTAGAAAATGTTATGATTGACGAGAATACTAGTCTTGCAAATTACAACGATGTATCTCTAACTGAAAATACACGTGCAGCGTATCCAATTGATGCAATCGATAATATCATGCTACCAAGCATTGCCGGACATCCAAATACAATTGTGTTCTTAACAGCTGATGCATTTGGCGTCTTGCCTCCTATCAGCAAGTTATCCAAAGAACAAGCTATGTACCATTTCTTAAGCGGTTATACTAGTAAGCTAGCAGGAACAGAGCGGGGTATTACATCTCCGGAAGTAACTTTTTCTACATGCTTCGGTTCTCCATTTTTACCACTTAACGCAACTTGTTATGCAGAAATGCTTGGAGAAAAAATTGAAAAGCACAATGCAAATGTATTCTTAGTGAACACAGGTTGGACTGGCGGCAAATATGGCGTAGGCCAACGCATAAATCTTTCCTACACTCGCGCAATGGTGCAAGCAGCCCTAAACGGCGAATTAGACAACGCGGAAACTGGAAAGGATGACATCTTCGGTCTTGAAATTCCGCTCCATGTTCCTGGTGTTCCTGATGACGTATTAATACCAGAAAAACCCTGGACTGACAAAGAAGCTTATAAAACAAAAGCATTAGATCTTGCCGGCAAGTTTATAGAAAACTTCAAAAAGTTCACAAATGTATCTGAAGAGATTATTGAGCTGGGCGGACCTTTAGTATAAAGAAAAGTGGAGTCGACTAGTCGGCTCCAAAGAAGATAAAAAACATTATCACGCTATAAACCATAATCAGGATTATAGAAAACAACATTTGCTGACAAACAAAGATTCCTATCGTTGTTGAGTGATAATAAAGTTGTTCAATTTAAAATAAAGTCATTTAAAACATAATAAAGTTGTTTAATATTACATATGCAAGCGAAAAGACTAAATAAATATAAGCCTTCACCGATCTGCCGACCTAAGAAAGGATTTTTATTAATAACCAGTTTAAGATAATGGGTGAGTGATTAGGGGAATTTGTATGATATTTATAGAGTTAGATGAAATAGAATACAGAATTAATCAACTGAGAAAAGAATTGATTCAGATTGCTGAAATAACTGGATTAAATAGCCGTGAGACCATTTATTTCAGTCAGAAATTAGACCAACTCATCACGATCTATCAAAAATCTTCTTATAAAAAAATAGAAATATGTTGTTGAATGGCAATAAAGTCGTTTGAATATTAACATTTTAAACAACTTTATTATCATTAGTTTTGAAATTTAATCTTCATGTTACGATCGAAATTAAACAACTTATTTTTGTTTGATCTGAATTTAGAACGGTTTTTATGCGAGTTTGACGCTTCAAAATTAAATGACTTTATTGTTACTGTACAATCGTTTCTTGAGTTCAGTGATAAAGTATTTATGTGGACACAATATAACAGAATTGTTGAACAATAAGGAAAAGATGATGAGAATAATGCGCAAGCAGCAGGCAAATTACTGAAAAAGATTCTATCTGTTAGGTTCTGATGCAAAAACTATTTGATGGAGACATAGAACCTACATGACCTGCTCAATGACAGATTATGATGCCATTCCAAACAACTTATGTATGAATTTGACTTCATTTTGGAGCATAATGGCTGTATGAGCTATCGGCAGACCTCGTTCCTCTATCATTTCCACCAAATCACGAAAACTGAGGTTGTACCGCAGATACCATCTCACCGTTAATAAAATAATATCAGGTTGATAATGTTTCCATTTGAACAAATTTTGGTTTTCCATACTGATCACCCCCTCTTTTAGAGTAATAGTATCAGTATGTCCAAGATTTAGAGATTGCTTGCAATCAATTTAATCTTTTTGTACCAGAACCAAAAAGACCTACAGTTATAATAGTGGGTGTTGATTTCCGAGTTTCTTCTATATAACTAGTTTTTAGCATGATTCTCAACCCATTTAATATAGCTTCTAAAACTGTAATAACTAAAATATACCATATGCAAAGCGGAACACCTTGTTCTATTAAGCCAACTGTTAAGAATGTAAAGTAATAACTAGTGAAATGAACGGTCTATTGTTGATTAACAATAAATTACACATAAAGGGGTTTAAAAACGCCAGTCATGTTGTTCGATTATAGGGCCATTATATTGAATAAGAGGTTGCATAAAACTCCACATTTTTATGCAGCTGCTAGGCTTCTTAAGAAGCTAAAAACGTTTATATATCAACGTTGTATAAATTCATGCATAAATGATAAAAAATGAAGAAACGCCAAATCCTTTATACACATGGATTTGGCAATTTTGAGTACTTCTTAAACTTGGTAGTATGTTAACCATGGTTCTGCCTAAACAGAATAAAAAAGGCGATTGGTTGGCGTATGGATTTATGAGCAGAGAAACTTTGCAGGCATTTATCGAAAAAGATAAACAAAGATAGAAAATTCACAACAAAATCGAGCAAAACGAAGTCAGGATCATGGCCAGCGGTCCTTGTTGTACTGATTTCTATGATTATAAAAATAAAGGTGGACAATATACTTATTGGAGATACGGGTTTAAAAACTTGCCTTCCAGCTGGAATGACAGAATTTCCTCCTTAAGTACAGCATCACCTTCTTATAGCTATTCAACGACGCTATGGGAGCATACTTCATATCAAGAGTATGGCAGAGGAGTCTTATTTAGACACTCCGATTGTTATGGTAAAACTGCTAATATGGCTTCAGATTGGAACAACAAAGCTTCGGCAATCGAAATCAAATAACGGGAGATTGCCAATGACCAAGTGAAAGAATTTCAAAATCACTATTCTCTCATCGATTCAGAAGAAATGCGAGAATAGTGATTTTGTTGTAAGTTTCGTCACAACTGTCACCCGGGCACAAGCCGCCATTGATTTTGAGTGAATAAAAGGATCTTCGATTTGGTCTTATCCCCGTCAAGTAGACAATTAATAAAAGGTTCACTTATTAAGCAGCCTTAGCTCTATATTCAGTAGGGCTAAGGTTATTTAATTTTTTTTGAAAACGTTTATTATTATAAAACTTA
>NZ_JAIQUM010000149.1 GCF_020075705.1 Metabacillus rhizolycopersici | reverse complement strand
GTTTCGGAGAGCAAAGAAGAGGTCAATTTATCGATCCTAAACATGGAGAATCTCCTCGTTTAGATAAATACTTCTTCCAAAATAGCGTCATTTACAATGAACAGCCATACTGTGAACTTATTAGCGCGGAATTCTTTGAGCTTGACTTTTCTCCACACTCATTTGACTCACATAATAGCAAATGCTCTAATAACAGCAGCTTTAACAAATTACGTGAAAAAATCGTCACAGATCTTACTTTAAAAGTGCTACAAGTTCAACAAATTCCACTTACTATACCTGGGGCTGCTGCAGCCAAACAAGACGATTGCGACGATTGCTAGGAATTATTTAACACATAAAAAAATGATATACAGGTCTTTTTTATCTAATAATTATTAGTGAAAACGAAAAAAAGATAAGTTGAGCTATTAATAGCTCAACTTATCTTTTTATATGATTATAAATCTAACAAACTCTTTGGCAAAATTCCATCTAACTAATTATCGATTATCAATCGTTTCAGGGTATAAATCATGATTCATTAATCGATAAGCAGCCATTTCTTCATATTTAGTACCTGGGCGACCATAATTTGTGTAAGGATCAATTGAAATACCACCGCGCGGAGTGAATTTACCCCATACTTCAATATAACGCGGATCCATTAACTCAATTAAATCATTCATAATGATATTCATGCAGTCTTCGTGGAAGTCCCCATGGTTTCTAAAACTAAAGAGATATAATTTTAATGACTTACTTTCAACCATTTTGATATCCGGGATATAGCTAATATAGATGGTCGCAAAATCTGGTTGACTTGTGATTGGGCATAATGATGTAAATTCTGGGCAATTGAATTTTACAAAATAATCCCGATTTGGATGTTTATTATCAAATGATTCTAAAATTTGTGGGTTATATTCAAATGAGTATTTTACCCCTTGATTACCAAGAAGTGTTACATCTTGCAATTCTTCCTCTTTTCTACCTGCCATTCTTGCTTTCCTCTTTTCTATATTTACTAAACTCCTCGCTTATTTCCCCATACTAACGTATGTAACTGAGGTAATACGCGAATATTGTTAAGTTCTTTATCTTCAATCACCTGATCGATTAACGTTTCATATTTTTCTAGTAGAGTTTGAACAAGCTTATTTGTCTCTGCCTCATGTATATCTTCATTTCCTACTTGAAGATAAAATGGAATCGATGGATAACGTAGATGTACATCTTTTGCATATTGAAGATCAGTAGTATCAAACACGACTACTTTTAAGCTTATTGATTGCTGCTGATTACTATTACGTAATTTTTCAATGATTTGATCGAGCTTTTCAAAGTCTGTAATCATTCCAGAGCTCGGTGGCTTTGGAGAAATCGTTAAATCATCGATATCTTTCAACCATTCTTGATATTTACTACCTTGTGTTTCAATCGCAATCTTTTTACCTTTCTCCTTTAACAAACCAATCAATTCAGAAAGATTTGCTAACAGTGCTGGATTACCACCAGAGATTGTCACATGTGAAAAGCGATCGTCACCTAATTCTATTAGCTTTGACCATATTTCTTCCGCTGTCATCTGCCTAATATCATCTTTTGCTGACCCATCCCATGTAAAGGCTGAATCACACCAGCTACAGGAATAATCACATCCAGCCGTTCGTATAAACATTGTTTTTTGACCGATCACCATCCCTTCACCTTGGATGGTTGGACCGAATATTTCTAATACAGGGACTTTTTTCACTCTTGTCCCTCCTTACGTCTAGGTCGAAACACGACATAGCTTGTTGGTGTTTCCCGAACAAACACTTGCACACATTTAGGTTGATTTGCCTGTGTATCAAGCTCTTTCTGAACCACTTCCCAAATAGCTCGCGCTACCCCTTCAGTCGTTGGAAAATAATTTGGGTTGTCTGTCGAAAAGAGATCCGTATGTTCATTTAATATTGTATGATCAAATCGATTATGGATAAGCTTCTTAATACTCGCAAAGTTAACTAAGAACCCCGAATTATCAAGCTCATCTCCTGCAATCGTAATATTGATAAAATACGTATGACCATGAACATTTTGACATTTCCCAGCATCCTCATGTGGGATATAGTGAGCTGCAGCAAGATGCATATCCTTATTTAATTCAAATTGAAAATTGTGCTGCACTTGTGGATATAGTTGTTGAATCATCGCTTGCCCACACCTTTTTCAAGTAAATAGTCTCGAAGCCCACGTTTTCTTAATTCACATGCCGGGCATTCCCCACAGCCGTCAGCAATAATTCCGTTATAACAAGTTAATGTTTTCTCGCGTACAAAGTCAAGAACGCCAAGATCATCGGCTAGTTTCCATGTCTCAGCTTTATTTATCCACATTAACGGTGTATGAATGACAAATGGTTTATCTAATGCTAAGTTTAAAGTAACATTACACGATTTAACAAATGCGTCACGACAATCTGGATACCCACTAAAATCTGTTTCACAAACTCCAGTAACGATATGTCTAGCTCCTATTTGGTTCGCTAAAATTGTCGCAAATGATAAAAATAGCAGATTTCTCCCTGGAACAAAAGTCGAAGGCAGCTCTCCATCCTTTTGTTCAATTGCAATATCCGCTCTTGTTAATGCATTTGGTGCAAGCTGATTTAATAACGACATATCCAGAACATGATGCTGGACACCCAGTTCATTTGCAATTGATTTCGCTACATCTATTTCAAGGCTATGCCTTTGATTATAATTAAACGTTACCGCAACAACTTCCTTAAATTGTTTTAATGCCCAATATAGGCATGTCGTACTATCCTGCCCGCCACTGAATACAACGACTGCTTTTTCATTCTTCATTTAAACCTAACCCTTCCTTTAAATCGATGGTTAATTAAAATAAAAAAACACCTTCGAAGGAGTTTCGAGGTGTCTGGCACATACTTAATTCTATAATAAACTATATCAATGATATCGTAGTTTTTTATAGAGGGTTGTGCTAAAACCTCTCCCAATTTTCCTACAATTCGTAAAAAATCGGATTTATATTTATACTTATATTTTCAACTAAGCAACTATATCACGAATAGATTTATTTTGCAATGTTCCTGTGATTAGCGATACAAAAGCAGAACGCGCGAAATAACTGATATTAGGATACGTAACATGTTTGCTAAAAATAAGTAACAGGAGAAAAATGAATAGAGTAACGTATGAACTTGTCTAAAAAGGGGAATATATACAAAAAAAGGAGGACTTTATGCCGTTGTTGATTTTCACCGCCATTGGATCGGTGTTAGCTCTACTATTTATTCCAAAGCGTATATCATTATTAGAGATTTATACTACATCATTCTTTGCTAACTTTTTAGCAACCCTATCTGATATGTACTTAGATGTCAAGTTGGATTATTATGGTTTTTTCAATAAAGGATTAGACTGGGAATACATCGTTATATTTATCTTTATCTATCCCGCTGCTAACTTTATCGTTTTAAATTTTTATCCATACAAAAAAACCTTTTTTAAAAAGGCAACATATATTTTATTTTGCTCTATAGTAACTATTATTTTCGAATATATTTCCTTGAAAACGGAAGTCTTTTATTATAAGGAATGGAAAATTTGGTATTCTGCAATCTGTTATCCATTTATCTATACGATTTTAATATTAAATTTGAAGTTTATCAGATTTCTAAATAAATTCAACAAGATTACTTGACTCTTCACCAAATCCACAGTCCCCCTCTTCGATTATCACCTTCGGAAAGATGCGCTTGAAATTCAAGCACCTTGATCATCCCTGACAGGCATTTTATTAATTCCTAACCGCTGAGAAAGGCAGCTCTAGAACGTTGAGCTGCCTTTTCTAGCAAAACGGATATTTAATCGGTTGACCGCTTTATTTATCTTCCTTCTTACCTGCTTCTTCAGCTAGCTGTTCAAAAGATTTTACTTTCCCATGCGGATTTTGTGATTGTTTGCGCACAGTCCATTGACGTTCTTGCTGTGATTTTGATTGTGTCATAAATCAAACTCCTTTATCATTATCATTCCTCTTTATTTTCTCCTGTTACAGAAAATTCATTCTTAAAGATCTTTCGAGGAGTTGCCGCTCCTTCCAAAGATGAGAAATAGTCCAACAATGATTAATACCAGTGGCCAGAATGATAAAATATTAAAAGTAAGAAGGTTTTGGATAAGAAAAACAAAACCTAATCCTGTTAAAATAAAAATTGGTATTAGTAAGCCAACCTCACGTCCGCCAAATAACCAAAGCTCAAATAAACCGAATGCTACAGCAAATAAATAGATTGGCCAAGTATTACCTGAAAAATTCCAACCGGTCATCTCTTCAAACATAAATAACATACTTAGGACGAATAAAATTCCTCCTGGTACTAATAATCCCGCATGTTGACTTCTTGCTCCAGAAAGAAAAAAACCAAGATGAAAACCAATTGATACAAAAAGTAAAATCAATGGCCAAGAAAAACTCCAAAAGTCACCAATAAGTCCTAAAGATTGCAAAGAAAATAGTATACCTATAGCCACTAAAAAGAATCCGTACACTCCCTTACCGTTTTTCAAGAAAAACACCTCCACTTTCCCTAAAGTTCTTACGTTACCTTTTCCATAAAAAGATTATGATATTTATTCACTATATATCCTACGTTTGTTTCAACAGGAAAGTTTCAGAAATAATGAATATTCAATTTTCTCTAAGGAGGAACAAAAGTACAAGTATTTTATAAATTCCTAAGTAAAAAAAGAACTTACTAATGTAAGTCCCAGATTGTCGACAAAAGGGGTTCGGAATGGTTTCATTCCGAACCTCTTTTACGATTTTCTTGGAAATTCACCTCAAATGAATGAGGATAGACCTCTCTTAGCTCACTTTATTATGCCATTTCTGAACCTCGCCATGTCCAGTTAGCCATCTTCTTCAAATTCATGGCAGCGAAAGTAA
>NZ_JAIQUM010000148.1 GCF_020075705.1 Metabacillus rhizolycopersici | reverse complement strand
AACCCCTCATACCAAAGGGATTCGCTCTATGCTCAGGATAGGTTTTTATTTTATCCTTTATGCATGATTTTATACATGGTTGATGGATCAACGTTTTGGGCTTCGGAAGAAGCTTGGCAGCTGCATAAAATTGTGTATAATTGAAGAACCCAACTATTTGGTTTACTTACAATATTCCAACTAAAAAAGAGAGCAGACTGTGGTGAGCAGTTTGCTCTCTTTTTTAGTTGCTGAGGTAATTTAGAAACCTTTGAAATAAGAATTCAGCAGAAAAAGTAAGGCAAAGAAAGTAATAATAATAATCGCTTCTATCGTGTGTTTTTTTGCTTCTTTCTTTTGCCTCATATGCTTTCTATATTCTTGTTGTATTTTTCTCCTTCTATGGTCTAATTTCATATGGACCCCCTATTAAAAAGCCGAGCAAAGAACCCTTTTTTCTTTTCTTCTTGAGATGCAGCAAGTTGTTCTTTAACTTCTAGTAACAACTTTTTTGTTTCCTGAGACTCTCTTAATGACTGAACTAACTTTCGATCACGCTCTTCCAGTTTAGTATCTATGTATTTTTGTTGTTGCTGCTGCTTTTTATCTACATAAGAAACATGCTTCCGCAGTTCCGCAATCTCTTCTTTTTGATCAGCAATCACTTGCATAGTTGCACCCATTTGTTCAAGTGCGTTTTGAAGTTGTAAAGCATATTGATTTACGTCATTTTCTGATTGCTGTTGCACTACTGCTGCTGTTGTTGCGGTTGATTGTTCAATATCAAAATTCCTAGGAAACATCTGGCTTAGACCGTTATCTATTTCTATTGCGGTTAGCTTGCGTTTAAACCCTTCAGCAATGAACCGCAACACTTCCACAGTTTCGGATCGATAACGTTTTTTCCTTCCTTCACCAACGGAAGGAATGTAATCTGTAAAACTGTCTCGATAATATCGAGCAGTAGATTCTGGTATATTTAACTCTTTTGCAACTTCTGCAATAGTCATTAATTTTTTCATTTATCTCTCTCCGATCTATGAGAAATCTATTAATTATCATTCTACAGCAGTTCCGCAATCACCTCCACAATGGGGAAAATGGCGCCATTATGCGTTTTTTCCTCATTGCTGTTGCGCTGCTGCTGTATTACTGTTGCTAATTACTTAGCACCTTAAAGGTGCAGTTGTTGCCTTAAAGGCAACATAGGTTTTAAAGGCTTTGTCTAGCGATCCAACGTGCTGACGTTGGCTGGGGTGGTGGGGCGAGTAGCCCTACGGTTTTTGTGTTTAGCACGCTTGCGTGCTCGCCTGTTTGACAGGCGATATAGCGTCGCAGACCATACGACTTTACTCATGTAAAGTATAGTGTGCTATACTTTACATGGAAGTTTTTGGCCGGAATCTAGACCTAAAATAGAGGGGTAAATAGGAGTTATGGTTTGTTCTTATTGTGGTTCAGAGAATAGCGAATATGCTGAAACTTGTAGCTTTTGTGATGCTCCTTTGAAGAAGCAGCGTCCAAAAATGAGAGAGTTTGTTTATTTGGATAAAGTTGAATTGTCTTTTGATCAGCTGTCGATTTTTCATGCATATGACTTATTGGTTTTACTTCGCCTGGTAAGAGAAGTACGTTCGAAATTGTATAATCTCATGAGAAGCGTTCAGAAGGATCCAGAAGAGGTTGTAATAGGTTCTAATACTAGAACCTTTGCCGAAAGTGAATATAAGCTTTATAGGGCCAGTATGAAAGTAATTGGGGTATAAGCCTAAAAGAGTAGATAGAGAATTTGAGAGAAAAATAAAAAGGTGTGTCGATATGACACACCTTTTTATTTAATTCTTTTTAAGTGATCTACTTCTTTACGGACTTTCTTTATATTGCGATCTTGTCCTTTAAATGCAAAGGCAGGATCTAAACGATATGTTAGTGAGTTTCCTACTTTCGGTCCTTTAACAATTATACCTTTTTCAATAAGTTGTTTAATTGATCTGTTAACTTGTTGTTTTTTTAAGCCTAATTCATCAGCAATTGATATTTGACTGATTCTTAACCAATTTTCGTAATCTAACTTGTACATTAAGAAGAATAGCACTCTTGATGTTTCGCCTGATAAATTAGCTTTTGCTAAATGAAGTAATGATTCTTGAAATGCCATAATCCAATCTCCTTTCGGAACTTTTTTTCTTTTTGTTGGTGTTAGTATGTACTGATGTATTTCTCCATTTTCGTCAGGGACTTCAATAAATATGTCTTCTTTTAATTCATGGCTCTTATCTTGCAAAGTTTCCCCTCCTCGTTTTTAAAGTAGTAATCAAATATGATTATTATAGTAAACGTATATGTTTACCATTATAGTAAACATATACGTTTACTTCGTCAACATATATGTTTACTAGGTAGGTTGATTTTTCCTTATATATCAAGGTTTTTAGCATGTCCCTTTTTGTTTCATTATCTTTTGTAGTAAATCGGATGTTGTTTTACAACTCCTATTTTTATCTTTTTTACGTTGAAGCCTAAAGGCTAAAGGTTGCCATCAAGGCAACCAAAACCTTGTCTTTAAGAAAGATAAGTATCGTAACTATAAGGTTAATAATATGTTAATCAATTTCTTTTTTATTTTGGTTTGAATATGCCATAAAACCCCATTATAGAAGCATTTATGACTCCTCCCTCAACGCTGTAAACAGTAGAAGACCTCGACCACACAAAGTTCATTGTGATCGAGGTCTTCTACTACTGGTTTTCGGTCGGAGTCACTATATGAAAATGTAGGTTAATGATTGGAGTCTCAATGTTTTTACTTATATGGGGTCTATGGAGAAGTTGTTGGGAAATATTACTAATTAGTGGGATTGTATTAATACTACCATCACTATATTTTTTAGGTGCAGAAAATTGGTTTAGATTATTTGGGTTTTTACCTTTGTTTCCCCTGTTTTTAGCCTATTATATAAGAAAAGGAGTTTTATAATTAATTAGGTTTTTGTTAACATAATCATGTTTATAGGCAATAAAAAAAGATCTTTTAACGAAGATCCTTTTTTATTGCTTATTTATTAATGCACCTGTTAGTTCAGGAATAGCTTATTTTAGTCATTATCATTTTCTTGGTCAATTTTTAAGATTTTACCGTTTTTTGCGAGTATCTCTACTTCAAATATCATGCCTTGTGGTGTCATAATGAATACCTCATAAACTAAAACACCATTTTCTAAATCCATATCCACATGCATAACTTTCCCAGGTACTCTTTGAAGGGCTATTTCTTGGGCTTGTTGCATTGTAATCCTTTGTCTATGCATAGGTACTGGGTTGCCATAAGGAAAATCTTGATACATTGAAAATTTCCTCCTCATTAAGAAAACCAACTCATTTATCTATATACATCTGACAAGTTCTAGGTTCCTGAACTATACTGCTCTGTTAGTTAAAGAGATTTCAAAGGATGTGTAGTCGACATAAGCGATGATATAGGAAGTTAAAAAAGCCATCGCATTTATTTAAATTCGATGGCTTTGGAATATAGTATAGAGGTGATTATGTTACATTTGATTTCGATCTATTTTTCTTCTTGAAACCGTTACGAATCAGAGCAACGAGCAACATGAATAACGGAATGACCACGATGAAAGGCAGGTTGAGGGGATACATTATAATGTCTAAACCTTCTTCAATATGTTCTGCAAAATTCGAGGCAATCATCATAGATAAAAAGAGGAGAATAACCCCCATTGGTAACACAATTTGTTGATGGTTTTTTACCTTAAACAAATCGACTATTCCGATTACGGCAGAATAAAACAAAATGGATATCTTGAAAAACATCGTAATCAGAAAGGTAAAGACAACAATAACATCAAGTCGTTGGATAAAATCAAAAAGGTTGATTTTTCCAACGGTCGATAACAAAGGAAACGTAGATTTCTCCACTGTTTCAACACCAAGAACAGCGATATCTAAACTAGTTGTATAACTTAAGATAAGTCCACTTGAAATTACGGCAGACAGCCAAACTTTTTTAGCTAATTCGGGTCGATTTAGATATGGAAGAAGCATGGTAAAGGCGATCATTTCTCCAAAAGGGAAAAGGGTGGTAAGGGGAAAGGCTGTCGTTAAGATGGATTTCCATCCATTTTCAAGAAACGGTTGCAAATTATGGAGATCGACACTACCTGAAAAGTACAATAAAAGATTTCCTGCCAACCCGAAAAATATCAAGATAACAATAAATACTTCTGTTGTTCTCCCAAATACTTCAATCCCTAGATAAAGGACATAACAAATAGCAAGAACCATTAAGATGTTGAGCGCCAATAACGGTGTGCTTGTCATTGTCGATGCAAGCAGCAAATCCCCAAAGTCACGTAAACCCCGGGCAGCCTGGTACAAAAAAAATATGACGTATAATAGCCCTATTATCCACCCAACGTATTTACCGAATATTTTCCTGACATATCCAGTCAACGGCAAGTTGGGATATTGGCGAAATAAAGCGTAATAAATGAAGAATACAGCTATTCCCCCACACATTCCTAAAAGAATCGCAAGCCAAGCATCTTTTTTGGCACCTATTCCATAACTTACAACTATCGCGCTCCCAAGGTCAAATAAAAACATCATGGCAAATAGTTGAATGACACTAATCTTTGCTTTCTCCACTGTCTATAAGTTCCCCGTTTCCTCAATTGATTTAATCCGCATACTTGTACATCTCAGTCTAGTTATTCATTTTCCCCTCTTTCCAATTTTGAATACCTGTAAGGGTTGAGGAGTGCATACTCTATACAAATCTAGTTAACATAATCGCAATTTCCGGAAGTACAGAAAAAGAGCATAAAAAGAGCGAACCCCTCATACCAAAGGGATTCGCTCTATGCTCAGGATAGGTTTTTATTTTATCCTTTATGCATGATTTTATACATGGTTGATGGATCAACGTTTTGGGCTTCGGAAGAAGCTTGGCAGCTGCATA
>NZ_JAIQUM010000147.1 GCF_020075705.1 Metabacillus rhizolycopersici | reverse complement strand
TGTTACTCACCCGTCCGCCGCTAATATCAGGGAGCAAGCTCCCATCAATTCGCTCGACTTGCATGTATTAGGCACGCCGCCAGCGTTCGTCCTGAGCCAGGATCAAACTCTCCAATAAAGTGTTTGATTTAGCTCATATAAATGTCATCTTATAAAAAGACTTAGAATTAACGTTGACGTTTCTGCTTTGTTTAGTTTTCAAAGAACTATTTTTCAAGACAGGATATCAATATATCATTTTGTCTTTATGGTGTCAATTACTTTTTTCAAAATACTTAAATTTGAAAAAGTGACGGTAAATAACTATACCACGTATGGCTATTGCCATCAACCTCTACGAGATTTCCATTAGTTTCTCTCGGTGAGGAATTACTATATTACTATCATTATCCAAAGAAGTCAACAACTATAGAACAAAGAATTTATGTTATTTATCATTCATTATAGTAGTTTGTTAGATAAATAGAGCTTATCTAGCCACTCAATTGGCCCTAACCGTAGAAAGTTATCATCGCAAAACTTGTGATCAAACTAAATACAGACTTTATGCGTGTTTCATTCTTCCCTTACTTCAAATTTAAACCTGGTTGAAGGTCTTCAGGAAGGATTTTCACATATGTTCAATGCTAAATCATTTTAACGAATAAGCTTATAATTGCTACAATCAATGCAATAAACGAAATTGAAGTGGAGTACTTTGTGTAGCTTTATAATAAAGTTTGATCAAATAAATGCTAATACAGTTAATTTAAAAGAAATAGAAAGAGCATGTTTTGAAAAAAGATTGATCATTTTTGGTGTATCACGTCCAACTCAAGCACTCGTTACTTGAACAAATTTTGATTATAAAACTCCATATGCATTTTTTCCTGTTTATAATAATTCAGTCTGTCTTGTATGGTTCCCATATGAAATTCAAACTTATGACCATCAGGATCAGCAAAGTAAATAGATTTTTTATCTCTTTCGTCTCTAGAGCGACCTGATAGGATGCTTACATCCAATTCCTTTAGCTTCTCGTACATCCTATCAAATTCTGCTTCTTCGATTGAAAAAGCTACATGTGTGTATGATTGACTTATTTCATTGCGAGAAATATCTTTTTCTTCATTATAACAATAGAAACCTAGTATTGGCCCAATAGTATACTTTTTGATACTATACCACTTTTAAGTGCGTACTTAAAAAGTTTTTTATCTCAATTTATAATGTTGATACACAGTGATGAAAAAAAAAAACGCACACTAGAGGAGAGTTTTTTAATATGAATATATTAGTAGTAAAAGCAAATAATCGCCCTGCAACAGAGGCAATTTCTAGTAGAATGTACGAAACGTTTATGGCTGAATTAGAAGGCAAAGACGTAAATGTAACAACTTACGATGTCTATGAAGAGGACACACCTTATTTCGGCCAAGAACTCTTTAATGCTTTTGGTAAAGTACAAAACGGTGGAGAATTAACAGACGTTGAATCACGCCTTTTAGCTGCAAAACAAAAAGCAATGGACGCAATCACAGCTGCAGACGTAGTTGTCTTCGCATTTCCATTATGGAACTTAACAATCCCAGCTAAATTACAAACATTCATTGATTATGTATATGCTGCAGGATTCGCTTTTAAATATGACGCTGAGGGTAACATGATCAGCTTAATGCCAGAGAAAAAAGCTATCTTCTTAAATGCTCGTGGCGGTGTTTACTCAGCACCAGAAGCAGCTCCAATGGAAATGGCTGTTAACTACATGCGTAACGTATTCGGTTTCATATTCGGTATGCAAATCATTGATGAAGTGATTATTGAAGGTCACAACGCTATGCCTGACAAAGCACAAGAAATCATTGCTGCAGGTATGGAAGAAGTAAAAGCTTCTGCGCAACGTTTGGTGGAATTAGCTGTTAAAGCTTAATGTAGGTAATATTTTAGTTATATGAAAAAATAAGGAAGCTTCAAAAGTTGATTATCTGACTTTTGTAGGCTTCCTTTTTATGTGCAGCTATCTTTTTTGACTGTCATCATTTTATTGTTATAGATTAGAAACGAGAATAAGGTTAATAATTTAAGTACACACTTAAAAATGGTATAGTATACAAAAAGATACTATTGGAGGTACATTGATGGATTTTGAACCAGAATTATGTCGTGTAGAAGATGCTTTGAATATTTTGGTAGGGAAATGGAAGCCAATCATTTTGTTACACTTATTAAAAAATGGGACAATGAGATTCAGTGAATTAAAACGAAGTATTCCTGGCATTACACAAAAAATGCTAACAAATCAGCTACGTGAATTAGAAGAAGAGGATATTGTAAATCGGATTGTTTATCCTCAGGTTCCTCCAAAAGTAGAGTATTCGATTACTGAGTACGGGAAGGAATTAGAACCAATTTTACACACCATGCACGAATGGGGAACAAAGCATACAATCCACAAGAGGGAAAAATTGATTGAACAATCAGTTAACATACAATCTTAAGCCTTGCCTTTACAACAAACGTCCAGAATTAGCTTCTGGGCGTTTATTACGAGCAGTCCTTTTTAACATTTGTAGATGTTTATGAAAAATGAGAATTAATTGTATCTTCCACTTTCTTCAACATACCTTTATACGCTTCTTCATCAAGGTATCCGATACTTCCGAATAGTATATGATCCACAGGCTCAATTCCAGTAAAATTAAATATTCCTGTGTCAGAAGTGACTTTCAGACCTGCTGTCATCCCGATCTCATCGTAAATCTCATTAGGGGTGCCATGTGTATTGATGATCAAACCTTTTTTTCCTTCTAATAACTTAATTACTCCTTCTGGTCCAGCAGAATAAGCAAATCCAAATGCAAATACGCGATCTACGTATCCTTTTAGAATTGCTGGAAGACCGGTCCACCAAATAGGGTAAATAAATGTGATAACGTCTGCTTCAGCAATAAATTCTTGTTCCGTTTTAATATCATTAGGTGTATTTCCTGCTTTCATAGCGGCTGTATCTTCCGGTTTCAGGACAGGTTGAAAATCAAGTGCATATAAATCACGTACAACAACCTCGTGACCATTTTTCTTTAATGTATTCACTGTTGTTTCCAAAATCGCGTGATTTAAACTTTCAGGGTATGGATGTGCATAAACAATCAGATGTTTCATTTCAAATAACCTCCGAGTATATTATTTGGCTAACAAGCTTCATCAAATACTAGTATTAGACATTTCTTAAATAATCATGAACATAGAAGGAAGACATAAATATTAAACAATGAGAGCTCTGTACGAGGGATTATGAAATAAGTCATTCTTAAAACAATTACAATTAATAAATTACAACTGGATGAAAAAGTAAGTAAGTTTATAAAATGGGGACGAAACGCTCGAAAACTAATCCGAGAAAATTACAATAACACCCTCTTTATAGTAAATAAAATGTATAGACGTAATCAAAGCAATTCATCTATATGATTATTTATCAATTGTTTAAAAAGGGTTGAAAAAAACAACCCTCCTTTTGTTTTGTTGCCATGCATAAATCCTAATTATTTTTGGAAGATTCCTTAGTAATCTTCTTTTGCTGTCATTACCGCCATAAGTGACAGAGGGGAATATTCTTAATTACCTTCACTATTAGGATCTTCAAAATTACTTTCTATCATTCCATACATTCCGTTCATAACTTGTTCATCTATATCTACACCTAAGGTATTTTTGCTTTGATTTGGTTTATTTTTCTTTTCGTTTGTTTCTTCTTTTCTAGAGTATGGGATATTCATTATTTTACCTCCAATTTTAATATTAAAGTCGAAGCATTTTCATACCAACCTTTAGCATCCATGAAGCTTCGCTTAAGTTATGGATTTTGTAAGCTAGTTATACGATTTGAGTTATTTGATTTGCAAATTAAGCTCCTGTGGTGGTTTACCTTGATTGTTTAAAATACGAACTGTTCTGGTTTTATTTGCAGAAACACATAGTTTGGGTCATTAGGACCTATCAAACCATTTTTAAAATGATTCATCCCAGAATTGTTTTTTCAATTCTTGCGAGCTATTAATTGTAGGTGTCCCAGCAATTTCAACATAGGAATTGCTTTGTCCTTTATCTTCATAACCTACTAGCACAGAAACGAATGGACTTTTTTCGATCTCATCTATTTTCTCAGTATCTAATTTTGTTGGTGTAAAAAGGGTTAATTCTTCATTATAGAAAGTCATATACCGTGAATGAGGCTTATTGTTTTCAACGGATGAAAGGACACCTGTTCTTTGATCAGAGATTATATTCACGACGTGTTGTTTTTTAAATCCTGCTGGCTCATTGATTTTCACTCCTCTATCATTTCTATCTTCGTGCATCTTATTGTTGAAATTAAACAGCAATAATATTCATTTTATAAAAAGGGAATATTAAAAAATGGGTGTATCACAACATCTACTAACTACGATGTGGAGGAAAAATGATTATGAATATTCGTGAAGGATTTATTCCAACCGCATTAGGTTCAGTCGTAACCGCTACTGGTTATGCATTAAAACAAAAAAGAGGCTCCAATAAAATGGTTGCAAACACTGTTTTTGGTTTTGGGCTGGCTCATGTAGCATTAGGTGTCATTGACCTTGTGCAACATCGTCGTTAGAAAAGAAAATAGTCGGCTTGTCTCACAATTTTAGGTAAGCCGCACCACCCTAATTTAAGAAAGTATAGAAGGTGATAATATTGGCTAATCATGAAAAACAGGAAAGAAAATCCACAATGAATAAGAATGATTCAGGATCAGAATATCACAAAATGCATGCCGGCAATGTGGAAGGCTATGGAGAACCTTACCCAACTGCTACTGATTTGGGTAATAAGGATGAAAAAAATCCAATTAGTGATTAAGGAGAGCAGACTATTTTATTAAGTTTGCTCTTGTAGACTGACAATTAGGTTATTTAATTTTATAAAGTGAGACTTCCATCAGTGGGGGTTTTCTTCATCCCCCACTGATGGTTAGCGAGACTTATCACGCTCAGGAACGCCACATCCTGTGGCTTCGCCTGACTTGGACGTCCTGTCCTTCGTCGGATCTTTACGGGCAGTTATCTCCCACTTATCTTCTTT
>NZ_JAIQUM010000146.1 GCF_020075705.1 Metabacillus rhizolycopersici | reverse complement strand
ATCTTCTGTATATATCTGATTCGTTCTTCCTGTTTTCCCCATGAAAAATCCCCTCCAAGTTAAGTGTAACACCATCTTGTAAAATGGTCTTTTTTTCACTGTCTACTTGTAGGGGATAATATCAAATATAATATGGATCTTTTTTTGTTCAAATAGAGTTGTTCAAGAAAGATATCATTCCCCGTTCGAAAAAGTACACTTTTTCGAACGGTTTTTTTATTTATAAAATCAATCGATTTTAATGTTCGTTAAAGTCTCAAAATATTTTATAAACGTGGGGTTTTGTATGTAGTTTTACGAACGTTTTGATAGAACAATAGGAAAGAGGGTTTGAAAGGGAGTAAAAAAGTGGGTTCTGGTGCAAAAACTATGTCTCCATCAAATAGTTTTTGCACCAGAACCCAAATATCAATGATGTCGGTTTTCACTTCATCCAATAAACTTTTTAAATATATGGAATTGTTTGTCCTAATTCTTTACGTTTTCCAAACGATTTTGATAGCGTCCATTTACTCCCACGAACTTTACAATGTTCATAGTTGATCATATTTTAATAAAAATCATTTTAATTTAGAGTAACTGAAAAAAATCATGTATACTATGAAGAAAAAGAAATAATAAATAAGATCGTATTTAGTAGGAGAGATATTCGAAGTTTTTTACCTAATGTTAGTTATTCACAAGTTATGGTAAATAATATACGGGTAAATCACATCGAAATATTTATTATATTGGATGTATTGAATAATCTTTAAAAGTGATTTTCTCAATTTTTAAAATAGGAGAAGTTTCAATGTTGGATCTAATATATCAAATGGCTTGGCGAATGTGCATGATTGTTACGATTGCATTCTTGATTACTCGACTTACTTTTTTTCGGCAAATGATTTATCAGCGTTTAAGCTGGAAAGGTAAATTAGTTATGACTTTTGTTTTTGGTTTATTCGGGATAATCGGAAATTATACAGGGATTGTTATCCGTCCAGATATTTTCAAAACACAATTTGATTATTTAGATAATAATATGGAAACTTTTAAAGCAATTGCTGATACTCGCAATATAGGTGTTATTATAGGAGGTCTTCTTGGCGGCCCCGTAGTAGGCCTTGGCGCAGGAATTATTGCAGGAGGGCATCGATACCTTTTAGGTGGATTTATTAATACGGCAACTTTTTTTCTTACAGTATTAGGTGGATTCATTGCTGGTTGGATCAATCAGAAAATTGCTTATAGAGAAAGGATTCAGCCTTCACTTATTTTAATGATAAGTGTTTGTATCTTATTCATTCAAATTATTTTAATCCCTGTATTTATTGAATCACATAAAGTGGCAGTTCTATTAATAAAATTCACTGGACTTCCCATCATTATTGTTAATGGAATTGGAATTTGGATCTGTGCATTAATATTCTATAGTGTGTTACGTGAAGAAGAAAAATTAAGAGCAGTTCAGACCCAAAAGGCTTTATTTATCGCAAATAAAACATTACCATTTTTTCGTAAAGGTTTAAATGAAAACTCTAGCGAAAAAGTTGCCCATATATTAGCTACTCATACAAATGCAGATTCTGTTGCCATTACCGATTTAAATAACGTTTTGACTCATGTAGGAAAAGGAAAGAAAGATGATCACTTCCTGCAGGAAAATGATCAAGATGCAGTTAAACAAGTACTTCAAACAGGAAAAATTGTTACTTTACAGTCTATTAGCGAGTATAAAACTATAAATAGAAAGCGTCCATTAAAAGCGGTCATTATCGTCCCATTACTTGTTCGGGAAAAGCCTGTTGGCACCTTTAAAATGTATTATTCAAGACCTTATAAATTAAATGAAGCGGAACAGGAATTAGCTGAAGGGTTAATCATGTTGTTTTCCACACAGTTAGAAATAGGGGAGGTTGAGCGTCATAAGGAATTACTACAGAATGCGAAAATAAAAGCATTACAAGCTCAAATTCATCCTCATTTTCTTTTTAATTCCATTAATGTTATTGTCGCTCTTTGCAAAAGAGATCCCTTGTTTGCTAGGAAACTTCTCATTCAATTAAGTACCTTTCTTCGTAATAATACGAGTGCAACAAGCCAGACTTTAATACCTATTGAAAAGGAAATGGAAAGTGTAATGGCTTATTTCTCTTTAGAACAAGCACGATTTCCCGAACGATTTACCCTTAAAACATCTATACAATCTAGTCTTGAAACGGCATTGATCCCACCTTTTATCATTCAACCTCTAGTTGAAAATGCAATTGTTCATGGATTTTCAGAACGATGTAAAAAGGAAATTGTTGAAATAACTATATTCAATGAAGAAAGTTTCTTGAAAATTTCAGTTAGGGATAATGGTATAGGAATTTCTAACGAAAGATTGAAACTCATAAGTAACAAAGCAACTCCATCAAATAAAGGGACTGGGATAGCGATACAAAATATTAGGGAGAGGCTGTCATTAGTGTTTGGTTCAGAAGCTTCTTTTTCTATAAAAAGTCAGTTTAATAAAGGAACGATCATTACGATTGTTGTTCCGCTACAATATGAAAGGTAGGAAAAGTATTGTGATAAGTGCTTACTTGGTTGAAGATGAGATATTTGCTAGAGAATACCTTAAAGATTTACTTTCTCAAATCAGTAAAATAGAGGTGGTAGGAGAAGCGGATGAAATACAAAAAGCCATTTCGGAGATCCATCAATTTGAGCCCGAAGTTGTATTTTTAGATATTCATTTAGCAAAAGGAAATGGGATTGACCTAGCTAAAAACCTTCGTTCATTAAAAAAGCCACCTTTTATTGTTTTTGTAACCGCTTTCGAAAAGTACGCTGTAAAAGCATTTGGGCTTGATGCAGTGGATTATATCTTAAAGCCATTTGATGAAAAAAGAATTGAACATACAATAGAAAAAGTAGTAAAGTGGAATCAATTAAAAAAAGAAGATGACCAATCACAGATTGTAAAAGAAATAAGGCGGAGCAAAAATATAAATAAGCTTCCGGTAGTAAAAGATGAACGAATTATATTGGTGGATATCCAAAACATTATGTACATTGGAACAGAAAATCGCCAAGTATTTATAAAAACACTAAATGATAAGTACTTAATTGATTCCCTTCTATATGAAATAGAACAAAAATTAGAAAATTTTTCTTTCCTAAGAGTACATCGTGGATATATTATTAACCTTGAATATGTTAATGAAATAGAACAAGGGTTTAACGGTACCTATAATTTAATTTTTCGCGACGGGTCTAAAGCCCCAGTTAGTCGATCCTATATAAAAACCGTTCGCCAATACTTAGGCTTTTAACCAAATCTACCATTATACTTTTGAATATGGAATGAATGTGAACGTAACTAAAATTGTAAAGGTTTATCTTTAAAAAACTGACGTTTTATTTTACGTCAGTTTTTTAATGCTTACCGGAAAACTATAAAATTCTTGTACTGTGGATAGTGCTCGATATCCAGCATCAGCAGCCAGACTTTGTGAAAAGTCGGGTGCCTAGCCCCTTTAGGGAAAAAACAAAACCCCTTTTTCCTAGATCTAGCCGCTGATGAATTAAAGGTCAAGAACACCTTCTATTCATCAGCGTCTTATTTGCCCTAGTTTTGTTCAAGGCCGCTTGCGCTTTTACTTTTATCGCGTAAGCGACATACTTTTCTCATTATCCAACATCCATTAGATGCCATTCGTATATAAATGAAAGCGTTTCGGTTCAATATAAATACATTTCGTCATTAATTTAACCAAATGTACAAATGATTTTATATAATCTAAAATACAGAATAGTCACAATATTCTAGACAGTAAACTTAGAGAAGATTTCCTTAGAAAATAAGGATAATAAGTAAGGGTTTGTGATTATCCTCTGGATTGAAAGCGCTTTTATAAAAAGGTGTAAATTATGTGAAAATACTCAAGGAGGTACTTCAATGAATCATCAGTCGCAAGCAAAGCCAAAGAAATGGAAAGTACGTTATTCAGTTTTATTAGTATTATGGTTATGTTGGTTATTTTCATTCCTGGATCGTATGGTTATTACCATTGCCTTACCATTTATCGGGGAAGAGTTTAACTTAAATGCAACAGCTCAAGGATTACTATTAAGCATATTCTTTGCAGGTTACGCCTTGTTCCAGATTCCAGGAGGAATGTTATCAGATAAATTTGGTTTCCGTCGTGTCATGAGTATTGCCATTACTTGGTGGTCCATTTTTACATCTTTAACGGGATTTATTTTTTCTTTTCCTCTTTTGTTAGTGGCTCGTTTTGTTTTCGGTTTAGGTGAAGCGTGTTTACCTGGTGCATCATACAAAGGAATCGCTATGTACTTCCCTAGTAAGCAACGCGGTACAGCGACAGGAATCCAATCAACAGTAAACACTCTGGGACCGGCATTAGCGGCTATTGTAGCAGCAGCGATCATAGGTTTTTTTGGCTGGCGTGTAGTCTTTATCGTAATGGGTATTCCAGGTCTTTTCCTCGGAATTTATATTTGGTTAAAGTTAAAAGATAATCCAAAAGATCACCCCAAAATGACTAAAGAGGAACTTGCAGAATTAGATGAAGATTTAGACGGATATTCTGCAGCGAAAAAGAAATCTGATGTATCTTTTAAACAACTCTTAACAAAACCTATTTTATGGCAAATGTCGCTCATTTGGTTCTTCTTTGATATTACGTTCTGGGGCTTTACATCTTGGCTTCCTTCTTATCTGATCAACGAAAAAGGTCTTTCTCTTATGGACACAGGCATCTATAGTGCATTACCGTATTTAGTTGGTACAGTAGGGGTAGTTCTTGGTGGGTATTTATCAGACAAAGTAAAAGGAAATAGAAAATGGGTGTTTATCCCTAATGCACTAGCTGGTGGCTTAGCTTTATTTTTAATGTTCCAAGCTTCCTCTTTAACTATGGTTATCGTCTACCAATGTCTTGCAGCATTCTTTATGTTCATGGCTCAAGGTGGGTTTTGGGGGCTGGTTGTTGACACTCTTCCAGCAAAAATTATGGCATCCGGTTCAGCGACAGTTAACTGTTTTGGATCTATTGCAGGTTTCATCTCTCCATTCCTAATGGGTTACATGATTGAAACAAGCGGTTCATTTAATACCTCTTTCATCATGATGATAGCAGCTTTAGTTATAGCAGCTGTTACTGCGTTGACTATTGGCGGAAAGCCAAAAGAAGAACCTGTAAATTTAGAAACAGAGCTTAAAAGCACAATAATAGTGGATGATCAGGGGCATTTAGATGATATGTACAGAGGTCGATAAATTAGAAGGAAGAATCAATCAGATGAAAAAAAACTTGATCCAAATTTCAAAAGAAACTGGTTTAAATAGTTATAACACCATTTATTACAGTCAAAAATTAGACGAGCTCATCACGATTTATCAAAAATTAAAGATTGATAATATACAAAAGATTGATCAAAAATCCTGTATTGCAATTTAATATGGGATTTTTCTTTTGTCTTTTTTATTAGCAGATCCCCTTTCAATGCCGATAATTGGTTTTATGGTGCGACAAGAAGTCGCATTCACACAGTGTAGCTTACGCTACTCATCTAGATACAAAGATGATCTCCATCCGAAACTGCATATTTGGCAACAAATATGTAGGTTGCATGAGGAAATGCAGAAACAGAGGACAAGTGCATGGTCCGGAAAACTGCTAGGAGAAGATAGGTATGGTAAACGAAAGTGAAGG
>NZ_JAIQUM010000145.1 GCF_020075705.1 Metabacillus rhizolycopersici | reverse complement strand
TTGAACTTAATGATTATGTACATTGGTTCAATAACATTCGAATTCACGGAACATTAGACTATTTAACGCCTGTTGAATTTAAACAACAGCCCTTATAAGTTTTGTCCAGTTTAGTGTTGACATTCCAAACATTAATTCCCTTATTTTGAGTGATTTGTTAAAGTTCACACTTAATTTATTTTTATGTATAAATTCTCTTAATCTAAGTAACACTAAAAATACAAATGTATTCCCCCCTGCATTTGTCCCAATATCACCGAACTTAAAGAGTTCGGTCTTTTTATTCAAAAGTATATTTCTGAAGTAATTGATTATCCTGTCCGAACAATCTTAGAAGTTGAGCATACAATACTGTATCTCCTATAGGAGGTTTAGCACTACCTGGCGTTGCATTGAAGTAGTAGTTAGCAACTGTTAAACCAGAAAGTGCAACTATGATAATTTGAAAAAATAATTATTTTAAACAAAAAAGCTTTTTTAATATAAATGGAAACTTTAAAAAACAAATGAAATAAAGGCTCTAGGGTCTAATTGCTTGTTTTATTTACAAACACCAACCGATATAAAGATTATTTTGAACGGAAAGTATATTAGGATGATTGAAATCTTATCAAATAAGGAATAACCTACAAAAATATAAACGAAAGATCCCCTAAGCGCGCTAGGGGATCTTTCTTCATTTATAACCAGTGAACATCTATCGAACATGGAACAGAATAATGGAAAGGGACGCCTATTTAGGTACCCAATCTCTTTTTATTCTAGTAATCCTTTATCTTTGAATATTTTCCTTAATGATTCATTCACCAATTCAGATTTATAGTTTTTAGGAACACGATCAATGATGTTTAATATATCTTCATCAAAATAAAACCCTCTGTATACTCTTTTAGAGTGTACTTTCTTACCTGCAAGTAACATATCGATTGAATCCATTTCATCATTGCTAGTACTAGCTTCTGTTTTGCTTTTATGTTCATATATTCATGCTAGTTTATTAAATGTCCTGCATGAAAGCCTTGTTTTCTATCGATTTTTTGTTGATATAAAGTTACTTATCGGTAAAAAAGAAGTTTCAGTAGTCTAACGTGAAAGGATTTCTAATTATTGATGGGCTTTATTTGTTAATATAATTAATTCATTGAGGTTTTTAATCACGATTTCTTTTTTCGATGGAGGCAAATCCGAAATGTTTGCAATGATTTCTCTTCTTTTTAGTTCCATTTGTTTCAAAATGTCATTATCAATTCCATCTAGATTACAACTATTTTCTTTACCCATCTCTATCCTAAACCCCTTTTCTTTTAACAATATATATTGTTAATCTTAAACAGTTTAAAGGTTATGTTGTTTTACCTTTTGTTTATGGCTTAAACAAGGGCAACTACCTTTAATTTTCTTTGAATGAAAAAGCCGGCTTTCCTCTGATAAAGGATTGCCGACTAAAAGGGAAATTCCTTGGAGTATCTATCATATCATAGCTTGTTTACAGTTTAGTTAGTGAAAAATAACAGTTTGATAACAGTGATTTAAAGCCTAAAAACTAATGTATACTTTATACAAATATAGTTAACATAATCACTTTTATCGGCATATAAAAAAGGATCTTAATCAAAGATCCCTTTATTTGTTTATTGAATTAAAACCACTCGTTAGTTAAAGAAGCTCCCAAGAATTGAATAAATAAGGTGTAAATCAATTTCTTTTTTATTTAAGTTTTGAAGTGGAAATAAACACCATTATATAGTTATTTGTGACTCCTCCCTTAACAGAGTAAACAGTAGAAGATCTCGATCATACAAAGTGCATTGTGATCGAGATCTTCTACTACTGGTTTTTGGTCGAAGTTACTATATGAAAATGTAGGTTAATGAAATGTTTTTAATGTTTTTTGTTGGATTGTTCAAGAAGGAAGTTAAAAGATAAGTATTGAAGTGTATTTTTATTGAAAATAGAGTGTAGCTCAATATTATTAAGCGAAACATGTGTGTTACTCAATTTTAACTTTTATACTATCTAAGGCGTTGTAACCATAACCTTTTCTGTTCCACATCGGCTCTAATGGTTGAACATTGCCTTTAGAATCAGTCGCTTTGGAAAGTATGGTATATTCGCCTTTTTTAAGTGCCTTCCATTTATAATTCCAACGTACCCAAGCATATTTCTCGGATGAAGAAGTTATTTGACATGTATCCCAAGTTTGGCCTTCATCAAAACTAATTTCCACCTTTGCAATATGATCTTTACCTGTCCATGCAATTCCATTAATTTCATACACCCCTGAATACAATAAATTCCTATTTAAAGGATATTTTATAGTTGAGTTAACATTGATAGTCGTAACAGGGAATTTTCCACTATCGTTCTCTTTATTAGGATAGTAAACGTAATCAACAGCTTGAAAAGGTCCTTTAAATTCCTTATCAATCACAATAATTTTTTTAATCCATTTTACAGATGCCATTGCATACCATCCAGGAACAATTAATCTAAGCGGAAAACCATGCTTGAAGGGGATGGGTTGATTATTATATTCATAAGCAATAATGGTATCTGGATCAAGGGCTTTTTCTATGGGTAAACTCCTTGAAAAACTAAATAGTTGGTTAGAATCAGGTCTTTCTCCATAATCATGACCCTCAAAAACAATTTCTTTGGCAGTATCAAGTAATCCTGTGTACTCCAATAAGGATCTTAAAGGTACACCTTTCCAAATCCCTTGGCTTATCGCACCTTTTCCCCATTGCTCTCCATATACTTTTGGTTTAAATAACTCACGCTTATCACCAGAACATTCTAAAACCACTTTTATCGTTTTAGATGGCAATGAGTAAATTTCCTGTAATGAAAAGACTTTTGGATTATGCACTAACCCTTCAATTGGAAGAAAATAAAAGGAAGACGCAAAGCTGGGATAAGGAAAATGATTTCTTCTATAAAATAGTCTTTTACTAACAATATCGGCATTAATAAAATGTATCGGTGTTTCCTGATTTTCAGGAACTAACGTTTTTGTAATCAGGTAGGTTCTTACTTCAGGTTGATGAGAATTACTCATATATAACCACCTCTTTTGAATGTAGTTGCTAATTAATGCATATGTAGTTTATGAGTAATCATTCAAGGATCATTTCGTTGAAAAAATAAGAGCCTAGGGTATATGGGAGTAAGTGGCTTACATAGAGTAAAACGTGCATGTGATATACATTATCAGTTAACATAAAGTCTCTTATAGGTACTGAAAAAGGATCTTCCGGTCGAGGCTGTTGACAAACTAAATGGTCTCATTACCAGACACATCATATAGTAAATAAAAAAGAAGATGAACACTACATTTAGTAGATATTCATCTTCTTTTTTTATGAAGGGGTATTTGTCAATAACCCCCGGTCGAAGATCCTTTTAGCTGATTGTTTAATTAAAGCACCCGTTCGTAATATAAGGTCAATCAGATATTTCTGGTTGACTATTCCAGTCTGTTCTAGTCATCAAAAAAATCCCTTAATGACGCTGAATTTTTATCATTTATATTTTTAAAGTAAGGGTTTTCCACACTTGGATCTTCTGGGTCTAGATTAGTTTTTAATACCAAAACTGGTCCTGATGTACTTCGTTCGGCAATGACTCGGTCATCTAACTCTTTAAAATCCGGTAAATTTTTACTTCCAGGCTGTAGTGGCTCAGTCATTCCAACACCTCCTTACTGGTAGGTTGCTTAAATAGATGGAATTTATGTAGAACTTATTATACTTTTGAACCTATCGTACTTATCAGCAATTAAGGTTTAGAAAGGCTACCTCAATGACAGTATGCACCCATTCCCGTAATCGCCCCTTTCATAAAAACCTCATGATTGGACACAATATAAGGGAAGGTGGTTTATATCAATACAGGATTTTGATCAAACTTTATTACAAATTATCAATCTTTTTTATAAACAATCTGGCTTTTTTGATTTAGACCTTGATAATTTTATAAACTACATTTTACAATAAACATTCTTGAATAAGATTACATTCAATCCAGTTATCATAAATTTTAATACGTTGTTTCACTGTATCTAGACACGTGATCATTCCAGTCATAGTGGTAAAATCCTTTTCGTGAAAGTAACTTATTTTGATTTCCATTTTTTCTTGAAAAGCCTGTAAAAGAATCTGATTAATTTCTTCTTTTTTTTGTTCATCGATGATCGGTATCTGCTTATGTTTTGATTCCATGCTTCGATGAATAATGGCGTCTCGATGTTCCATCAGCATCATTCGACTACTTTCCCACAGCCCATTTCCTTGTAGTTTTTTCATTTTATATGTCCTCCAATTTTCTGAGCTAAGAACTTCGCTTGCCCAGATTGTGTTAGTGAAGAGGCAAAGAAAATAGAGGTCTCTCCAAATTTTTGTTTGATTGAATCCATACTTTTTTCTAAAGAAAGTTGTCTTTCTCGATTTTCAAAAAAAGACAGCTGCAAACAATCATCTGTCTGGAATTGACTGAGTGATACGAATATTTTCCGAACAGGTAGCTGATTCCAGTACTGATGAAAGAGCATTTTAGCTGTTTCGAACACCTCACTCGTTAGGCAGGAGGGTTGTCGTAATTTCTTTTGTCGATGAAATCCAGTTGGAGTTTTAAAATCGGCTCCTTGTATGCCAACATGAACAACTGTCCCCATATACCCTTTATAACGGCTTCTTTGACAGATCAAGGAAGATAATTCTAAAAGGACTACCTCAATATCCTTTGCTTCATAATAGTCAATCGGAAGAGTGGTTTGGCGGCCGATTCCTTTTTGCAAAGAAAATGCATCCGGAGTAACCGGTGAATAATCAATGCCATTAGCCGTAGCCCATAAGACTTGGGCCAAAATATCGCATTTTTTCCCATGATATTTTTGTAATTTTCTTTTTAAATCGGCTACACTCGTTTTCGCTACATCGCCGATAGTTTTCAAACCAATTTGATGAAGATGATAAAGTGTTTTGGAACCAACACCGAACATTTTGTCGGGTGTAAAAGGCCACAGATACTCGGTTATATTATTTTTCGTTAATTCAAAAATCCCATCTGCATTTTTCTTAGCGAAGTTATCACAGGCCATCTTTGCCAAAACTTTATTTTCCCCAATGCCGATCCGCACATAAATGCCTGTTTGAATGAGAATTCGTTTTTGAATATGAAGTGCCATGTCTCGGGACGATTCAAAAAAGTGAAGAGAGGCGGTGACATCTGAAAACTGTTCGTCAATCGAGAAGGGTTCCACAAGATTCGTATAAGATTCTAGAATAGAAGTAATCTGTAAGGAAATATTTACATACTCCTGCATCCTTGGTTGAATAGCCACTAATTGAGGACATTTAGCGAATGCTTCACGAAGCGATTCAGCAGTGGAAACACCAAAACTTTTAGCAATTGGACAAGCTGCCAAAACAATCCCGCTTCGCCTTTTTGAATCCCCAGCGACAGCTAATGGTTTGTTGGCATATTGAGGGTAGGCGGCTTTTTTTACTGAAGCATAGAATGACTGACAATCGGCTAAGAAAATCACTTTTTTTTCCATGGTGCTAATCAATCTCCGTCAATTCGATTTTTAAGTATTCACTAAGAATGATTGTAATTTGAGCTTGAATAAAACCGTGTAATAGACTCATTTCATGTTCGTATCCTCTACATAGAAATTGCGTGAATAAACCGTTGGATTCATGTTGTTGGGATAAGATTTTAATTCCTCTTTTTCGCATTTGCTTTTCTTTATCTTTCAATTCCC
>NZ_JAIQUM010000144.1 GCF_020075705.1 Metabacillus rhizolycopersici | reverse complement strand
TCGGAAATATACGAACCTTTAAAGAAAATAAGAAGGGCAAATACCGTTGGAAAAGCAATTGCTGCAGATGGTTTATAGTTTATAAATCCATTTTTTCAAAAAAGCGAGTAGCTAATGCTACTCGCTTTTCTGGTAGAACAAAACCACTTATTTAAACATTATTTTGTCGAATAAAAGTTAAAGGGTTTCGTATAAATTTTAATACATTAAGGTATTAAAGTGCAATGGTGAATTACACCTAATTTGAACCTTGTTGATACCCGCAATCGAGGATTTTTTGTATATAAATGTGTCATAACTTAAAAGTTTTGGCACTGTTTTTAAAATACAGGATTATCAAGGTATTGAATGGTGTCATATCTTAGCGTCAGAAATAATAGGAAATATTAGTCGAAGTCGGGGTCTTGTATTCTTCAATAAACGGGCCATATTGCAGATGAAGAAATACACAATTTATACTATTTTTTCAAACTGAAGGACTAATTGTAAAACATTACTTATCAGAACCGAAAATTGATTTTAATATCTCTTACAAATAAAAATAGGATATCATTACTATAAATTCACAAATGGAAATAAGGAAGGAGTGGATAGTATGTTTTTTCGTTCTGAACAAAAGGAACAGTATAAAAAGTTTATGTTTGATTGTTTCGGGAATAGCATTGTTCCGCAAACCCAAAAAATCTTTAATCGACTTAAAGGAAAAATTATCAAAAGTGAATATATAGACCTTTATACTTCATTATTAGAAAAATACAGTATTCCTTATAAAGTTAGAAATACAGGTGACCATATTTATTTCGGTAATTTGACAAACTTAGACTCGAAACAAAAGTCAACTTTTAATATGTTTTATAGTGATCATGGACCTGACTATTACATACAGAAAGGACAAATAGGGATCTGTTATTTAGAGCAATACACAGAAAATGATACAAAAAGGAAAAACATATATGACAAAATTCTAGAGGAATTCTTTTGGGATAATAGAGAGGCGGAAGAAGTTGGGTGGCATTCATGTTCAGTAGGAAACACCAATGAATTTCTTTTTGAAGAAATAAGGTTTAGTTATAGGTATTGTTATTTTGTTGTAGATAAAATGTACAAAGAAGATGTTAAAAATATAGCAAGTTATGTATTAGGATATGATGTTGAATTTAACCATATTGAGATCATAAATGAGGAACTTGGTATTAATGGTTGAATATGGTTTAAATTTAAAGACCAAGAATCCACGCAAACCTCTTCAAGTCTTTCATATAAATTACTTTGTTTGTTAATAGATAGTGAGATCAGTCATTTTATATTTAATGACCGTGATGGGGAAATCAACATAGATATCCGATTATCAAGACGTAGGGAGGATGATAATAGAATTTCTAGAGTGAAGTTTAGAAAGGATTTAAACATCGTTTTCAGATCATCTTGGGAAGCTAATTTTGCTAGAATTTTAAATTGCTTAAATATCAAATGGGAATACGAAAAGGAATCATTTCAATTAAAAGACGGGTATTATTTTCCTGATTTTTTCCTCCCGAATAATGTGATTGTTGAAATTAAGGGATTTTGGGATTCTGAAAGCAGAACAAAAGTAAACTCCTTTATAGAAATGCATAAAGACTACAAATTATATACAATTGACGCAGATATGTTAATCTCTTTGGAACGATTATTTAAACAACATATAGAAGAATGGGAAGATGAAAAAATTACTGTTACTAAAGAAGTACTTCCGGTAGTAGGAATAACATTATCACAAAGAAAAACGTTTGTATCTGTATTACAAACAGGTGACAAATTATATCTTAAAAGAGACCCTGAAAACCCATATGATAGAAATGCAATTCAAGTATTAAATAAAGACGGGAAACAAATTGGTTTTATTGCAAAGGAATGGGCTTCTATATACGCTTCTAAGTTGGATATTGGAATGACTTTTGCCGTTACGATTAGGTCAAAAGAGGAAAAGGTAATACGGGTTAATGTGGAAAGAGAAAATATCCACGAAAATAAAATATATGATTTCCTCTCAAATTCGTATGCCATATAAGTAAAATTAAATTGCTACGTTCAGTAATGGAACGGGTTCGGTTTAGAAACTTACGGAAAAGGAGTGGATATATTTTGCGCTATAGTCTTTTAAATAATGGGATTGATTCATTAAAGGCAACAGCAAATTCTCTTAATGCATTAGGAGAAAATGATTTTGTTGAACCTCCTTATCATCATATGAAGGATGCAATACTATCGATAAATCATGCAAATGAAATTCTATTCAAGTATTTATTGAAAATAGAAAATGAGCATTTAATTTATCGTGATTTAGAAGCGTTCATTAAAGCGAAGAGACAAATGGTAGCAGAAGGTATTAAAAACGTAATGGATACGAAAGTAAGGCTTGATACAGTTAATCTTTTTGAAGCTATTGAGAGATTAGAGTTTATATGTGAATTTGAAATTCCTTTAGAATTAAAAAAGGTATTAACCAAACTTAATGGATACAGAAATAAAATTATGCACTATGAAATTGAATTGAGCGAAGATACTGTAGGACAGATTGGATTTATGATTTCAAAAGCATATGAGAAGACCATTGAATACTTCAATACGTACGTTGAGGATTTTGAAGATATGTTAGAAGAAGCAAGAATTGAATTGACTGTTGAAGATTATTGGGAACAATATGCTGATGATGCTTATGAATCTTATAGAGACGCCAAATTAGATTGGGAAGCAGATATGGCAGATTTAGCAGAACAACGAAGAGGTGGGTTTAATAGAGATTAGGATGATATATTGTAAAACCAAACTTCATAGCCGACTTGAAATTAAAGATTAAGATCAACGAAACAGGCGCTTTTGTTGAATAAGAAACCGTCTTTGGACGAACCTTTTTAGAGAGTAAACATGATCTCTAGAATATTTAATATAAGGTCTATCAAAAACATTCGTTTATGACAGATTGATTTTGAAGTAAGTTTAGATAGAAAAAAGTACAAAAAGAGGTGAATATACACCTCTTTTTAATTATCTCAAAAACCATGGTTTTTGAGAGTGTGATTCTTTTATATTTATTTAAAATCTATAATCCAGAGTGATTGAAATTCTATAGAAGGTTAGATAATTAACTTACGAAGGGACTGGACCATTTTTGATGCAGGTTTTTCCATATAGATTAATTCTTCACCTGTTTAAAACCGTTCAAAAAAGTACACTTTTTCGAACGGTTTTGAAAAGATAATAGGAAGGAAAGTAGAAAAAAGGAGTTATAAAATGGATGTTCGTAAATTGGGGTATATAAGGGTCAGCAGCAAAGATCAAAATGAAGGCCGACAGTTAGAAGCCATAAAAAAATTAGGAGTCGATGAACGAGACATCTTTTTGGACAAACAGAGTGGAAAAGATTTCAATCGAGTTCAGTACCAATTAATGAAACGAGTTATCCGTAAAGGAGATATTCTTTATATTCATTCTCTTGATAGTTTCGGTCGGAATAAAGAGGAGATGATATCACAAAAAATATTCAGGCGGACATCGTAGTTATGGATATGCCGTTGTTGGATACAACTCAATTTAAGGATAGTCTTGGCACTTTCATTGTGGATCTTGTTTTACAGATCTTTTCTTGGATGGCGCAAGAAGAACTGGATCGCATTCGGAAACGACAACGTGAAGGAATTGATGTAGCTTTGAAAAATGGAGCAGCATTTGGTCGACCTAAAGTACAGGCCACAGATGAATTCAAAGAAGTATATGATCGTTGGAAAGTAGGAGAGGTGACAGCCGTAAAAACGATGGGAGAGTTAGGTGTAAAAAAACGACTTTTTATAAGCTGGTTAAGGAATATGAAAAAAGACTTTAAAAAGGCTAATAAATAATAGAAGAAACACTTCAAAAAAGGAGCATCTGCGATAAGCAGATGCTATTTTAATAAAAAGGGGAATACATAGGGATGAATAAATAGGTTGCACATCTTCAACAAACGGGCCATTTAATTGAGTAATGGACTGAAAAAACACACTTTCTTTTATAATTTTCTTCTTACAACACAAATGTCATTAATACCAATGCTCGTGATGCCGTTCATGTAATAAACGGGTTAGCAGTACCCCTATTAGAGCTTTTTATTCTAAAATAGGAAGACGCCATCCAAACTACATCGGATAGCGCCTTGATATTTCGAATAGTTCTATTAAGGGTTCGTCGACCAAAGTCCAGCATGTTTTAATACAACACGTGGATGAAGTTTGAGCTGTGCAACCATTAAGTCTGCTAAATCTTCTGCTTGCATCACTTTTTCTGGATTGCCGTCTGTTAAGTTTAGCTCAACAGCCATATCTGTTGCAACCGTACTTGGTGTTAACGTTGTAACGCGAATATTTTTCTTACGCACTTCAAGCATTAATGACTCACTTAGTCCGATAACTGCAGCTTTTGAAGCCGAGTATGCACTTGTAATTGGTGCACCTTTTTGACCAGCTGTTGATGAGATATTAATGATGTCTCCTGTGTTGCGCTCGATCATTTCCGGTAATACCGCACGTGTTGTGTAGTACACACCTTTTACGTTGACATCGATAATATTTGTCCATTCTTCAGGCGTTAAGTCCATGAAGTTACCGAATTTTGAAATGCCGGCATTGTTTACTAAAATATCGATTGCACCAAGCTCGCCACGAATTGATTCAACCGCTGTGGTGATAGAGTCTAAATCCGCTACATTTACCGCAGCGATTGCTACCTTTACATCATACTGTTTAAGTTCCTCTGCTACTTGTTGTAAATTTTCAAGCGTACGTCCAACAAGACCTACGTGAATACCTTCTTTGGCAAAAGCTACTGCTGTTGCACGTCCAATTCCACGCCCTGCTCCTGTAATTAACGCCACTTTTCCTGCGATTGTTTGCATGTTTTTCGCTCCTTTAGAAGAGATAGTTTTATTTTAGACGAAATAAAGTGTATTAAACTAAAACATTTTAATATTTAAGTAAGGTGAGTTTGATAAAATCGTTCTGGTGTTATAATTAATAAAGCTGTTTTACTAATAAATGTTTGCCTCCTAAAATAGATAAAGATTTGTCTTTAAGACTAACTTCATTCTACTTGCGATTTTCTACATTGTGAAGAATGCACTTTTTTGTGCGGAGGTTACCAAACGGTTACTATTATAAAAAAAGGAGTTAGCTCCCATGGCAGATACATTAAGAAAAGAGATTAAAGAGAGAATATTAATTCATGATTATCATTGTGAAAAAGAACTTACCTTATCGATTATTAGTGGAAAATGGAAAGTTGTTATTTTGTGGCATTTAGGTGTAGAAGGGCCACATCGCTTCAGCGAACTTCAAAGACTTTTCCCTAAAATATCCCATAAGATATTAACAAACCAATTACGTGAACTGATAGAAGATGGAATTGTTCATAGAGAAGTGTTTCCGGAAATTCCTCCGAAAGTCGAATATTCAATGACTGAACTTGGGATGACGTTATTACCAATCGTTGAGATGATGTATGAATGGGGAAAAAAACGAATAGATCAAATTAAACAAGAAAACAATTATTTTGAATAAGAAAAAAACGAGATCATTTCCAATGATATAAATTGCCTGTGCTGTTAAAAGAAGTAATATTGAATATAAAAAAAGATGTTTTGTTGTATAAAAAATCTCGGACTTATTCTTTACTTATGTTAAAAAGGCAGAAAGAGAAATAAGGTTTATCTTGTTCCATAAAACCAGCCAATAGTTGTCAACATTTTTCAATAAAAATATTAAAAATATCATGTTATACTAAATTGGTGCATGCCAAATAACCTTCCAAATACTACGTTTGGAAAGTTTTGGTTCACTTGGTTAAAA
>NZ_JAIQUM010000143.1 GCF_020075705.1 Metabacillus rhizolycopersici | reverse complement strand
CCTGAGCCAGGATCAAACTCTCCAATAAAGTGTTTGACTTGCTCATAAGTTTTGTACTATATAGTACGTTTATGTTAATCGAAATTAACGTTGGCACGCTTGGTTTTGTTTAGTTTTCAAAGATCATCTTGTTGCCGTTTCTCTCAGAAGCGGCTTTATTAAATTACCATATCACGTTTGTTTCGTCAACTTATTTTTAGATATTTTTCTTTTTTAAAAGTCAACTACTCAACCGCTCCTTGGCGACGAATATTAATATAACATTTCAATTTTGTTTGGTCAACTAAAAATCTAAACTTTTTTGTTTTTATTAATGATCTTAACTAAAACAAAAAATAGAAGTACTCTATTTTCAAACCCATTCTTCCTATTTCATTTTATTTTTAATCATTTTCGTCGAAGTCCAAGCATAAACTTGTCACAAGAGTAAGTGGACGAGGGGGACCATTATGAACCAGTTTCATGTCATTCATATGAAAAGGATTAAACAAGTTGCAATAATTATGGTAGCAGCCTTTTTTACCGCAGGAATTTTATATGTAGAAAATGTCTTAAATTATCCTGTTTTCTCTACTTCTGATGGACCTAAGGCAATCTACAGGGGTGAGACGAAAGGAAATGAAGTTGCATTAACCTTTGATATAAGCTGGGGCGATGTAAATGCTGAGCCAATACTAGAGACATTGAAAAAGCAAAAAATTAATAATGCAACCTTCTTCGTGTCCGCTTCTTGGGCGGAAAGACATCCTGATGTAATCAAGCGGATTGTCGAAGATGGTCATCAAGTAGGAAGTATGGGGTACGCATATACTAATTACAATGATCTTGAGCCAGACGAGGTTAGGAAAGATTTATCATTAGCCCAAGAGGTTTTTACGGAATTAGGTGTGAAAGATGTTACATTGTTACGTCCCCCGGGTGGAAACTTTAACAAAGACGTGCTTACTGTCGCACAAAAGCACGGATACACTGTTGTTCACTATAGTATCAATTCAGATGACTGGAAAAATCCTGGAGTTGAACTGATTGTTAAAAATACGACATCTAAGATAAAGGGAGGAGACATTGTTCTTCTACATGCTTCCGATTCAGCTAAGCAAACAAATAAGGCATTACCCGCTATATTGAATGCAATATCCAGCAAGAACTTAAAAAATGTCACGGTTGGTGACCTTATCGCCAATGCTAATGCGAAATCTTCTGAAATTAAATAAGCATGAACAAAAGCGCTGAAGCTAAATGTCATACGCTTATCCATGGTACAAGAGTTTTCTAAACAGCAAAAAAGAACTAGCTCATCCTACGCTAGTTCTTTTTCACTTGATTGAACCGAGGCAACATTAACAATTGATACGCATTACAAACCTGGATTGGAATTAGCATTAGCAATAACCAATCCTGCTCATTTACTCTTAAAGCTGGAAACCATTCAATTGTCGTAATAACAATCATAAAAAACAATGCAGGAATAAACGCCTCTTTATTCGTATCCATTCTTTTGAAATACGCTATGATTCCGCCCACTATAAGGACATATAGCGCCAAAAAAATATACGGTGTTATTGTTTCGCCATCCTTTACAAAAAGCTGAAAACGGAAATAGACTAAATCAAATAACACGAAGACAATTAGTACAATTTGGGCTAAATTCCACATCGGCACCGAACGGAAAATCCCTAATCCAAACCTATGTACCGTCAAGTAAGCAAAAAAGCCCATTTGGCTAATAACACTAAAAATAAATCCAACCCCAATAAGCCAGAATAAGATTGATAAGACTTCAATAATATCAAAGGCTATAAATAACTCTTTATATTCTGACCACTTTAAAGCAAATCCGACAATACCCGTTGTTACCCCACCGACGAGTAAAGTACTAATAAACAAACGAACCCAATTTCGACTATTCACAACGTTTTCCCCCATTATATTACTATTATTGATTTTACCAAGCCTTAATGATAAATACCACATCAGAAGTATTTTCCGCGTATAAATACTCCTAATTAATTCAAAATATAAATAGCAAAATGCAAATAGAAGGGAGCTTAGATTAACATGAAGAGATACTCGCTCCTCATGATACTAACACTTTTAATAATTAGTGTACTGATCTCTGGCTGTGCACCTAAAGAGGAATCCGCGGGTCAAATGGATTATGAAGAAACAAAGAAAATGGTTGTTGATATATTAAAAACAGACGATGGAAAAAAAGCACTCCAGGAAGTAATGAAGGACGAAGAAATGAAACAAGTCCTTGTAATGGACCAAAAAGTAGTAACCGATACCATTCAAACTACCTTAACATCTGATAAAGGAGCCGAGTTTTGGAAAAAGACTTTTGAGGATCCTAAATTTACTGAAAGCTTTGCAAAAAGCATTCAAAAAGAGCATGAAAAGGTGATAAAGGGCTTAATGGCAGATCCAGAATATCAAAAAATGCTTATAGGGATTTTTCAAGACCCTGAAATGCAAAAGACGTTGCAAACGTCAATTAAAAGCCAAGAATTTAGAACACATCTTCAAGATGTAATAATGGAGACACTATCAAGTCCTATATATAAAGCAAAAATACAGGAGACCTTATTAAAAGCTGCTGAAGAAGCCGGGAAGCAAGGTGAGCAATCTTCTGGAGAAGAAAACAGTGGTAGCGAGGAATCAAGTGGTGAAAGCTCTAAATAACCTATGTATGTGTAATTAAAACCTTTCATCAGATAATTTAAACGCTCCTCTCATAAGGCGAGACCCTTATCAGTGGGATTTTCTCTATATCCCCGACTAAGAAAAGCGCAAGGCGCCAACTATCGGCGACAAGCACAAGACGAGCCAGCCGGAAAGGTTGTTCTTTAACCTTTCGGTTGGACTGGCTTGTGACCTCGAGCCGATGACGCCTTGCGCTGGACAATTCGCGAAGCCTAGACTTATAAATTCTGATATTATAAAAAAGGTTATCAGGATTTATCTTAGCTTGAACGAGCAGCTAACTATCACCTTCAAATCTTTGATTCATTAACAATTTAGAGGCGGGGGATTACTACCCATTATAAATACTAAAAGCATAAAAAGCGCAATATGCGCTTTTTATGCTTTTACAGGTATTATATTTAAAACTTGTTCAGCAATGGTTTGATAAATTCGTCCAATTGGATGATCATCCCCATAGACAGATGGAGCAAAATCTTCCTCATTCCAATCAGGTTGCTGCAATGGAATTTTTCCAATCAGCGGAACTCGAAGTTCTTCTGCAAGCTTTTCACCGCCACCGCGGCCAAAAACATATTCCTTCTCTCCAGTTTTCACACTTTCAAAATATGCCATATTTTCAATGACACCTATAATTTCATGATCAGTTTGCAAGGCCATCGCACCAGCTCTTGCCGCTACGAAAGCAGCTGTTGGGTGTGGCGTTGACACAATAATCTCTTTGCAGGATGGTAGCATAGAATGAACATCTAATGCAACATCACCTGTCCCAGGTGGTAAATCTAATAATAGATAGTCAAGATCACCCCATTCTACCTCATTAAAGAAATTATTAAGCATTTTCCCTAGCATAGGTCCTCTCCAAATAACAGGAGCATTATCCTCTACGAAAAATCCCATTGAAATGACCTTTACACCAAATCTCTCAACTGGAATGATTTTTTCGCCACGTACCACAGGTCTTTTCGAAATACCCATCATGTCAGGTACACTAAATCCGTATATATCAGCATCTATTAGTCCTACACTTTTCCCTAATCGCGCAAGTGCCACAGCAAGGTTGACCGAAACCGTCGATTTCCCTACCCCACCTTTACCACTAGCAATAGCTACAAAGGTTGTTTTACTTCCTGAGGATAACAATGAATCTGCTTGAGAACTACTTTCATCTTGATAAGCAGCAATCGTTTCTTGAGGAAGCTCATAGAAACGAAGCCCTACAGATTTAGCTCCAGCCCCTTTAACTAACTCAACAATTCCCTGCTGTAGTTGAAGCTGCTCAGGCGTATTCGTTCTAGAAATTCCAACTCTTAAACTAACATGAGATTTTTCCTCTTTTATGTTTACCTCTTCAATCGCCTTCAGTTCTTCTAACGACCTATGTAAAAAGGGATCTTGAAGTTGTCCGATGATTTTACGTAATTCTTCTTCTCGTAACATGCTAACCATCCTTTGTATGAATTCGTTTACATAATTATAACATGATTACGATATTATTAAGAGTAATTAACTTCAAATGCTACTATCTTTTTATTCAGGAGGATTTGTTTCGTTTGAAAAGTATCTTAGAATGCCATTATAAATTGATGCCGCTACTTTTTCTTGATATACTTCTGTCGAAAGTAATCTTTCCTCC
Organism: Metabacillus rhizolycopersici; assembly: GCF_020075705.1. The sequence continues at coordinate 1,599 of NZ_JAIQUM010000143.1, read as the reverse complement.
TGAGGGTTTGATAAAAAACCTACTTCAACTAATGCACCTGGCTTATCCGCATTTTTAAGTACATAAACACCATCGATTGGCTTTGCTTTACGCTCAGTATTTTCGAGGTTTCTCCGTAATTCATCTTGTATAAATTTTGCTACATTTTCATTTTCAATAAATTTCCCATTATAAAATGTCTGTGCGCCTCTCCACCTAGCCGAAGGAATTGCATTCAAATGGATGCTTAAAAATAGCTCAGCTTCAGATTCATTAATTAATTTTACGCGCTTTCTTAGGTCATCCGCTTTTCTTCTACTATATCCCTTTATGCTTTTATCTGCTAAATCAACATCTTTTTCTCTCGTCATTAACACGAGAGCTCCTTGTTCCTGTAAGTAATCCCTTACTAATAAGGTAATGCTTAGGGATACATCCTTTTCTAATGTTGAGCCACCTACAGCTCCCCCATCTGGACCGCCATGGCCTGGATCTAGATAAATCACCTTTCCACTAAGCGGAAGATTCCAAGACTCCCAAGATTTATTATTCGTAAATTGCCACTGGAATAGAATAAGCAGCACTATAAAACCCGCTATAAAAGCAGCCCATTTTATCTTTTTACTCATATAATCCCCCCTGCCCGTCCTCACTTCAATATATGGGGCAATTTTGAGGAATATGATAAAAGAAGTACTTAATCTTTAACTAATGGAGCCTTAATTTATAGCGTTTCTCTCCTTTTATAAATCCTTCTTCCCACAATGACTGAATGAAATATTCACAGGCAAAATAGACCTCATCAAACGAGATATCCTTTTCATCTGTTTTCTCCCACGTTAGTAAAAAATCATATAATTCATCAATTAACTGTTTTTCTTCTACCTGGCACCTTTTATTTGCTGACTGCATTGACTCTCCCAAATAACCAAAACGACTATATTTTGCACCTAGTAAGTAGGCTTCAATAGCAAAATCAATACATCCATCTTCAATCATGGACTTTTTTCCATTTTGAACAACCCTTCCAAAAAACTTCTCAATTGCACAATTAATTTCTGTTAACGATAATTCTCTAAGCATTTTTTTCTCGTATTTTAGATCCCTCTGGTGTCTCTTCTCTTTTAAAGAAATAATATCATTCATACTAAAAGACCCCCTTTACATGTAGTGTTCGACTGACATCTTTTATCATTCGAATGAATATCTGCCAATTTCATCAAGTAAAGGAAATCTTATTACCTTACTTATTTACTAAATGTTTTTTTACTACTGCGATCCTATAAAGTTTAGGTCTCCTTATTGCATGCTTCCTTTTGCTTCTCCAATCAAAAAGGCCTCATCTTTTTGAAAGATTAGGCCTCGATACATTATTGGACTATTTATTATATTAACCTTTTCCTGGTTCTTCACTTGGACCTTTACTTGGTTCTTTACTTGGTTCTTCACTTGGACCCTTACTTGGTTCTTCATTTGGACCCTTACTTGGTTCTTTACTTGGTTCTTTACTTGGTTCTTCACTTGGACCCTTACTTGGTTCTTTACTTGGTTCTTCACTTGGACCCTTACTTGGTTCTTTACTTGGTTCTTCACTTGGACCCTTACTTGGTTCTTTACTTG
>NZ_JAIQUM010000142.1 GCF_020075705.1 Metabacillus rhizolycopersici | reverse complement strand
TTTTAACCAAGTGAACCAAAACTTTCCAAACGTAGTATTTGGAAGGTTATTTGGCATGCACCAATTTAGTATAACATGATATTTTTAATATTTTTATTGAAAAATGTTGACAACTATTGGCTGGTTTAGTGGAACAAGAAAAAGAGCCGAAGCTACGACTCTTTATTAAACTCAAGCACCCGGTAGCTTAATAATCAGTGTTTGATACCCTTCTTTTTTTAGATGAGAGCACGACTCCTATAACAAACAGAATGATAGAGATCAAAAAAATTGTTCCAGAACCAATAGGTGTTAAAATTCCTAAAATTAATAGAATAATCCCAAGACAATTAATCCGATAACCATTGAGATTCCTCCTTCCCTCAATAAACCATTTTTCCTGTTTCTTTACCTATTTGCTTATAAACACTATTAACCACTTTCTCTTGGTTCCAAAAGAAAAAACGATTACCTGGTATAGTAACCGCCTTCATTCTCCGTCAACGATCTTTGCAAAGTCATCAAGAGTAGTTGAATACTTGATATAGATCCGTGGTAAAAGATAGAATTCGTCTTTTATGCCCTTCTCAGAAAATAGTTCAGGAGTTGTCGTAAGTCCAAACAAATAGTATTTCTTCGTTTCTGCTACGACCTTGTTACTGAAATTTCCGTATGGATACGCAAGAGCATTAACTGGTTTGCCTGTTATTTTTTGAATTTTATCTTTGGACCCTTTCAGTTCATATTCATAATTTTTTATTTTCGTCAAATCAGGATGTGTAGCAGTATGAGACTGAATTGAGATGATCCCCGAATCAGCCATCATTTTTAAATCCGATTTCGATAATCGGTTGGAGCGACCGATAAAGTCAGAAATAACAAAAATGGTACCAGTTGGTTTAAAACGTTCGTTTTTCAGTTTTTGAAAGATACCAAATGCATTCAGATTGTTTTTGTACCCATCATCAAAGGTAATGAAAATGGGTTTGTTTACTTTATAAATGTCTTGCCATCGATCAAAAGTTAATAATGTGTAGCCATGGTCTCTTAGATAAATCATTTGTTTCTCGAAATTCTTCGGTGTTACATATAACTCCTTAGAACCCTGCCCTTTAAATTCATCAATCGAATGATATATTAAAATAGGTATTTTACTTTGAGCAAAAGCTTGTGATGGAAGAATTAATATAAGAAGACATAGGAAAAACATTGCAACCTTTTTCATAAAACTCCTCGCTTTATATCCTTTTTATTACTTTTCAATTTATTGTTCCTCAAAAACATAGGACTATTATGATTTCTCCAATATTACATTCCATCTACCATTGATCAATTGTGACTTTGATAATCCCAAATTACATGCTAATTTTTATTGCACGTTTTATATTGAAGAACAAGTAAGTCTACACAATGTAGCTTTAGTTCTTTAAAAGTATATCGTATGTCCTTAAACCTTTACACCATAATTAATCCCTTCCGAAACATTAGCTCACTTCCGAATAACTATGTTAAAAATACAACACGTTTAACCATTTGATGTGGCGGGTAGTAAATAAAATGAGAAATCGTAAAGGAGGAATGAGCATGAATGTTGCTGAAGTAATGACTGCCAATATTGAAAGCTGTAGTCCTGAAAGTACTTGTAAAGAAGTAGCCATGAAAATGAAGAAACTTGATGTAGGGGTCGTTCCAATTTGTGATAACGAAAAATTAGTAGGAATCGTAACCGACCGAGATTTAGTCATTAAGGGATTGGCCAATGATCTCTCGGGTGAATCCACGATTTCTGAATTAGTAACCAACAATGTTGTAAAAGGAAACAAAGAAATGTCAGTGGAAGATGCTGCAAGAGTAATGTCGCAGCACCAAATTCGCCGTCTTCCCATTGTGGAAGAGGACAAATTGGTAGGAATGGTCTCCCTGGGTGATTTAGCTGTAAATAATCAGGCGAGTGACGAAGCAGGACAAGCCCTTAAAGATATTTCTTATCCTGCCGAACCCAAAAATTCACATGCTAATTAGAAAGTACAATGTTTCCGATACCTAAGGCTGGATGAAAAAGATTACAAAGAAGTGCCAGAAATGCCGTTATTAGAAATTAGTATTGTTCCAGTTGGAACAGATTCTCCAAGTTTCAGTTCACAGGTAACCGATGAAGTACGAGTGATTGAGGAAAAAGATTTAAAGTATGAGGCTTCAACCGGTTTAGAAGGCGATCTCGACGATTTGTGGGAAGTGGCCAAAGAAATGCATCAAAAAGCACTTGAAGTGGGTCCGGAACGAATCGTTACCAATATTAATATCGACCATCGTACAGATAAACAAATGGATATGGATCAGCAAATTGACAAGGTTGAGAAAGAATTGGATTAGGAAATCGCACTTCCAAGCCGAACCATATATGTATCCCGTCAAATGAAATACTTCAACTATGAGTTCTTTTGATCGAGTAATTCAAAATGAAATCAAATAAGTAATCAAGCCTCTACGATCCAAGACGTGTTTTAAGTTTTAGCGTAGAGGCCTTTTTTCTAAATACAGGTGCCTGTCACCGCCCGAATGGATTCCTTCCTCTACTAAATCTGCCCGTTACTTGAATAAGAAAAAAGCGATCTTCAATTATTGAAGAATCGCTACCCGTTTGTTTAAGTACAATAGTATCCAAAGTTTCCAGAATATTAACAACAACTCCAAAAACCTCTATTTCGTCCCCCCGTAGCTGTGTTGTTTTTTCATTTAGAAAGTTGTAATTTCCCTATATTAATTGGAATTTCCACACGTACAACCGTTTGGCTTTTATTAGAATCAATTGATATTTCTCCACCGTACCTACTTACTAATTCCTTAACGATAAATAGGCCCTGCCCCCTCGTTTTTCCCTGTCGTTCCCTTTTAGTCGAGAAACCACTTTTGAAAATATGTTCTTTATCTTTTTCATTAATCGCGAGTCCTGTATTGGTTATTTCAAATATGTAGTTATTTGAAGCTACTTTACATACAATCTTCATTTTTCGTTCTTGTTCAGGTAATTCTATTGTCGCCTCTATTGCATTGTCTATTAAATTTGATAATAATTTAATTAGATCTGTGGTTTTTATTGTGTTAAATGAATCATGGAAGACATCAAAATGAACATCAATGTTATGATTTTGAGCCGCGAGCTTTTTAGTTTGTAATAGCACGGATAACCCTGGATTATCGACATCTAAGTTAATAGATTCAATCAAATGTACTTCCTTAGAAAGATTAGTTAAGTAATCGAGTGCTTTATCCTGCTTATCAAGCTTGAGTAAACCGTGAAGTACCTGAATGTGATTTGAAAAATCATGCCGTAAAGATTGAACAGACGAAATTAATGATTGTAGTTCTAATTGATAGGTATCCTCTGTATCACCTACTTCTTTTTTTAGCTCTCTCATATACCAATTTTGGAGGATAAGAAAAGAGGCAAGGATAAGGATGACAAATAAACCATTAAAAACAAGACTGGAAATGCTGCTTTTTAATGCCTTCCCGCTGATGCTATTAACGACATCTGCGCTAATATCAATCCCTAGGTAACCAATAATGACACCCGACTGATCCTCTATCGGTACTCCAACCGTTAAATAGTCTCCATATACTGGATCCGTAATAATGTCAGTTGAAAAGATTAATCCTTTGTAAGCCATCTCTACCTGTTCTTCTGGAATAGTACATATTCCTCCTATTGGAAATTCTTCATTTTCAGGCATGGCGGCAATCATCGCCCTGGATACTTTAGGATTGTCAACAAGTAGTGTATACACATGTAAAGCGCCGTTTGTTTCTCTTGCATCTTCTAAATACCGTTTGATTTCTAGATACTCCTTGTTTTTTACAGGATTCTCAAGAAATCGTTTATAGGTCTCTGTATCCAAACTGGCAGCTATTGATTTTGCAGATTCTATATTCTGGTTAGCGATGGCGTTTTCCGCTGTTTTTTTTATGTCAAAATAAGAAGAAAATATATTAACCATCATAAAAATCACCAATAATAGAAGAGATAAAACAAAAATTGACTTCAACTTCTTATTTTTCATAAATTCTTAACCCCGTTTTTCATCACACTTTAACAATTATTCTAATCTATATGATTTTACTACATTTCGGAATGACTCACACACAATTGAAAATGAAATTTGCTAGTAACAGTTTCTAAGAGCCTTGTATTGATCAAAATGGATTCTTATCTAGCAAATTTAAGTTTCAGTTTTATAAAAAAGTTTGATCATTTTCTACCTGAGTTGCTCCACAATCGTAGCAAATGGAAGTCTCACTTTATAGCTTAACTGAGGTGTGATAAGAACCACATCATTATTTCGTCACAAAATATTTACATTTTTATGTGAAACATCCGCTACTCTCTTCTTCATTTTTCTATATATAGTCTATGAAAAATATTTTCTAAGTAGAAAGGGCTGTGGCTGAATATGGCAAAATATCGAATGGTACGTACTGAATTTTGGAAGAATCCGATTGTTTCAGAAGAGATGACCCCGGAGGATAAGTATTTTTATCTCTATCTTCTTACAAATCCACACACGACTCAAATTGGAATCTATCGCATTACGAAAAAACAAATGGCTTTTGATTTGGGTTATTCGATTGAGAGTGTTCATTCGTTAATGGAACGATTCATCTGGCATCACAAATTGATTCGTTACAATCCTAAAACGAGAGAGCTTGCGATTAAAAACTGGGGGAAGGATAACCTACATAAAGGCGGGAAACCGATCATGGATTGTATTTTATCTGAATTAAAAGAAGTTGAGGATACCTCGCTTATTCGATATGTTGCAGAAAAGATTCATAAACAGGAAATTCGTAGCTTATATGAATCTTTTTGTGAGCCTGAAAGGATGTCATGTGCCGAGGATGATAGAGAAAATAATCCAGATCTAGATGCGGAAGAGGAAGAAGTTGACGATACGTTCATGCATCGTTCTACGATACGTGGGCAAAAAGAAAAAGAAAAAGAAAAAGAAAAAGAAAAACAACAACAAAAAGCTTTTAACCCCAGTATAGAGAATAATCCAAAGATAGAGGATCAAGCACTAGATCAAAACACAAACGATGTTCAAGAGATTATTGCGTTTTGGGACAATAATGGCTTTGGCTTTTCAAACGTAAATGCGAAACAGCAGCTGCTATCCTGGCTAGATGATTCTAGTTTTCTACAGCCAAAGGAAGTCATCTTAAAAGCCATGAAGATTGCCTGTGCCAATAACAAACGAAAGCTGAACTATGTTATTGGGATTCTGAGAAACTGGGAAAATGAATCGTTACTGACCGTAGGGGAAATTGATGCTTATCATGAGCACCAAAAGCCTGTACCAAAGCCTAGGCAAGCAACCGAATCTTTTCCTGTTGGAAGAGCAATTCCAAGTGGATTTGAGCTTGATCTAACGGCAGGTGAGGAGTAGTGAGTATTGCGGAAAAAGCATTCTTAGGAAGCTTGATGAAGGCAGAGTACCTACTGGGGGATACCGTCATTCAGCCAGAACAGCTTGAAGGGACACGGCATAAAGAATTGATGCGAAGAATGGTGGAATTCAGCCGAGCTGGTAAGAATATTGATTTAATTTCGCTGACAACCTTACCTGACCTCGAATCATTTGGCGGAATGTCTTACCTTTCGGAGCTGTTATCGTATGCGGATCTTGAGAAATTTGAAGGAATAGAGAAGCTTATTCTTGATCTTTGGAAGGAACGGGAAAAGAGAAACATTTTAACCGTTGCAGCTATGAATGATTGGGAGATTGCTAAGGTCATTGCCGAATTGGATAAAATTAACCAAATGAAGATGGATGATCATACGTCCATACAACAAGCGTTGTCAGGTATCTATGAGGCACCCTGGGAAGATCAAAAAATCTTAAAAAGTGCAACAATGGGTATCAAAAAGCTCGACGAAGTGACAGGAGGATTTCAGGATGGGGAAGTGACGATCCTAGCGGCAAGACCATCGATGGGAAAAACCGACGTCATGCTCCATTTCGCAAAAATGTCGGGTTGGGCTGGTTATTTGCCCCTCATCTTTTCCTTGGAAATGCCTGAAAAGCTGATAACCAAACGATTAATTGCTTCAACAGGGGGCTTTAACCGTACAAAAATGCGGGATCCTAAAAGAATGCTAAATGAAAGTCAAAAGAATAAATGGTCGGATGTGATTGGTGATCTCAATGAAACCCATGTGCAAATATTTGATGGTGCTGGACAAACCGTTGCTGAGATGAGAGCGAAAACGCGAAAATTGATGAATCAATTTCCAAACAAAAAACCGATTCTTTTTATCGATTACTTAACACTCATCCGTTCTGGTGAACTTTACGGAGGAAATTCCCATTTAC
>NZ_JAIQUM010000141.1 GCF_020075705.1 Metabacillus rhizolycopersici | reverse complement strand
TACCATTTTTTATTATAGAGATTGCAAGTTTTGTATTAGAAACTTTTGAAATAAGAATTCAGCAGAAGAAGTAACGCAAAGAAAACAATAAGGATCATTGCTTCTTTAATCTGTTTTTTATTTCTTTTGTTGTATTTTCTCTTTATATTTCTTTGTACTTCTCTCTTTTTATAATCTAATTTCATAAGGATTCCTTTTTAAAAAGTCGGGAAAAGAATCCCTTTTTTTCTGTACTGGCTGCTTCTATTCGTGCTTGGTGAAGTTCTCGAATAGATTGTAATAGCTGTTCATCTCGCTTCTTGATCGAGTCATCTATATAGGATTGTTGCCCTTTAACAATTTGCTGTAATTCTTGAATCATTCCCTTTAATTCATCATTATCATTTTTTAGGTCGTTAAATTTATCATCATAACGTGTGATAAGAGCCTGTAATTGCTCATTTTCTTTTGTGTCGGGGGGCGACATAGTAGACGTGTCGCTACCCGACACAGTTTGTACTTCATTGCTAGGAACGCCCTTCAATACTGAATTTACCGCATCTTCTATCGTGACGCCATGCGCTTTGGCTAGCGATTTTATACGCTTCATGATGAGAATATCACGCTCTAAAAAAGCTCTTTGATTATGTTCATTTCGAAGAATAGTATATCCGTTCTCTTCCATCAAAGAAGCATACTTACGGACTGTTGTAACGGCCATACCTAAATCGTCCGCAACATCCTTTGTCCAGTAAGCTTTTTCAGCTTGTGACGTGTCATCCTTCATATCGCTATCCTCTCCTTTTTTAGTAGTATTCTATCAGTTTATTGGAAATCCTTCCTTAGAAACCGACTGGTTTCTTTCAACAAGACTTAATTAGGTAACTAGGGGTACAGTCCCGAAAATGCGGATTTACAACGTTAAGCAAGTATAAAATTTTTGGTCTACTATGGTTACTTAATTGATTTTCTTTTCTTCGCTAGTCTCCGTATGTCTTACTCTATCTAATGCAACCAATACGATTGTTAGTATGAGTAAACTAAGCGTATTTACCGTGTATCCATTTACTTGTATGTATATTTCTTTTGTGTAGATAAAGCGAATAGCAAACCATATTCCAAATAAGACTAATAGGTCTTTATGTATATCGAAGATTTTTCTAGCCATGTCTATACTCCTTTTATTATTAGCTCACCAGTATTATTTACTTTTTTTGGTAATATATACGTTGATAAACCTTTAGGTTAGTTACTGATTGCACCTTTAAGGTGCATTTGTTGCCTTTATGGCAACATTGGTTTTAGTTGTTTTGTATGGCGATCCAACGTGTTGACGTTGGCGGGGGTGGTGGGGCGAGTAGCCCTACGGTTTTTGTTTTTATCATGCTTGCGTGCTTGTCTGTTTGCCTGTTTGACAGGCAACATAGCGTCGCAGACCACACGACTTTACGCATGTAAAGTATAGTGTGCTATACTTTACATGGAAGTTTTTAGCCGGAATCTAGACCTAAAATAGAGGGGTAAATAGGAGTTGTGGTTTGTTCTTAATGCGGTTGAAAGAACAGTGAACATGGGCTGAAACTTGTGGCTTTTGTGATGCTCCTTTGAAGAAGCAGCGTTCAAAAATGAGAGAGTTTGTTTACTTAGATCAAGTTGAATTACCTTCTGATTAACTGTCGATTTTTCATACATATGACTTATTAGTTTTATTTCGTCTGGTAAGAGAAGAACGTTCGAAATCGTATAATTTCATGGGAAGCGTTCAGAGGGCTCCAGAAAAGGTTGTGGTTGATTCGGATGGGAAACTTGCTTGAAAGTGAGTATAGGCGTTATACGGCCCATATGAAGGTTATAGAAGGTATTTTAATAGAGATCGTATGGGGTACAAGCCTAAAAGAGTAGATGATAAGCTTTTAGAGAGTTTAAGAGTAAAAATAAAGGTGTGAAGTATTTCTCACACCTAATTTATTTCTTTTTTCCTTCGATTACTGAAAGATGTTTAATTTCATCACGTATTTTCTTTTGATTTTTGGCTCTGCCTTTTAATCCAAACCCTGGATCAAGTCTATAAGTACTGCTAGTACCAACCTTAGGTCCTTTATGAAGAATACCTTCTGTAACAAGTTTTTTGATTGCTTTTGAAACTATTGAACGGTCTAAATCAAGTTCTCTAGCTATTTCTGCTTGGGAAACACGTATCCAGTTTTCAAAGTCTAATTTGCCCATAACTAGCATTAAAACTTGCATTTCTTGTCCTCTTAGACCAAGTTTAGCTAAATGAATAAACCCTTCTTGCATAGCCATGAAAAAATTACCTCCTTTGTATGTACTTCTGGTGAAAATCGGAACATGATAAATTTCCCCAGTATCTCGGTCAACCATTTCTTTGAGTATTATGCCGTTTTCTGGTTTATTACCGATAGTCATGTTTCACCTCTCCTAATATGTATTATATAACTTGTTATGTCTGACTAGTATGTAGATGAATATATCAACATTAATAAAAAAAACAATGTTGATATATATATCAACGATGATGACATATATATCAACATTAATCAACTACAAATCTAGTAATATCAACCATTTTTTAATACCCCCTTCTGTCTATGGCAATATAAATATCTTTTTTACTGTTTTTTTCAATGTTTTTTAGAAGCCATGAAGGCTAAAAAGTTGCCATGAAGGCAACTAAAACAAGTCTCTAAGCAGGTCTTTTTCATTGATATAAAACACTTAATATTTGCTTTACTTCTGCAATAATGAATCGAAACTATAAGGTAAATAAGATATAAATCAATTTCCTTTTTATTTCGTTCTTAAAATAGAAATAAACCCCATAATATAGCTATCTGTGACTCCTTCCTTAACATCGTAAACAGTAGAAGACCTCGACCACACAAAGTACATTGTGATCGAGGTCTTCTACTACTGGTTTTCGGTCGGAGTCACTACATAAAAATATAGTGTGATGAAGTGTAAGCTCTTTTGATTAAAAGATAGTGAAAAAAGAAGGAAGGTTTTAAAATTTGTGTTAGAATGTAAGAAAGTATGAATTTCTGATTTTCGGAAACAATAGAAAGGTGAGTGCATATTATGGTTATAAGAACACCCGAAAAGGGAGTTGATATTGTGAAAAAGGAAAAAATCACGTTACGTAAACGTGGTCAATTTACTTTACCTAAAGCTTTTATGGAGGAATTAAATCTACATGAAGGAGATTCTTTAGAGATAAGGTTAGATGAAAATGGACGTTTAACATTAGTTCCAATGATTCATGTACCAGCTGATCAAGCTTGGTTTTGGACTGATAAATGGCAAAGAGAAGAAGAAGAAGCAGAGACAAATATTAAGAAAGGCGAAGTCTATACCTTTAAGAATATTGATGAAGCTTTCAATTGGTTAGACAGTGATATTGAGGACTAGAGTATATGAGATTGCAATTTACAAAGAGATTTCATAGAAGTTATAAAAAATTAGACCCTCAAGCTCAAATAATCATAAAAAAAGCTTTAAAACAAATGGAAGAGGATCCAACGCACCCTTCATTACGTATAAAAAAGATGGAAGGCTATAAAAACCCTTATGTTTGGGAAGCAAGTGGAAATATGAATTTACGTATTACATTTGAGATGGAGAAGCCAGAGTCCTTTATTTTACGTAATTGCGGACATCATGATAATACTTTAAATAATCCATAAAGAAGCCCAAACCATATAGGGCTTTTTGTCTTTATTTCGATATTTTTTTACATAAAAATTTACTTCAAAGACTAAAAGGATCGAGAGAAAGGTCAAAACCTTCTGAAAGATCCCCCTCCTTTTTTTCCTTTGGGGAAGGGGGGGCGGAGATAAATATGCTATCTCGCATGGTAAAAGCCTTGCTACGCAAGGTCTAAAACGGATATCATACATTACTAGAATGATATCTATTGCTGTTTCCCCTATATGTAAGAAGGGTTTAGGGGGCTATCACCCCTATTTTCTCCTAGTGAAGAGAAGAATGAGCTCTAGTCACCATAAGCGATGTTATAGGCATATAAAAAAGTTGCAAACAGTTTAACGTTGTAAATCCGCATTTTCGGGAGGGTTCCCGAGGAAGCGAAAGAAAGAGGAGGATTTGTTTCAGGGGAAAGAGAAAAGGCTGACATAACGAAGAGTCAGCTTTGGTTCATCGTTTAGGACATGATAAAATTTTTGTGCTGTGGATACGTGCACGACATCAAGGCGCTTCTGCTTTCGGTCTTTATCTTGGTGGGTAAGAAGCTAATGTATTTTGAATGTCGTAATTAATCTCTCCATCAAATGTTATATAGTCTAAGTACACCATTAATAGTAAATAACGCATGCCTGTTTGTGGGTCACTGAGGATGAGGTGATCACGGCCGGCTGCTTCGATTATGCCTTTAAAGATCTGCGCATTCCATTCACGATTATTTTCAAATGTCATATAAACAGTCGCTATTTTTCCGCGATTTAAGCGCAAGATGTTTTCAATATAGGATTCCTCTAGTGGAAGCATGCCTGGTATATTTTGGGTTAAACCTTGCTGAGCTGGCATTGGAGGTACTTGAAATCCGGGCTGAGATGGCCCGAATTGACCAGGCGGCGGATATGTAGGATATTGCGGATATCCGCTGCCTGGTTGCATGATCATCTGCTGAGCGCCCGGTATTCCTTGCCTGTCATAAACATAGGGTTGAGCTTGAATTTTTTTGTTTGCCATAAAATACCCCCTCAAAAAGTTAGTAAACAACTGGAAAATTCGGGTAAAGTAGAAGTAAAGTACTATAATGCCAAGCGATTGCAATTCATGTTGAAACTTGATAATAATCGGCTAGTTTTAAGAATCATCATGAGAATTTTAGGAGATACTGTCTGTCTGCTCCAGTCAATTCCTATGATAACTCAGAATCATGGTTTCTTTACTTTGAATCCCTTAGGATGTTAAAAGAATAGTAATATTTACCTTCAAATTTTGTACATTCATACGTATGTATGAGAAAAACAACTTATGACTTTTCAAAGGGGTATGAAAACGATTCGTTCTTTGTAACCACTTGACATTTTTGTAGGCTGTTTTTAATACAATTCTTAGAGGTGATGAAAAGTGACGAGAGTAAAATATAGAGATAGTGACATTGATTTAATTGCAAGGATGATGCGGGCAGAGGCTGTGGGTGAAGGACGACTAGGGATGCTTATGGTTGGGAATGTCATTATAAATCGAGCAGTAGTTGATTGTTTAGATTTTAAGGATGTAAGAACGATACGGGATGTAATTTTTCAAGTTCAAGGTGGAAATTACTCTTTTGAAGCAGTACAAAAAGGTAGTTTATTTTATAGTCCAGCAAGAGATGTAGAGAGAAGATTGGCACGACAAGTAGTAAAGTATTGGAGACAACATCCTTCTAAGTATGCTCTTTGGTATTTTAATCCGTATGCTCCGTGTCCACCTACATGGTATGATCAACCATTTGCAGGACAATATAAACAACATTGTTATTATGAGCCACAGGCTAATACATGCGAAAGTGCTTATAGGTATTAAAGAAAGCTGGGCGACAGTTGTTACCTGTTCTTCAACTAGCCTGGCATTTAATATACATACGTTCACCTTTATAAAGATTTTCAATTTCCCCCATTATTCCTACAATTAGTTATTCGAAAATATTGCCTGATTGCTGAACGAGTTTTCAAGAATCATATGTATACTCTATACAAATCTAGTTTACATAATAGCAATTTCCGGAAGTTGAGAAAAAGAGCATAAAAAAGCGAACCCCTTGGTACCAAAGGGGTTCGCTTTTGTCTAGGATATCCTTCTTATTTTATTCGTTTATGCATGATTTTATACATCGTTGATGGATCAACGTTTTTGACCTCTGAAGAAGCCTGGTGGCTGCATAAAAAACGGGGGTTTTATGCAATCCTTGTTTAACTAAACTGCCTTTTTTCTAACCTTTAACTATTGCCCATGCGAAGCACTTGTCATTCACATAAAATATTCTACAAAAAACGAAGGAGGTGGGTCGTTTATGAGTCAAGGTGGTGGATATGGACAAGGACAAGGATCTGGTTTTGCTCTTATCGTAGTATTGTTTATTCTTTTAATTATCATTGGTGCTTCTTTTGTAGGCGGTGGATACTAGTAGCTTAATACTGGCTTTATCAACGGTTAACCCAATTAACTGAGTTAATCGTTGATAAATTGGGATTTATAGGTTAACTATATTGGTGTTTTCAAAGTAACTACCATTTTTTATTATAGAGATTGCAAGTTTTGTATTAGAAACTTTTGAAATAAGAATTCAGCAGAAGAAGTAACGCAAAGAAAACAATAAGGATCATTGCTTCTTTAATCTGTTTTTTATTTCTTT
>NZ_JAIQUM010000140.1 GCF_020075705.1 Metabacillus rhizolycopersici | reverse complement strand
GATTGCCTTTTGCATTGAACCCAAATTGAGGAAAGGTCATACTCGTGTAATCTTTGTATTTTTTCTGTTTTGGATAGTTTTTCTCCTTACGAAAGAAACCATCAAATGCTTTTTCTAGACGTAGAAAGACTTCCTGCAACGGTTGAGATGGTACTTCTTTTAGGAACGGATATTTCTTTTTATCCATTTTTAGTTGTGTTTGCATATCTTTACGATGATAAGATTCTTTTGACTTGCGATATTTACGTTGTTTATCCAAAAGAGCTGAATTATAGGTTTGACGACAATATTGTAGCCAACGATCTAGTATTTCCTTCTGTTCTTCGTTTGGAAAGATTTCGTATTTTTGATTCAATAACATTGTCGTCACCACCTTTATATTTTACCTCTTTTTAGAACATACGTTCCACAAATGCAACCCCTCAGTCTGTCGCCTGACCAAAATTCATCCCCTCCCTACCGTTGGGCTACACCCTTCACACGCTTGAGGAAGGGGAATTCTTTTGGGTGTTCGTTAAAAAAAGAGTATGGAAACAGAGCCAATGTGGTCACGATGACTCAAATTCCGTGACCGATTTCTTAATGATCCAGACTTTAGTGGCACTGTTGTTGCTTTGAAATAAAGTTTAATTATTTTCTACCTATGTTGTTCCACAATCGCATCCTTTAATGGAATAAGAAGTTTTTTATTACAATTGTATAATAGGTAAAGAGAGAGAAATTTTTGTTATTTTACAAGGGGGTGTTCAGATGGTTGAATGGGTTCAACAAGCAGATGGAATTTGGCAATACATCGCTTTATTTTTAATATCAATATTACCATTACTGGATGTTTTTTATATTATTCCAGTAGGTATTGTGTTGGAGATGTCACCTGTAGCCGTTGGGATTATTGCTTTTTCAGGAAATTTTATTATGGTTTTAGTCTTTGCAATGTTTTTTAGACAAATTTCTGAATGGCGTAACAAACGGAGAGAAAAAAAAGGAAAATCGGAACCTTCAAAAAGAGAAACTAGAGCCAGACATATTTGGGAAAAATATGGTCTTCCAGTGTTTTCTTTACTTTCACCCTCGTTACTTGGAACAGATTTAGCTGCTTTAACAGCTCTTTTGCTTGGTTCATCTAGAATTAGAGTAATCACTTGGATGGGAGTCAGTTTAGTCATTTGGTCAATTCTTATGACAGTTGGCTCTGTTTATGGCCTCAAATACGTAAATTGGATTTAAATTTAGACACCATAACAAAAAACTATTTATCTAGTCAGTAAATAGTTTTTTTTTTGTTAGCTAGAAATTGTTTTGATCTTCAATACTACTTTATTGCTCAGTGCGGTAGCATCTTTATATTCTTTACTATCAACTGGGTCCAAAAATTCCATTTTTTTGATACACAACAAAAAAAGACACTCGCTAATGAGTGCCTTTTTTGTTCTATGTTTTATTAAACTAAACATGTTTCTACAAGTAGGGGGCGGACAGTTTAGTTGACGGGATCAATTCCCCACGCACCCGTTACTTTAAGTACTATACTTCACAATCTGCTTCGTTAATCAAACCAAAAAAGGCGATACCTTTAAAGAATCGCACTCATTTAGACTAGTTAAATATATTCTTGATTAAACGAATCATCATTCTTGGTATAAACATTAAGATGTTCCAAACTAATTCAAATAAGATTGAATCTCGAATTTCAATAAGTATGTCTTTAAAAATGCCGCCCTGACCATTCTTTTTCTCTTTCCTGATTTTCATCCTCTATCTCCTAATAACTCAATATTTACTATTATGACCCGATTTTCTAAAAAACTATTTCGATTATCCTATCTGTTAGCACAACAAGAGCGTCAAAATGACAGTTCTGATCTTCAAGTATTGCACCCATTTAGTTGAAGAAGGATTGAAGAATAAATACATTTACTACATATTATTTCTCTTGTAGTAAATATTAAATTTATTACTAATTATAAGGACAATATGATTATGACTGATAAGTTAGAAGCTATTCTGTGGAGTATTGCTCTCCCAGGCTTTGCTCAGTTATTAAACAGAAAATTTGTTAAAGGTATCGTTTTTATTTTCTTGGAGTTGCTCGTTAATGTTAATAGTCATTTTAATATTGTGATTTTGCATAGCTTTCAAGGAAACATTAGAGAAGCAATCGAAGCAACAAATTACCAATGGCTAATGTTTTATCCCTGTCTTTATATGTTTGCTATGTGGGATGCGTATAAAGATGCCGAAGGAGAAACTCCTCCTTATTCCTATCTTCCTTTTGTATTTAGTGCTTATTTTGTAACGATTGGGCTTATCTACTCTCCTGCACTAAAATTAGGACAAATATTACTGGGACCTGTGTGGCTTCCAATTTTGTCTTTATTCCCAGGTTTATTGATTGGACATCTTTTAAAGTGTATGTTAATGCGAATTAAGGTTCAATGAAAGTGGTTATTGTTTTAGTAAATACAGTAAATGGAGGCTTAAATTATGAACCAAAAACAGGCTTTAAGTTCAAGTGAATTAGGAACTTTGTGGTTGACCTATCAACAAAAAACAATGGTACAGAGAATTCTTGAATATTTTATAGAACAAGCTGATGACAATCAAGCCAAAGAAATTATGCAAGATGCTCATATGAAAGTGATTAACTATGTTGAGGATATAAAAGCCATCTTCAAAAATGAAGGGGCAGTTATTCCAATCGGATTCAAAGAGGAAGATGTTAATATTGGCGTACCTAAGCTGTATGACAATATGTTTGATATTATGTTTTGTCGTCTTATTAGTTCAATAAGCATGGGATTGCATACACTCCACATGAATATGGCATATCGCAAAGATATTGTGCTTTTTTACAAGGAGTTAACCGCCTTTACCCAGAGTGTTTACGATGAATGTGTAGACTATTTGCAAAAGAAAGATGTTTTACCACGTCCTCCTGCTGTATCCATGCCAAAGTCTGTGGAGTTTGCAGATGGGACCAATTATATGAGTGGTTTTAACTTATTTTCTGAAAAGAGAGCATTGAATACAGTTGAAATAGCACACTTATATAATGCAATTGAATCCAATATTATTGGAATGCAAATGATGACAGGATTCGCACAAGTGGCAAATGAACCTGAAGTAAAAAAATATTTCATAAAGGGAAAAGAATTAGCAAAAAAAATTGTAACTGACTATACACAATTATTTCTTCAAAGTGATATTCAGCCACCTTCAACATGGGGGGCAAATGCAACAGATTCAAAGGTAGCTCCTTTTTCTGATAAACTCATGATGTATTGTACCAGCATATTTTGTGGCTTTGGTTTAGGTGCCAATGCATTAGGAACAGCATTTAGTTTACGTAGTGACCTCCCACTAATAATGGTTAATACAGCAAAAGACGTATTAACTTATGGGCGGGACGGTGGAAAAATCATGGCGAAAAATGGTTGGCTTGAAGAACCACCTTCCATGCAGGATAGGAACGATTTAACTAAATAATCAAGATGAGATTACTAAAATAATATCGTATATTGGATAGAGGTTTTGGAACTGTTTTATATTCATCTTTAATCGGGTTGGTGTTTGCCCAGATACAAACAGAGTATTTGATATGGAGAATTAACAGAATCACTCGCAAGGAAAGCGAAGGTAGATAATACCTTTGCTTTTTTGATTTTTTATTGCTTGTTGAACTAACCTTCCACTTTAGTTGAATAAAAAAAACCGGCTATTCAAGCCGGATCTTAAACTCTTGCACCCATTAGTGGAAGTGAAATAGTTCACATATTGATTAAAATCAAGCAAACCTCCTGTTCAATTTAATGTACCCCTCTTTTACAATTTTCAAAGGTGTCAAAAAGGATATCCAAAAAGATAGGCTTTTTGGATATCCTCGAAATTACCAAGAGAATTTATCTTTGAAACTCACATTGTACTAATGTCGATCACAAATCGATACTTCACATCTGAAGCTAAAACGCGTTCGTATGCTTCGTCAATTTGATCAGCCGAAATCACTTCAATTTTAGGAACAATGTTATGTTTTGCACAGAAATCCAACATTTCCTGAGTCTCACGGATGCCTCCAATCATCGAACCTGCAAATGAACGGCGATGAGGAATAAGAGAGAACACATTTAATGCCAATGGCTCTGCAGGCGCACCAACATTTACTAGAGTACCATCCAGCGTTAACAGTGAGAGGTAAGCATTAATGTCGATTTTTGCACTTACCGTGTTAATTATCAAGTCAAAAGTACTAGCAAGTTTATTAAATGTCTCAGGATCACTTGTGGCATAGTAGTTGTCTGCGCCGAATTGCAGGCCATCGTCTTTTTTCTTCAATGATTGAGACAGAACGGTAACTTCTGCACCCATGGCATGTGCAATCTTGACAGCCATATGACCAAGACCACCCATACCAACAACTGCTACTTTCTTACCTGGACCAGCTTGCCAATGATTTAGTGGCGAATATGTCGTAATACCTGCACATAGTAATGGTGCTGCAGCATCAAGCTCAATGTTATCAGGAATTCTGACTACAAAATCCTCAGTTACGACAATGTGGGTGGAATAGCCACCTTGAGTTGGCTCACCGTATTTGTCGACACCAGCGTAGGTAGGGATATTTCCTTTGAGGCAGTATTGCTCTTCTCCTTTACGGCAGTTCTCACATTCGCCGCAGGAGTCAACCATACATCCGACCCCTACCCGGTCACCGACCTTGTACTTTGTTACCTCGGTTCCTACATCCGTGACAATTCCCGCAATCTCGTGTCCAGGTACGAGAGGATAGTTCACGTCACCCCATTCGCCGTGAGCAGTATGGATGTCAGAATGGCATATTCCTGCATATTTAATTTCAATCAGAACATCATGTAAATCAAGATCGCGTCGTTTAATTTCAGCAACTCGAAAGGGTTTATCTGGACCGTCAACAGCTCGTGCTTTAGCAGTTATCATAAAAAAACCTCCTGTAATTTATATTTTCAAGAGAATGCGCTTGTACCGGATTTAAATAAAGAACTCAGGTTAAAATTACCCTTCATTCATTTCAATCCCTACTTTTTTCTCTTACAAAATAATGTTACTCCTTATAGTTAACTCTAGGTCAAGAGATTAGTTTATTCTTTTTAAAAATCCATGTCCATACAGGTTCAAATCATCTATCAATAGAGACTATAGCCAGCTACATTCTTTTTTAAGTAGGTATATATCCGTTAAACAGAATCAATTTCTACTTTCTCTATAAGGTGACTTTGACATCCAGCAAATACCGTGATACAATCCCTTCTAACCATAGAGTTAACTCGAAGTCTATATCATAAAGTGAGACTTCCATCAGTGGGGGTTTTCTTCATCCCCCACTGATGGTTAGCGAGACTTATCACGCTCAGGAACGCCACATCCTGTGGCTTCACCTGACTTGGACGTCCTGTCCTTCGTCGGATCTTTACGGGCAGTTATCTCCCACTTATCTTCTTTGCTTCTCTCGAATCTTGAAGTCGGAGTTTTACTGCCCGTTAAGGTGGGATAAAAAAAAAGAAAAGGAGATACATGATGAAGACATATTCTATCAGCGAAGTTGCAAAAGAATTGAACCTTACAGCATATACTTTGCGTTACTACGACAAGGAGGGACTTATGCCTTTTGTTGAACGGACATCCAACGGAACACGATTGTTTAAAGAATCCGATATCGGCGCTTTAAAAGTAATTGAATGTCTGAAGTCCACTGGGATGCCTATTAAGGAGATTAAAAATTTCATTGATTGGTGTTCTGATGGGGATTCCACGTTGCAGCAAAGATATGACATGTTTATGGAAAGAAAAGCATGTGTAGAAGCACAGGTGGAAGAACTAAAAAAAACAATGGAACTCATCGAGCATAAATGTTTATATTACAAGACTGCATTGGAAGCCGGAACGGAAGATATTCATAAAAACAATAAAATAGAGATTTCCATTACTAATTAATAAAAGCCACCTGTATTCATTAAATGTGTCTATGAAATACAGGTGGTCTGTTTGTATTGTTTGCTCGAATCCAGCTTTGTTGAAGAGTACATCTACCCTAGCATATTTTTTGACTGCTACTCAACAGCTGATTGAATTTCCTCTTTATTTCATACAACTGCAACAGCATAGGTAATATCAGCATTTGGTAATGATTCAACTAGAGTTTTCAAGCGATCCTCTCGCCGAGCCGCAATAACTAGTTTTGCTCCTTCCTGTGCAAGTTTCTTGGTCGTTGCTTCACCAATTCCACTTGATGCCCCCATAATAATGACAACTTTTTCTGCGATGTTTACCATAAAGTGAGACTTCCATCAGTGGGGGTTTTCTTCATCCCCCACTGATGGTTAGCGAGACTTATCACGCTCAAAACGCGCCACATCCTGTGGCTTCGCCTGACTTGGACGTCAATCGTTCGTCGGATCTTTACGGGCAGTTATCTCCCACTTATCTTCTTTGCTTCTCTCGAATCTTGAAGTCGGAGTTTTACTGCCCGTTAAG
>NZ_JAIQUM010000139.1 GCF_020075705.1 Metabacillus rhizolycopersici | reverse complement strand
ATGGATGTATCTATATCGTGCCGTTGACTCGGAAGGGAATACCATTGATTTTTATCTAAGTAAAACAAGAAATAAACAAGCAGCCAAACGCTTTCTTAAGAAAGCCTTGGCTTTTTCGCACGTTTCTAAGCCTCGTGTGATAACAGTAGACAAAAACCCAGCTTATCCAATCGCTATCCAAGAGTTAAAAGAAGAAAAGCAGATGCCTGAAGGCATCCAACTAAGGCAAGTTAAATATCTCAACAATATCGTGGAGCAGGATCATCGCTTTATTAAAAAACGAATTCGCCCGATGCTTGGACTAAAGTCCTTACGGACTGCCAAACGAATTATTGCGGGGATAGAGGCTATGCACATGGTCAAAAAAAGGACAGACTTCTCCCTTTGGAGAGTCTGTCCTTTTTTTAGAGTACTAGTATCAGTATGTCCAAGATTTAAAGATTAATTGCAAGTGTCTTGAAATTTTGCACCAGAACCAGAATAGAATATGCTGAACTTACTTTCTATTCTCTTATGAGCAAATTCGAGCTTTTATAAAACAACCTATCTCTATTAAAAAAGAGAGAAGCTACTAACCTTATAAAGGTTAATCCCTTCTCTTTCGATAATCGGAAGAAGCTCTTTCATAGAACGCATGAACATCTGTTCACATTTATATGGTTTATCTGAATGACCGGTAAATTCTGTGTTTAACACGTCCACATCCATCTCAACAGCGACTTCAATACAGCGCTTCCATTCTATAAAACTACTTTCCCTAGTCTGTTCCAACTAAGTCCAATTCCGACTTCCATTAGCTTACTTTTTTAAAATTATCTTCTATTTGTTCTAATGATAGTCCCCTAGTCTCTGGTAAGAACTTCGCTACATATATTATTCCCACAATACCAAATATAGCGAATATGAAAAATGTTCCTGATATTCCAATCGCATCCATAAGGATAGGGAAGAATAATCCTACTACAAAATTGGAAAGCCATAAAAACAAAACAGCCATTCCCATACCAATACCACGTAAACGAACAGGGAATATTTCAGCAAGTATGAGCCATACCATCGGGCCAATAGCACCTTGGAAAAAGGCTAAATATACGACTGTCATGGATAATACTACATATGGCAACATTGGAGATCCCGTAAGTATTAGAGAGGAAACACCAATCGTAATAAGCGCAACCGTCACACCTGTTAAACCTGTAAGTAGCATTGGCCTTCTGTTCACTTTATTTAGTAGCGACATACCAACAATAACGGCAACAACGGCAATTAATCCGTTTGCTACGTTTGCAATTAATGCTGTTTTTGTTCCAAAACCAGAGTTTTCAAGAATTCGTGTTCCATAGTACATAATAGAGTTGATACCTACTAATTGGGAGATAGATCCAATAGTAATACCAAGAATTACGATACGTCGAATCCAAGGTGTCCCTAAATCTTTGAAGCTCATTTTTTCCATTTTTTCCTCTTTTGAAATATGTGCTTTAATTTCCTTTAATTCTTGTTGAGCGATACTTTCACTACGAACCTGTTGAAGTATTTTCAATGCTCCGGCCATTTTTCCTTTTGACGCTAACCATCGAGGGCTTTCAGGTAAAATAAGTACTCCAATCCAAAGCGCCACAGCTGGTAATGTTGCAATCACCAACATATAACGCCATGCATGTCCTGCATCTCCAAAAACATTTCCAATCACTGCATTACATATATAAGCAAGAAACTGCCCCGTAACAATCATCAATTCATTTTGGGTAACCAACCTACCACGTCGATCTGAAGGAGCTATCTCAGCGAGATATGATGGAATGACTACAGAAGAACCACCGACAGCAAGTCCCAGTAGAAAACGGAAAGCAACCATTATAGTTATATTTGGCGCTATAGCGCAACCAACTGCAGCAAAGAAAAATAACATCGCAAGGTACAAAATAACCTTCCTACGCCCTTTATTATCCGATAAGCGTCCACCTAATATGGAGCCCAAAGGCCGCACCTAATATTATAGAACTTGCTACTAAACCTTCAGTGAAAGGATTTAAATTTAATTGGTCGGGTCGAGCCATAAATGGAAGTGCCCCATTAATAACCCCTGTATCATATCCGAATAATAGCCCTCCAAAAGTGGATACAATGGTGACTAATTTCAAAAACTTTTTTGGGTCCTTTTTCTGGGCATGTTCCGTTTGAACGGAACGATCATCAGACAACTTGAGATTTTCCATGTTCAATTCCTCCTTTATTGATCGTATGTGTTTTAACAAAGTGCTTATTCAATAAGCTCCTTGTTAAATATGATGGCAAAGGAAACACCCTCTGTTAATAAAGATGGGTAGAATAAACCCTCACATCCTCCATAAAAATTATGTGTTAAAGATGATTGTAAATTTAAAGCTTCTATTTTAAATTCTCAGCCTCTTTAAAACGCTTACATTTTTTTCTCTTTGAACTACACTTTCTAATAATCCACCAAAGATGGATGAAACTTTTGGCTAAAAACGTAAACATACAATAGTTTCTGCTTGGATTTCTATCTAAGAGACCGTATATAATTTCATTTGGCTTTATTAAAGTTGGATACCAATCATTCCGGTAAAATAATTATAAGTAATGCTCGCAAAGCTTAACTATGTTTGTCATTCTGATAATCAAGCGTTCCTGTTTACAACGAGCGAATTTTGCGTAGTATACTCTCAATATTCCGAATTTTAAAATCCAATTGTTGGCTGATTTTTATGACATCCGGGTCAGAGAGACCTTTATCTTTTGCCAACTCGTACATATCCAAGCGATCATTAGCTATACTCTTACTTAAATCGAGTGCCTCCCTCAAAATCATTCATACTCTTTCCTTTCTACTATTTCTTAATTTTTTTCATTCAGAATTTCTTCTAAAACTCCATAAAGTTCACGAAAGCTTTTAGCATCCACTTTTTAATAACCTAGCAACCAACAACTATTCTTTAATACAGCCTTTTTTTAAAACCGTGGATTGGTCTCCACAACCAACACCACGGTTTTGATGAAAGATTCTGATATTTTTCAATTGATTTCAATGCTAACTAAATTTAAGATTTTCCCTTTGCAACAAAGTGTATTTATTACTCAAAATCTACCCAATCTGCTCCCTTATCTGCAGAGCGTACACAATTTTCAACCCAGCGAACGCCCTCTAGTCCAGCATCAATATTAGGATAGACAAGATTTTGTAAGGTTTCTTCATCACCACGATTTTTAGCATCAATGGCAATAGCAAACTTGAGATAAATATTTGCCCATGCTTCGGATAGGCCTTCTACATGTAAAGCCCCTAAACGCTCATCAGCATTACAGCTGTCATCCAGGTAAGGCATTGAACGAATCAGGGTTTGAATCGGTTGCCCTTGAATTTCATACTTTAATTCATTTGGCTTGCTGTCCCACCATTCTAAGCTTGCCTTTGAACCAACTATGCGAATCCGATGACCATCCATACAACCCGCATCAATAGAGGATGTCCACAGTCTACCTACAGCACCATTTTCATAATGCATTAAAACATAAGCATTGTCCTCTAGCGGAGCACGAGTGCTGATAAAACTTTGACGATCACATAATAACTTTTTAATTTTCATTTGAGGCATAATTAATTGCGACATATAATAGGTGTGCGTAGACAGATCGCCTAACACATAGCTAGGTCCTGCAACCTTAGGATCTATGCGCCACTTTTGTGCAGCATTGATTTTGTCCCCATCATCATTGGCATTAAATCCATGAGTATACTGTAAGTCTACTACTCGTACATCCCCAATCTCTCCCTTTTCAACCATTGCCCGCATTTGAAGCATCATCTGATTACCAGAGAATCCATAGGTTACACCAATTATTTTGCCTTTTTCCTCAGCTAGTGCCTTAATTTCTCGCACCTCATCAGTCGTAAAAAACAAAGGTTTTTCACAAATTACATGTAAACCAGCATGTAATGCAGCCTTACAAATTTCGTAATGAGTACCATTAGGAGTTGCAATTGATACAACCTCAAGACCATCTTCACGCTTTGCTTCCTCTGCAAACATCGTTTTATAATCTGGATAGCAGCGTTCTTCAGCAACACCAATGTTCACACCAAAGTCTTTTCCTCTAGCAGGATCAATATCAAATGCCCCAGCTACCAATTGAAAAGCTGTGTTATCTCTAAGTGCCCCGATTCGATGTTTATAACCAACCTGTCCAAGTCGTCCTCCGCCAACCATACCCCAGCGCAACGGTCTTGCAATTTTCTTCTCTCCATTTAACATAGTAAAATTCCTCTCTTTCAAATAATTTTTATTTGGAATGTTCCTGCTTTGAATAGCTGGAAGAAAATAATGATTTCTTAATATTTAGAACGTTATAATCACTAATGTATCTGAAGCAATTCATTTGTTTAAACTAAAAGCTAAGTGTTTGTTTTAAAGCATCGATTGACGTTCTTACCCCTACTTCTACTGACATGGTTAGATCTTCCATTTCTAAAGAAACTTCTGCGTCATATCCCATCATCTTAACCACGGAGAAAAACTCTTTCCACCACTGTAAATCTTGTCCACAACCTACCGCTACATAATTCCAGGCTCTATTCGCTACATCCGTAACTTCTTTTGTTTCCATCACACCGTTAATACCTGATAAATGTCTCTCAAGGCGAACATCTTTACCATGAACATGATGGATAGCATCTCCTAATTCTCTAGCTGACAAAATGGGATCCGCTCCCATCCATATCAGATGGCTTGGATCTAAATTTAAACCTACAATAGGTCCAACTGCATTACGTAATCTAAATAATGTTTCAGGGTTATATACTAATTGGGAGCTAAAGTTTTCAAGTGCAATCTTTTCAATACCACATTCTTCAGCTTTAACAACCAGTTCCTTCCAATATGGAATCGCTACTTCATTCCATTGATAATCTAAAATATCTTTTAGAACCGGAGGCCAACTTATAGTATAGGTAATCCAGTTAGGAATTTTATCTTCAGGGCTTCCTGCTGGCTGTCCACTCATCATAATAATCTTCTTTACGCCTAATAACTTCGCTAATTCAAATGTTTTATTTGTAACTTCCCGATGTTCTTTGCCAAGTTCACCTGGATCTAAAGGATTTCCAGAACAATTTAAAGCACACAGTTTAATATTGCGTTTTTCTAATGCGTTTAAAAATTCATTTCTTTTTTGATCACTTTCTAATAGTTCGTCTAATCTCAAATGAGGTGCTGGAGACCATCCACCAGTCGTCATTTCAACCGTATCAATTCCCATTTCACTAATAACATCTAACATTTCCTCAAAAGGTAAGTGTCCTAAACTGTCTGTTACATAAGATAATTTCATGCTTGTATCCTCCTAAGAACTTAATTAATATTGAACGTATTTTTTATACAATTCAGGTCATTTTTGGGTTTTAATATACCAATTACTTATTACACATAAGTAGAAGAAACGAATCTCCTTCCAGGTTGAGATTTAGTAAAAAACATTAGAACATAATCAATTTGTTTTTCTAGTTAAAAATCCACCTAAAAATACTCATTTACAATTGTAATTACAGGACAATACATTTTAACCAATGTTATTTTATGAAGACTCCTCTTTATACTTTAAAATATATTTTCAATTAAATAATGGATTTGGAAACTTCACTATTAGCTACTATTAAAGTCGTCACTTATTGATTAAACCTTATATGTAAACGCTTTATTTAGATTGAGAATTCAACTAACAATTAATTATTTATACTTGCAATTATAAGAAAAAATATAGTAATCGTATTTGTTTTATGAAGACTTTCTTTTATACTTTAGAGACATGTTTCTGGTTAAGCACTCTGAATTACAAAAAAAGGAACATAAAGAAATAGCCCCATCATTACAGATAAGGCTATGGGCTAAGTTAAATAAGCTTCTTCATTCTGCACTTTCTACACATTTTTAGAAATTGATCATTCTCAACTTTTAAATGAAGCAATACCACTATTCATTCCTTTTATATTCTTTTTACACATCTATTGAATTTTTCTTTCCAGTAGCCCTTTGACCATGTTAGCAATCACACCTCTGGTACTTGATTGTGCTCCTATGGATTACCATCTTCATGATACATACCAACATGATCATCTATTTTATAAGCATCAAAGAATATAAGGTTCTGGTGCAAATACTTGAAGAAAATATAAAAAAGCGAAAGATTTCTAGTGACCCCTGGTCCTAAGCAATTAGTCCAAACAGTTGATGGATGAATTCTTTTTGATTTTGGACAGACTTCTCCCTTTGGAGAGTCTGTCCTTTTTTTAGAGTACTAGTATCAGTATGTCCAAGATTTAAAGATTAATTGCAAGTGTCTTGAAATTTTGCACCAGAACCCCCCATCCTATCCTATGGCGATTGAAGAGTTGAAGAAAGAGAAAAAGATGCCCATAGGCATCCAAATAAGGCAAATAAAATATCTTAATAACATTGTAGAACAAGATCATCGTTTTATTAAAAAGAAAGTTCGTTCGATGTTAGGATTGAAATCTTTTCGGACAGCTAAATCTATTCTTTCGGGAATAGAAGCGATGCATATCATTAAAAAAGGACAACTTGCTTTACGGGACAAGTCTGTCCACAATCAAGTGAAGTTCATTCATCAACTATTTGGAATGGCTGCATAAGAACAGATTCCATTAGGAGTCTATATACCTCTT
>NZ_JAIQUM010000138.1 GCF_020075705.1 Metabacillus rhizolycopersici | reverse complement strand
TTATCCCCCACTGATGGATAGCGAGACTTACCTTAGCTTTTACGGGCAGTTATCCCCCACCTTCGCCTCTTTGTGATTCACTCAAGCTTAGAGGTGGGGGTATTACTGCCCGTTAATGCGGGATAAATCGATTCAATATCTCCATTTAGTAAATTTCCCCAAATTTAAAAAACAACTATTAATGTAAGAACTGCATTTGCTTAGTTGAATCCGTCTTAATGTCAATGAGTTGCAAGCCATTTTCCACTTTTACAGAAAAAATTTGACCATCGATAATTTCAATGGTGATATCGATTCCATCATCAACCGAAACTGTTACTTGTTTCACATTTGTTCTTACATAATGCTTCAACGTTTCCATTTAGATCAGCTCCCTTTTTAACAGAAATACTAGACCATATCTAAGACTTTATTACTAGGTAAAGCATGAAAGCAGATAGTACGTCATATCCCCCCCTATAGAACGAATAAATACTTGTTCCTGATGCTGGATTGTACTAAGTTGTAGGTTTTCTGTGGAACTCGTTGTTTAAACACAAGTCGAATCTTGTTGGTTTTTACGAAACAATTATATCTTTTATAACGGGAAAATAGTTCTATATTTACACGAATTTATAAAAAATTAACAATTGAAATATTTTTTTACATAAAGAGAACGATTATTTTGCGGAGAAATCATCATGATTTTTTTACTCACTGCCTTTTGAAAAATAGGTGATATGTTTGATCATGGCAGTCAGAGAAGGATTTTTTAAAAAATTTCAATTTCCACGCTACTCAACCACCTCCATTTCTATATATAAAGGGTGAAAGGAGGTGAGAGAGCATGGCAGCTGAAGTATTACTAGAATCTCAATTAAGACTTGCTTTCGATATGGGTTTGGATGAAAAAGGAAAGCAAATCTACAAACGCAAAAATTACAACAACATTAAGACATCTGCAACCGCAGATCAATTGCTTCAAGTAGCAGAGGCAATTGGAAGTTTACAAACTGAAACACTAGCATTTGTCGAGCGTAACGACACAAATCAAATTACGGAATAACGACGAGGAAAGAGAAACGACCAGCTTTACGAAGGAAAAGGGAGAGTCGTTACTAGACATGCTCCATTTTCCTTCACCATTCCTACATAGAGAGGAGGAGAGAAAATGGCGAAAACATTAGAGCTTCTATTTTTAAATATGGAAGGGAAAACGGTGAAAGTAAACGTTGATTCCCCCATCGATCCAGTTGACCAACAAGCACTAACAACAGCGATGGACCAAATACTAGCTGCAAATATTTTCATTACGAACGGCGGAGAATTTGTCTCGAAAAAAGGCGCACGAATCGTTGACCGTAATGTAACAGAAATCGAACTTGCATAAGTAGGTTTTGGGCTGACAGATTACGATCATGTCAGCCCTTTCCTTTTCAAAATATGAGAAAAAGAGGTGTGAAACAATGGACCAATGGTTATCAGTCATTAGTGAAGTCGGCTTTCCAATCATCGTCACGTTATATTTACTAAATCGGATCGAAAACAAGCTCGACACATTAAATCACTCGATCCAAATGCTTCCTACCCAGCTGCAAAAGCACTAATTCACCAAAAAGAAAGCCGGCGATCATCTAGCACACTGAAAAAAGACCGCTTTGATTGGTGATTTTTTTATGATAAGTGAAAGGAATAGTCTGATATTCCTAGCAAATCACTCGTTTACATAAACTTAATAAAAATTTACAAAACAATCAGGTAATTTTCTTTATAATATAGATGAATCACAAAAGGTTAGGAAAGTTTACCAAATTATTTTACTTCCTACTGCTCTTTTTGTAATTTCAGGTCATTTACCATTTTAAGGGGATAGTCAATCAGCTAAATGTACTGATTGACTATCCCCTTCTTTTCTAAATTTGTCTACATCATTCTAAAAGAACAAAGGGACGGTGTCTGCGTTTGCAAAAACAAAGAACCTTCCCTTTGTTTTTTCGGAGTCCCTGTATACGTGATACAATATACACCAAGAAGCGCTTTCAACAACTAGAAACCATCTGAAAAAGGGGTATTTACATGTTAGATTTGTTCATTACGATGTTGGAACGACTTGGAATTATTGTAACAATAGCATTTATTTTAACTAGATTTAAGTTTTTTAGGGACATGTTTTATCAAGATCAAATGAATCGTCAGCAGCATTATACTGCCATTATCTTTTTTGGCTTTTTTGGCATCATTGGGACGTATACTGGGTTGAGTCTTAGTACGGAAAGCCTCCAATTTAATCGCTTACCTTCTAATTTAGCTACGGATGAGTCCATTGCCAATTTACGAGTAATCGGTGTGGTATTAGGAGGCCTTCTTGGTGGCTATAAAGTTGGGATTGGTGCAGGTCTAATCGCTGGTCTTCACCGTATTACCTTAGGTGGATTTACAGCCATTTCTTGTGGCTTGGCTACAATCATTGCGGGTGCGCTTTCCGGATTATTCTATAGAAAAAACAAACATGTAAAGATGAGGTCCGCTTTTTTGATTGGTGCATTGGCTGAAGCCATTCAAATGTTGATTATTTTATTAATCTCCCGCCCATTAGAAAAAGCTTGGACATTAGTCGAAATCATCGGAGTACCAATGATTTTGGCGAATGGCATGGGAAGTGCCCTTTTCCTCTTGATTATTAAAAGTGTGATCAACGAAGAGGAAAAAGCTGGTGCCGTGCAGGCTCAGAAAACACTGCGCATTGCAGGCCTGACCCTTGTCCATTTACGAAATGGACTCAATGCCCATTCTGCTACAGCAGTCTGTCACATTATTCATAATGAAATAAAAACAAGCGCCGTTGCGATCACGAACTTAACAGAAATTCTCGCTCATGTTGGTCTTGGTTATGATCATCACCGACCTGAAAGACCTATCCAGACCCAAATCACGATGGATGCTATCAGACGTAGGGAAATCGTCGTTGTCAATCAACACTCGGTTCATTGTCGAGTTGAGGGATGTCCTCTCGGCGCTGCGGTCATAGCCCCTTTAAAGCAGCGTGGTAAAACGATTGGCACCTTAAAATTTTATTTTCGCTCTGAAAAGGAGATCACCAACGTGGTGATGGAGTTAATTACTGGGCTAAGTTCGATGATGAGTAATCAGCTTGAAATTTTTGAGGCAGATAAAGCCTATCAGCTTGCTAAGGAATCAGAGATAATGGCACTTCAAGCCCAAATCAGTCCGCATTTTCTGTTTAATACTCTGAATACAATTGTTTCGCTCGTTCGCATTGACCCTACAAAGGCAAGGAAACTACTTATCTCTTTATCACATTTTTTGCGACAAAATCTGACCGCGACAACACACAGTAAAATCATACTTGAGCAAGAATTAAAACATGTCAAAGCGTATTTGTCGATTGAAGAGGCCAGGTTTGTTAATAAGTTAGTTGTTTTATATGATATTGATGAGGAAGCTCTTTTACAAAACATCCCGCCTCTTACCTTGCAACCTCTCGTTGAAAATTCAATTAAACATGGTTTCAAGGATAAGGAAAACAACTG
This sequence comes from Metabacillus rhizolycopersici, assembly GCF_020075705.1. The sequence continues at coordinate 3,508 of NZ_JAIQUM010000138.1, read as the reverse complement.
CACGTTGAACATTACCATTAAAAAGAAAAAGGACTCCACTTATATAAAAATGGCTGACAATGGAAAAGGAATGAGTAAGGAGAGGACTGAACAAACTTGCAAAGCACCCATTGATTCTGAAAACGGAAGTGGTCTCGCTCTTTACAATGTGAATCGCAGGCTCACATTGATGTTTGGAGATGAAGCAGCACTAAAAATAAAAAGTGAACCTGATTTAGGCACAGAAATTGCCTTTTCGATTCCCTATAAAGAGGAGGAGAAATCAATTGAAACCACCCATTAAAGCCATCATTGTCGATGATGAATTATACAGCCGTGATGAACTAAAGCATTTATTACAAGCTTTTCCTACTATCGAAATTATTGGCGAAGCAGAATCTGGAGAATCCGCCATCATGAAATCTCTTCAGCTCCACCCTGATGTTGTGTTTTTAGATGTTGAGATGCCGCGAATGAATGGAATGGAAGCAGCCAAAGTCCTAATGGAACTAAAAAATGCACCTTTAGTTGTCTTTGCAACAGCTTATCCGCAATTTGCAGCTGAGGCGTTCCGTTACGATGCGGTTGATTATTTGCTAAAACCGTATGACGAAGATCAATTGAAGGAAACAATCGAACGAATTGAGAAAAAGTTCAAAGGCTACTATGAAAAGGATCCAGGTAAACCAACTGGGAAACTTGCTTTTGAAGCAAATGGAGAGATTTTATATTTTGATCCAAAGGACATCCTTTATATGTTCAGGGACGATAAGTTAACGAAAATGATCGTAAAAACAGGAGAGTTTGAAACGAAAACACCTCTCAAAGAGTTGGAAAGCAAACTCAGTACGTTCCATTTTTTCCGGATTCATAAAAGCTATCTTGTTAACCTAGAATACATTACTCGTCTAACTCCCTGGTTCAATGGTGCTTATCAACTGCAAATAGAAGGAAGAGACGAGATGTTGTCGGTTAGCCGGAATTATGTGAAGGCTTTAAGAATGCGATTGGAAATTTAGCTTGTCAATCGCATCTTAATCCTTATTTAAAGCATGATAATCTTTATTTTTGACATTTTAATCTCAAAATCTCCCTCTGCAACTTTTTATCTATTATACTTATATGTAAACGCATTCATTCTTTTAAAAAAATAAAAGGGGGAGAAATTTATGTATACATTTTTAGGGGGTATTGCTCTTTTACTTATAGGATATTTCACGTATGGCAAATTGATTGAAAAAATGTTCGGTGTAAAGGAAGATCGGGCCACTCCTGCATATGTCAACAGCGATGGCGTTGACTATGTTCCGATGAGCACATATAAGAATTCCTTAATCCAGCTCTTAAATATCGCCGGGACAGGGCCTATCTTCGGGCCAATTATGGGTGCACTCTACGGACCAGTTGCCTTTATCTGGATCGTAATCGGCTGTATTTTTGCCGGTGCTGTTCATGATTATTTAACAGGGATGATCTCGATTCGTAACCGTGGTGCCCATTTACCTGAGCTTGCAAGTAAGTTTTTAGGAAAAGTAATGAAGCACGTTGTGAATGCCTTTGCTGTCCTGCTTCTTTTATTAGTAGGTACGGTATTTGTTTCGACACCGGCAAGTCTCCTTCATGTCTTAATGGATGGTAAAATCGCATTGGGCGTGATTGTCGCTGCTGTTTTTATTTATTATATTTTAGCGACTCTCTTACCCGTTGATAAAATCATTGGTCGTTTGTATCCATATTTTGGAGCGTTGCTAGTGATTAGTGCTCTTGGTGTCGGGATTGGGTTAGTCGTTACGGGCGCGCCAATTCCTGAGATTTCATTAGCAAATTTCCATCCAGATAATGCGCCAATTTTTCCATTGATCTTTTTCACGATTACGTGTGGGGCTCTTTCAGGCTTCCATGCTACCCAAACACCAATCATTTCGAGGACAACTCAAAATGAAAAACAAGGACGCAAAATTTTCTACGGCATGATGATTGCTGAAGGGATTATCGCGATGATTTGGGCAGCTGCATCGATGAGCTTATTTAACGGGTATAACGGATTAAATGAAATTCTTGCAGCAGGCGGACCTGGAGCCGTTGTTAGCGAAGTTTCTACCATGATGCTCGGTGCAATCGGTGGGACACTTGCCGTGCTTGGTGTGGTTGTTTTACCAATTACTTCTGGGGATACAGCTTTCCGAAGTGCCCGGATGATTATTGCTGAATATCTAAACATTGCCCAAAAGAAAATGTCAAGCCGCTTATGGATCGCTGTACCGTTATTCGTTATTTCAATCGTACTCACTCAGATCGACTTTAACCTTTTATGGAGATACTTTAGTTGGGCCAATCAAGCAACATCGGTGATCGCTCTATTTGTCGGAGCCATGTATTTATACATTGCTAAGAAAAACTATTGGATCCCGCTTATCCCAGGGGCCTTTATGCTAGTTATGGTCATAACCTATATTTTAAACGCGCAAATCGGCTTGCGCTTATCAATGGATATTTCATGGATTGGCGGTATCATCGGAACTACAATTCTTCTTGTGTTATTCTTTCATGCAGCTAAAAAAGCTCGGGCAAACAATCTTCCGCTTGATGAAGATATCTCGGACTGGAATCGAGTTGCCTAGAAAGCTGTTTTTAAAAAGGGATGCATAAAGGGAACAGTCCCCGATGGAAACAAAAAGTTAAGAGGAAAGAGATGAACTGGATTCAAGATTACGTTTTATTAAGGGAAATTTCTCAAAGGGTCACACAATTAGTAAACGAACACGGCGATGAAATTGAATTGGAAACAATTCGGTTTAAAGATCACTACCGTGCAGTTGCAACTATCTGCCAAGACAAAGAACCATTTAAAGACTTCTTTGCAGAAGCAGTCGATCAGCGTAGTGAAAAGGAGGCTGCGAGAAAAGCACTTAAAGAACTGTACCGACAAGCATATTCCTTATCCTAATGTACACCTTTTTAAATTCATCGCATTTTGTCAAAGTTAGGGACAATAACCAAAAAAAAGAAAGTTTACTAAGATTATTTTCTATTTCACTTTTTTCATTATTAGGGTCATTTTCCATTTAAAGGGGATAGTCAATCAGCTAATATACTGATTGACTATCCCCTTCTTTTCCAATTTTGTCTACATCATTCTAGAACTAACAGTTGAACTATCTAGTCGGCCTATTCTCTCCACAAGGGTCCTCTGCCGTCCATTCCCTTTCTCTATCTTGAACATCATATGAAAAAAATCTACTTCTTCCATCCATTCAATCCGCATCCAACTCCATTCATTATCTACCTCTCTAGGGGACAGACCCCATGCCCATCAAGCTAAGGATGTAAATGACTAGATACAAAATAATTCTTGTTTCAAAACGAGCGAGTGATGGAAAAGTAGGCATGCCAAAGAAGCCCATTAAAACGCGATTTTTTCGCTAGGCAGCTTGTCTATGCTTCACCGTCGTTTCATACACAACCCCTAGAATATCAAAGACGGTCAGCTTCTTATACCGATGACATTTACGACCGTTCTTTTTTAGCA
>NZ_JAIQUM010000137.1 GCF_020075705.1 Metabacillus rhizolycopersici | reverse complement strand
TTTTATTGTCTGGTTTTGAATTTTATTGTCCGAAATCACCAAGGTATCGACCAACCTTCAATTTTCGACATATTTTTCGTCCCGCTCTGTAACTGCTGTTAATCTTTTTATGTTTAAAAACAACAATATTTTAGAAAAGAGCTTTGTCTTACTTAAGAAAACATAGGAACCTCTCCCATGTTTCCGATCCATTTACTTTCGATCGGTGAAGAGATAAAAAGCTGGTTGTCGAAGCCAGCACCTCTAAATCCATGTCCTGCTACTGTTTCAATTGGTAATAAGGTCATGCCCTCCCTGAATACCTCGTAAATTCTAGAAAACCCAAATTTATCTTTGCTTGTCGTGGCATATAATTTTTCATCTGTCATAAATAAATCTAAAAATGCCCGTTCTGCCATCGGTTGTTGAAACGTCGACCAGCTAGCAGTATCTCGTTCGATCTTTTCAATTGTTCCTTCACCTGAAAGAGCATTTCCTTTTGTAATGTATAATGAGCCATCACAATCTTTATAAATAGAAGAAATCATCGAATGTTCTTCTCTTTTCACAAGCAATAGCTCTTCGCTCTGTAGTGAATATTGCCATAAGCCACCACTCTCCTTATTTATTTGAGTCCCAATATAAATACGGTCATGGTCGTAAAGTAAGGAGCGAATTAACGGCTTTGTAGCTAAAGTTTGAAATGGTTTGATCACAGACCAGCTTGAGCCAAAATCTTTCGAGACAAAAAGGTTGCTTCCTCCATGAGTAACAATTAGTCCAGTGCTGTTTCCAGTAATATCCCACAGACGTTGGGTAGTTGGAAAGCTTGTATGATTCCATCTCTTTTGATACGGTTCATAGCGAAGGATGGTACCGTAATCCCCTATTCCGAATATATACTTGCCTACATGCATGAGCTTGTAAATATTTTCGGTTAGACTGTATTGCAGAAACCAGTCTCCTTCTTCAAAGGAGTAAATACCAGCTCCTTTTACCGCTACAATGAAAGGAAAATCAGGAGTAGATAAAACCGCAGTAGAACCCTTTTCAAACATGTTTAACTCCCTTGTTTCGCCAAAGCCCATTCATAAACAGCTTTTGCAAATTGCTGGCATTCGATTATTTGTTCATCCGATTCAGGACTGAGTTCGATTTTCAACCTTTCAGCAAAAACATCACAGCCTCTTTCGTTCAATAGATCGGCCATTACATCCACAGCCCCACAAAATTTAGGATAAGCATACTCACCTGATCCAAAGCACGCTGCATGGATACCATCTAAATCTAATTCATTGAGCTCTTCAAAAAAATCCTCTACCTCATAAGGTAGATCTCCATCCCCCCATGTATATGCGCCAATGAATATACAATCATAAGCTAATAATGATGCAGCTTCTATTTCATCCAGACACTCCATATCCACTTCACACTCAGTTGTAAGCAAAACATCTTTTATGATATTGGAAATATCCTCCGTATTTCCAGACATGCTTACATATCCAATAAAAGCTTTCATTCGTACTCCCCCTAGTTGATAATCATTTTCATGTTGTTAATGCTTTTATATTAATTGATAATGATTATCAAAGTCAATTATATTTTTATCGTTAGAGGGCAATTTATATCGTATAAGATAAACTTTGAAAGGCTGTTTTTGATGGGTTAGAGACCGGAAGCAAGGAAAAAGAGACATTGCGGGCAACTTTACCGAGGTTACGTTGTAAAGTGACAATAAAGTTATTTAATTTTAAAACCTCAAACAAGCATAACCCCGTACTAAATTAGGACGGGGTTATGCTTGTTTAATTTTTGATGTAATGCTTCTATGCACTTAAAAATATAACAATAAAGTCGTTTAAACCTAAGGGTTCTACCACAATCGCTCCCTTTAATTGAATAACTAAAATCTGAAATCACTCATAAAACACTTCATTCTTATTAAACTACGCACCCTTTAGTTGAAGAAGGAATATTTTAAACATAGAGAGATAAAACTATTTCAAAAAGCAATTTAGTGGAGGAGCTATGGCATTTTCAATTTTTTTTGCATTAACAGTGATAATAAATCTTACATATGCCGTATCCAAAAAGAATCTTCATCTATTTGAAATATTCTTCATTTGGATGGTAACTAACATTATTCACCATAACTTTATGACCATCTTCGCATTGAATATGGAGATGATCAATTTTAATAGCCCTTCAACTAGTTATTGGACAATGGCACTTATCAGGGTCTTCCTTATTCCTGTACTTATTATTTGGTATATAGATAAAACCCAAGGGGCAAAAAACAGGAAAAATTGGATTATGCTATTTATTTTAATACCCCTTTTGATAGGGATTGAATATCTAGCCAATCTTCTTAATGTATATGATTTTGTAAAATGGAATCTTTTTTATTCCATAATAGAGTGGTTTGTCATTTTACTTCTTATAAGCTACCTCACTACTAACTTTAGAAAAATTCTTAGAAAAGGGATGAGCTAATTGTTACCATTGCCAGAACAGTTTAACGAAAATGAATGGTTTATAATTCTTACCATTGTTTGTGGTTTCATATTGATTTTGTTCCTCCCAAAAAGATACCCTCTTGTAATTTCTATCTTATTGATTTTGTTCACTGTAACTATCGCTATTATTATGGATCACCTGATTGCAACGCCACCCTTGGATTTATATGACCTTAATGACCTTGAAAAATACGAGGTAACAGACATAATAACGTATTTGATGTATTCCCCTTATGCATTACTATGTGTGTACTTATTTGACAAGTTTGATCCAAAGGGTATTTATATTACTGCATATGTGATCCTTTGGTCTCTTTTTGCTCTAGGCTTTGAATGGTTAGCTGTGTTTTTTAATGTTTTTAAGTTTAGTGGATGGACTTTTCTTAATTCATTTGCTTTTTACCTTCTTGCTACATCCATATACATACTTTTTTTTAGATTTATTATGGACTCATTAAAAAGTAAAAAAGTCAAAGAGGTATGAAGTAAAATTTTTAAAATAGGAAGACTACAGAGTCTTCCTATAACAAGGTAAAATAGAGCAAAGATGATATCCGTCATTTTTGCTCTATTTTTATACAATCGTTTCACTATTGCTTATTCCACATTCCTGCACCTTCAGTTTAAGTACACCCCTTCACAATCTCATCTATATTTTAACTTAAATATCTAGATTAATGGCACTCTATATGACAACAGCAACAAAGTTTGCGAAAACAGCCTTTTGAATGGATAACAGCTAGTTATTGGTCATGCGGATTTAACAGCCAAACCAATGATTAGATCTTCCAAACATAAAAGGGCCAGTCTATGATAGACTAGCCTTCCTTTGTATGACCGTACACATTAAAACAAACGTGTGTTTAGTTATTTGTTGCAATAAATTGTTTGTTATAGCTATGTTCGGACAATCCCTCAAACGCAAAACCTTGTTTCTTTAGCCCATCTATAATCTCAGGAAGCGCTTCGACTGTTGTATGTTTCCCTTGCAGGTCATGCATTAACACAATCGCTTGCTGCATATTCATTGATCCATTTAAAACACTTCTTACAATCTCATCTTTTTGAACCACTCTTGCCTTTGAGTCCATCGAATCGACATTCCAGTCAAAGAAGATATAGCCTTGCTGCTTTAATTTTGAAGCAATTTCATTTGTTAAATGTTTTTTCCCATATCTGTTGCTTAGTTGATTATTGGATCCGCCAGGAAATCGGTAAAATTTTGTAGAAACATTTAACTTTTCTTTTAATAACGTATTCAAATGATTAAAATCGTTTATAAAACCTTCAGAACTTTTATAAAGGGTATGATAATCATGTGAATATGTATGATTTCCGATCGTATGGCCTTCATCAATAATTCTTTTATATGTATTTAGGGAAATTTGATCTGTTCTTCCATTTACAAAAAATGTTCCCTTTATATTATTTTCCTTTAAAATATCTAAAATTTTAATCGTATTTTCACTTGGACCATCATCAAATGTTAAATACGCAACCTTTTTATATTTCATTAACTCTTTATGTAGTTCACTCTTCTCTTTTTCTAATTGTTTGATTAAATCCTTTTGATCTTTCAGTTTATTTTCTAATTCCTTGGACTTTTTGCTTTGTTTTTCAAGCTTCGTTTCTAAATCCTTATGAATCTGTAATTCTTCCAATTGTTTAGATATTTCCTCTTCTTTACTACCAATCTCGTTTAGTTTACTCAAAAAATAAAAGCTCATTCCCGCACAATAAATAAAAAGACATAGAAATACAATGTAAAAAGGTTTCGCACTATTCATTATGACTTCTTCCTTTCTGCTGTAAATATAACTTGTCTCTGATTTTTTGGGACTGTCCAAAGCTTAAACAAGGTGGAGGGCTCTCCATTCCCCGTTACCATGAAGCATCTTTAGCATTAACGATTCCTGCAATAACCTTTGACGAAGAGCCTTAAGGCAAAAATGTTTGTTATATTAAGCGATAAAAGGGAAAGAAGTGTAATGGTTGGACACATTTAAAAACTAAGGCAAATCACCTATTCAACGGATAATTCATTGTATTCCGAATGCGAAATTATATGTCCCACAAAAGGGAAAAACTCAAGTTTTAACTTGTATTTCCTGTTCAGAAATTCAGTTTCCTTTGCCCATTGAAGAATCTGTTCATTTGAAAATGGATGTTGGCGCTCTTGAGCTAACAGCTGGAATTCGCTCTATTTCTAAAAATTTAGACGCAAAAAATCCTCTCCACAAAATATGTTTTTTATGGAGAGGATTACAACTAAAATGAATAGATCTTGTCATGAATAGTGCCTAACTTAATGGCTATTGGGCTCCTTATGTTAATGACCAAACCTCGGAATTCTGTGAGGAGGTCATTCGCCTTCCTTGACCTTCTCCTAGGGTTAAGATGATGGGAACAGAGGGACTTTTGCAAAAACAAAAGAACCGTCCCCGTGTGTCCATTTCCAACGGCTCTTTGCAACACCTATGATGCTATAAACAAATGTCGACAACTTTCTAGTGATCCCTATGACACAACCATAAACTACCAATCTCTTAGTATTGCTATCTTCCCCATTCATGATTTATGATATGTTTCGATCGATAGCTCAAAAGGCTTTACATCGAATAGGCATTTTAAAATTAGACTTTTACATCATAGGAGAGACTACCTTGAAAACAACGATTGGTCATAAACATCAACCGAAATTTGATATACATCCTTTTTATGTACCCATTAAAACAAAATTTTGGATTAGTCACTCATTTTCCTTTTTATGGATGTGTTTTTCGATCTATTTGGCCTATCCTTGGCTGATGGATTTAGCAGATATTATTTCCTTTCCATTCGCATTGATCATCATTGCAGGAATTTCTTATATTCCAGGCTATATGAATGCTTTTCTTATAGCTAGTTTATTGTTGGACAAACAACCGCCGTTTAAACATGAATATCCTAGTGAACCAATCACTCTCCTCATTGCCGCACATAATGAGGAGGATAACATAGTTAACACGCTTCATTATGTAAGCAAACAGGATTATCATGGAGAAATAAAAGTCATTCTGATTAACAATTGTTCAACTGATCAAACGGTCAAAAGAGCCTTAGAGGCGAAAAAGGAATTGAACTTGGATTTGGATATTTTGCACGAGGAACCCCCCGGAAAATTTCACGCTTTAAATCGGGGATTAACAGCAGTAAAGACATCTTACGTCATTACATTGGATGCTGATACATTACTTCATCCGTCTGCTGTTCGCTTTTTAGTCGCAAGAATGAAAAGCAGTCCAAGTGATGTATGTGCAGTCGCAGGCTCTGTTCTAGTCAAAAATAGCCGTGAAAATATATGGACAAAAATACAGGAGTGGGATTATTTTCTTGGCATTGCATCCATCAAACGATTGCAGGGCCTTTATCAAGGGACGCTTGTTGCACAAGGTGCTTTTAGCCTTTATAAAACAGCAGCAATCAAAGAAGTGAATGGCTGGCCAGATGCAATTGGTGAAGATATTGTGCTGACGTGGAGACTGCTCGAGAAAAAATGGAAGGTTTATTTCGAGCCTTTAGCTGTTGCGTTTACAGAAGCACCAAGTACGCTAAAGCATTTTATTTATCAACGATCACGATGGGCGCGCGGCATGATTGAAGGGCTTGCAGAGGTAAAGCCTTGGCAGCAGCCTCAGCTTTATACGAAATATTTAACGGGTATTAACCTAGTGATGCCATTTTTAGATATTGCCTATACGTTTTTTTGGATACCCGGTCTTATCTTAGCCTTCTTTGGTTTTTACTGGATTGTTGGACCAATGACCCTATTAGTGCTACCACTTACATTGATTAGCTACAGTATTCTTTATATGTATCAATCAAAATATGTCTTTAAAAGATTGAATCTAAAAATCCGGAAAAACATTTTTGGATTCATCCTTTTCATCTTAGGCTATCAAATGATTATGTCACCAGTCTCTGTTTATGGATATTTTCAGCAATTCTTTCATGTGGAACGAAGATGGAAATAATCAGATTCTTAATCCCTTTGAAAAGAATACCTTTTCTCTCAAAGGTCCAGAGAACAATGGGACGGTTCCTGCGTTTGTGAAACAACGGAACCGTCCCTGTTTTTCTAGATAGTTTATCAGTTCAATTGATCCTCATATCCATCCTTTGCGATTGAATAAAGACTTGCTTCCTCCGCCAATATTTGCATTTTATTATGATCGGTCACATTTTCTTGGCGAATTTGATAGGTATGCAGCAGACGCGCTGCTTTATCCAATTTTGCTTCTAGCAAATCCCGCGTTATATCCAATTCTAGCCTTTGATTGTTTGAAAAGATGACAATTGATTGTGTTCCATTTGGGATGATGTCTACTACATGTCGAAAAGAAAGCCAAATACATTCTGGTTTAGATGGAGAGCCTAAAGGCACCATGCAGATTCTATTACTCTCACTTATCAACACTGGCAACATCCGTTTTCCCTTTAGGATCGTTGATGCTGCTTTTAATCTACCAGATAGATCGCTTGCATAATAATGACAGCTCCCTTTAACAATCGTCAGTGGCTTTTGTGCGACGTTTTTAATTTGAAATCGTTCAAGAACATGACTACGGAGCTCGGCATCATTTGTATACCAAGGAAGAATAGCCATCGTGTCCTCCTTAATGATATATGTATTTTTTTCAACTACTTCTTTCAATTTCATTAGTTTGTAATTCATTGTCATTATCCCCCTAAATGATCGTATCTTTTCACTTTTAAAGGAGTTGGCTATAATACAAATGTAGTTTGGCTGGTAGCCAACTCCTAAAATTCCTTTAAGCACAGTACTCTCGCCAGTTCATGTGCTTAGGGATTTTTTTATGTATTCTACTTGTGCTTCCCTCTATCTCTACCATAAAGCGAGACTTCCATCAGTGGGGGTTTTCCTTATCCCCCACTGATGGATAGCGAGACTTACCTTAGCTTTTACGGGCAGTTATCCCCCACCTTCGCCTCTTTGTGATTCACTCAAGCTTAGAG
>NZ_JAIQUM010000136.1 GCF_020075705.1 Metabacillus rhizolycopersici | reverse complement strand
TTTTATTGTCTGGTTTTGAATTTTATTGTCCGAAATCACCAAGGTATCGACCAACCTTCAATTTTCGACATATTTTTCGTCCCGCTCTGTAACTGCTGTTAATCTTTTTATGTTTAAAAACAACAATCTTTTAGAAAAGAGCCTTCTTTTTAAATTATAACAATGTAATCACGATCATTGCTATGTTAACATTGCACAAAAAAAATGAATGCTTTAGCTATTATTAATAGAATAGTAGAAAGTTGTTGTAATTTTTTGAAAACGGTTTAAAATGAAAAACAGAACGACGTTGCTTATTAGGGAACTTTGTATTCGAACGAAATAAGTTAAATCGTTTTAAGCTTCGTATGTTAATAGCGTAAAGGAGGTTGGGGATGTATGGAAATAAAATTAAAAGCAAACAATGTTAGTTCGTTAACTAAGGTACTTTCAGTAGCAATGCAAAATCAATTTGCTGTCGGCTCGTTTACTCCTAGAGCTTCAAGAATGATAGCACCTATACTTAGAGCTGCTCAAGAAAAAAATTCTGCAGTCATCGTTCAGACTTCTGAAAGAGAGCAAGAGCGTTATGGAATTAATTTAGCGGAATTTAGCCAAGAGTTTTATCGTGTGATTCAAGATGAGAATATAACGATTCCTGCTGTATTACATTTAGATCATACGAAAGATTTCAATGTAATTGCCGAAGCAATCGAGGTTGGTTTTACATCGGTTATGATTGATGCCTCAGAACAACCATTTGAGAAAAATATGGAGATAACAAATAGCGTTGTTGAGTATGCGCACTCAAAAGGAGTAACAGTAGAAGCTGAATTAGGTAAGATTGGGACAACTGACTTTATTGAAACTGATGTTGATGAAGAACTATTTACAGAGCCTGAAGAAGCGAAACGGTTTGTAGAAGAAACAGGTGTTGATGCATTAGCGGTTTCTGTCGGAACTTCACATGGAGTCTATTCCGTTAAAGAGCCAAAAATTGATATTGAACGTTTAAAGGAAATTCGTGCACTGACATCTGTACCATTAGTGTTACATGGCGGTTCAGGAACTCCTTTAGAGCAGATTAAAAAAGCCATTCAAATTCCTAACGGTGGAATTAGTAAAGTGAATATTGCCACAGATTTGGAACATATGATGATAAAAATTCTTAATAGAGAAAACTATGTTACTGAAAAAGAGTGGGCGGAATTACCAACTGAAACATTGACTCTAGTTCAAAAAGCAGTTCAAAACGTAGTAGAAGATAAAATTGAAAATTTCTTAATAAGTAAAAATAGTGCCGCTTACTTTGTGTAAAATTAACTACTTGAAAACATCATAGCCTATTTTGAACTTTGCCCAGTATTAGAAGGAATTTTAAGGAATGAGGAGGAAGATTAATATGAGTAAAGAAAGATCTGGTGTAGTAACGTTTGCGGGAAACCCAGTTACGTTGGTAGGAAGTGAAATTCGTGTTGGTGATAAAGCACCAAATTTTGAAGTTTTAGCAAACGATCTTTCAAAAGTTACACTTGAAGATTCAACAGGGAAAGTCCGTCTGATTTCATGCGTACCTTCACTTGATACAGGAGTTTGTGATGCGCAAACAAGGAAATTTAATGAAACAGCTAGCAAGCTAGGAAATGATGTAGAAGTGTTAACCATTAGTGTAGATCTTCCATTTGCACAAAGCAGATGGTGTGGAGCTGCAGGAATAGAAGGTGTTCAAACTCTTTCTGACCATTATAATATGTCATTTGGAACAGCTTATGGAACTTATATGAAGGAACATCGCTTAGAATGCCGCGCAGTCTTCGTTGTAGATGAAAAAAATATCGTAAAATATGTTGAATACGTACCAGAAATTACGGATCATCCTAACTATGAAGCAGCTTTAGAAGCAGTTAAATCAATTATAAAAGTTAAAAAGTAATATAAGTAAAATATACAAGGTTGAAAAAAGTGTCTTGCTTTTCATTTAATCCATAGAAAAATGATTTGAGTAAAAACTCTTATTTCTCAAAGTATTCTCTACTTAACGTCAATAGAGGAAAAGGGCTGTCTCAAAAGTCTCCTTGAATGGAAAATACCTACGGAGAAATGGTTTTCTCTGTTGGTGTTTTCTATCTATTGAATTTTCTTCCTGAATCTGATGAAAAGATAGTTTGTCCTTGAGATGACCGAATACACTTTCCAGATCAATATTACGTTAAAGAGGATTAATATTTGTTGTTTAGTATAGTAAATATGCCTATTTTTTAAAACTTTTTATTGAAAAAATAAAATGATGGTGGTAGTATAAATTAACACAATATTTAGAATATTCATTTAATTATAGGGTATTTTACCTATGATTGGAAATTTCGTTGTTTATAGAAGAACTACGATCATTGGAAATTATTTTGAGCAATTATAGTAGCTTCACAGCAAAATAAAATAGGTTGTAACAACTGTGTTTTTTAGATAAATATCTTCAATTGTCAATTAACATAGTTTTTCTCTTTTGAAAACGCTTACTGATAAGGCTTTAAAGGAGGTGATATTACTCATAATAGAGTCTATTTTCAAACTTAATGTAGAGTTGGATTCAGTAATGCTATTTTTCACTAAACAAAGGGAACGGTGTTGCTTAACAAACAACAAGAGATGGTGTTTCAATAAGTAATAATGAAACGTACTAGTTTAAAGAAGCAAACTTACTTAAGAATGATGACTTAATATCTTTGTTTGATGAGTGGAAATTTGTGATTAGCCACAAAAGTGAAGACATTCTCAGTTAACGGTAAGTCATATAAAATCCTTAAGGAGGTACTTCAATGAACGAACAGTTACAAGTACAACCAAAGAAAAGATGGAAAGTTCGTTATTCAGTTTTATTAGTATTATGGGTCTGTTGGTTATTTTCTTTCTTAGATCGTATGGTTATCACGATAGCATTACCATTTATTGGGGAAGATCTTAACCTAAATGCAACGGCCCAAGGATTACTATTAAGTATGTTTTTTGCTGGTTACGCTCTATTTCAGATTCCAGGCGGGATGTTATCAGATAAATTTGGATTTCGTCGTGTCATGAGTATTGCGATTACTTGGTGGTCCATTTTCACATCTTTGACGGGATTAATTTTTTCTTTCCCTCTTATGTTATTGCTTCGTTTTGTCTTTGGTTTAGGTGAAGCTTGTTTACCTGGTGCATCATACAAAGGAATTGCTACTTACTTCCCTAGTAAGCAACGTGGTACAGCGACAGGGATTCAATCAACAGTAAACACTCTGGGGCCGGCTTTAGCAGCTATTGCAGCAGCAGCGATCATTGGATTTTTTGGCTGGCGTGCTGTCTTTGTCATAATGGGTATCCCAGGTATTTTTGTCGGTATTTATATTTGGGTAAAGTTTAAAGATAACCCAAAAGATCATCCGAAAATTACAAAAGAAGAGCTTGCCGAATTAGACGAAGATGTAGATGAAAAATCTCCCGAGAAAAAGAAGTCAGATATATCCTTTAAAGAACTTTTAAAAAGGCCCATTTTATGGCAAATGTCACTTGTTTGGTTCTTCTTTGATATTACGTTCTGGGGATTTACATCATGGCTTCCTTCGTATCTGATCAATGAAAAAGGTCTTTCTCTTATGGATACAGGTATCTTTAGTGCATTACCATATTTAGTCGGTACAGTAGCTATCGTTTTGGGTGGGTATTTATCGGATAGAGTAAAGACAAATAGAAAATGGATTTTTATTCCTAACGCACTAATTGGTGGTCTAGCTTTATATTTAATGTTTCAAGCATCTTCTTTAACAATGGTTATCGTTTACCAGTGTCTTGCAGCATTCTTTATGTTCCTAGCTCAAGGAGGGTTCTGGGGTCTGGTTGTTGATACCCTTCCCGCGAAAATTATGGCATCTGGTTCAGCTACGGTTAACTGTTTCGGATCTATTGCAGGTTTCGTGTCACCATTCTTAATGGGTTATATGATTGAAACAAGTGGCTCATTCAATTCCTCTTTCATCATGATGATTGTGGCTCTAGTGATAGCTGCTGCTATTGCGTTGTCTATTAGTGGGAAGCCAAAAGAAGAACCTGTAAATTTAGAGATTAAACTTGATGCTTAAAATAATGCAAAGGCAACGCTTATTGACGGTAATGAATTTAAAGGGGGTGATGCACCTCAATATCGAGTTCATAGATTTGAAATTTAGTAATGTTATTTCCATTCATTTATAGAAACGTTGTTGTTTAATAAACAACAATACTGCTATTCAAACATGTTAAGGCTTGACAAAGCAAATTCATTTTCAAGTCATAATTTAATACTTGTGACTGAAGCACAGAAAATATGGAATGTGAACAGGTAAACACCGTTGTAAAAGATAGAAAAATCATATCAAAGCCTATCGATAAACATCAAAGCCCTAATTTGTAAACCAATGTATTTTTCGAAATAATGCAAACAATAAAAGGAGTTGAGTGTATAATGTCTACAAATTTAGCAAGTTCCGTTACAAAAGAGACATCGCAAATCCAATATGATCAGGGTGTGGATGAATCACTACTTCCAAAAACAGAAGAAGATAGAACGGTAGGACCGATACCCTATGTATTTATGTGGATTGGAGACGGCGTTAATTTAGGTAATATGACGCTTGGAGCTAGTCTGGTTGTAGCAGGAACTGCAATGTTAAACATCTTTCAAACATTTGCCGCAGCTATCATAGCGATTGGTATCATTTCAACTTTGTTTGCTTTAAATGACAGGCTTGGATATCGAACAGGAATACCGTATGTTGTACAACTCAGAATGTCCTTTGGTCTCAAAGGCTCAATCATATCTTCCCTTATGCGTGGTATTCCAGCCATCGTTTGGTACGGTTTTCAAAGCTGGATAGGTGGTACTGCTTTAAATGAAATTGCGAAAGTTGTTACTGGTGGTAGTTTTGATAACGTTGTCATTTGCTTTGTAGTGATTCAGGTTTTACAAATTGTGCTTTCGCTGTTCGGCTTCCATGCTATTAAATGGGTGGAAATCGTCGCATCTCTTGTTATTATGCTAGCGCTGATCTATGTATTTGCTATTCTGCTAACATCTCATAGCGCTGTTATTACAGAAAAGTGGGTTCATGCAAAAGGTACATGGGGGTTGCCATTCTTTGCATTCATAATGATGTTTATGGGTAATTATGCAGCTATCTTTTTAAGTGCAGCGGACTATTCAAGGGAGCTCAAATCTGGTATTAGCGATAAAAAACGTGGATTTTTGTACTTTTCTCCTATATTAATAGCGTACGGATTCGTACTTACAATTGGAGCAATGCTTGCTTCTGCAACAGGTATCTCTAATCCTGTAAAGTCATTTGCGATAGTGGTAGATAATCCTTATATCACAGTAGGTGTGTCCGCATTTATTGTTCTCGGCGCGGTTGCAGTAAATATGGTTGCCAATATTATTCCACCGACCTATGTTATTACATTACTTACAAAAATGAAATATAAACCTGCAGTTATCATAACCGGATTGCTTGCGTTTTGTTCATTCCCTTGGGTGCTTGTACAGGATTCTTCAGCAAAGGGTCTTGGTATGTTTATTCTTATATATTCCGCATTTTTGGGACCGATTGTTTCTATTTTGTTAATTGAATATTATATTTTAAGAAAGCAAAAGGTAAATGTTGCAGACTTGTACAAGGAAGACGGTCCATTTGCCGGATATAATCCATGCGCACTGCTTGCATTGTTTATCGGAGCTGGTGCAGCCTTTTTACTAGTGGAGTTGGCATGGATTATTGGTGTTGTTGTGGGTGGTTCTGCATATTTTCTTCTTACAAAGTATGCGTTTAAAGACTCAAAATTCAAAAAAGGTACGATATTTGAGAAAGAATTGTAAACTACCTAATATATTTCGTTTCTGTTATAAAAACATATGTAGATAAAATAGATCATGAAATAAACAAGAGATTTGAATAGATTTAAAATACAGAAAATTTCGAAAAAAGGGGTTGGAAGGATGAAGTTTGATTTAGTAGTAAAAAATGGGAATGTAGTATTGGAAAACTCAGTAGAAAAACTTGATATCGGTATACTTAACGGTAAAATAGTAGAAATTTCAAATGAAATAGCTGAAGAATCTATTGAAGTTATAGATGCTTCTCATCAATATGTCATGCCTGGAATGATTGATGCACACGTTCATATTTGTGAGCCAGGAAGAACAGAATGGGAAGGGTTTGTAACTGGAACACAAGCATTGGCTGCGGGAGGAACGACATCATTTATTGATATGCCTTTAAACGCTTTGCCGGCAACGACAACAAAGGATGCACTCCAATTAAAATTGAAATCTGCTGAAAATAAGGCATATGTTGATTATGCTTTATATGGTGGATTAGTTCCTGATAATCTTGAAGATTTAGAAGATCTTTCTAACCAAGGGGTTGTGGCCTTCAAATGTTTTATGGCCACTTGTGGTAGTGATGAAATTGGTGATTTTAAGAATGTAAATGATTATACTCTCTATCAAGGTATGAAAAAACTGGCAGAATTGGGACATGTTTTATCTATTCATGCCGAGAATGCGGAGCTTACTGATAAACTAGCAATGGAAAAGAAAGCACAAGGAAAAACAACAGCAAGAGATTATGTAGAGTCCCGTCCAATTTTTACAGAAGTTGATGCCGTTAAACGTGCTTTGTTATTAGGGAAAGAGACTGGGTGTCAATTACACTTTGTTCATATTAGTAGTGCTGAGGCTGTTGAGGAAATTCTTAAAGCGCGTAAAGAAGGTCAAGTGGTTACGATCGAATCTTGCCCACACTACTTTACGTTAGATACGGAGGATTTTGAAAGAATAGGTCCTGTTGCAAAATGTGCCCCACCACTTCGTGCAAAAACAGAACAAGAAAAATTATGGGCAGCCCTTCAGGATGGAAAAATTGATATCTTGACTTCGGATCATTCTCCATGCCCACCTGACATGAAGCAAAGCGACACGAATAACATGTTTGAGATGTGGGGAGGAATTAGCGGTTGCCAAAATAATGTGGATTTAATGTTTGATGAGGCTGTAAAGAAGCGTGGAGTATCAGTAAGTGAATTTTCAAAGATGATTGCGACAAAGCCAGCAGAAATATTTAACCTAGCTACTAAAGGAAGAATGAAGGTATCCTATGATGCTGATATCATTCTCCTTGATCCAAATAAATCGTATACCGTACAGGCAGAAGATTTGTATTACCGACATCAGCATAGTCCATATGTTGGAAGGGATGTAAATTGTCGAGTGACGAAAACATTCGTAAGAGGACAGCTAGTTTATGATATGGAAAAAGGGATTGTAAGTGAGCCAATTGGAAAGTATTTAACAGGGCAAAATACTTTAATAGAAGCATAGAATGGAGTGATTCAAAAGAAATTGTAAAGTGATTTTGAAATGTCTCCCTATAAAATGGAAAGTTTATAAAAGTGAATAAGAATAGAGATGACTTCAGTACTAGGCGAAGGCACTGAAAAGTCCAAAACCTAAAGTAATGGTGTCCCTAATCTACTAATCTATAGATTAGTAGATTACACTTTGTTGAAAAAAGATTATGTCAATGAAAATGCCACAAATTTTTTGTGGCATTTTCATGATTATCATTTGTTTTATCAAACAGATTCTTCTATAATTTCATATGTTAGGTGTAGACCAATT
>NZ_JAIQUM010000135.1 GCF_020075705.1 Metabacillus rhizolycopersici | reverse complement strand
GTCCGCCGCTAATATCAGGGAGCAAGCTCCCATCAATTCGCTCGACTTGCATGTATTAGGCACGCCGCCAGCGTTCGTCCTGAGCCAGGATCAAACTCTCCAATAAAGTAGTTTGACTTGCTCATAAATTTTGTACTATATAGTACGTTTTTGTTAATCGAAATTAACGTTGGCACGCTTGGTTTTGTTTAGTTTTCAAAGATCATCGTGTTGTCGTTCCATCTAGAAGCGACCTTCTTAATATAACATCTTCACTTTTTACTGTCAACATCTTTTTAAAAAGAAAAATTTTCATTAAAAGTGAAATAAAAGCCACTGTTCACTTTTTTCCGTAACAGCGACGTTTAATAATATATCACCTCATAAAAATTAAGTCAATACTTTTTCGTAACAAAATATGCTCGATGATAAATCCCTTTCCCCTTTGTTTCGATTCGTTTAACGGAAACATAGTTTTTCTCAACTAAGTATTCTAATATGACACTTAGATCAACAGAATAATATATCAGTTCTGGATGATGATGTAATTCATTATAAAACCAGGTTTCCTTACCTGTCATAATCGTCAGAATATGCGCTGCTCCCACCTCTGTTTTAGAATGAATTAAAAAGTCACTAGCTAAAAATAATAACTCCAATCTCTTCTCTAGCGATTCATCACTTTCGACTAATTCCTTATAAAGCTTATAGATTTGTGGTCCAATTTGTTTAACTTGGTTCCATACAGTCACTTCAGGATGATATCCTTGATCAATAACCTCTAATCTAGCTAAATGATGTAAAGAATGAACAATATTGTTATAAGCATCTAACAGCTGTTTAGATTCAAAAAATGCTTTTCCTTCTTGATATCTACGAATTAACTTTCCATATTCAATTCCAATTTTTAGTTTACGTTCAGTAAAGGGGAAACTTCTCAATCTTTCAATAAGACTGACTATGTATTCATTTCGATCAAAAAGAACTTTTCCATTTAATACCCAATCAACAATTCTTCTATTTGTTCCCAAAAGAATTGATTCATTTAATTCATCTTGGGTCATAACAGTTACAGAAGCCTTTTTATCTTCGTATTCGTAATGTTTTACATAAATTGACTGACTTGATTCGTTAATGATAACTAGTAATACAACATCTAAATTGTCTGTTAAAGGAGATATTTGATTCCTTTTTTCAATCATGATGATCGCTAATGTATTCGAATGACTTGCTCTTTCCTGATATATAGGACGGAGAATATTTTCCATGATTATTCCTCCAATGATTGGGCTTATTATTGATTCTACATATAAAAGCAAAAACCCTTTTCAAAATAGCACGAAGAAAATTATTAGAGAAACCTGAGTTGTCTCCAATCACTTATGTCGAATCAAAAGCCACTGTTTTTCTAATAATGCCAACCTTTGTATTTAACTTCTGATAGTATAAAGTAACTACAACATATAAAACAAACATTATTTTCAGATGTAATTTTTAAAGTAAAGTTAGTTAACAATTTATCTACAATACAAGCTGTGCTATATTTAAAACAACAGGAGGTTTATGATATGGCTCGTAAATATACTAGTAAAATAAATAAAATAAGAACTTTTGCTTTAAGCTTAGTCTTTGTAGGTTTCATTATTATGTATTTAGGCCTTTTCTTCCGCTCAAACATGTGGGTTATGACGATTTTTATGATATTAGGGATGCTTTCGATCATTGCAAGTACAGTTGTTTACTTTTGGATCGGAATGCTTTCAACTAAAGCTGTTCAGGTTATTTGTCCATCATGTGAAAAACCGACAAAAATACTCGGTCGCGTTGATATGTGCATGTATTGTAAGGAACCTTTAACGTTAGACAAAAATTTAGAGGGCAAAGAATTTGATCAAGATTATAATCGTAAAAAAATGAAGATAAAATAGTAAGAACGGCTTCTTAGAAGCCGTTCCTTTTAATATTTGAATCCAAAATGAACCTACCAGCATATTAACTTTTAGAGTCAGTTAAATACAAAAACAAGCTTCAGTCTTAAACTGAGCTTGTTTTAATGAGTTTCCTGTTTTTCACAACTGCTGCACTTCCCGTATATTTCCATACGGTGGTGGCTAACATTAAACCCTGTTACATGTGCAGCTAACGCTTCAACTTCATCAAGTCCTGGATAATGGAAATCAACAATCTTACCGCACGTTTCACAAATACAGTGATAGTGATCTGATGTGACGAAATCAAATCGACTTGACGAATCGCCATACGTCAATTCCTTTACTAGTCCAACTTCACGAAATACCCTTAAGTTGTTATAAACTGTAGCAACACTCATATTAGGAAATTTTCCTTCTAAGGCTTTATATATATCATCGGCTGTAGGGTGTATCATGGAATCGACTAAGAATTCAAGTATAGCATGACGTTGAGGTGTTATACGAACCCCGGTTTGCTTTAATGTATCTAATGCATCTTTTAAATGATGTTCAGACATTCGCCATGCACCTCATTTCAATAAATATTCTTACTTTATAATGTTTATAATTAGTGTACATTGAGTTTGTAACTTTTGTCAAACTTTCTTTATCATTTCCCAACAGAAGATCCCTTCCTCAATAAATGCGTAGAGCGTAACCCAATGAGTAGGGAGGGGATGAATGTCGGTTAGCGCTAGCCAAAACGGTTGAATAAACCGAACGTACGTGCTGTTGTTTTCCTATACAAATCGTTCTTTGAAAATTAGATAGAATATGGGGTTCCAACAACTAACCTATCGTTTCGTTTGTTGGGTAAAATTCTATGCGTGTTTTTTGTGCTTTTTCTACCGACAAATTATTCACGATTACCAGAGAAGATAATCGGTCTAGCTTGTCGGGTGCAGTAGGAAAAGGACATTCCTGAACGAATGTGTCAGAGCTTTTTGCTTTCAGACAGGTTCTACACTTGTAGGCTCTTTGTTCCAGGATGAATTCGATCTTGAAGCAAAAAGGTTTGTCTGAAAGGGAAAGCAGAAAATCCATCACCTAGTTGAACGGGTATGGTTCTATTTTTTAGAATCTCCGTCTTCACATTTTCGTTAGAAAATTAAGTCGTGAGTAGTTCAATAAGAGTATTATATACACTCAAATCAGATTCATGCTATTAACATCCCTTAGATTACATGAAAGATCCACTTTAACTATTTCCATGTCCTTTTAGGGTTCATTTCCAGTACTACTTAATAGATGTGGAGTAATCCTTACAAATTCTATACAGCAGAAAGTATCAAGTTTATCTCTATGAACAAAAGCGCAAACGCCTTGATCAGCCTCAGGCAGGCATAAAACGCGCATGAATAGAAAGGCTTACTTTGCCTTCAATTCATGTGTGGCTTATGAGCCCAAAGGGCCGTACGCTTGCGCTGGATGTCGTGCGCTTATCCACATTACAAGAATTTTATTTTCCTATACCGATACAAATCATCTTCCTAAACACTAAAAAGAGTGCGGAACTTAGGTCCGCACTTCAAATCCGGCGCTAACATTTGAGGAGGTAATGCCTTCCATATACTTTACGCATTTTTCTTCACTTTGGCTGGACGTTTGCCCTATTTGTAAAAAATAGGCGATATTATTTAATATTTTCTTAATTTTAGCATTCAGGATACAGTAAGATTTCATTTACTAAAACTGATGCTAGATTTGATGTTGTCTGTAAATTAGGATTGGGCATCCTTTATGTACTGCAAGGCTTCCTGTACATGATCTTTCACTTTTACTTTTCTCCATTCTTTTATTATCCTTCCTTCAGGATCAATAATAAAGGTAGATCGTTCAATCCCCATGTACTCTTTACCAAAATTCTTCTTTAATTTCCAAACGCCATATGCGTCAGCCAATTTCTGTTCATCATCCACCAATAAACGAAAAGGCAGATCATGTTTTTCTTTAAATTTTTGATGCTTTTCTTGAGGATCAGGACTTACCCCTAAGATTACTGCGTTTACATCTGCAAAGCTTTGATGCTGATCACGAAAATCACATGCTTCGGTCGTACAACCTGGCGTCATATCCTTAGGATAAAAGTATAAAACAATATATTTCCCTCTATAATCAGCCAATGTCACCTTATCTCCATTATCAGCTACTAATTCTACGTCTGGTGCGATACTGCCAACTTCTATTGTCATTGCGATCCCTCCATTGAATATCGTACTAGATATTAAGCGTAACGAACTTTTGCTTATCATACAACTATTTACTTTTTTTCAACCTCAATGACCGTACGAGCTAAGAAAACCACGGGAAGGACATACCCAATTAAAGCCTCAATAACAGCAAGATACCGCCCTATTCCAATTGGTACAATATCTCCGTAACCTACTGAAAATAAGGTAACAGCACTAAAATAAAGTGACGTAATGAGCTTGTCAAAATAATCCCCAGAAATCAGATTACCCGCTTCAATTAAAACAAGAAGGTTACTCTGCATACATATTAAATAGATCATTCCAAAACCGACAAATAGAGAAAAGTATAGATAAGTTATTATAATAATTGTTTCAAAAGACAAAAAATTCTTTTGAAGACATGCCACAACAACAGTTTTAAAACTCATAAAAATACAAATCGCGATAAAAATACAAAACAACAATTCCAAATAAACCCCACCCTACTCAACTGACGCTTTGTACAATATATACAAGCATGGCAGGGGTTATTCAAATCACTTTCAATTACAGCAGTATATTTTACAAACAAAAACAGAGAACCAAATTTTCGTGGTTCTCTGTTTCTAATTCCCTGCTCCTCGATATCTCTTCACACCTGCATTCCAAAGCACAACAGATATCACTAAAAAACAAATCCCCATTACTGGAGTTAAGAACGAGTAGACATACCATTCCTCTTTTTCAAGGAAGAATGCAGCCGGGTACACTCCAACGAATGCAAATGGAAGAATCCAGGTTAACACAAAGCGAATAACTGAATTATAGATATCAACCGGATAGCGTCCGTAGTTACCGATATTGTACATCATCGGCATGAAGGAAGTAGGTGAATCCGACCAAAAGCCAATACTTGCCAAGGAAACAAAAATACCTGCATAAATAAGTGCTCCGCTAATAACAAACACCATAAACAAAAGGACGTCATACCATTGAAAGCTTAACCCTAATTGAATGGAAGCATAGGTCATAATTAATATCCCTGTAACCGCACCAAACAATGACTCAAGCTCCATTCGTTCGAGAATAACTTGAAACAAGCTATGGATTGGTCTAGTTAATATCCGGTCCATTTCTCCCTTTACAATATAGCGATCATTAAAATCCCAAATATTGAAAAATGCTCCGAATATCGCATATGGCACTAGGAAAAAACCGTAAATAAAAATGATTTCATCACGAGTCCAACCACCTAAAAATTGCGTATGTCCGAAAACGACGAGAATGAATACGAGATTTGTAATTTGAAACAATAAGTCTGATAACAATTCGACAACCATATCTCCTCGATATTCTAGTCTTGTTTTCATATATTGTCCGATATATTGTGTAAACATTGACAAATAAAACATATCCTCATCCTCCCTGTATAATCATTCGTTTTTTCGCTATGATCCACAGTACTTGGATTGGAATGAGTAACAGAATTGCCCAAAAACCTTGCAATAGAAGAGCTTGAAGAACTTCATTACCTTTCATGCCTTCTGTAAAAATCATACTTGGAATATAACTAATTGCTTGGAACGGAAAATACTGCATGATATCTTGGGCCCATATCGGGTAAAAGCTGATCGGTAGAAGCAGCCCCGAAAATAGATCGATAATGACTCGTTTTGCTCTCATTAGACCATCGTTATTAAATAAGAAGAATGTC
This sequence comes from Metabacillus rhizolycopersici, assembly GCF_020075705.1. Next base: position 1,960 of record NZ_JAIQUM010000135.1, on the reverse strand, counting down.
ATAATTCCCGTCATTAAGTTAATTTGAGTATTAATAATAAAGCTGAATATCAATGAGCAAGCAAAAAATAACCACGTTGCCCCATTTGTGGAAAATTCCATCGGGAACACAAATCCAACAATGACCATCCCCGGTACAGAGAAAAATAATAAGCGAAAGACACCTTCGCCAAATGCTTGCATCGTCTTCATCCCTAAATAATTATAAGGTCTAATAAGTTCGATCGCGACTTTTCCTTCTTTAATCTCTACCGCTATTTCACGATCAATATTATTAAAATAAAATGCCCTTGCCATCCACGATACAGCTACATATGATGTCATCTGAACGGCTGATAAGCCTTCAATCGATTCCTTGCCACCATAGATAGCTGTCCAGAGAAAATAATAAGCACCAATATTTATACTGTAAATTAAAATCCCGCTATAATAATTCGTTCGATATGCAAGCATCATTAAAAAGCGGATTCTGATCATTTCTATATATTTACCCATACTCCACCTCAGCTTGATAATGCCTCGCCCTTTTCATAAATGTTTCGAATAACCTCTTCTGTAGAAATTTCCGCTACACTTAAATCAGTAATTTGATGTGCACCTACAACTCGACTAATAAGCTCAGACATCTGCGTCTCTTTGTCACTGACAATCGCTGTCCAAACATTCGCATTATCACCTTTTTGCCAAAACACATCAATTTCTTCAGTTAGAAATGTGAGCTGATTTCCTATCACTTCATTTGCAAATTGGAATTGAATCTGTTTTCCTTCACCCCAATGTGTTCTTAATTTCTCTAAGGCTCCATCATAAATCACTTTTCCCTTATCAAGCATTACAACGCGTTCGCAAAGCGCCTCAATGTCTGATATATCATGCGTAGTTAATAAAATTGTCGTTTTGTACTTTTCATTCATTTCCTTCAAAAACTGACGAATTTTCAATTTCACTAGAACATCTAGTCCGATCGTTGGCTCATCCAAGAACAATAATGGTGGATTGTGAATCAGGGCCGCAGCTAGCTCACATCTCATTCTTTGTCCTAAAGAAAGCTTTCGAACTGGCTTATCTAACAAAGGTTCAATATCAAGCGTTTTTATCACATGATCCATATGCTCGTTATAATCAGTATCGGATACTTTATACACTTTTTTTAATAATCGAAAGGATTCCTGTACCGCGATATCCCACCATAGTTGTGAACGTTGACCAAAGACAACGCCAATTGAACGAACAAAACGCTCACGTTCTTTATGGGGATTCAGCCCATTTACTAGAACTTGACCTGAGGTGGGGGTTAAAATCCCAGTTAGCATTTTAATTGATGTCGATTTACCGGCGCCATTTTCTCCGATATATCCAACCATTTCTCCTTGCTTTACTGTAAACGAAATATCATCCACAGCAGGAAAAATTTTGGATTGACGATTTAATAAATCACGAAATGCCCCCTTTAGACCTTGGCGACTTGAGTACGACTTAAATTCTTTACGTAAATTCTTCACTTCAATAATGTTTGTCATATTTGTCCCTCCAAATTTCACCACAACATCCAATTTTATCGCAAATTATAACGAATAGTAAGCATTGACACGAGAAAAATGATCGAAATGATGTATCGGTCTTTATAATAAACTGAGACTTACCTGAATCTTAAGGTAAGATTTTACGGAAGTTTAACGAAATCCCAAAAGAATTCCCCTTCCTCAAGTGTGTGAAGGGTGTAGCCCAACGGTAGGGAGGGGATGAATTTTGGTCAGGTGGAAGCCTGAATGGTTGTTCAACAGGAACTAACGTTCTATAATGAAGGTAGAATATAGGGGTGGTGATCACAATATTGTTGAATCAAAAATATGAAATTTATCCAAATGAAAAGCAGAAGGAAATGTTGGATCGTTGGCTGCAATATTGTCGCCAAACCTATAATTCTGCTCTTTTAGATAAACAACGTAAATATAATAGGT
>NZ_JAIQUM010000134.1 GCF_020075705.1 Metabacillus rhizolycopersici | reverse complement strand
AAAATCACGGAAATAATAAATATACCAATCATTAGTAATTGAATTAATACTTTCGCTATACTTCCACCTAAAAAACCAACAACAGTAGCTGAACCTACCTTTATTGCTTTTAGCCAATTCTTTTGAACGATGTATTCTGTAACAAGTACCGCTAAAAAAGGTACAAGTATTATCCCGAAAGGAGGGATGATAAAGAACCAATTATCGTTGCAATAGTAGCGATCCTCTCCGAAGTTTTAGAACCTCCGTATTTTTTTACGAAGTAACTGTTTGCAATGATATCCGCTGCGATTAAAACGACAGTTATTACTAGCATTCCAAGCCAGAACCATATGGATAGTTCGTTTGAGTTAATTATTTTGCGGAGATCCTTGTAATTTAAAAAAGTCATTGATGATGCAAGAATTTAGCTCATCAAAAAAATAGATCTTATAATATGGATCTATTTTTTGTACAAATCCTTCTGCTCTTGAATTGAAATAACTTTCAAGTTGTAATTTCAAGCATTGAAATCCCACAGAACTTTATCATTTTTGAAAGATTTAGAAGGATTTAACCTCCTTTGTATTGAAAAATATCATATAGACAAATTTTCGGAATATTTTGAAAATATTTCGAAATATATTGAGTCTTATAGATTGTATGAAATAAAGGGGGAGAGTTGATGAGAAAATGGTTTTTTCTTTTTGTTATGGTAATTCTGATGTTTTTTTGTGTAGAGATATCTTCCGTTTCTGCAGCAGGAAGCAAGTTTATTATCATTAATAAATCAAACAATCAGCTTGCTTATTATGAAAACAATCAACTGAAAAAAGTGTTTTTGGTAGGGACAGGGAGAAGTCAATCTCTAACACCAGAAGGCACATTTAAAATTGTGAACAAGATCAAGAATCGACCTTATTATACAGGTAATATTCCAGGTGGCGACCCACGCAATCCTCTTGGTGACCGATGGCTTGGAATAAATGCTATGGGAACATGGGGGACAACCTATGCGATTCACGGTAACAACAACCCTGACTCAATAGGCGGTTATGTTAGTAGCGGTTGTGTGCGAATGTATGACAGTGAGGTAGAATGGCTGTTTAATCAAGTTCCTGTCAATACACCTGTTATTATCACTACTTCAGGGAAATCATTTGATTCAATCGCGGCTTCAAACGGATATAAAGTAACAGCTAGCCCCGTTTCTACTGCGGTAAATGGATCGGTTCTTAAAAAAGGAAGTAGAGGTCCTGCTGTTAAGGAGATTCAGCAAAAGCTTACTTCTTTGGGTTTTAGCACAAAGGGAATTGATGGAGTATTTGGTTCAAATACAGAAAATGCAGTTCGCCAATTTCAGAAGTCTCGAGGTCTGAAAGCAGATGGCATCGTTGGTACAGAAACGAGAAATGCACTTGGAAAAACGACAACAACTAATCCAACATCGCCTTCGACATCGTCATCCCTAAACAAAAGCGGTACCCTTAAAAAAGGAAGTAAAGGTCCTGCTGTAACAGAGCTTCAACGTCTCCTTACTGAAAAAGGATATAATACAAAAGGTGTTGACGGAGTATTTGGTTCAAACACGGATCAGGCAGTCCGTCAATTCCAAAAGGCACGTGGTCTAGCCGTAGATGGTATTGTTGGTAACGCAACGAAAAAAGCACTTGGAAGTTAATTATAACTATATTCCTTTCTCAGCTTTGGACGTAATAAACGATTCACTAGGTAGTATCCCCTAATAAAGCCAAGCAAGCGACTCGATTGCTAGTGAATTCACTCCTTTTATCATAGTTGGATTAATAAAAGCTACCCTTGCCTCCTGGATTGGAATTATTGTGAGAAGAAGATTAACTGTTGCTAACCTATTATTTACTGTTCATTCAGATATAAAAGAATCTTTGTAAAATGTACATGATACTAATCTACTACTTTATATACCAGAGTATTAATTGAAAGAAAGATTTACTAAATTCCATTTTTAAAAGGGGGAAAAGTGTAGGAGAGAAAAACTTGTTTTAGCTGATTTTGTTGATAGAGAGCGATTTGAATTAAATTCTTACCTACCTTTATTTAATCAGTTTTATGCTAATGTAAGGGATACGGTGAAAGATAAACTAGTAAAACAATGGATTAACTATACTAAAGGGATAAAAAATTAATGAGTAAGGAAATAATTTAAGTGACCTTGTTATTCTGATTAGGATGAACAAGGTCGCTTATTGTTATGAACCTTTGTTTATCGGAAGCCCTATAATTAAATGCTGTAAGGGTGAGTCACTGCTACTATTAGTGTCTCACCTTTTTATTTAATCTTATTATTTTGTGTTGCAGAAACAATAGTGTTTTTTTGCAGTACTCTTTAATAAGTTATCTTTTACAATAATTATCCTTTAAATTATCTAGAAAGCTCTTCCGTGTTTCCTTGAGGTTTTTCTACCTGTTTTTCTATATTTAACTTTTTTTCATTGAGAAGTAATATAAAACAGCAGGGACAACTAACCCAACAATCCAAGCGATATCTGCTCCTTCAAACGCATTGGCTATTGGTCCTACGTAGAATGATGTGTTTATAAAAGGAATTTCTGCCAAGATCGATACAAGAAATGCCATACAAGCAATCCAATTTACTTTTCCATATTGACCGTTTAGATCAAAGATGTCTTTTACATTATAACGACCATGGCGTAGCAAACAATATGGACAGAATTAGATGAGAGAGTACGACGTCATCTTAAGGCAACAAATGACTCCTGGAGAGTCGATGAAACATATATTAAAGTAAAAGGTCAATGGATGTATCTATATCGTGCAGTCGATTCCGAAGGAAATACGATTGACTTTTACCTCAGTAAAACAAGAGACAAAAAGGCTGCAAAGTGCTTCTTCAAGAAAGCTTTGCGGTCTTTTCATGTTTCAAAGCCCCGTGTCATAACAGTGGATAAAAATCCGGCTTACCCTATAGCAGTTGAAGAATTGAAAAAAGAAAAAAACATGCCATCAGGCATACAACTCAGACAAAAGAAGTATCTAAATAATATCGTAGAACAGGATCATCGTTTTATCAAGAAGCGTGTTCGTTCTATGTTAGGGTTGAAATCTTTTCGGACAGCTACTTACATACTGAGTGGTATAGAAGCGATGCATATGATTAAAAAAAGAAGCAGGTTCATCAAGGGGTAAAGTCTGCCCAAGATGAAGTGGAATTCATGCATAGACTATTCAGGATAACCACCTAAGGGGTTATCTGAAAGTGAACCTACAACTTTTTTCAATTTGTCTTGGTATTTGCACCAGAACCCTTTAAAGGCTAAGAAAGGTTCGTTAATTTAGAAAATTTGTTATTTTATTCTATGAAAAATGGTTAAACTATTTTATTAAAAACAAAATTGAGGTGATAGCATTGAAAAAATTCATTTTCATACTAATCTTTATTCTCTTTATTTCTGCTTGTTCATCTGAAGATAATTATCAATCCGAAAAAAATGAAAGGGAGGAAATTGAAGTATTTTCAAGACAAACTGAGGTAATCGCAACAGATTTAAATATTCCTTGGAATATTAACAAACATGACAATACCTTTTATTTGAGTCAACGGGCAGGTAATATTATTAAAGTTGATGGTGTTAGCGGTTCAAAAACAGTTCAAAATGTAGAAGTTACAAAGGAAGTCCTACATGAAGGTGAAGGAGGATTTTTAGGATTCATTCTTGCACTCAATTTTGACATTTCCCAAGAAGCGTTTGCCTACCATACATATAAACAAGATGGAGAAGTTTATAACCGAATTATCGTCCTTAAGCTTAATCAAAATACGTGGAAGGAAGAAACCATTTTACTAGAGGGAATTCCAGGTGGAAGAATTCATAACGGTGGTCGAATCAAAATTGGTCCAGATGGGAAATTGTATGCTACCGCTGGTGATGCTGGGAACTCAGAAAATGCTCAAAATGTAGAAGCTTTAGCAGGGAAAATTTTACGTATGGAATTGGATGGTAATGTTCCGAAAGATAATCCATTTAAAAATTCATATGTTTATTCCTATGGGCATCGAAATCCACAAGGACTAGACTGGGATGATGACGGAAAACTATATAGCTCTGAACATGGTCAAACGGCTCATGATGAAATTAATCTAATTGAACCCGGAAAAAATTACGGATGGCCGATAATTGAAGGTGATCAGCAAGCTCCTAATATGGTCTCTCCATTATATCAAACAGGAGATGACACGTGGGCTCCATCAGGAATAGTAATTAAAAGAAAAAAAATCTATGTGGCCAATTTACGAGGTGAAAACATTCGAGTGTTTAATCTGACTGACCGTACCGTGGATACTTTATTTGAAAATGCGGGGAGAATGCGGGATGTGCTGATTGAAAATGATACATTATTTATGATTACGAACAATCGAGATGGGCGAGGAAATCCCCGAGAAGGTGATGATAAATTATTCAAAATTTCATTACTCGAGTAGGTGAGTGTTAACTTTTCCATTTTATTTTAGATTAAACTACTTTTTTGTTATCACCAATAACTGACTAAGTTATTGGTAACATCCTGAGCATTATATTATAGTTTCTCCCTTCTTCCACGATCGGGCGATTTAGTGGAAGAAAAGATTGTATAAAACCCCACTTTTTTATGCAGCTGCCAGGCATCTTCAGAAGCCAAAAACGTTGATTTCTCAACCATATATAAAATCATGCATAATCAATAAAAAACGACTAAGAGCCAAACCCTTGGTAATATTGGGTTTGGCTTTTTGGTTTACTTCTTAAAATTGCTATTATGTTAACTAGATTTGTATAGAGTATTCATAAATATTTGCACTTAATGAGAGAAAGTTAAAACATATAAATAAATTAAGAAAAACGACGAAATCACGAGAAAAAGATATATAGTGTTCCCTTACATTGTCGTTGTTTTCGTTTTCATCAGCTTTGTAAAAAAAGTATCCGATATTCGATAATAAAGGTATAACGTATTGGAAGGAGACACCTTAAATGAAAAAAATTGTAAATTCATTAGTTAAAGCAGCAGAATTATACGCAAAATCAGCAGAATTATACGCTAAAGCTCAACCAGAATACACTTATTTTATAAAGAAAATAAAAGAACAAAAATAAGGATGTTTATAATGAATTTATCTTGTCAATTTAATCAAAGTGATCCAGTAACCGATTCTCAAGTGTGAAAAGAAAATCGGTTCTTTTTATTTCTTTTAAAGGCAACAATTAAGATCAATGAGATTAAAGATTAGGTATTATTACCTTAGAAAACGTGATTTTAACCCCTTAATATATAAGGTTTGAACGATATCCCATTAGTCTTAATCAAACCCTATCTATCTTTATTGGTGCCATAATACTTCCAGTTAATACGTTTCCATGCTCACCTATTACAATCGTTACTACAATACAAACAAAAATACTTCCTAAAGTTGCTATTTAGTAGTTATATTTAACGAATTTCTATTCGGTGCGTTAGTCAAGAAGCATATAAAAAAGGATCTTAAGTTGAAGATCCTTTTTTTACCGCCTATAAGTCGCATTATGTTAACTAAAACGAATTATGTTTTTAATTGCCAAAAAAATTCTTTCAATGTATGCTAGTTTTTTACATTGTCGAATTAGGAGGTGCGCCTTTATGGGGAAAGAAGAAGGTTCCATTTACGATAAACTACCGTTAGAATTATTGGTTAGATTTTATTATGAAATAAATAGGAACATTCAAAAAGGAATCTTGACTGATGCTATGTATCATGAAATTAGATTGATTGAACAAACAGTATTAAGAAGAGGTATCTCACTTGAAAAATTATATGATAAGGGTTCGCGTATAATTGAAGCTAAGAAACTACTAATAGGAAATAACCATGCAAACACTAAATAGCAGAATAAGGAAGTCCATTGATCACAAACAATAGGTTGTTAGGTATAGCAAGAAATAGGGCACGCCTCACGACTTATCACTTTAACGCTACAAGGCAAAATAGTATATACAGTAGAATGAACAGACCACCCTATAATAAGAGTGCTCTTTTTATGTCGAAACTTGTTTTCTAGTAATATTTGAAAATGTAAGCGTTTTCCGTTATAATAATAATGGGTTGGATGGCACGTGTGGCTGTCATAGTATCTGGCGTAGGTGGGGCCGATATCGGAAGAGGACTTAGATAAAATATCCTTTTTTAGTTGAATAAAATCATACATAAACAATAAAAACAATAAACCCTTTGGTGCCAAGGGGTTTATTTTGGTGTAGCTTCCTCTAAAAATCTTTATGTTAACTAGATTTGTATATGATACACAATAAAGTATTTTGTTAACCACTGAAAAAATAAGATTTACATATAAAAAAGATATTCCTATAATTGTTTAAAGAGAGAAGATTTAAAAGGGGGAGTATCTGCTTGTTAGAGAAATTAGAAAATGGATCTGTCATGTTATAGAGTGAGTAGTATAGAATTACGAAATAATGGGGTATCTAATGTTTAAAAATAAGTTATTTTTTTTTCTACTAATTATATTCATATTGTCTTTGTTCTTAATAGTATATATATCTAAAACATTATCAGCTGAAAAACCAAATGTAACTGTTGTTTTAAAAGATCTAAATGTAGAGTATTGGATGATTATGGAAGCGGGGGTAAAAAAAGGATTTCATGATTTTGGTATAAATGGTAAAGTTATTACACCTCCTGATGGAGCATCTGTTGAGGAGCAAGATCGTTTTTTAGAACGAGTTCTTATGGAAAGTCCTGATAGCTTAATTATAGCTCCTATTTATACGGATTATATTAGTTCTGCGTTAGAAGACTTTGTCGAACAGGATATTCCTGTTATCTTACTTGATACTGATGTTGCTTGGGAGGATAAAACCTCTTATGTTGGTACTGATAATGTTAAGTTAGGAAGAAGAGCTGGAGCGTTACTAAGTTCGCAACTGCAGCCTGGAAATGAAGTTGCCATACTAGGAGTAAATACAAAAAATCCAGTATCTTCTAACCGGATAAAAGGTGCTAAAATAAGTTTACAGTCTGTAGGAATTGAAATTGTTGCAGAAGGAATTGATGTTTCCTCAGATCCTTTGCAAGTGGAAGAAGATTTAAAAACGATTTTAGACGAACACCCTAACCTTAAAGGAATAATCGCCACGAATGACGAACTAGCATTAACTGTTTTTCACACTATTGAAGAACTGGGATATAAAATGCCAGTCATTGGAGCGGATGGTAGTAATGAAATGATTAAATTGATAGAAGAGGGAAAGCTGCCTGGAACAGTTGCACAAAATTCTTATGATATGGGATATTTAAGTGTCGAAGCTGCTATGAAAGTATTAAATGGTGAGAATATTTCAAGGAATATCGATAGTGGAATCGATATCATTATTAAAGAGAATGCAGAGCAACGTTTCAAATTTCAGGAGAGAGTCCAAAGATAATTAATAAACAGGTGGGGTAATTTTAGAAAAAACTAAGAGGATCTTCCAGTCGAAGATCCTTTTTCATTGCCGATAAGCGTGATTATGTTAACTAGTTTTGTATATAGTATTCATCTAATACTTTGGGATCTTATTGGGGTAGAATCACATGCCCATATAGCACCTTTTTTATATCGGAAGTTGACTTCCTATTACGGTAAAGGAAATAAAAATAGTAGAAAATAGCATTTTCAAACCAAAAGTGGACTTCTGTCAAGAAAGTGGACATTAAAATTTGATATTTTTTTCGTAGTACAACTACCGCACTGCGTTTGCTAGGGCATTAGAAAGGATCAATCAAAAAACAAACTGATCCTTTCTAATGCCAAA
>NZ_JAIQUM010000133.1 GCF_020075705.1 Metabacillus rhizolycopersici | reverse complement strand
GCCATATCGAGAAAATATTTAAATGACATATCATATTGAGAACGTTCAACTATATCTACATCTGATAAATCATAGATAGATTTAAGCAATAAATATTTGAACATTCGAATTGGTGGTATAGCATTACAACCATTATCCAGACAATATTTTGTTTTTAATTCTTCGAGAATGAAGGAAAAGTCGACCAATTCGTTAATTTGACGAAGCATATTATTTTTGGGCACAACGATATTGTATATCGCTGCATATAGGCTAAGATTAAGAGACTCTTGATTTGAAATCATTTGGATATCACCTACATACAGTTAATAAAACCATTATAGAGTAAAAAGGCAATTGAAAGTTCGATATAATCGAACTTTCAATTGCCTAATTTAATAATGGACTTTTTCAGTGACCTCATAAATTCCGGTGTGTTTTTTATGAGCAAGAAAATTGGAAAGGAGGTTCAACATTATATAATATGAACGATAAATGTTAGTTGATATAAGTCATTCAGTTCAAATAATGTATATAATCTTCATTCTTAGTTTACATAATCAGATATTATTAGCAAAAAAGGATTAGGTATCTAAAAAGTAAACAACTCTTTTTTGCCGATAATTGTTAACTAAACATGAATATATATAGAGTTAATTAAAAGTGTGATTTGTTAGATTGTAGAACTTAATTTATACTTTTCAAAATCAAAAGATCCTATTTTCACAAAAAATGAGCTTGGTTTTTTCGCTTCCTGTTTGTCCAGTTCAAAAAAAAGTTTTTTGTATTCAACAATAGACAATTCCCCATAAATATAACTTTTTTGAATATAATCTAGTAATTCATTGGCATGTAATGGGTTTCGCTTTTTTACTAGTACAAAACGATGTATTAAGTCTTCTACTAACATAGTAATCCACTCATTTCATTTGTGTTTTTCAAAACGTGTATGAACTCTTAAAAAAAGTGTAACATGTAAATCGTTTTGAACTTCCCTTTTTGAAAATTCAAACTTACGACATTTTTTTACAAATCCAAACAAACTTTGCGTGTATACTCTATAAAAAACTAGTTCACATAATCACGCTTATAGGTAATCAAATAAGACCTCCTCAGATTCGTCTCTAAGGATTGTTATAAACTTTAAGGGTAATAGACTAAAAACGTTGTATGGGCTTTCTGTGCGTTCTGAGGGGATGCAGGGAACTTGATTACTTTGTCGAAGTTATACGGTGAGGTGATGGCTGTGGACGCTTTAACTAGATCGGTTGTAGAGGATTTATTCAAACAGCGTGTATCAATCATGAAATTTATACATGAAGAAGATGTATTTGAAAGGGATATACTTAACAAAGTTGAACCTGATGCAGTAGAAATCATTCTGAAAATAACAAGACTCAGTGAAGCTTATCATGACACTATTTGGAATTTCTGTTGTGAAATTTATGAGGGCAATATGACCATTTCAGAAGCCATTGACTATTTAGAAAAAGAACAGCAACAGTCTTTATCCTCTTTTATGTTCATAAATTTTTGGTTTCCATTTTCAAAGTAGGGTGAATACACCTTGCTTTTTTTGTGTTGGGGTAGTACCTGCCAAGATGTCACCACCCGCAATAAGAAGATATTCCCTAAGATGATTTGTCTCAAAAACGTTTGAAGTGAATATTGTTACAAGGGATTTATGTGACAGTATTTTGTTACACAGTCTTTTAGGGATTTGGTAGCCAATTTTATACAGGGGTATAGTCGTAACTATAATAAAATCAAGGGTTTAATATGATTCCGATTTCTTATTGCGGTTCATAGCAGCTTCGCTGGTATTAGGCGTACTAGTATGCGTAAAAGCAACTTATTTTCATTTTGCTTTTACATATGCTAGCTTCTGCATGAAAGCCTTGTTTTTATCAAGATTTTATATACATCCTTACTTAACATAATCATTTATTCTCGGTACTGAAAATTGATATAAGAATCGAAAACAGTCTTTTAGTATAAATGATGATTTTTATGTACAAAACATAAAAGAATAAAATCATGGGAGGATTAGAATGAATCATGAACTAGATTATGATCGTGACTATGACAGCGAAGATGAATTATTTAAGAATTCACTAAAACAAATCTTACAAATGTCGTTAGAAAGAGAAAATGAAATGATGAAAACATACTTAATCACGGCTGAACGCATACATGACAATGAAGAACTACAAAACAGATTGCGAAATTTTGCTGAGGGTAATGCTAAACGTTCTCGACAATTGATGGATGAATTAAAAAATAATGTATAGGTTGTTATTCATTTTTGGTTAACATAATCACGCTTATAGGCATTGAAAAAGGTTCTTCAATTTGAAGATCTTTTTTATACTATACTATTTCTTTAATTCCTTAGATGAAGAATAATTCAAGTGTATATATTCCCCAAATAAATCAAAGGATAATTTTTAATTAGTAATTAAGGGGTATGTACATGTTAAAAAAAATCTTAGACTTGAACAACAATATATCAGTATTATGTGGAATATTTTTTGCTATTCGCTTTATCTACACAAAAGAAATATATATACAGCTAAACGGATATACGATAAATACGCTTAATTTACTCATATTTATAATTGTATTAGGTGCAATACATAGAGCAAGGGATAAGGAGACTAATAAAGAGATAAAATTATTAAAGTAACTGTGATAGACCAAAAATTTTATACTTCAAAAAAGCCAACGGATTTATTTAAACCCGTTGGCTTTGGAATATAGAATAATTATTATTATGTTTCATTTGATTTCGATCTACCATTCTTCTTGAAACCATTACGAATCAGAGCAATAAGCAACATTAACAACGGAATGATTACCATGAAAGGCAGGTGAAGGGGATACATTATAATGTCTAAACCTTCTTCAATATGTTCCGTAAAGTTTGAGGCAATCTCCATAGATAAAAAAAGGAGAATAACCCCCATTGGCAACACAATTTGTTGATGATTTTTCAACTTAAACAAATCGACTATTCCGATTACGGCACAATAAAACCAAATGGATATCTTGAAAAGCATCGTAATCAGAAAGGTATAGACAACTACAGCATCAAGCCTTTGTATAAAATCGAAAAGGTTAACTTTTCCAATCGTTGAAAACAAAGGAAACGTAGATCTCTCCACTGCTTCGATGCCAAGAACAGCGATATCTAAACTTGTTGTATAACTTAAGATAAGCCCACTTGAAATGACGGCAGACAGCCAAACCTTTTTAGCTAAATCTGGTCGATTTAGATATGGAAGCAACATGGTAAAAACGATCATTTCTCCGAAAGGGAAAAAAGTAAGCAACGGAAAGGCTGTCGTTAAGATGGGTTTCCATCCATTTTCCAAAAAGGGTTGCAAATTATGGAGTTCAACATTACCTGAAAAATAGACGAAAAGATTTCCTGTGACTCCAAAAAAAAGCAAGGTAACAATAAATACTTCTGTCGTTCTCCCCAATACTTCAATCCCTAGATAAAGTACATAACACATCGCAAGAACGAATAAGATATTGAGTACGAATAACGGCGTATTAGGCATAGTCGACGCAAGCAGCAAATCCCCAAAGTCACGTAAACCCCGGGCAGCCTCGTACAAAAAAAATATGACGTATAATAGACCTATTATCCACCCAACGTATTTACCGAATATTTTCCTAGCATATCCGGTCAATGGCAGGTTTGGATATTGGCGAAATAAAAAATAATAAATAAAAAATAAGATGATTCCCCCGCACATTGCTAAAAGAATGGCAAGCCAAGCATCTTTTTTGGCACCTATTCCATAACTTACAACTATCGCGCTCCCAAGTTCAAATAAAAACATCATGGCAAATAGTTGAATGACACTAATTTTGGCTCTCTCCATTGTCTGAAATCCCCCCTTTTCCCAGTGATTTAATCCGCAAGCTTGTACATCTTATCTAGTTATTCATTTTCCCCTACTTTCCAATTTTGAATACTTGTAAGGGGGATGTAATGCATATTCTATACAAATCTAGTTAACATAAGGTCAATTATAGGTAATAAAAAAAGATCTTCGACCGGAAGATCTTAATAATTTGGAGGTAATAGTATTCTATGCTAATACCTCTAATCTGGTTTTTGGTAATTATAGGTAAAAATCCTTTTTATATGCACTTACCTAAAACCAAAAGAATAAAATAAAATTGAAAAAATGTAACCCAATTTCAAACCACCAAAACGGTGGTTTTATTTTTTATTTTTCAACAAACAGTATCAAATGAATACTCTATACAAACCTAGTTAACATAATGAGGCGTTATCGGTAATAAAAAGGATCTTCAAACGAAGATCCTTAGTTCTCATGGGAAAGGCAATAGGAAGCTGCCCGAACCGCGTCAAGGGAAGTTCATATACTAAAGTAGCCTTTAGAAAAAGGACAAGAGTCCATATGGTATATATATCAAACTAAGGCAAAATCCTGAACTACTTTGGTTTATGAATAATCAGAAGGGCGGTAATACACCATGTCAGAAGAAAGTATAAAAAAGATAACGAGTGCACCACCAATGCAACAAATTATAGAACTAAATGAAGAACATGAGGAAAATGAAGATAATACATCCATATCAATACTGCAAGTAGATTCAACAGATTTTCGAATCTCAACATTAAATGGACGGCCTGAAAATGAGCCTACTGTGGCGGTCAATCGGAATAATCCATCATCAATTATTGCTGCTTCTCACGCTTATACGCTTGCAAGTGGGTTTCCTCAATTTGGGGTATATAGATCTATTAATGGAGGTGCCACATTCACGACTTCGTTTCTCCCAGTTCCAGCAGGATTTAGAAATACTGGCGACCCAATCATAGACGCCGATCTAAACAATAGGTGGTTATTAGCTGGTATCGCTGTTCAACCTGTTTCAGCAACAGTAGATAGGGCATCCATCATTGTTTATCGATCCGTTGATGATGGGCAAACCTTTTCTGCTGCGATTAATGTTTCTGGTATAAACAACAATTTCTTTGATGATAAAGAATATCTTGCCTTTGATAAGTCTCCGGCCAGCACATTTGAGGGGAATGCCTATATTAGCTATACAAGGTTTACTAATGATGCTGCAGCCACCTCTCAAATTTTACTTCAAAGGTCTGTAGATGGTGGATTAACATGGATGGCGCCAATTGCCATCACACCTGCAATTGGAGGAGCTCCCTTTGTACAAGGATCAAATGTTCAAGTAGGTCCGAATGGAGAAGTATATGTTGCTTGGATTGAGGGAGATTTCACTAACGCCACGTTTCGAATTCGTAGGTCAGATGATGGTGGGGTAACATTCGGTCCAACTGTTAATGTCAGTGCTATTGTTCGAGTTCCATTGACTCTAGCTGCAGAGGTCCCTTCATGGGCATTCCGTGTCCCTACCTTTGCTTTTCTTGCGGTAGATACATCAGAATGTTTTGGTTCTGCAAACTTCGCAAGAGTGTATGCCGTATGGCAGGCTTACGGCACAACAAATGCTCATATCCTTTTGTCTTTCTCCGATGATGGCGGAGCCACATGGTCAGCCCCAATACGTGTTGATAATAGTCCTGAGGATACCCAAAATTTTTTCCCGTTTGTAGCAGTTTCCCCATGCAGTGGCACCGTAACTGTGATTTACTACACAAACCGGGAATCTTCTACTCTTCTAGATGTTTATTTAGCAGTTTCGACTAATGGTGGAGCCACATTTACAAATTCACGGATAACAGACGTTTCTTTCAACCCTAATTCTGATACTAGCTTTGGTAATCCGAGCACATTTATTGGTGATTATATCTACTCGGCCTTTATTCCTCCAGCTTTGCCGGAACCGGAAAAGTTAATCTCCGTATGGACTGACACTCGGAGCAACAACAGTCAAGATATCTTTGGCAACATCAGTGATCTAGAACGGATCCCAACTATCAGCTGTCCTGGTAACATTACACAGGATAATGACCCGGGGGTATGTGGAGCCATTGTCAACTATCCACCTCCAACTGTAAGCACCAGCTGTCCTGGAGTGACTTTTAGCTGCAGCCCTGCTTCTGGATCCCTATTTCCAGTGGGTGAAACCATCGTCACTTGTACGGCTACCGACATTTGTGGAGGATCGGCGGAATGCTCCTTTATGGTCACAGTAAACGATGTGGAACCACCGACCATTATCTGTTCAGGTAACATCACTCAGGATAATGACCCTGGTGTTTGTGGGGCGATAGTGAACTATCCACCTCCAACTGTAAATGATAACTGTCCGGGAGCAACATCTGTTTGTTCCCCACCTTCTGGATCGCTCTTTCCCGTTGGAACGACTATGGTGACATGTACAGCTACGGATGCTGCTGGCAATACAAGCGCTCCTTGTTCGTTTACCGTAACAGTGAACGATACTGAGCCGCCAGTAATCACTTGTCCAGCTGACATCACGGTATCCAAAGATCCTGGGCAAAGTGGGGCGATCGTCACCTATCCGGCTCCTATGGTAAGTGATAACTGTCCGGGAGCGACAGCAGCGTGCTTGCCAGCTTCAGGAACATTCTTTCCTGTAGGAATGACTACGGTGACTTGTACCGCGACCGATGCTGCTGGCAATACTAGCAATTGCTCGTTTACTGTGACAGTAGTTGATAGCGAACCACTGACCATTACTTGTTCTAATAACATAACTGTTCGAAGTGATCCCCGAAGAAATGGTGCCATTGTAAACTATCCTGATCCTACGGTAACCGGCAATGGTCCAGGTGTTACGTTCTCTTGTACACCAGCTTCCGGATCCTTCTTTCCTATAGGGGAAACACGTGTCACATGTACAGCCACAGATGCTGCTGGGAATACTGCTCAATGTTCCTTTAGAGTAAGGGTTATTGCTGATCCTTGTAGTATCCTGTCTTAAAGGTCAAAAAATTTATATTCATAATCAATAAGGGTACTCATAATGAGTACCCTTATTGATTATCTTTTTCCAACTGCTATACAAGGAGGATAGAATCCTATCATAAAGTACTTTTCATTTAACACAATGTTCTTATCGTTCTTATTCTGTTCCTGAAAATACGGCTGGGCATTGAGGAGGTAAGTTTTTTGGTGGACAATTTACGACTATTTCAGAACGTGGTTGACAAATATTTGCATCTATCTCTAACGTGACGATGCTTTCCATTTGGACATTTTGACACATGTTAATCGAAACATCGATTTGTTGGAATGATGGATTTCCTACGTTATCCAGGTTACACATAAAACAAGCATTACACTCAAATTCCGTTATTGTACATTTTAAAAATGTGCCTTCTGGAGCACAAAGCAAAAATTGTTCACAAACTGAGAACGGTTGTGGGGATGATATACAAGATTCACCTCTCACATTTGAAATTTGAACAACAAAATAACCCTTTTTTAACACGATTACTTTTTGTAGTGTGACTGTTTCCCCTGTCGGAAGAATAACATTCACATCATTACGTCCATCTATTTCTGTACATGAGATCGATCCCGGTGCTAATGGATCAACTGGATGACCATTTTCATCTGTTAAGATACATTCTGCAGTTAGTTGGCCACCTTGAACTTGCTCATTTATTTCATCACAAGTAAAATTGAGTCTTTCTAGTCCAGAAGTTCCTCTAAAGCTTTGAACAGGAACTTGAATTTGTCCAACAACCCAGTCATAGACTTTTGGAACTTTGATACAAAGTGTTTCCTGTTTCCCATTAATATGTTTGAACTCCATGTGCTGTATTCATCCTTTCAACTTTTACCTTCTTATATTTCTATGCCCCATTCTGTTTATTGGTTAGGATAAACACCTGTAAAGTCAAGGGTTTATTATCTTGATTGAACATAACCATTTTGCACATTTAAGTTGAGATAAGTATTCAGTTTAAATGATGTATATCGTATTCATTTCTAGTTAACATAAAGTTGCTTATCGGCAATGGGAGCAGAGACAAGCACTTCCACATTTCTACCTATATGACACTTGTCATACTTATGACTTGACGTTTATGCCTACTCCTAATAGCAATATACCTTTATAATTAGGGTAATAATTCGTTTTAGGAGGATAAGATGAGCAGAGAAAAGACGCTTGAATTACGCAAAAATGTGAAACCATTTGAAAATTCCGAGTTGAGAAAGAGCATTTTCCAACTTATT
>NZ_JAIQUM010000132.1 GCF_020075705.1 Metabacillus rhizolycopersici | reverse complement strand
ATCGATCAGTGGAATCAAGAGCCAATAAACGGCCGATGATGTCAGATATTCGAGAATCGGGCAGTGTTGAACAGGACGCCGATGTCATTTTGTTCTTGTATCGTGAAGCATATTATGACAAGGACTCCCAGGATCAAACGCTAGAAATCATCGTTTCAAAAAACCGAAATGGTCCAGTTGGAACCATCGCAGTGAATTACAACGAGTATACAGGAAAGATTGAGGAGCAAAAGGAACAGCGTCTAACCCTTGAATGACCTAAAGAACGAAGACCAAAGGCGATAAAAATTCTCATATTGAGGTGTTATCACGTGATTGTGAAAGATCTTTACCTGGATTCTATACGTTTTGAAGAATCATCATTGGCCCATTACATCCATCATTTACTAGAAGAGGGGAAAAATTCATTGGATGACAATATATCTAAAATAGATTTTGACCAAGCGGATCATCAGAAAGTAGAGGAATTGATTGAAAACAATGTATTAGGTTTTCATAAGGTTGGTATCTACTCACTGAAGATGAACCAGAGTAATTTTGTGTTTATTTTTGCTGAGAGCGGGCAAAAGGCAATCCAATTTTATCTCGAAACATTTCATCAAGCTCCATTGAACTGTCACGAGTATTCGCTGGATTTCGAGTTGTAAGAGGGAATAGGGTGATTATGTTTCGGGAGATGAGGAAGGAGTTTATGAGCTTTCCAGCTATAGCGGGGTATTTTGAGAGGATGGGGTGAAAATGAGAGAGAGCACTATTTTCTTGATTGTTGATGGATCAACGTTTTTGGCCTCTGAAGAAGCTTTGCAACTGCATAAAAAAGAGGGGGTTTATGCGAATGAATATTAATAGAGTTCCTATTTTTATAAATTTTGTAGTTCTATTAATATACTTACATTAGCATCTTTAGGGTTGAAAAATTCTAATTTTTGTAAAACTCTTTATGAAGTAGAAGGAATTTGTGATTTTAATGTAAAATTATAACATCTAATAAAAAAAGAGAGGAAATTATAAAGAAAAAATTATTAATAGCTCTTGTATCATTCTTAGTACTTAGTGGATTTACAGTAACAAATGCGAGTGCTGAAGAACTAGTACAAGAAGATGTAATGTAGTATTACAGTGGATAATAAAAACATCGGTGAAACGATAACTGAAAGTTTAAGCATTTCCAATCATCTCTACAATTTCTTTTACTCCGATTCATAATGTTTTGTTCAACAGCATTTTTTCTTGCTTGATTATTCGTCTGAAATACCCCCATAAAGGGGTCCCGTCACATGCCCATCAAGTTAACCAAACAAACTTCCCCCAAAATGAAAAAAACGTTATTCTATCAGTAAAAAAGTAAAGAGCAGTTATATGTAGTATACCAAGGCACTCTTAAGAGCCTGTTTTTTATATAAAAAACAGGCTCTATAATATTTGTAGAATGAAAATATAATTGATGAGGTCAGCTTTAAATAAATTTAAATTAAATTAACATTTCTTTATCCATTATTTTCCATTTTTATGATATTCAGTATTTGCTCTACATAATCTTCTGGTTGTGAGGTTTGATTTTGCATCCAATGCATCGCAGCTCCATAAAGTGCCCAGCTTAACATCACCGCATAGACCTCTACCTCAGTTTTGCTTTGATTAGACCATTGCTTTTGTGCCCACTCTGAAAAAAAGGCTTGGAGTTCCTGTTTAAAAATCGTTTCGATTTGGGGTGTAAACGCCTCGTAACTTCGTCTACATTGGTTACTGATAGATGTTTGAAACTTGATGATTGATAAAAAAATAGCCTTAATGGTTTCCTCATTAATTACCTCTGCAAGCGCAATTGCTTATTATGACAGCTACCGTACAGAAACGCTTCCAGCGAATCTATTACAAGCACAACGTGACTATTTTGGTGCACATACGTACCAACGTATTGATAAAGAAGGTATTTTCCATACAAACTGGATGGAGTAAGATTCCTTGTTTTCTTAATATGAGAAAAAACTGCCAGTAAAATGGTTGGTTTTTTCTCTTTTTTTGCTGGAATTATTAATCGGAAAGCACTATCAGTCAAAAACATTAAAAATGAAGGCAGTTCCAGAGAATGTTTTTTTTATGCTGCAGGGGTAAAATATATGTAAGCTTTACAACGCTTAAGAAAGGCGTGAGGGCTGTGGAAGATCGAAATAATTTGTCTTTTGCTGAATGGATTATTGAATCTTATCGTATGCAGAGAGTGGATTTCTATCCTTTTCAATTTCACTCACATCACGAATTTGAGATTTATTTCTTCTGTTGATTAAAACCGTTCTAGCGAATGCCTTTTGCGTCAACACGCAATAAAATTGAATTGCATCCAACCAGAGGCGTTCGTGATTCTTGCGTTACCCAAAAATAATATAAGCGAGGAGTGTTTACATTACAATAGTAAATGGTGTTGCTACCATTCTTCTTGATATCATCAAAGAGACAAAATTTTATCATTTGCTCTTTAAAAACTACAATTTTTCAGAGGAGCAACTTAGAAATGAATCAAGCATTTATAAATATATTACTTATAATTGTTTTAGGTTATCTATTAAAACGTATAAACATTTTAAAGGAAAAAGATGGAGCAGTAATTTCAAAAATTATTTTTAATATTACCCTACCGGCTTTGGTCATTGTGACATTTAATTCTGTTAAAATTGAACCTTCTTTAATTTTGTTACCGGTCATCGTCATTATTTTTGGACTAATTTCTGCGTTTCTTACTTTTTTTGTATTTAAAAAAGAGGAAAAAGAACTTAAAGGCACTTTAATAATGCTTGCTCCTGGAGCTAACGTTGGATTATTTGCATATCCTATTGTTCATGCTATGTGGGGAACAGAAGGTTTAACGTATTTTGGAATGTTTGATGTAGGAACTACAATTGTTATTTGGGGAATTGGCTATATATTAGGTAGCTATTTTTCAGAAGAGGGGCTGACCCTTAAGCCTGTTGCAATTCTAAAAAAACTCGGAAATTCCATTCCCTTAATGACTTATATCCTTGCTAGTATTCTAAATTATAGCCATATCCAATTGCCTTCTACGATAATTGATGTTGCTGCTACTATATCTCAAGCAAATATGCCGTTGTCATTATTATTATTAGGACTATATTTGAATTTTACATTTGACAAAAAATATTTTAAGCCTATTATGAAATTTTTAACTTTCCGATACGGTTTAGGACTACTTTTTGGTTTAGCATTATACTTCTTCCTTCCTTTCGATCAAATGTTTCGATATACACTCTTAATCGGACTATTACTACCAGTTGGAATGTCAGCTTTAGTATTTGGAATTGAATTAAAATATAGCACCACTAATTTAATTGCCACAATCGCAAATATTACAATTTTGATTAGTATTGTCCTATTATATGTTTTTGCTATCTTTATACTTTAAATTATTGGTTTCAGGTACGGAATAATGCAGGATGACATAGAGTCGTGGTATAAATCAAAGGTACGGAATTGAAAACGAATACATAAGGAAATAAGGAGGACAACTATGACAAGACTAGGCATACAGATTTCAAGCGTTCGGGAATATCTTCAAACCCCTGAGGATGTCTTGGCATCGTTCAGCAAATTAAGTGAGATCGGTTATAAAACGGTTCAGATTCAATGGATCAACCCTGAAATCCCAATGGACTTCATTCACGATGCCTTAAAGGAAACGAGGTTGGAATGCATAGGGACACAGGACTATTATGATGTGGTCATTTCTCATTTGGATGAAGTCATAGAAATCAACGACCTTTGGGGAGGTTCTTACATTACCGTCAGCGGGATTCCAGAGCGCTACCATTCTTATGAGGGCTGTCTGGAGTTTGCAAAGGAGTTGAATAAACTTTCAGAATTCCTTGAAACAAAAGGAAAAATCCTAAACTTCCATCCAAGATTTATGGATGTGTTTCAATATGATGGGCAAAATTCACTTGACATCATCTTCGAAAATACCAGAAGTGAATTTCAATTTTTATTAGACATCTATCATATCTACCATGCAGGTCTAGATCCGATTGAATGGATTTATAAGGTGAAAGGACGAAATGATTTAATCCACTTCAAGGATGGGATGATCGATTCGGATGGAAATGTAGTGCTCATGCCTGTTGGGCAAGGCCCTATCCAATGGAAGAAAATCTTCGATGCCACGATCGAAACTGGCGTAAAATATGCTTTCGCCGAACAGGAGAAATGGCAGAAAGATCCATTCCAATGTTTAAAAGAAAGCTACGATTATATTAAAATGAATGGAATAGAGTGAAACATATGAACGTTCGAGACCACTGGTTTCAATAAAAAAATCGCCCTCTTTTGTAAGACGAAATAAAAAAGCATGAAAACAAACTATAGACGTTCTGCAATAGCCCGTATAGTTTTGTTTCTTTTCACAAAGTATGCTTCAATAGTGGATTATTCCAGTATACAAGGAGGTATAGTCTTCATTTAAAAATGGTGCCACAGGTTTGTTTTTTGCAACGAATTCCAATTTCGGGAATTCCAGTGTCGAACTTCAGGTTGTATTAGAAAATGCGAAATTTACGACTAAGGATAGTATTTTAACACGATTGAGTGAAGAGGGCATAAAGGAAAGAATCGTTGAGGATGAAAAAATGCCTGGCTCCAAGTTTTATTATGGTGCCAGTCACATGAAATTAATCAATAAATTCTATTCCTGTATCTCAAATAACACTTGTGATTATGTTCATGTAAAGGATGCGCTGCCATCCATTCAAATCATTGATGCGATCCGCAAATCTTCAGAGTTAAACAAAGAAATCAAATTGGAGGTATGACATAATGGCTAAAGGGAAAATCGGCGTTCAAATGTATACGGTAAAAGACAAAATACAATAACTTGGTGCTTATGAAATAATGAGAAAAATTAGTGAACTTGGCTATCATGCAGTGGAAGTGTCACAAATTCCGATGACACCGGAGAATGTTACCGAATTAAAAAGAGCGAGTGAGGATTTCGATATTAAGATTGTGGCTATGTCTGCAGGTCTTGAACCAATGCTTCTAGGGGCACCAGGAGAAACGTTGCAAAGTGATTTTGACAAAATTATAAACGATTGCAAAACATTAAATTGTAACTTTTTACACATTGGAATGATGCCGCTGCACCTAATTGGCAATAAAGACGATATTATGGGCTTTGTAGAAAGAGCAGAAACAATGGCACACCGCTTAGCAGAGCATGGAATTGAGTTATACTACCATACACATCATCTAGAATTTCAAAAATTTGATGGGGTTTATCTGTTGGATATCATTAAAAATAATACAACAAAGCTTGGCTTTGAGCTGGATGTCCACTGGATTCAAAGAGCAGGGGAAAATCCGGTAGAATTTGTGAAGCAATACAAAGGCCGTATTTCTTTATTACATTTAAAAGACTACCGCGTAGGGCCGCTGGATTTAAGCGATATTGATTTTAACAAAGATCTAGCTAAATTCATGGACAGATTCGTCAATACGATTCAATTCGCCGAGGTTGGAGAAGGCAATCTGAATATCCCTGCCATCATCGACGCAGGTCTTGAAAGCGGTGCACAGTATTTCTTGGTTGAGCAGGATGAACAGTACGGCCGTAATCCGTTCGACTGCCTGCAAACATCAGCTGAAAACTTAAGAAAAATGGGTTACAGCGACTGGTTTTAAGCCGGAGCAATCTTTAGTGATATAGTATATGGAGCTGTTTATTTTTAACAGTTCTAGGTTTCTTTGGATGCCTTAAGGCATCTTTTTCTCGTCTTTTAGTTGTTGAATGGCTACTGGATATGCTGGATTTTTATCAACTGTTATCACCCGAGGTTTTGAAACATGAAAAGCAGCCAAGGCTTTCTTAAAAAAGCACTTAGCTGCTTTGGTATCTCTCGATTCACTTAAATAAAAGTCAATCGTATTTCCTTCCGAATCGACTGCACGATATAAGTACATCCATTGTCCTTTTACTTTTATATAGGTTTCATCGACTCTCCACGAGTCGTTTGTTTGCTTGAGATGACGCCGTACTCTTTCATCTAATTCAGGTCCATATTGATGAACTCAACGCATAATGGTTGTATGAGCTATCGGAA
This sequence comes from Metabacillus rhizolycopersici, assembly GCF_020075705.1. The sequence continues at coordinate 2,088 of NZ_JAIQUM010000132.1, read as the reverse complement.
GGCCTCGCTCCTCCATCATTTCCACCAAATCACGAAAACTGAGGTTGTACGGCAGATACCACCTCACCGTTAATAAAATAATATCAGGTTGATAATGTTTCCATTTGAACAAATTGTGGTTTTCCATACTGATCACACCCCTCTTTTAGAGTAATAGTATCAGTATGTTCAGGATTTAGAGATTACTTGCAATCAATTTAATCTTTTTGCATCAGAACCAAAAATACTACTAAACACAAAAATAACAAAATAGGAGCAAAAAGATGAATAAATCAAAATTATGGACAAAAGATTTTATCATCATGTCCGCATCAACTTTTTTTGGGGGTTTAACCTTTTATTTATTAATAACGACTTTAACCGTGTATGCGGTTGAAGAATTTAACGCTTCACAAAGCATGGCGGGTCTTGCGTCTAGTATATTTGTAGTGGGTGCACTAGTTTCACGTCTTTTTGTTGGAAAATATATTGAGATCATTGGACGTAAAAAGATGCTTTATGGCGGATTATTTTTATTTTTAATTGTGATGTTGTTATATTTTATAGTAGAAAACATGAACGTATTATTGTTTATTCGTTTTGTTCATGGAGCAGCGTTTGGGGTGTTTACCACAGCTATAGCAACAGTTGTCATGGATATTATTCCGAATGCACGTCGAGGAGAAGGAATAAGCTATTTTTCATTAAGTATAGCCCTTGCAATGGCAGTTGGACCTTTCTTAGGTCTTTATATCAGCCAACAAGGAAGTTTTACGGTGATATTTGTAGTCTGTACACTTTTCTCTCTCATAAGTACTATTATCTTATTATTTGTGCATATCCCTGAAGGAGACATCACAAAAGAACAGCTTGATGCGATGAAAGGTTTTAAGTTGAAAGACTTTTTCGAAATAAAGGCTATTCCTATCTCCATCATTATTGCCATTATGGGTTTTGCTTACTCAGGTATCCTGTCATTTATTAATTCTTATGCAAAAGAAATTGATTTAATAGATACTGCAAGTTTCTTCTTTATTGTATATGCTGTCTTCATCTTGATTTCAAGACCATTTACTGGACGGTTATTAGATAAAAAAGGAGATAACATTGTTATGTATCCAGCATTGATATTATTTGTGATAGGATTAGTTACTCTTAGTCAAGTCAACCAAGGGTTCACTCTCCTTTTAGCAGGAGCGCTAATTGGCCTTGGATTTGGAACGATGAATTCTTGTTGTCAAGCAATTGCCATAAAGGAATCACCACGGCACCGAGTTGGACTTGCGACCTCAACTTTTTTCACATTCATGGATTCAGGAGTAGGGATTGGTCCTTTGCTATTAGGATTTATCATCCCTATAGTTGGTTTTCGTGGATTGTATCTAACTTTGGCAGTGGTCGTATTTGCCAGTATCTTTTTGTACTATGTACTTCATGGAAAAAAGAAACGTACAGAAAACAATAACCTACAGGCGAGCTAGTATTTAAGGGGATTTGAGTGCAGTTACTTCTTTTCGTAACCTGTTGCTATATGGATTGGTTAGAAGCTAAACCAAAATGGTGATTACTTTTTTATTCGATCTTACGAAATATATTGCAACTAAAATATATGATCGTTTCAATTTTCCCGGATTACTTCAATCTATTTTGAATGTGGTACCATCTAAAAATAGAATAAGCAGTATGTGTAGAACCGAACCTTCATTAAGTAGATGAAGGTTTTTTGCATTTGATTACTATTCTTAGAGATAGAAAAATTATTCTATTTAGGATGGGGTTAATGTTGAGAGTTTTTATAATTGTGAAATATTCTACTTGAACTAAAGGGGGCTTATCTTGAATAAGATTTAGGCAATAATCTTCAACAATCGGACGCTTTTCCGGAGTAACGAAAAAAGCCCAATTTCTTAATTTCAATGCTGAGAAATGGGGCTTTTTTATTTTTCCTTATAGTGCAAAATAACGCTCAAAATAGATGCAAAGTCCTCAATCTTCCGAAAAGCACTTATTATTATCATGCCGATGAAAGTGACAAACGCGAGAAGAAAGCTGAAGATAAAGAGCTTTCTAGAGAAATCGTGCGTATTTTCAAAGAAAGCCGTAATAATT
>NZ_JAIQUM010000131.1 GCF_020075705.1 Metabacillus rhizolycopersici | reverse complement strand
AGGGTTGGGTTTTGAAGAAAAAATACCGAAAGAATTGTTGTCAGTCCTTTTTGCAAAGGAAGCAAAAAAGGGACAACCTCTTTCGGACTTATTCAAACACTGGAAAGTAGTAAAGAAATGGCATGATGACCTACTAAAAAAGATGAAAAAAATAAAAATGAATGGAAAACATTGCTTTTTACAAGATTTTATTGTTTCCGATATCTCGTTTAATAGCGAAATAAAGTTTCCATTTTAACTCTATGGAATCAAAACCTTTAAGCTTGTTTTTCTGCACAGACACTTCGGTGTGAAAATTCCGATAGAAGGATTGCTGTGTGGGGGTTCAGGCAGTTCTGGTAACTCCAGCCCCTTGGTGTGCTCTTCGGAGACCGAAAGACTTGGGTGGCTTTAGCAACTAGACCCTCACCAGCGAAGGGTCGGGCAAAACCTTGTTTTGTTCCCTACTTCATAAAACCTACGATTTGTTATGGTTTTATATAACATGTTATGGTTTTGAAGGAGCTGGTTACTATGTCAATCAAAAGCTAAGTAAATTTCAATTAAGTTTGTATCGAGATCTCTGAAATGTTCAAAAATCAAATAGGTTAATTTATACCCAATTCTTTATGTAGATGATTTGTATCTTCTATATTAAATTACTAATAGTGGTTACGTTGCAAGGAATTAAAAGAGGAGGAATGAATCATGCTTAGGCTTATCTTAGAATTATTTCGCATCATTGCTATTATCTTTATTCTTGGCAGTTTGCTAGGAGCATTAGTTAATGTGTTCTATGCTAGTATAGAAATCAATTTAGATAATACTACAGGTGGTTGGTTTGTTGGAGTAGCAATTTTACTTTTACTTTTTGTATTGTATAGAAATCGTCTTCAATTTTCAGGGTTTTATAAGGGAAAAGGAAAGGAGAAACTATCAAAGAAAATTAGTGTTTCCTTGATTTGTTTTTCAATCGTAATGATCGTAGTAGCACCATTTTTTCGTTAAAAGTCAATATTTTACCATACTAAATTTGGCTATGTCCGCTATTAAAATAGTAGAATTAAATTTGCATAAAAAAATTGACAGTTACTTTTAGTAGGTTTAAAATTACTTTGAATACAAGATATTTGCATTCGAGAAAAAAGTATTTATCTCCATCTATACTTGTTTTTGTATACAAATATCTCAATCTAAAGATATTTTGTGTCAATATATAATCCGGATTTTAATAAAATTCCCTGACATTTAGGAAGTACGAGGTGAAAGAAATGATTCAAATTAATCGAGCAGCATCACGTTATTCAGCAAAAAATGATTGGCTAGAAAGCAATTTTAGTTTTTCCTTCGGAGAGTACTATGATGAATCAAATATTCGTTTTGGAGCTCTGCGCGTCTTAAATGATGACACAATTCAACCAGGAAAAGGGTTTGGACTTCATCCTCATCGAGAAATGGAAATTGTCTCAATTGTATTAAAGGGTACACTTAAGCATGAAGATAGTTTAAAGAACAGTGGTAATCTTCAATATGGTAGCATTCAGCGTATGAGTGCAGGAACTGGAATCCTTCATTCAGAATTTAATCCATCTGATAATGAAGAGGCAAGTATCTTGCAACTGTGGTTTTTTCCTGACGAAAGTAAATTAACGCCGTCATATGAGGACGTCACCTTTGATCTAGATAAGTTAAAAAATAATCTCTTGCCAGTAGTATCACCATCCCCTTCTGAACAAGTAGCAAAAATTCATACTGATTTAACGATTTATTTATCAAAACTAGACAAAGGAAAGGAACTGGTTTTCCGTCAAGAAAAGGGTAGAAAGATCTATGTCTTTACAATTGAGGGAGAACTAGGATTAAACCAAGAATCTACATTAGGACGTCGCGATGATGCCCGTATTACCGATACAGAGGAATTAACGATTACTTCAAATCAAGATAGTTTCTTTATGCTAATTGATTTACCAGGTGGTGAGTAAGATGTTAATGATTAGACATGCGATTGGGAGTCGCCTTTTATATCAAACAGATCAATTTGCTATTGAGCAAAAGAATAATAATTGGAAAATTTCACTGCCTGTTAAAAAGGATGAAGTCCAAGAGGTACTAAAGTTGAAAGAAGAATTGAATCTTTTTGAAGTGAAAGAAAACGAGAAAGCATGGTATTACTCTTCAGATGCACGAATTGAATTCAATAATGGTGAAAACCATTTGATTATTTTAGCAGATCATAAAACAGTTTATCCAGTTAGCTAATGAACTTTGATAGATGACAGCATGATCATAATGACTAACTGGTGAATTCTACAAGTCTTACTATAGACATGTTTGGCTTAATATTCCGCCAGTGAAAAAATCCATCCGAGACTCTCACGGATGGATTTTTTTCACTCAAATGTTTGGGGTAAAATGAAAAAAAGTTACACATGTTAGATTAGTACTAGCAATGGGAGAAATTAATTTTTGTCTTCTTCTTATTTCTTTGAATTAGATGTAGCTAGATGTCTATGAAAACAAAAGATATTTGAAGCAATTAACTTGAAATCGATTACTGCAAATTATGGGATTTTATGAACCAAATTAGTGCAATAAAATACCCGAGAATTGGCGAAATACCATATCCCATTAAAGGGACTGGAAAATGTCCAAAAAGTGGTGTGAGTAAAGTTGCTATAAAATAGACAGCAAGTCCAATTGATAAGGATCTGTATTTTAGCGGTGAGAAAAATAAAAATGGGCTTGGTAAGATCACAAGTGAAATCAATCCGCTAATAAACCAAGAGCTCCCTAAGTTATTTGCTAATGTAAGAATATCCTCTACATGAGGGACTGGAGCGAGTGAATCCAAAAATATCCACGGAATAATCATAATAGGTAACATAAGCATAAGAAAACTCAAGCGAAGAAAATGTCCTTTAGCCATGGAACCAAGAACAACCAGTATTGCTAGAGTAAAAGCTGTTGTTTGCGCTGCATCGGGCTGGAAACTAAGTGTAATAGAGATTCCAACTGCTGTGATCGATGCTAACCACCAATGATTATTTCTTGCAAGCTTCCATATGGAAATCAATAAAAATGGTAGCAAAATACTTGAGATATGTAACTTTACCGGCCCTATATTTATCCAACGATGAACTCCATCAATACCTGAATTTGCGAAAGGGATCAATAAAATAATGAATGCAAGATAAAGCCATCTCCTCACAAAATGATCTCTGACCCCTTTTTTAACCAAAAATCCTAAACAAACAAGCCAACCTGTAAGTACGCAAACTATATTTTGTATCCAAATCGTTATCGGAACTCCATGAAAATGCATGACAAAAGCCCCCAAAACAATCGCTGGTACCGGAGTTAATAAAAGGAATAGTAATTTTAAGTAATTGGTTTTTGTATGAATGTTTTGCATAGTCTACTTCTCCATTTTACATAGTTAAACAAACCTCATTATACTATACAAATTTGAAAAAAAGCAGTAAAACTAACACGAAAAGGCTAGGCCATTATTTTGATGCATTAACTTCGATAAGTCGTTCGCTTTTGGAGTAACCGTAGTAATAAAATAATAATAAAAGAAGACTGCTAAATTAGTTAAAACAAACAATAGGGGAGTCTTTTTTGTAGTTTCACTATGAGAGTGGATGTCTGATAGGCAAAATATTTAGATGTGTCGAAAAAAATAATCGATATAATAATTGTCATTTATATATATATCGATTAAAATAAATCGTAATAAATAAAATGCTTTCGGAGGTGTAGTATGTCGTCATTAAAAAATCAAGACACCCTGACAATCCTTACATATTTAAGTCGAAAGAACCTAAAGGAACAGGAATTATTACAAATTCTTGGTGAAGAAAATCAAGCGAGTAAACTAGTAATTGAGCAATTACTGAAGGAGGAAATCATTCAATTAAACAACGAGGGGGCTTATTTCATAACAGGAAAAGGCTTGAAAAGCGCTCGTCATCTTTTCGAAAAACCTCCACACCTTAGAGGGAAAATGAAATCGAAATCCACTAAGCGCAGAGGTTTCATCCAATTAGCAATCCTACAACTTTTAAAGGAAGAGCCGAGGCATGGCTATCAAGTGATGAAGCTATTAGAAGAAAGAAGTGATGGTTTTTATCTTCCAAGTGCCGGTACGATTTACCCTGCTTTACAGGATTTACATGATAAAGAGCTAATCTCTGTTGATGAGCAAGCGGATAAAAAGGTTTATTCGTTAAATTCAAATGGCTTGGAGTTTTTATCAGAGATGATTCATGATGGGGACGATATCTTTTGGGAGCAGTGGCGTCTCCGCTTGATGTGGAAGCAATCAAAGGAAGCGGTATTAGTGCGGGAAGAAATGGAGAAATACCATTTAGAGTTTCTCTATGCAATGAGGAGTATCATGCATGATCCATCACTTGCAGGTGAAGTAGTTTCAATTATAAAAAATGGGCGTGAACAGTTGATTAACTGGTCAGAGCAGCAAGAAAGAAAACGAGATAAGTAGGAGTTGGATGAATGAATTCTGTCAGAAAGTTGTTGACATACACAAAGCCTTATAAGCTTTTTGTTATACTTGCCCCATTATTAATGGCATTAGAGGTTACAATGGATCTCGCGCAGCCGCTTATTATGCAAAAAATGATTGATCATGGAATTGCGAATGATGACATGGCATATGTCATACAAATGGGTACTCTGATGATTGTTTCAGCGATTTTTGGCTTACTCGGTGGTGCTGGGTGTACTGTGTATAGTACGCGTGCAGCGGTGAATTTCGCAACAGATATTAGACGAGATGTTTTTAAAAAGGTTGAACATTTCTCAAGTAAAAACCGCGATTCGATTGGTAGTGGGAAATTAATTACGATTGTATTAAGCGATTTGACATTAGTTCAAACAGCCTTAATGATGACACTTCGTGTGTTGGTAAGAGGACCGCTACTATTTATTGGAAGTATCATCCTTGTCTATTTCCAGGCACGGGAGCTTTTTCCGATTCTTCTTGTCTTAATCCCCATCTTGTTATTTTTCATTATCTTTCTTTCAAGAAAAGCAGGTACATGGTTTAAACGAGTACAGGAAGGTATGGATCGCCTTAATACAAAGCTACAGGAAAACATAGCTGGGATTAGAGTTGTAAAGGCGTTTGTGCGAAAGGATTATGAAATTGGTCTTTTTAAAAAGGTGAATGATTCGTTAACGAAAACGACAATGACGGCAGACCAAATCATTACAATTCTAATGCCAATATTAATGTTTGTGATTAATATCGGGATTGTGATTGCGCTATTGCTTGGAGCGATACGGGTAGATGAAGGTACGCTTCAAGTTGGAGTGATTCTAGCATTTATCAACTATTTGAATATCATTTTGATGGCGTTAATGACGAGCAGTATGGTTCTAATGCAAATCATTAGAGCGTTCCCTTCCGCTGAAAGGATTCAGCAAGTGTTAGAAACGGAAAATGAGATTGAAAGATATGTAGTTTCAGAGCAAGTTTCTTCTATTAAAGGTGAAGTAGAATTTAAAGATGTTTCATTTTCTTATAGTAAAAATGGTGAACATGTTCTAAAGAATATCTCATTCACCGCCGCTAAAGGAGCGACGATTGGTATTATTGGCCCGACTGGCAGTGGAAAATCGACGTTAGTAAAGCTATTACCAAGAATGTATGATGTTGATCATGGCGACATTCTTGTTGACGGTGTCAGCATGAGGAACATTAAGCTAGAAACCCTTCGTTCATCAATTGGTTATGTTATGCAAAAGCCAATGTTGTTTTCTGGTCGTATTAAGACGAATCTTAGGTTTGGTAAAGCAACAGCGACAGATGAAGAGCTTGAGGCAGCATCTAGAAATGCGTGTGCAACCGAGTTTATTGAGAAGTTTGCGGATAAATTCGATCGTCAATTAACTCAAGGTGCGACAAACCTCTCAGGTGGTCAAAAGCAACGTTTATCACTTGCAAGAGCCTTTGTCAGAAAACCAGCGATTCTTATATTAGATGATGCAACATCTGCAGTCGATGCTAGTTCGGAAGCGACAATTCTACAAGCATTGGAATCTGATTTTCATGAGACAACGACGTTTGTGGTTGCCTCGAAAATTTCATCAATTATCAACGCAGATAAAATTGTCGTCATGGACGATGGTGCACTTGTTGGCATGGGGACACATCATGAATTGCTCGAAAGTTGTCCACTCTATCAAGAAATTTATACGACACAAGCGCAGATAGGAGGGGTAGCTGTTGAGTAATCAAATTAATAGTATGGCAAGAATACAACAATCAACAGGTGGTGCAGGGCCAAAAGGAAGAATCCAAGCACCAAGTGCAAAATCAAAAAATCCAAAAGGCACTCTGTTTAGGATTTGGAATTATATGGAGAGGCAGAAAGTGGGTTTGTTGTTATCAACACTATTTGTCATCCTTTCCTCCTTGTTAAGCTTGGCAGGCCCATATTATATTGGGGTGATTATTGACCATTACATTATTCCAAAAGATGTATCTGGAACAATAAGAATGGGAGCAATGCTTCTTGGAATTTATGCTGCAGCATCACTCTTTACTTGGCTGCAGGCCTACATGATGGTTAATATAGCCGTGAAAACAATTGGTACTCTTCGCGAGGATTTATTTACAAAGCTACAGACGCTCTCATTAAAATTTTTTGATCGACACAAGCATGGCGACTTAATGAGTCGTTTCACGAATGATATAGATAACTTAAATCAAGCATTGAGCCAAAGTGTCATTCAAATTATATCGACTCTGTTAACCGTTACAGGAGTTACGATTGCCATGTTTTCATTAAACTGGGTCTTAGCAATCGTAGCCTTAATCACCATTCCATTAATGCTGTTTATTACCAGGAAAATTGTAGGGATAAGTCGGAAAAACTTTTCAAAGCGACAAAAGGACTTAGGGGAATTAAATGGATTTATTGAGGAATCAATTAGTGGTGGCGAAGTGATCACATTGTTTGGGAAGGAAAAGGAGACATTTACTCAATTTGATGCTATTAATGAACGGTTGAGACAGTCGGCCATGCGTGCGGATATGTTCTCTGGCTTTCTTGGACCAACAAACAACTTTATAAGTAGCTTAGGCTTGGCGCTTGTCACTGGTGTGGGAGCCGTTATGACGTTAAAAGGAATGACAACCATTGGGGTACTAGCCTCATTCGTGACATATTCAAGGCAATTTTCAAGACCAATCAATCAAATCTCAAACTTATTAAATGCTCTCCAAGCTGCAATTGCAGGAGCAGAAAGAGTTTTTGAAACAATGGATGAAGTACCTGATTTAAAAGATAAAAAAGAGGCTGTTGCCGTAAACAAGCTTCAAGGTGATATTACGTTTCATGATGTAGATTTTAGCTATGATGATGAAAAGAAGACTTTAAAGCACATTAATTTTACAGCAAAAGCTGGCGAGATGATTGCTTTAGTTGGACCAACAGGATCCGGTAAAACAACGATCATAAACTTGCTTCTTCGCTTTTACGATATCAATTCAGGTGAAATAATAATCGATGGAATGAATAGTAAGGATTATCGAATAAGGGACTTACGAAAAAGCATTGGGATTGTCCTCCAGGATCCCTATTTATTTTCAGGGACCATTATGGAAAATATCCGCTATGGAAGACTTGAAGCGACAGATGAAGAGGTCATTCAAGCAGCAAAAACAGCATCAGCACATGGCTTTATTAAACATTTACCGAATCAATATCAGACGGTGATTTCCGCTGGTGGAGATAATATCAGCCAAGGACAAAAGCAATTGTTATCAATCGCAAGGGCAATCCTCGCAGATGCTGATATTTTAATATTAGATGAGGCTACATCTAATATTGATACAAGAACAGAGCTTGAAATTCAAAAGGGTCTGCAAAATTTAACGGCAGGGAAAACGAGCTTTGTCATCGCCCACAGATTAAAGACAATCGAACGAGCTGATCGGATTTTAGTCATTAAAGATGGTGAACTGATTGAGCAAGGAAATCATCGTGACCTATTGAATCAACGCGGATTTTACTATGGGCTTTACTCGAATCCATTTAATATATAGGTTTTTAGATGGGAAAGTAAGAGAATACTCATTATGTTTCTAAGTTGTAATGGATTTACTTGCCGAACACGATGATTTTAAAGAAAGAATAATAAAAAACCACCTGCCAATCAATGAGGCCACTGAAAAAGTCCATTATTAAATTAGGCAGTTGAAAGTTCGATTATATCGAACTTTCAACTGCCTTTTTACTCTATAATGGTTTTATTAACTGTATGTAGGTGATATCCAAATGATTTCAA
>NZ_JAIQUM010000130.1 GCF_020075705.1 Metabacillus rhizolycopersici | reverse complement strand
CAAGGGACAAACAAGGATTACGAAGCGAGGTAGAAAGAAACTTCGTGCTCTGTTGTTCAGAGTCTGTATGATACTCGTTGCGAAGAATTCAGCTTTTAAAGCACTCCATACCTATTATACACAACGACCTGACAACCCATTGAAAAAGATGCAATCTCTGATCGCCTTGTGTAATAAGCTCATACGTATACTCTTTGCCATAGGTAAAAAACAATTTGAATTTAGTGAAGAAAAGGTGTTAAAGGATATTCCTCATATGGCAGTATCAGAGAATGTGAAAATAGCCGGTTGATTATGTTTTAGATTAGATTAAGTAGTAAGTAGTTAGGTACTAAAGGTTCGGATACATTTGAAGCACGGATTAGTCAGTAAAGCAACAAAACTTCGGGTAAGGCCCCTGTGGGCCAGCGTAACTGACATCCACCTCATGGAAAGGTTGGACGAAGGAATTTGAGAGCGAGGACTCTGTGAGGCATGGGAGGGTTGACCTCCATGAGACATGTGGACATCCACCAGTGCGATCATATTTTTACTAATTACCCAGTTTATGTAAGTTGTTAGTTAGTAAGCTATGAGTCTTTTTTCTTCAAATGTCCAATTTTATCCTTATAATGTATCTTTATCCATACAGAAGATAATTTTTAAAACAAGACTACTATGAAAATCTAAGAAAACAGAAGAAATCGTTAGATTTTACATTCTTTATTGAGGGAGATTGTTGAGGATGTAGTTTAACATTAATAGTGGGGAACCGTATCATAAGTAGGAAGATGAGCTTTATTTAGTGGAATCTCGCTATCAGTAATTTCATAGGTATCAACCATTACCAAATTCAATTCATTAGATGGATACTCCATATTTTTCCTATGACAACGATTGATTGGTCTTTTTCTTCGACGTCATTATTAACAATGACTTCCGGAATTATATTGTTATTACCCATGCGATTTTATGCAAACGATTGCACTATCTTGCAAACTGATATATAATACTTATTGTTCGAATGTTAACTATTTTATTATCAAAGTTTAGTTATACATATAATCTAACTCTTTACGCTTTTGTAAATAAATCTCAATTCATAATGCAAACGGTTTCGTTATGTTTGCGGATTATCAAGGGTATTAAGGAGTTACATAGTAGTTTGAATGCGATTGATTTGCAGGCGGGAAGGTATGACATTTTCTTCCTGCATAAGTGCAGCAATGACTATCACCAAAAAGGCTTGGGGATAGCCAAGGATTCTAATACTTTATAGGTTACAGGAGGTAAACGTTATGCTTGAAGCAAAATCGGTAGACAATCATGAAAATGAATCTAAACAATCACTGCCTAATTTACCAATTAGTACGATATGGATGATTAGCTTTGGATTTTTAGGTGTACAAATGGCATTCTCATTGCAAAGTTCAAATATGGGGCGTATCTTCCAGACGCTTGGTGCCGATCCGACGCAATTAGGCTTCTTCTTTATTCTGCCGCCACTGGCAGGTTTAGTTGTCCAGCCAATCGTGGGGTATTTATCGGATCGGACATGGATGCCACAACTAGGACGTCGTATCCCGTACCTAATTGTGGGTACCATTGTGGCAGTAATTGTTATGTTCCTGCTTCCGAATGCTGGTAGTTTTGGCTTTGGTTTCGGGTCAGTGTTGGCCCTGACCTTTGGTGCAGTCGCTATTCTTTTTATGGACTTATCATCAAATGTTGCAATGCAGCCATTCAAAATGATGGTTGGTGACATGGTTAACGAAAAACAAAAAGGGTTTGCCTATTCGATTCAAAGTTTTCTATCAAACAGTGGTGCTGTATTAGCTAGTATTTTCCCTTTTATCCTAACGATAATGGGTGTGGCTAACAGTGCGCCAAAGGGTGCTGTACCACCGTCTGTTGTCATTTCCTTTTATGCAGGGGCAGTCATCCTGATTATTTGCAGTGTGTTTACAATAGTTAAGGTTAAAGAATATCCGCCAGCTGAATATGCTGCATATCACGGTATTACAGAAGAGTCGAATAAAGGGAAAGTAGGCATGCTGCAATTGCTTCGTAACGCTCCCAAAGTATTTTGGACCATTACTGTTGTGCAATTCTTCTGCTGGATGGGGTTCCAATATTTATGGACATATGGTACAGGTGCAATTGCAGCGAATGTTTGGAATACGGCTGATCCAACTACAGCTGCTTACCAGAGTGCTGGTAACTGGTTTGGTGTGCTGTCAGCTGTTCAGGCAATTGGAGCCGTACTGTGGTCACTTGTGTTGACCCGAGTACAGAGAAATAAGCGTAAACCTGCATATGCTCTTAGTCTGGTTCTTGGAGGTATCGGCTTTAGCTCCGTATTCTTTATTCATAATCAATGGGCACTAATTATTTCGTTTGCCTTGATTGGTATAGCTTGGGCGGTAATGATGACTTTTCCCTTTACGATTCTTACAAATGCCTTATCAGGAGAAAAAATGGGAACATATCTTGGATTATTTAATGGCAGTATCTGTTTACCGCAAATCATTGCTTCTTGCTTAAGCTTTATTCTATTCCCAGCAATAGGATCATCGATGCCTGCTATGATTTTAATTTCAGGTATTCTGCTTATCATTGGTGCACTATCTGTTTCCATAATTAAAGAAACAAGTGCCAACTAATTAATCATAAATTTAAGCATGAGTGGGTTAACTATTGTATGATTACTAGAAAACAGAAAAAGGTGTTATACATATGGGAGTTACAATTAAAAATGTAGCAAAGGAAGCAGGTGTTGCTGCATCTACCGTATCACGTGTAATTTCAGATAGTCCCCAAATTAGCGACGCAACAAAGCGGAAGGTCCGTAAAGTTATGGAAGATATGGGTTTTTATATAAATCAAAATGCACGTAATCTTGTACAGCAATCAACAAAGACAATTGGTATCGTCATGAAAAACTCGATAAGCGAATCACTGAATGATCCATTTTTTCCAGAGGTTTTGCGTGGCATCAGTGCCTGGTGTCACAAGCAGGATTTCAGCATCAGCTTAACGACAGGTGATTCCAACGAGGAGATCTTTGAGGATACCGTCAAAATGGTTCAAGGGAAAAGGGTGGATGGCATCATCGTATTGTATTCCAAACAGGATGATAAAGTGGTGCCATATCTTACCGAATGCGGATTTCCCTTTGTTGTCATCGGCAGGCCATTAACAAATGCAGGTGAAATAACCTATATTGATAATGATAACGTAAAGGCTGCTCGAGACGCTGCAGAATATCTAATAGATATGGGACATGAAAGGCTTGGATTTATTGGCGGATCGCTTGAATTTGAAGTAAATAAATATCGTTTGCAAGGATTTAAAGAGGCGGTATTACTAAATAATTTAAAGCTGGCAGAGGATTATATTAAAAATCCAAAGACAGCCGAGTCCGTTAGGCAAGCCGTTTATGAGCTGATGGATATGGATAATCCCCCTACTGGTCTCGTCGTAACAGATGATTTAATCGCCTTAAATGCATTAATTGTATTAAGGGAAAAAAACATAAAGGTACCAGACCATGTAAGTATCATTAGCTTTAATAATACACAGCTCACTAATTTTACTAACCCGACCCTGACATCTGTTGATACACAAATCTTCCAATTAGGTTATGAATCAGCAAGATGTCTTATAGAAGAAATAAAAGACCCATCACAGTTTAAGAAGCAGATTATTATTCCAACTATTATTGTGGAAAGAAAGTCAACGCTCCCTCTAAACAGCAGGGAAAATATTTGATTGTATTGGCCAGACTTTGTTTAAAATATTGATGGCCTTGTCTGACAAGGAGGAAATGAAATGGAAAGAAAATGGTGGAAAGAAGCGGTAGCATATCAAGTTTATCCACGGAGCTTCATGGATTCGAACGGAGATGGGATTGGAGATATTCAAGGTATCATTTCCAAGCTTGAATATCTACAGGAGCTCGGTATTGATGTTATATGGATTAGTCCAATTTATAAATCTCCAAATGATGATAATGGGTATGACATTAGCGACTATAAAGATATTATGAGCGAATTTGGAACAATGGCTGACTTTAATGAGTTATTGGAGGAAACACATTCGCGTGGGATGAAGCTTATTATGGACCTTGTGATTAACCATACATCTGATGAACATCAATGGTTCATTGAATCAAGAGCTTCAAAAGATAATCCATATCGGGACTATTATATTTGGCGTCCAGGGAAGGAAGGTAAGGAACCGAGTAATTGGGAATCCATCTTCGGCGGATCTGCCTGGGAATATGATGAGCAGACAGATGAATACTTCCTGCATGTCTTCTCAAGAAAGCAGCCAGATTTAAATTGGGAAAACCCGAGAGTGCGTGAGGATTTATATGAAATGGTTAATTGGTGGCTCGATAAAGGGATTGATGGTTTCCGTGTTGATGCAATCTCCCATATTAAAAAGGCCCCTAATTTTCCAGACTTACCGAATCCAAACAAACTGAAATACGTTTCCTCCTTTGATAGACATATGAATCAAGATGGTATTCAGGAATTTTTAGAAGAACTGAAAAAGGAAACATTTGATAAATACGATATTATGACCGTTGGGGAAGCTAATGGCGTTAGTGTCGATGAAGCAGATGAATGGGTAAGTGAAGAAAAAGGTAAGTTTAATATGGTCTTCCAATTCGAGCACCTAGATCTTTGGGGAAAAAGCAGCACAGGTGGCCTCGATATTCATTCATTAAAAGAAACGCTGACAAAATGGCAAAACGGTTTAGATGGTATTGGCTGGAATGCCCTATTCCTCGAGAATCATGATCAGCCCCGTTCTGTTTCCTCTTGGGCAGATGATGATGAATATAGAGTCGAATCCGCAAAGTGCCTAGCGACGATGTACTTTCTGATGCAGGGTACGCCTTTTATTTATCAGGGACAGGAAATAGGCATGACGAATGTTCAATTCCATTCAATTGAGGATTATCGAGATGTGTCGTCAAAAAACCTTTATCAAAGTGAAAAAGAAGCTGGTAAAACGCATCAGGAAATCATGGAGATTATCTGGAAAAATGGACGGGACAACTCCAGAACGCCAATGCAGTGGAATAACGGGGAGAATGCAGGGTTTACAACAGGAACTCCTTGGATAAAAACGAATCCAAATTACGAGGATATTAATGTGGCAGATTCATTGCAGGACCCGCTTTCGGTTTATGCTTATTATAAAAAGCTGATTAATTTAAGAAAACAATACGATGTACTGGTTTATGGGCATTATAACTTAATCTTGCCTGAGCATGATAAGATTTATGCTTACACAAGATCACAGGATGATGACATGATGTTAGTAATAACGAACCTTTTCTCCGAAGAAGCAAGGTTCACCATGCCGTCAGAACTAAAGGATCTTTCATATGAGCTATGCCTTTCTAATTATGATGTAGATTTAATGGAAAATGTTAGCGAATTTAAGTTAAGACCATATGAAGCACGAGTATATAAATTAAATCGTAAATAGTTAAGGACAATAATGGGCGCTGACTTTATCAGCGCCTTTTTCATAGCAAAATTTGCATGCAAAAGTAAATGATTGAGCAAAGAGTTTGAGAATTTACTTATTATTTTCAATAGAAGCTATACTTCCTTGGGATATGTTGAATTATTAAATATTGAAATCATAAATTTTAAAGATATATCAATTCGCTTGGTCTTATATAATGTATTACGTGGCTATAGGTCAAGACGATAAAGAATCAATGGAGTTTCACAAAGATAATATAGATGAATCAATCGCCTCGTTAGATAAACAATTTAAATAATAAAGAAGGATAGTCTTAATGACTATCCTTCTAATGTTCCTTCATATTCCTTTACGATCTTATAGAAAGTATTCTTTTTTAGTTGAAGCAAATCAGCAAACTGTACACCAGTAATATTTTTATTCGCCCATGCTTGATAGTTATTTTCTAATTTCTGTCGTTGATCTTTTGAAAGTGATTGTAAATTGAATTGTGGTCTACCTAAATGCTTACCCTTTGCTTTTGCTACTGCTATGCCTTCCTTTTGACGTTGTAATATCTTATTTCGTTCCTGCTCGGCTACATATGCAAGTAATGAAAGGAATTGGTCTTCCATGAGTTTACCCATACCACCCATGTTTTTAAATTTGCGACTATCGAAAAGAGATTCATTTTCTAATACGATAATATCAGCGTTTATTTCTCTAGTGATATGCTTCCATTCCTTTATAATCTCATCATAATTACGTCCTAAACGGTCTAATGCGTCTATGTAAACTAAATCCCCTTCACGAATGACACCCTTCATAGCTTTATATTGTGGTCTGTCAAAGTCTTTTCCACTTTGCTTATCAATGAAAGTAAAACGATCTTCAATGCCTAACGTTTTCATTTTTGTAACTTGTCGGTCAATGTTTTGTTCTTTGCTAGATACTCGAATATACCCAATATTCATTAAGTATCAATCCTTTAACGTTCTATTTAATACTCTTATGATATCTAATTAGTTTATAAAGGTCAACTATGTATTATAAACGTTTAAAATATATTTTAATAACCTTTACAAACGCAAAAAAGCACCGGTTGTTTATATCCTTAAAGGTATACCTTTAAGGATGGAATTTGTTCGTCTAAGTGTAGCTTTGAAATAAAGTCGTACTGTTTATAAAAAAGATGTACCGTTTTAAAGAAAGTCATACCGTTTGTAAAAAAGATAAGTCGGAATTATCTACACTTCAGTTTTTCTTATTGAACTGACGGGGCAGGCAAAATATACTTTACAAATAGAATAATTACTCTTTTTTATTTCACTAACAGGTGTTTTAACGTTGCAATGGAGATCGATCAAGAGGTTTTGTCAAAAGGAGTCAAGCGCTTCATTCCTTTCAGGATTGTTGGTTCCCATAGGAGGACATAATCATTGAACACCAAAAAGTATGAATCTAGAAAGGTGAAAATTTATGGATAAAAAGGAACAAGTAACATTAAAAGTATGGAATGATAAAATATCTATAAACATTATGGGGATGAAGAAACTAGCATTTGTAGACCACACTCCTGAAATGTATGACCTAATCAAAAATGCAAGATTTAGAATTCCTGAAACCGAGGAAGCTAAAGAAAATTACAAATATCCGTATTCAAAGGAATATAAAAAAACATTACATCAGATCTCATTTGATTATTATTTCGGGGAAGAATTGCGGAAAGAAGCATATAGTAAGGATTATATAATTGAGCATCTTGATAATGATGGATTTAATTGTTCAATATCAAACCTTTTTTTATTGAAGAAAATTAAAAATACTTATAAAGGCTGGAATTTTGACAAGGTAGTAGATAATAGCAAGCATATTGCAGCGCTGAGGATATATCATGTTTTAGAAAATAGAACATTTCAAATAACCATTGCATTCAATGAGTTATACCACAATGATCACACTGGAAAGTCACTTGAAAAAATTCGATTGCTCTATCCGTATAATTATGAAATTGTACTACAGGATGCTGAACAAATAATTGAAGCTATATCAAATAGAGAAAATATCAACTTCGAAAGATGGAAAGAAATCTACAGGTTTAAAGATATTCGTATCGAGTATGCACCTGAATTACAATTAACGGAAGAAGAGGAGAAACAACCACCTGGTTCATTAGTGATAAGAGATGGTCATTACTATTTGCTTGTTGGGAAAACTGATACTTCAGTTGGACTCATCACCTCGATACCATATGATAAAAATTGGAACATTGAATGAATAAAAGTGGTTAATGGTAAACTTTGTGATGGAATACTTAAACTAAAGGGGGCTTTTGTTGAAGAAGGAACAAAAAATGATCAAACCTTTTTATAAAAAATCATTCAATTTAACATAAGAAGAACATGTTTTGATTAATCTTTTTTTCAAAACATGTTCTTTTCTTTTGTTCGTTTATCAAGATTAATAACATTGTTTCAATTAAATTTTATTTCAAAGCTACACCAAGTGCTACTAGCACTTAACGCTGTACCCCTAGAAGATCAATGCCATTTTCTACTGAGAGCGCCTTAAGGCGTTTTATTTGCCTTGAAGGCAAATAACGGTTGTAGAATTCGGGGCTACTGTGGGTTTTGAATAAAGTTTAACCGTTTAGAAAAAAAAGATAAACCAGAATTTACCATATCTATAAAGGAGGGATTTCGGTTTTTCTTGTGGATTAAGAACTTGTTAAGTGATAATAAAGTTATTCCATTAAAGGGCCATTGGATCTGAGTCAATATCTTGGACACAAATAAGTTAACTTTTCATGCTGATTGATGAAACTGATCTTCTACTTCTTGCGGCGTCTGAAAGTTTAATTGGCCGTGAATACGTCGGCGATTATACCAGC
>NZ_JAIQUM010000129.1 GCF_020075705.1 Metabacillus rhizolycopersici | reverse complement strand
TTCCGCATTTCCTCATGCAACCTACAAACTCGTTACCAAGCATGCAGTTTCGGATGGAGATCATCTTTGTATCTAGATGAGTAGCGTAAGCTACACTGTGTGAATGCGACTTCTTGTCGCACCATAAAACCAATTATGAGCAATGGCAAAGGTTTGTTATAATGATTGATGAGTAAATTAATGATGGAAGGATTAGTTTATCTTGATAGAGAAAATAATTTTATGGTCACTGCTCATAATCGGAATCGCTCTACTCTTTTTTAGTTTAAGAAAACCACCAATCAAAGATTGGATTTTAATTTTCTTATTGACCTCTTTTTTCTCAGTATTTCTTGGTGTTCTTGTTGTAGAAGAAAAAATGCTCGAATATCCCATAAGCTTTTTAAGTAAATATTTCAGTTCTAGCCTTCTTTATGAATATCTTTTACTTCCAGTTGTCTGCATTTACTTTTATCAAGCAACTTATTATTCAAGATATCCTAGCATTATTCTGAAATGTGCATTGTATACCTCTGTTTTAACGATCATTGAAGTTCTTTTGGAAAGATATACTGATTTAATTGAATACCATACATGGACATGGATACATACGTTTATCAGTATCTTTTTTCTAATGATGTTTATCCGTATCCTTATGCAATTAATTAACAGGCAGGAAAGATAAATTGAAGAAGATCTATAAGGGGTCCTACCAACAAAAAGCGCAAAACATACGCTAAGCAAATTTCGACATAAAGAAAGCCAAGTTTTCCTACGCTAAGGATGTCACTTTAGGAGTTATTTTGCCCCTATTTTAGGCAATATTTTGCACATCCAACTCGAGTTAGCATCAGGAACCATATATTTATAATGTTAAGGAAATTCTAATATTAAAAAGCCTAATTTCTCAGTATTAAAATTGAGAAATTAGGCTTTTTTCGTTACTCCATTAATGGCCCTATTCTGGAATAAGTATATAAATCACTTACTAATAAAAAAACATATAGAAATGCGTCACCTGTTTAATATACACAACCTTTACTTTAATAGTCAGGAAAATACGGATTTACAACGTTTAAGAAGCCAAAGAATACCCCTGTATAAATGGTCAACCCTTCTCCGTCGTTACGTTGTCATTTCTGTTTCTTATTCTGACCATGGTGAATGTAAAATACAATGACAGAAATTCTTATTTTTATATTCCGTTCTAAAATGTTTAATAACATCTTCTTTCATATTGCCAAAAGTAGTTTCTGGCTTATGCTTAAAGCCCTCATAAAACGCTGGAATAATTTCCTTTTTGAAATTGTTACGAGGGAAAGCTTTTATAATTTCTTCACGCAAGTCGTCAGGGAATTGTTCAAAGCCATCTCCCATCACATCTAAACCAACACCTGAAAAGAGTAGTGCTACTTCAGACTCTTTATGTTCTGCAACACCGGGTGTCGTATGTAATGCAATAGCATCCCATACAAGACGAATCGACTCATCTGGAATTTGATACTGCTGTAAAAAACTTCTTGCTGCATTTGCACCGTCTACTTCAAATCGTAAATCTGGACTACTGAACTTTTTTGTTAAGCCTAAATCATGGAATAAAGCACTGACATATAGCAATTCTAAATCATAATTTTGCTTCGCTTTTTTTCCGTTGACTGCACCAAATAAAAACACACGATTTGAATGATTCCACAACAAGTCGTCCCCATGCTCACGTAAAATATCAGCTGCATCTTTCGCCAATCGAGAATCAGGAATTTTAATACCCGCTACTTCTTGTAACATAATTGAACATCCCCTTACAATTTATAGTTCTCATTTTCATGAACTTATCTTCATTGTAAAGAGAAATTCATCATCGTCCTATACAATTAATTCTATGATAATGATAGTTAAAAACTATAATATAGAACTTCGTAAAGAAGTAATCGAATCTTTCTCTGTGTGAAAATGAAGCTTTTCGATTTCACGTACTAATAACTTAATATATTTACGTGCTGCATAATTAATAAAACAATTCTTTTTCATCACGAGATAAACTGCTCTTGTCAAAGATGGTTTTTCAATATGTTGGAAAAACAAATCCTCTGTATCATAAAATTCATATAATGTACGCGAAACAACACTACGACCAACACCACTTCGAACTAGATTCAAGATAGATTTAATACTAGACGTTTCAACAATAGGCTCTAATTGCTTGCCAACCTCATAGCTCGTTTTATCAAGTATTTTTCTACATTGATGCATACTTGGAAATAAAATAAGAGGACCATCTAAAACAGAGGAAAATGAAACCGTCTGCTCTTCATTACTCTGATTACTAATCAGGTAAAATTCTTCATCATATAACTTCGTCACTTGCAACATATCATATTGATTAAGTTGAAAACCAATACCAAAATCAGCTCGATTTTCTAGAACGGCCTTTTCCACCTGATCAGTAGTTTGAATGAACACTTTAATGTTCGGATATAAATGGTTAAATTGAATACACAAAGTAGATACCAAATCAGTTATTTCCCCTGGTAACACAGCAATTTTCAATTCCCCGATTTCTACTTTCGTAAATGCTGCAATTTGAGAGGAGATACTTTGTATGGAACCTTGAATATTCAATGCTTCTTGTTGTACAATTTCTCCTACCTTAGTAAGCTCAATTTTCTTGCCAACGCGGTTAAAAAGTGGATACCCTACCTCTTGTTCGAGAATCTTAATTTGATGACTTAAAGTGGGTTGAGAGATTCCTAATTTTTCAGCTGCTTTTGTAAAATGTAGTTCTTTACTAACCATTAAAAAATATTCTAAATGTCGTAATTCGATACTAGTTCAATCCTTTCTAATGAAATTATTATTGGCACTCTGCTATCAAAAATGGATTACCAAGCGTACTTCCTTTTTAATAATTCTTTAATATACCTAAATTACTAATATATCCCACTATACATAGAAGAACTGCTAATCGTCATTGGACCACATAGTGATGTATTAGGTCGTCGAACACCGTTATTAATCTCGTTGATTCTATTGTTATAGATACATTTCCTTGTCCATTTAGTCCTTCTATTTGAGTATTGATTATTTTACGGTTTATACAAGGTTTAGCTAGAGCAGGGGGAGTTGTATAATAGGCTTTTTCTTTATTTCCAATCTTTCTACATTCATATAACTTTACGCCTTTTTGTCCTTTTTTAATTTCCTCTCCATCAATTGTGCCATTTGTTGAGAATTCAAATCCTTTTCTTCATAGAGTTTATTAACGATGTTATGATAGTCCTCTTCATTACGATTTTGACTTAGTTTATTGGTAGCTTGAATTTCCTGTACTTTAATCTTAAATCCAACAATACCTTTTAGTTGTTTTTCTAATAACTGAGGAGAAAGCTTATCCCATAAAACTGGATTCTTACGGTGTTTTTCGTATTTTTGCAGCAACATTGTCAGGTCCTGTTTTAACTCTTCTTCGTTCAAAATGCTGGCTGTACCATATACATGTACAGCTTGATAGTTCCATGTCGGGACATTTTCCTCTTCATACCAGGAAGAAGAGATATAAGCGTGTGGTCCTTGGAACATAACCAATGCACCTTCACAGGTTTCGAATGTTCTCCATTGAGGGTTCCCAAAAGCCATATGCCCCGTTATATAGTAAGTATCTCCTTCTTTAATTAACTGCAATGGCAAATGAGTGGCAATTGGTTTCCCTTGTTCTGTTGTGACAATCGTGCCAAAAGAGTTTTTTTGAACAAAATCCCAAATTTCATCAACATTTGTGACCTTAAAATATTTTGGAATATACATAATAATCCACCTTTCAAAAAAAGTTATATGAGTGTTTTGGTCATTATAAAGTCTATTTGTTCTTCATCACCCATATAAAAAGAGTGGGCTCCAGTTTGAATAAACCCCATTTTCTTATAAAAAGCAATAGCATTTTCATTTTTTCCCCATACGCCTAGCCAGATTTTCTTTTTATTTCGTTCCATCGCAATTTCTATAGCTTTATTTAGCAGATATTTACCAAGCCCGTGTTTTTGAAATTTGTTCTTTATATAAATCCTCTCGATTTCAAGGGATTCATCACCCATTTCTTCAGACTGAGCATCATTAGTATTGACCTTTAAATATCCAGCGACTTCATTATTAAAATAAACAAAAAAGAATTGCGAAGAAATATTGGATAATTCTTTTTCTAATTGTTTTAAGTTAAATGCCCTTTCCAAATAGACATTCATATTTTCGAGTGAATTATGATGCTTAAATGTCTCATTAAATGTTTCATAACTAATTTCTTGAAGTTTGCGTGAATCTTCAAGAGTACACTTTTTTATATTTATAGTCATTTAAATATGTCGCTCCTTTATATAATCAATAATTTCTCTTGTTTCCCTTTTTTACAAATTCCCAGTCTTTTTCTATATTTTTTCTTACTCTTTGAAGAAGATTGAAAATGGTTTCTACTTCTCTTTCCGAAAATCCCTCTAATGCAACGATATTGGAATAATCATTTTCTCTTTTTATAAAAGGATAAACATTTTTCCCTTTCTCTGTTGGGAAGAGTTTTTTAATTTTTTTGTTATGTTTATCTTCTTTCTTTTCAATAAAGCCATTAATTTCAAGTTTTTTTATAGCACGAGCTGCTGTTGTTCGATCTACTTTTATCATCTCAGCTAACTTTTCTTGAATGATTCCTGGGTTTTCACATATTCGCACAAGGTACAAATACTGCCCTTTTGTAAGTTCATATTCTTTAAATTCTATATTACTTATAGAATCTAATGCCCTGGCTATCATTCCAATTTCACGAAGAATTTCCTTCATAATTAACTCCTTAACACATATTTTTGTTGCAAATGCAATAAAAACGACATATATTAAAATTTAACTTAACTTTGTTGCATTTGCAATAAAAAATTATGATAAAGAGGTCGAGTAAAGTGAAATATTTTTCAAATGATCTTTTAATCAGTATTATTACTCTTTCTGTTTCCTCTACAATCTGGCCCGATTGTGGAATAGAGTGACTAGAGCTTTTAACTTTACTACCTTTTTTTAAAGGAGAATTTTTTATGCAATCACCGTAACAAAAATGGTCGTTTATGGTAATTGTTTAAACACTACCTTTTAGTCATTAAAAATATTACATTTTCAATCAATTTTTATATTTTTGGTTGCTTACCGTACAAAATTTTCGAAATGTTGGCGAGACTCCTATAATCAAAAGTATCTTTTTTACTTTCTTTAAAAAGTCCGGTTTCCCACATTTTTTGAAGGTTATTTCTTAATCCTGGATCCCTTATTCAAGCTAACTGTGGTCTACCGTTTTTCATCATATCTTTCCTACCATCCAACTTTCCCATTATCCAAAATATCTTCCCAACAACTTTTACACCTCCTATCACAATTTTTCTAATTGTAATAGGATATTTTAATAATTCAATCTATTTCGATCGTTTTATATCTTCCAAATTAGTAAAATAGTAATAAGAGGATGCATTCGAAAGGGACTGCTTTTATATGATAAAGAAAATTTTTGAAAACGAAGTGTTAAAGATAGTATTAAAGGATACTAGAGTAAGAATTGTTTTATTTATTTTATCTGGTTATTTCTTATTTTCGATTATTTATTATACATTTGGAATTGATGATTATCTCAAAAAAAGGAATACCTATAAAGAAGCCGAAGAGCTATTTTTAGAAAAAGAATATGCTGATGCCATCAGAACTCTTGGTGAAATACCTGATTTTAAAAATACAGATGAATTAACAAATGAAATCTTTCCTATTATGATTGATGAAATTGATCATTTCCTATCAAATAGAAATACTTTTTTTCAGATGAATACATAGGTGTAATGAAATATAATTTAACACTAACAGATAAACAAACTGCTATGCTGCAAGAAAGGGAAAATGAACTTGAAAAGTTACAAGAAATACAATTAAAAGAAAAAAGAGCAAAACTAAAATATACAGCCCCATACGAAGGTATGAGTGAAGATAAAATCAACTATTCCAATTGGGGTCCGCCAACTGAAATAACAAGAGATGTTCTTTATGAATCATTAAGAGATGATAGACGGGCTAAACACTACAAATGGATTGAAAGAGATTCGATGGGCAGAATTATCACTATCAAAACCTTAATGGTGAAGGAAGGATTAGTTCGGGGAGAACCAAAAGTCCATAATTATTATATAAACAATTAAGTTGAAACGTTTATACAACAGTTTAATGTAACTTTTGGGGATATTTTTCGCGTCAACTTTTAAAAAGCTGTGCGCAAACCTAAACTAAATTTGAAACTTAGGTTTTATGGTTTTATTTGCACCCCAAAACATTGATGTAGACCTATGTAAAGAAAAAAGCATGTTTTGGTTTTAATTCAAAACATGCTTTTTATATTGATTTATTGATAATTACGGTCATATCTTCTCAATACTTCAAGGGTTGATATTTGTACGAGATGTAAACGGAATATTGAATCATCTTCGTCTGATAGACCTGGGTGCGATCCATGAGGATGTAGTCTTTTCCAAAATGTCTCAAAATATCCTGTACCGTTATCTAACCATTCGTTTAAGGGTTTATAAAAAATAGGTGGATTCAATTGAGAAAGTGTAATTTTTGCTTGATGGCTGTCTGATGGTTTATTACCTGTTATATTTTCAGCCATTTTATTAAATAATTCTTCGACGTAGCTTCTTAATTGACTGTTGCAAGCAACCCAATCCCCTCGATTGAACGCATTAGTTGCTTGATCGTAATGTCCTAACCATCTTTTAGTAAGGCTATGTTTTAAAATAGTGTTGAAAATTAAGCGATTTTTAAGGGAAGCCCTTTGACTTCCCTTAATTCGCCTTTTAAGAATAATGCGTAAGCACTTGAAGGTCTTAGTGAATAGGTTACACATAAGCCTTATCAATTAACAATTCACTATTTTTGATTTTTTATGCAATTATAATTATAGTTCTTTTTGACATTTTACCATTATAAATTTAAATGGTGGTTTATTTTCCATATTCTTATGTGGCTCAACAATTTCCGAAAATTCTATCAGTCCATATTTTCCAAATTTTTGTTTTATCGAGTCAGAATCGTAAAAAAACATTTTTACCCCTTCCATTATCTCGAAATAGTCTTTACCCAGTTGTTTGCCCTTTCCAAACATTGGGGCTTCTTTTGAAATAGTAGTAAAAATCATATATCCGTTTGGCTTTAACTGATTATAGCAATCTTTAATAAACTTATCTCTCTCACGATTATTCAATAAGTGAATAAGTGCATAACAAAATATACCATCATAAAGTTTGTTATCAAAAGGCATATCGGTTACTGAACCATGAAAAATACTAATATTAAGCCCATTTTTCCTTGCCAATTCAATCGCTGTTGTTGAAATCTCAATACCTGTTACATTTATTCCGTTGTCAATAAAAACCTTTGCATTTCTACCATATCCAATACCAGGAATCAATATATCCTTAACTTTCTTTTCAAGGAAAAAGTCCTTTGTCCAGATTGCGGAGTCTGAAGGTTCAAATCCCCACATCATTTGATTTTCTATAAAACTTGATTCCCAGAACTCTGTCATACCTCAATCTCCTTTACAAATATTGGCTCTCTTTCTTTAAAATCTGCTGTTTTTGTATAAGCATAGGCTACATTACATTGAACCATAAAGTTCTTTACCTTTATTGCTTCTTTATCATTTTCAAATAGTTCAAGCCATTTGAACCAGTTCATATAGCTACTGATATATTTAATTGCAACACCATTAAAACCTATTCATCCACTTCTTTAATTTGCTGTGAACAGCATTTATGTGTTGAATATGGTATATTCCTTCTTTATGTTTTCCTCTTTTTACACGCTTATGGTCTAACGAAAAATCATGGGCGAACTGAACATAACTCCTCTTATGACTATCAGTGCAAAGGATAGAGTTATCCCCTATACGACCATCATAGAGCCTTTCTAATTCTTGATGTGTCATTCTGCCCTTACATAGTAGTTCCATGATTAAATTACCTTGCCTATCACTAGCAGTTGCTATACATACTTGTTCGTTAGATATACCTCTCTTTTTAACCTGCTTACCTCTTTTACGAGATTTTCTTGGCATTTTAGAAGGTTTTGTACCTTTAAAACTTTCAGCAAAAAATACTCTTATGCAGTCAAGGATTTTATGCCTCCACAAGAAACTTGTTGCTATGTTAATGCCAACCATTTCGGCACTTTTCCTAATGGAATAACCATATTTCTTTACAATCTTTCTAGGTTTACAAATATATATAAATCTAAACTAATGTTGCTGGATCTGAGTCAATATCTTGGACACAAATAAGTTAACTTTTCATGCTGATTGATGAAACTGATCTTCTACTTCTTGCGGCGTCTGAAAGTTTAATTGGCCGTGAATACGTCGGCGATTATACCAGC
>NZ_JAIQUM010000128.1 GCF_020075705.1 Metabacillus rhizolycopersici | reverse complement strand
CAAGGGACAAACAAGGATTACGAAGCGAGGTAGAAAGAAACTTCGTGCTCTGTTGTTCAGAGTCTGTATGATACTCGTTGCGAAGAATTCAGCTTTTAAAGCACTCCATACCTATTATACACAACGATCTGACAACCCATTGAAAAAGATGCAATCTCTGATCGCCTTGTGTAATAAGCTCATACGTATACTCTTTGCCATAGGTAAAAAACAATTCGAATTTAGTGAAGAAAAGATGTTAAAGGATATTC
This sequence comes from Metabacillus rhizolycopersici, assembly GCF_020075705.1. The sequence goes on along the minus strand of NZ_JAIQUM010000128.1, from coordinate 8,467 downwards.
CTTATATGGCAGTATCAGAGAATGTAAAAATAGCCGGTTGATTATGTTTTAGATTAGATTAAGTAGTAAGTAGTTAGGCACTAAAGGTTCGGGTACATTTGAAGCAAGGATTAGTCAGTAAAGCAACAAAACTTCGGGCAAGGACCCTGTGGGCCAGCGTAACTGACATCCATCTCATGGAAAGGTTGGACGAAGGAATTTGAGAGCGAGGACTCTGTGAGGCATGGGAGGGTTGACCTCCATGAGACATGTGGACATCCAAAAGTGCGATCATAACAACACTAAACCCAATTTTTTCCTGTAATTGGCTGGTTTAGTATACACTTTTTTCGGTAAATCCCTATCCTTGAGGAGTAATGCTGATCTTACGTAAATACTGGTTAATGATGTGGCTATGAAATCCTAAGAATTCTAGAGTAATCGTGAGATTGCGATTAGTTTATTGAGGGAGTTAGTTGAAGATTAGTATTTAACTTGTGTTCAACAATTGGGCCATATTATGGAATAGGTAATGAGTAATCAATTGGAAATATCATAAAAATAATTATAGATACCCCTCAAAGGAAGGATATCCATATGAATTCCATCGAAAAAACAAAGGGTATATTTTTGTGAAAATGACCTAATTTCGGGATAAGCCTCTTTCGAATGCATTCAAATGATTCATTGATGCATTTCTTAACTGTGTAAATACAGTTCTTACATCCGTTGGAAGATTTAAAGAAAGAAATCTATTATACATACTTATATTCTCTATCTCACCTTGTACTCCAGAAGCAAAAGCGTTTTTTATTGTTTCTGGGGTAGTAACAAACATTCTTGAAATGTCTTCAGGCTTAGGTACTTGATATCGTTCAAAAAGAGGAAGTAAAGCACTAATATGCCTTAATTCAGCTTCTTGGATTTGGGCAAATGTACGTATATATCCAAAGTTTAAAAGAATGTTATTATATCTAGCTTGAGCAAGAAATTCGTCTTGTAAAGCATAGGTTAACATCTGAGGTAAAGTTAATGTTGGGGCATCTAAAGCACCTTTGGCTCCATAGTCATTAGCATTTTGTCTTACCAATGATTTATGATAAGGGGTTTGATTGTGGAAGAAAAAATTTTTTACATACATTGATTGTATTTTCACCTCCTAAATTCTTTTCCTTTCCTGCTGCTGAACCAATGTTTTGGTTGTGGAGCTTGCTTCAAATTCCAAATTATTCTCTTATTAGTGTATAAAACAGAAATCAAAATGTACCTTGGATACAAAAAGATGTCATTCAATAGTAAAAACACAATGGATGTAAGAACTTTAAAATAGGTTAAAATCGATAAAGAAGAAGATGTTTCTTTCTTTAAAATTACATTCAGTCAAGTACACTCCTCTCCTACAGTACATAGGATAATTTGTAAATAATAATTAATTAAAGTGAAGGGATTGAGGAAAATGTACTGTGCACCCTATATGTATCAATATCCTTATTATGTGAATGTACCAATGCATACTTACAGAAATCCTACAGATTATTGGGCTGATCCCAATGAGACATTTGGTTCGTATCGGTCATCTTATGGTCATAATAGGATTATGTTAAAAGATTATGGAGCAAACCCATTTGTTATAAATATCAATGAAGCCACCAAGCAAAACAATACGTATCGTACAGCAATATGGACAGGTAATCATTTGCAAGTTACATTAATGAGTCTCAATATTGGTGAAGATATTGGTTTGGAAATGCACCCTAACGTTGATCAATTCTTAAGAGTTGAACAAGGTCAGGGAATTGTACAAATGGGCAAAGGTAGAGATATTTTAAGTTTTCAAAGGAGAATTTTTGATGACTCTGCCATTATAATCCCGGCTGGAATGTGGCACAATGTCACAAATACAGGAAATGTCCCTTTAAAACTATACTCGATATATGCCCCACCAAACCATCCATTTGGTACTGTTCATAGGACTAAAGCAGATGCAATGGCTTCAGAAGAAGGCTATGGTAACTGAAATGGAAATACAGTTGTTTTGGAAGGACTTTAGATGAATGCAAAATGGCTGGATACTTTTTGCCTTGTAAGATAGTTGTTTATGAAGATAATGGACAAACGAAAATTGGCATGCCCAGACCAACTGCTCTGATCAGCCTTCTTAATGATAAAAAGATGAAGTTATTTGCTAAAGATATTGAAGACCGGCTAATTAGTTGTATTGATAAAAGCGTATGATTTAATAACGCCCGAAAATTGATTTACTAAATTTAGATATATCATTTTTTGACCGCTATGTTAATTGTGGTCTATTTTTACTCAAATGAAATATTATTGTTGACAATATACCTATAGGGGTATAATATGGATCTTGTCGATGACAATTGTTCATTGAAGGTGGTCTAAATGATATTTTTAATTTTAGCTGCAATATTAATAGCATTTATTTTATATAAAAGGTATTTCCCGGTTATTTGTCTACCTTGTATTCAATTGAAAGACCTTGATTTGGATAGGATTGCTCTTATTGATGTAAGAGACTATAACGAATCTTACAAAGAGCCAATCAATGGGGTAATAAATATACCTATTTCTTATCTTAAAAGAAATTTAAAAGATATTTCAAACAATGACTTACATTTAATTGTTACAAGCAGACTTGAGAAAAATATTGGGACACGCTTTTTAAGAAAACAAGGTTTTCGAGTTGTCGGATATACGAACATTAATCATCACAAGTTATATTTAAATGAAACCTTGCTAAATAGAAAAATTAATTGTTAAAGGAGGAAAAACAGTGGATTACAATGATCAAATGAAAAATAGAATAAAACGTATTGAAGGACAGCTAAGAGGAATTTTAAAAATGATGGAAGAAAATAAAGACTGCAAAGAAGTTATTACTCAATTATCTGCATCGAGAACTGCCCTTGACCGAACAATTGGTTTAATTGTTAGCTCAAATTTAGTCGAGTGTGTTCGGAATGCTGATAAAAATGGTGAAAATACAGAAGAATTAGTAAAAGAAGCTGTAAACCTACTGGTAAAAAGTCGATAAAAAAGGGTTGACACCCTCTTTTATTTTACTTAATATTATACCCATAGGGGTAATGGTATTTTGGGATTAGGAGGAATAAAACGATGAAAATAGATAAAGTGTTAGATGCAAAAGGTTTAGCTTGTCCAGTGCCTATTGTTAAAGCAAAGAAGGCGATGAATGAAATTGAATCTGGTGAAATTTTGGAAATTCACACAACAGATAAAGGCGCTAAGAATGATCTTTCTGCCTGGGCTAAATCGGTAGGTCATGAACTATTAAAACATGACGAGGAAAACGATGTATTAAAGTTTTGGATTAAAAAAGGATAATTTTTTTCGAAAATTTTAAATACCCATACGCGTATAGGTTTTTAATTCACTTCTAGGAGGTACTAACATGACAGAAAAGAAAAAAACAACAATTGTCTTATTTAGTGGCGATTATGATAAAGCAATGGCTGCCTATATTATCGCAAATGGTGCAGCTGCTTATGATCATGAAGTAACCATTTTTCACACGTTTTGGGGATTAAATGCCTTACGTAAAGATGAAAATATTCCGGTCAAAAAAGGGTTCATGGAAAGAATGTTTGGCAAAATGATGCCTAGAGGCGCTGATAAAATGGGACTTTCAAAAATGAACTTTGCTGGATTTGGTCCCAAAATGATTAAAGATATTATGAAAAAGCATAACGCTATGCCTTTACCACAATTAATTGAAATGGCTCAAGAACAAGACGTAAAACTTGTTGCGTGTACAATGACGATGGATCTGTTAGGACTTAAACAAGAAGAGCTGTTAGACAACATTGAATATGCCGGAGTTGCTGCCTATTTAGCAGATGCAGAGGAAGGTAATGTTAATTTGTTTATCTAAGTGCTTTTCCACTACAGAGGGAGGTTACAAATGGATTATCTAAACTATCTTTTAATTGCACTATTTCTATTCTTTATGTTCAAGAGGTTCTTACCGATAAAAGGTGTTAATCAAATTACCACAACCGAATTGAAAACAGAATTAAATAACAAGAACAAGCAATTTGTTGATGTCCGAACACCTGGAGAGTTTAAAGGAAATCATATCAGAGGTTTTAAAAATATCCCTCTTCATCAACTTGCTCAAAAAGCAGCGAAAGAACTTTCAAAGGAAAAGGAAGTAATCGTGATTTGCCAAAGTGGGATGAGAAGCCAACAAGCTAGTAAAATCCTGAAAAAATTAGGATTTATAAACGTAACAAACGTCAAAGGCGGCATGAGTGCTTGGTCTTAAAACAATCATAAGGAGGACTAAAAAATGAAACAAATGGCTGCAAAAGAAGTAGAGATTTTATTAGACGGAGGAAAAACATTAAATATTATTGATGTACGTGAAGTGGATGAAGTTGCTGCTGGGAAAATTCCAGGTGCCGTTAATATTCCATTAGGTTTAGTTGAGTTTCGCATGCATGAATTAGATAAAGCAAAAGAGTATATTATGGTATGTCGTTCCGGAGGAAGAAGTGGTCGTGTCACGCAATTCCTTGAAAATTATGGATTTAACGTGATCGACATGGCCGGTGGAATGCTTGCTTGGGAAGGTAAAGTTGAATAAATTTTTTAACAAAAACAATACCCATATAGGTATAAAAACTGGAGGCTTTAAAATGGAAATCTTGAATGCTAACGTGATTTTAGATGCAAAAGGATTAGCATGTCCAATGCCGATTGTTAAAACAAAAAAAGCAATGAATAACCTGGAGGCAGGGCAAGTATTAGAAGTTCAAGCGACAGATAAAGGATCCAAAGCAGACTTGAAAGCATGGTCTGAAAGCTCAGGACATCAATATTTAGGGACAATCGAAGAAGGCGAAATGCTGAAGCATTATCTTCGTAAATCTTCTAATGATGAATCCAATGAAAAAAGGCATTCAAATGTTATCAATAATGAAGAACTAGAGAAAAAGATAGAAGCAAATGAAAACATCGTAGTTATCGATGTAAGAGAAGCTGCAGAATATGTTTTTAACCATATTCCTAATGCAATCTCCCTTCCATTAGGTGAATTGGGAAACAAATTAAATGAATTAAATAAAGATGATGAAATCTACGTAGTTTGTCGAACAGGAAATCGCAGCGATCTTGCCGCACAGAAATTAACCGAAAATGGTTTTACTAACGTAATTAATGTTGTACCAGGTATGAGTCGATGGAATGGTAAAACAACAGGTATCAACGACTAAAAACTAGGAGGAATAAACAATGAATAAAAAAGTAGCGATTATTGCAAGTAATGGTGGATTATTTGATGCATACAAAGTATTTAATATTGCAACGGCAGCAGCAGCAACTGACCAAAAAGTGGCTATTTACTTTACTTTTGAAGGTTTACATTTGATCCATAAAGAAGCATACAAACAACTTCCTATGCCCGAAGGTAAAGAACATTTTGCAGAAGGATTTGCACAAGCAAATGTACCTTCAATTCCGGAATTGGCTACTATGGCACAAGAAATGGGTGTTGAATTTATAGGTTGTCAAATGACAATGGATGTAATGGGATTGGAAAAAGAAGACTTTGTTGATGGAATTGAAGTAGGTGGCGCAGTAACATTTTTAGAATTTGCAAAGGATACAGATGTAACTTTAACTTTTTAAATCAATATATTTTTTAAAATGAAATAATACGACTGGGGGTATTTAAAATGAGTGTAAATGTAATGATTTCAAAAGAAGTGACGAAAAAAGTTTTTAATAAAGAAGAGTTGTTTATTCTTGATGTTCGTAATGAAAGTGATTTTAACGATTGGAAAATCGAAGGAGAAAACTTTGAATATTTAAATGTTCCTTATTTTGAATTGCTTGATGGTGTAGAAGTAATTATGGAGAAAGTTCCGACTAACAAAGAAGTATTGGTTGTTTGTGCAAAGGAAGGTTCATCAGTAATGGTGGCAGAAATGCTTTCTGATGCCGGGCTAAACGTGTCATACCTTAAGGGCGGAATGAAAGCATGGAGTGAACATTTAGAACCGGTTAAAGTGGGCGACCTAAATGATGGTGGCGAAATTTATCAATTCGTTCGAATCGGGAAAGGTTGTTTATCTTACATGGTGCTTTCAAACGGTGAAGCAGCAGTGATTGATGCAACACGTATGACGGATATCTATCTTGATTTTGCCGAAAGCATAGGAGCAAAAATTACACATGTATTTGATACGCACCTTCATGCTGACCATATTTCCGGAGGACGTACAATTGCCGAGAAAACTGGTGCGGTCTACTGGCTACCACCAAAGGATGCAACAGAAGTAACTTTTGATTACCAACCATTAGAAGACGGTAATGACGTAACAATCGGTAACACAACTATTAATATTGCAGCATTGTATTCACCAGGTCATACCATTGGTTCTACATCTTTTGCAGTTGATAAAAAGTTCTTGCTTTCAGGCGATATTTTGTTCATTGATTCAATCGGAAGACCCGACCTGGCAGGTAAGGCAGAAGATTGGGTTGGTGATTTAAGAGAGACTCTATATAAACGCTACAGAGAATTGTCAGAAGAGCTAATTGTCCTTCCAGCACATTTTATGATCATAGACGAGTTAAATGATGATGGTAGTGTGTCAGAAAAATTAGGTATATTGTTCGCAAAAAATCACGGACTCAATATCGAAGATGAAAATGAATTTAGAAAATTGGTAACTGAAAACTTACCTCCACAGCCAAATGCGTATCAAGAAATTCGTGAAACAAATATGGGGAAAATCAATCCGGACATTGATCAACAACGAGAAATGGAAATCGGACCAAACCGTTGTGCAGTTCGATAATTCCGAACAAGGAGGAAGATAAAATGGAAGCAACAAAAGTATTAGACGCAAAAGGCTTCGCTTGCCCAATGCCGATTGTTAAAACCAAAAAAGCAATAGGAGAGCTTGAAAAAGGTCAAGTATTAGAAGTTCATACAACTGATAAAGGGGCAAAAAATGATCTAACAGCCTGGGCTAAATCTGGTGGACACGAAGTATTAAAGCATGAAGAAGAAAACGGCGTGTTAACATTTTGGATTAAAAAGGGTTAAAAAATAAAGGGAACCAAATTAGGTTCCCTTTTTCTAAAGAGGGGGGACAACATGGATATTAATTTGATAATGACAATCTTCCTAATTGGATTTGTAGGCTCTTTTATTTCAGGGATGTTAGGAATTGGTGGGGCAATCATCAACTTCCCAATGTTATTATATATTCCAGTCATGTTAGGTGTAGAAGATTTTACAGTTTACGAAGTTTCAGGAATTACAGCCATCCAAGTGTTCTTTGCGACAGTTGGTGGTGTTTTGGCTTACCGTAAAGGTGGTTATTTAAATAAAACATTAATTACTTACATGGGAATTAGCATTTTGATTGGAAGTTTTATTGGAGGATTTGGTTCTACTCATATGCCGGAAAGTGGAATTAATATCGTTTATGGAATTTTAGCTCTTATTGCTGTTGTCATGATGTTTGTTCCCAATAAGGAAATTGATGATATCCTTTTAGAACAAGTAAAATTCAACAAATGGCTTGCGGTATTATTTGCTTTTACAGTAGGCATTGGTGCTGGCATAGTAGGTGCGGGAGGCGCATTCCTATTAGTTCCTATTATGCTTGTGGTTTTAAAAATACCAACAAGAATGACTATTGCCTCTTCCTTAGCAATTACACTTATCTCGTCAATAGGAGCTGTTTCTGGAAAAGTCGCAACAGGTCAAGTACCCATCCTGCCTTCACTTATTATGGTTGTTGCGAGTTTAATTGCTTCACCTCTAGGAGCCAACACGGGAAAAAAAGTGAACACAAAAGTTTTGCAAGGCATAATGGGGATTTTAATTTTAATGACAGCAGTGAAGACTTGGATAGCAATTTTATAAGTTTTATTAAAATTATACAAGAGAAATAGGTGCTCTATAATAGTGATATTGTGAAGTTATTTAACTTAAATTAACGGAGGCTTTAGCACAATAAGCATTTACTCTAAATAAGGCGTTATATACAAGATTTTATGCATAACTTGTATATAACGCCTTATTTTCTATGCAAAAAACATACTGCCATAAACGACATCTTTTGAATGCCAAATACACTCGCCACAAATATTAGATGACGAGTGATTCCATTGATTGGTTTAAATTTACAAAAAGTATTATAAGGTCTTATAATTTTACCGTTCATAAAAGTAAACTTTTTCGAACGGTTCTTTTATTTATAAAATCAATCAATTTTAACGTTCGTTAAAGTATCAAAATATTTTATGAACGTTCGGAATTTTGTATGTAGTTTAACGAACGTTTTTAATAGACCCTTTCCTTTGTCCTTTTACTTTTATATAGGTTTCATCGACTCTCCACGAGTCGTTTGTTTGCTTGAGATGACGCCGTACTCTTTCATCTAATTCAGGTCCATATTGATGAACCCAACGCATAATGGTTGTATGA
>NZ_JAIQUM010000127.1 GCF_020075705.1 Metabacillus rhizolycopersici | reverse complement strand
GGGTTTTCCTTATCCCCCACTGATGGATAGCGAGACTTACCTTAGCTTTTACGGGCAGTTATCCCCCACCTTCGCCTCTTTGTGATTCACTCAAGCTTAGAGGTGGGGGTATTACTGCCCGTTAATGAGGGATAAATCAGCTTCAGATAATGACTCTACTTAAAAAGGACGCCTTCTTATTAAAGAATGGCGCCCTTTAAAGAAATAATATCTGAGCTTCTATTAGCTAGTTTTGCTGAAGATTGATCTTTAATTTCTCATTGATCAATTATAGGACCCAGTTCGTGAAAGAAACTGAAATAATAATCAATCTAAAAGCAGAATTGGATTTTATTTTGAATCAATTGTTCATACTAATATAAAATACCTGTTTCAGAAGGAGATTATATGCCAAATCAAAAAAATAATCGCCATAATCTAGTCCCGCATAAAAATCAAGCTAATCAATTAAATAAAGAAGATGATACATACAGCATACTTAAACAAGCAATGGAAGTGGATACAGATGTCAATGAAGACCCAAATCGGGAAAGATTATTGGATGAATCAGTTGATGCTTTTCTAGAATCAAAAGAAGAACAGTAATATAAGAGCAGGAATTATCGTCGCTCATGTCATGTTTTACCAGTACCTAATTCTTTTAGACATTCAACTATCGCAGGTTAATTGAATCAGAAAAAACGATACTTTTCTTTAAGTATCGCGCCCTTTTTCTGGAATAAGTTCAAATTATCCATCCATTGAAAACCATACCCAAGTTGATAACAATGTGAAAAACTATGGATGGATATATACTATTGGTCTTTAAAACTACGATTGCATAGAAAAGCCCTCCGAAAGAAAAAAGTAAGCTTATTATTAGAGGAATTCCAATTGATAAATGCAGTAGACCGAATCCGATACTGGTTATTACAACAGCATAAAAGGTGGAAACATTTCTTTTTAAACTTGATAACATAATACCTCTCCAAATTACCTCTTCAAGAGTAGCGTTTATGATGGCAAACAATATACCGAAAAGTAATATTGATTTTAAATAGCTTATTTCTTGATGTCTAAATAATGGTATAAGTATTGTGCTCGATACCATAAGACCGATAAGTAAAAAGTACGGTAATTTAATTGTGTGAAACGGCATTGTTATACGTCTGTGCCAATCTGGTAATAGTGCGAAGTAAAATATCTTCTGCTTAGATAACATTAGTGAAATCACTGTTCCAACCATAATAAATATGAGGAAACTTCTGTTTATTATGGTTTTCATTTCTACGGATATGTTCCATTCATTGATGTAGTTGCTTCCAATTTGAAACATCAATGTACCTAATAAGAAGAACATAAACAAGGAAACCGATGAACGGTATTTATTAGTTGAGATGTAGATGATGAGCAAAAATACCAGTGGTAATAATCCCCAAACAAACAACCTAAATGAAAAAAGAATAATACCTGCGAAAAATAAAATTGCCAAAAATAAAAGAAACATATTTGTCCGTGAGCGATTTATGCTAATCCCCCCTTTAATAAAGCACAATTAAATCGTTTTCATCTAAACTTGTTCAAGATAGCTGCTCTTTAGCTGAATAAGCTCCTGTATATACCATACCATAAAGCGAGACTTCCATCATTGGGGGTTTTCCTTATCCCCCAATGATGGTTAGCGAGACTTACCTTAGCTTTTACGGGCAGTTATCCCCCACTTTCGCCTCTTTGTGATTCACTCAAGCTTAGAGGTGGGGGTATTACTGCCCGTTAATGCGGGATAAAAAGTAAATCATCCTTCATCATATTTAAAAACAACAATCTTTACGAAAAGAGCCTTTATTTTTTAACAATCGCCCATATATATCAATTAAAGGGTGCATTACCTCTGTTCCGGTAATGCACCCTTTAATTGATCATTTTAAATGCTAAAGCAATTAGATAAAGTGGGACTCCAACAATTAACATCCCTGCAAAAAGGTAACATATACTTTTGAAAATAAACTTAAAGAAATCATAGATTGCCCCAGCTAAATCGTCAATAAATCTTGCCATGCCTATCCCTCCATTACCTACTCGTTCTTGAAGAAGAAAAGAACACTACTATTCCTCCATTAATTTAACTTTTTCCAGTTTTAAATATTTTTGAGAGAGGAAATAGGCAGATGTAGCAATAAGCATTGTTACAATTAATGGCATTGAAGAAGCCTTACCAAACGCTACCTCTTGACTAATAGTAGTCTCTATTGCAGATAAATCTGGAGTATAAAAGGCAGTTAGAATCACACCCGATAATATTTGAAATACCGTATAGAGCAAGATAAAGCTAATTATAAATACAAAATATTTTTTCAATATCATCACCTTTTTTGGATTTTTTTGTAATTTAAGTATACCATATTTTCTAGTTTCACTAACCTGCATATGTTTAGTGGAAATCCCTAGATAATTACCAATTTGATACTCTTTTGAGATTTCCTGATTACTCTATTAAATAGCCCAATTGCGGAATAAGGAAAATTATACATTTTAAAACAGGATTCCTGATCAAACTTTATTATAAACAATTAGACATTTTTATTAATGATCGGGCTTTATTACGAAGCCACACAATACTGAATTAATAAGCTGCAAAAGGAGAATGATAAAGATATGTGCTTTGGCGAAAGGAGGCACTAAATATGAATTTGATTAGGAGGATTACAATGGGAATTTTAAGTGGAAATCCAACAGATGAACCTATGCATTATGGGGAAGTATTTAGCACCTGGTCGTTTCTCTTAACGGCTAAGGGGATAATTGCAGGTTATCAAACTCACCTAAACCATGCAGGTGATGAAGATTTACAGAAATTACTGAAGGAAGCAATTGAGGGTGGACAACAAGAAATCAAACAAATTGAAACTTTATTAAAAGCGAATGGAGTAGGTTTACCACCATCACCACCTGAACGACCTAATGCATGCTTAGATGATATTCCAGCTGGAGCACGCTTTGCAGACCCTGAAATAGCTGCTATGCTTTCGACAAACATTGCAGCAGGATTAGTATCGTGTAGTACGATTATAGGGCAATCCATTAGAGAAGATATTGCTATGATGTTTGGGCAGTTTCATATTCAAAAGGCAGCACTTGGAGCTAAAGTTCTTCGTCTAAATAAAGAAAAAGGATGGCTAGTTCCACCTCCATTACATCATTATAAAGCAGAAGATTGTTAATTAATTTTTAACTGGTATAAGGGGAGACGGAATTTTATCCTGCTCCCTTTTCATTTTTAAAGTAACTGGTACCATTCATTAAATAGTAATTGATTATTATTCCCTTCTCTGTCCCTTTCTTCATAATAAATGTCCCTTGTTTTATTTGCTATGTTTAAAGTCTTGACTAAAGAGAAAGCCTCTAATTACTAGAATAGTTAAAGATCTCTCTTTTTTATGAAGCTTATTGACCAAATGTTTTAATTTATGGTTTAAGAATAACTTTTATACAATTATCCGTTCTTGTATCGAAAACTTCACAATCTCTTCTAAACTTTAACCTATATATCTAGGTGTTATTCAACAATATGACCCGATTACGGAACAAAAAAAATCCTGCATATCAACGCAGGATTTTTGATCAAACTTTTTATTATTGAGGTCTTGATAATACATTAAGGAATCGACTTTTTAAATTTGTTTTACCGACAGATCTTTATAATATCTAAGAACAACGAATGTCTTGTACTTCTCATCTAATTGTTCTATTGCTTGAAATAAGACTAATTTCCCTTCTGAATCTAAGCTATAAAAAGATTCCATTTTCTCCATTGAATCTTATTCGATGGGAATTACTTTATTTTTTCCCTTTAATATAATCCATTGCAGTATTGCTTAAAATTCTAGTTAGCCATGTTGAAAAAATAGATATGAAAGCTTTAATGTAAGGATTAGAAACAATGATGGAGCAATGGTCTATGCCAATTAGTTAGAAAATCAATTGCACCAAAATCATATAAACAATCGTTCCCCCTGCTATGGAGAGGAGCATCTTCCTCTTCCAAAAGTGAAGCAGTGCAACAACTGCCACTGCAATAAGTTCAGGGATACCATGACTTCCATATAATAAACTCACATCCTTAAAACAATAAATGACCAAAAGCCCAATTACCGCCGACGGCAGCACATTACCGAGATACTGTACATACTTTGGTGTGGGTTTGCCCGATGGGAAAAGAATGAATGGAAGAAACCTTGTGAACATTGTACCTAAAACAACCATTGCAATCATAATAATCTGCTGTGTTAAATTCATGGTCATATAGATTCAACCTCAACTTTCTCCAATGACTTTCTAGATAAGGTAAGCAGCCCCAAAATTGCAATCATAGCAGGGATAATGAAATTGTTTCCCCCAAAAATAATTAGACAAACAATTGAAGCCCCAAGCCCTACAAGTGGACTAAGATGTTTTTCTTCCTTCATCCACTGTTCAATAAAGATTACAACAAAGAGAGCAGTCATAACAAAATCAAGCCCTTCAGTATTAAACTTGATAACAGAACCAAAAATACCGCCAATCGTTGCTCCTAGTACCCAATAGGTATGGTTGAGCAGCGTTACGAAAAACATAACCCACCCCTTATCGACATTCTTCGGTACATTAATGGTACTATTGATAGCAAAAGCTTCGTCGCAAAGTCCATAAATCATATACAACTTTTTCTTTCCCGTTCCCCTATACTTATCCAGCATTGAAATGCCATAAAACAAATGTCGTGCATTCACCATCAAAGTTAAAAGAAGAGCATTAATCGGATTGAATGATCCGATCAATAAATTCGCTGCAACAAACTCCATTGATCCTGCAAATATTGTTAGACTCATTAAAATTGGATAAATTGCACTGAAACCTAATGAATTCATATAGATTCCATAAGCGATTCCCAAGAATACAAAACCTGCAAATATAGGGAATGTATATGGGAAAGCCGTACGAAATGCAATTATTATTTGATTTCTTTTTTTCATATGTTCACTTCCTGATAGTTAGCTTTGTATTAATTAATAACACACAAAATCCATACAATAAATAAGATAATTGTATGGATTACAATTATCTTTATATGAAAAAATTGCCCTCACTTTGATAAGTGGGGGCATAATAGATATTTTCTCTATAAAATCGACTTGTCGAACGTCACATTTTCAAACCCACAACGTATTTTACCCATACAATAATGATATGATTGTATGGAATATGATAGTAGAGGTGAAAGTATGCCAGTTAATTCATTTGATCATTATCCAATGTCTTGGAAACCTGATAAGAAAGCATTAAAAAGGCCTTATTATTCTTCCATTGCATCATTATATCTGCCGCTGTTCTTACGTTAATAGCCGAAATTATCAGATCTCGCCCACTCTACAAGTAACGATATCAAGAAAGAGGAAAGGCAATCCCCCTTCCCCCTTTCTTTTTTCCAAGGTACGTTATGCTAAAATCAATTATTCATAGAGCTCACTTTCCTATAAAATTGGTGAAAGCAATCGAGAAATCGATTCCTTAAATCGAATCCGCTTTGAACGCTGATTATAATCGTCCAACGTAAGCTCCCTCGATAACGCAACATCCTCTCTGAAGGCCTCATCAAGCTTTTCAGCAATCTCTTGGTCATAAATAAACGCATTAACTTCAAAATTTAATTTAAAGCTTCTCACATCAATATTCGCTGTACCAACAGATGAAATCTCATGATCAATCACAATCGTTTTCGCATGAATGAATCCATTGTCATATATGTAGACGCGGCCACCAAAGCTTAACAATTCACCAATATAGGACAATGTTGCCCAATAGACAAACGGATGATCCGGTTTATTTGGAATCATGAGGACGACGTCTACTCCTGATAAGCAGGCAATTTTCAAGGCGTCTAACACACTTGCATCTGGAATAAAGTACGGCGTTTGAATACAAATTGTTTTTTTTGCCATTGAAATCAATTTAATATAGCCGAGTTTTATCTGCTCCCACTCTGAATCAGGACCACTCGTAACGATTTGAATCGTGCTGTTTCCTGTTAAGACAGGCTCTGGAAAATGCTCTTGTACGTATGAAATATCGCCTTTATCACTTGCTTGATTCCAATCTAAAATAAACCGAGTTTGAATCGCGTATACCGCTAAGCCTTGAATCCTTAAGTGAGTATCACGCCAATAACCAAATTTAGGATCAAGACCTAAGTATTCATCACCAACATTAAAGCCCCCAACATAACCAACCTGACCATCGATGATGACAAGTTTACGATGATTACGATAGTTAAGTCGTAAATTAATCAACCTTAGCTTTGATGGAAAAAACACTTCGACTTCTCCGCCTGCTGCTTTTAGTTCTTTAAAAAAGGATGACCGTAATCCTCTAGAGCCTAGGTCATCATACAGGACTCTTACCTTAACTCCTTGCTTCGCCTTTTTTGTTAACGCCGCAACAAGCCGCTTTCCTAACTGATCCTTTTTTAAGATATAATACTGAAGATGGATATGATCCTTGGCATGGTCGATATCATCTAATAGCTTTTCAAATTTCTCCTTCCCATCTGTCATCACATCAATCTGATTGTTTTCGGTCAACACAGCGTCGTTATTGATCAAATGCATGTACATAAGCTGTCTGTAATCTCTTGCTGTTCGATTCAAATAGGCAAACGTATCATTGCCTATTTGTTCTACCTGTTCACTTAATAATTTTTCAATACCAAGCCTTTTCCGTCCCTCCCATTGAAACATATGATACCGACTTAAGTTTTGCCCAAAAAGGAGATATAATAAAAAGCCTAGCAGTGGGATGAAAAATAACACAAGTAACCATGCCCAAGATGAACCGGCACTTCTACGTTCTCGAAAAATTAAAATTACTGCAAATACCATATTTAAAAAATAAATAAATCCAGCTAATATTGCCACAATATTCATGAATGTTCCTCACTCGTATTATTTTTATCGAAACTAAAGCTTCCATATATTAGTTTAAGTATACCTTTAATTGAACCTTCCCGTAAGTAGACTGCATTTAAACGTTTTTGAGAATAATTTTACCGTATGCTCTGTGAGAATAATCTTTAGTATGATAAAATATCCATTAGTGAATTTTCAAAATATTTTTTTACTATAAAGGTGGAAATCGACAATGAATGAATTAGCACAAGCACTTAATAATTCAATTAAAGAAGACAACGAATTTGTCTACACAATGTTGTCCCAGCTAGGAAAAGAAATGTTTTATCCAAAAGGTATTTTAAGCCAATCTGCTGAGGCTGGCAAAAAGGCACATCGCTTTAATGCAACGATCGGGATTGCAACGGAAAACAATCAACCGATGCATTTTCAACATATTCAAGACATGTTCGGAGATCGAGTAGCACCTAAGGATCTTTTTCCATACGCACCACCACAAGGTAAAGAAGAGCTACGAAACGCTTGGAAGCAAAAAATTCTCGCAGATAGTCCAAATTTAAATGAGGAAATCGTTGGCACACCAGTTGTCACAAATGCACTTACACATGGTTTAAGCATTGTTGCAGACTTATTTGTCGACGAGGGCACTCCCATTATTTTACCTGATCATTATTGGGGGAATTACAACATCACATTTAAAGTCCGTCGTGGTGCTACAGTAACAACGTATCCTTTATTCAATGAGGCAAACGGTTTTAACGTAGATGGGCTGAAGGAAGCCATTCAATCACAAAAATCAGCTGGAAAAGTCGTTGTTTTATTAAACTTCCCGAATAATCCGACTGGCTACACTCCACTTGAATCAGAAGCTCAGGAAATTGCCGCAGTGCTGAAGGAAGCAGCTGAGGACGGTTTAAATGTGATCGCATTGATTGATGATGCCTATTTCGGATTATTCTATGAGGATTCAATAAAAGAATCGATCTTTAGCTTATTAGCAGACGCTCACCCGCGCATCCTTGCAATTAAAGTTGATGGAGCGACAAAAGAAAACTACGTATGGGGATTCCGCGTTGGCTTCATCACATATGCTAGCAAAAGCGCTGCTATTCGAAACGCGTTAGAACAAAAAACAAAGGGGATCATCAGAGGAACCATTTCAAGCGGTTCACACCCTTCTCAATCAATCATTCTACAATCATTACAATCAGAAGAATTTAAAGTAGAAAAACAACAAAAATTCGAGCTAATGAAAAGTAGAGCAGTAAAAACAAAAGAAGTACTTGCAAACGAAGAATACAAAAAATACTGGACGTACTATCCATTTAATTCTGGCTACTTTATGTGCCTAAAATTAAACAACATTAACGCTGAAGAACTTCGCGTACACCTATTAGACAAATACGGAGTAGGAACCATCTCAAACAACTCCACAGATCTACGCATCGCCTTCTCTTGTGTAGAAGAAGATGACATTGCAGAATTATTCGATCTGATTGCTAAAGGTGCAGCTGATCTACAGAAATAATTGAACATGAACGGATGAAATCCCCACCATCGGAAAGGAAGATGGTGGGGATTTTTTTCGTATCACAATCCGGCCAATTAGTTGAAGAATACAAGAAGGAAAAAGTATTCTTATTCTTTTTTTGCTTTAGGCTCTTTTCTAAAAGATTGTTGTTTTTAAACATAAAAAGATTAACAGCAGTTACAGAGCGGGACGAAAAATATATCGAAAATTGAAGGTTGGTCGATACCTTGGTGATTTCGGACAATAAAATTCAAAACCAGACAATAAAACCTTGAGCTTGGACAAAAAATCTCAAGTTCTGACAATAAATCATGATTATGGACGATAC
>NZ_JAIQUM010000126.1 GCF_020075705.1 Metabacillus rhizolycopersici | reverse complement strand
ATGATAATAATGGGTTGGATGGCACGTGTGGCTGTCATAGTATCTGGCGTAGGTGGGGCCGATATCGGAAGAGGACTTAGATAAAATATCCTTTTTTAGTTGAATAAAATCATACATAAACAATAAAAATAAAAAACAATAAACCCCTTGGTGCCCAAGGGGTTTATTTTGATGTAGCTTCCTCTAATTGGCTTTATGTAAACTAGATTTGTATAACGTATTCATCTGATTCTGGGAGATCTTGTTCAACTAAAGGGCCAGATTGTGGAAGAAAGATTGGAATAACTGTGGTTTATTGACAAGTATAATATTTACAGTGAACCGTATCATAAGTAAGTGCGTTTTTTATTTTCTAAAAACTAAAGCCGATAACCTAAATAAAGTGTACGCTTTGTAAAGGACATTTTAAAAAGATTATCGGCTTTTTCAATTCAAACCGTAGCAAAGGCCAAACGGTCATTGAACTGGCTCAGCAGCTGAGCTTCTAATGCTGCATAGTCGTATATGCGTTGTTCGATTTGGTCGAAGTACATGATTTTGTCGAGTGGGATAGTTAAGCTTAGTGATTTATTGTTTTCCTTCCATGTGTTTTCAGTTTTGACAAGTAGTTCGCCAAGTGTTGTTTTGACTTTGTAAATGGCTTCGCTACCTAGTAGCTCGACAGAGATGACGTGACCTGTTAAGTTGAGTGCCTGTTCTTGTTGTTGGTCAATTAAAATATGTTCGGGTCTAATGCCTACAAATACGTTGTTATGTTCCACGATATTTGTTGGGGGAGAACCGATAAATTTGGCAACAAATAAGTTGGCTGGGTTCATGTAAATTTCTTTTGGTGTGCCTTGTTGCATAATTTTTCCTTTGTTTAAGATGATAATGTTATCGCCCATCGACATAGCTTCGAGTTGATCGTGTGTGACATAAACAAATGTTTTGTTTAGCTGGGCATGTAGTGTTGAAATTGTTTGACGCATTTGATTCCTTAGGCGAGCATCTAAGTTTGAGAGAGGCTCGTCCATTAAATACGCAGCAGGTGATTTGACCATGGCGCGTGCTAAAGCTACACGTTGTCTTTGGCCCCCTGACATTTGTGCAGGTAATTTGTTTGCTTGGTCTTCGAGTTCGACCATTTTGAGTGCATTGAGAACCATTCGTGTACGTTCTTCTTTTGGCATGCCTTGTACTTTTAGGCCGTATTCCACGTTTTTGTAGGCAGACATATGTGGATATAGGGCGTAATTTTGGAATACCATAGCGATTTTTCGGTCTTTTGGCTCGAGATACGTAACGTCGTGATCATCAATTGAAATTTCACCGGATTCGATGTCTTCTAACCCCGAAATAAGTCTTAGTAATGTAGATTTACCACATCCAGATGGGCCTAAAATAACTGTAAAAGATTGGTCTGGGATTGTTAAAGTCATATGGTCGACAACGACTTGTTTATCATATTTTTTATAAATATTTTTCAGCTCAATCTTGCCCATTAAAATTGCCCCCTAGCAATGCTTCTTTTAAGTGTTGTTGTTCATTTTTCTCGATACCGACTGCTGCTAAATAATTTTGTACATTTTCGTAGTTGTTTTCAATATATTGGAGTGTTAGTCGTGCATCGTCTTTATTCGATTCGAAAATAAAAGCGGGCACTTCATAGCCGGCATTGGTGATTTCTTGCTTTTGATGCATAAATACAGGCTCCATTAGTGCGGCACTCCAGCTATAATCTTCAATAATCGTTTCTTTTTCAATATCGCAAAGTAAAAGAAGCAGCATCGCAATGACACCTGTGCGATCTTTTCCGGCTGCACAATGAAAGAGCACGCCGTTATTTATGTTGTAGCTAATAATATTAAAAACTTTTTTAATAGATGGCTGGTTATTTATTAAAATATCAATATACACATTTGCTAAAGAGTCCATTTTAATCATATCGCTAGCATTGTTAAGCATACGGTCTAAAAAAGGTACATGGACATACTGAATATCAGGGTCGTGCATAAACGTATCAGGACGTTCTTCTACTTCTTTTGTGCTTCGTAGATCAATAATTGTACGCACACCATACTTAATTAAATATGCTTCGTCTGCTTTCGATAATGAATGCAGGCCATCACTTCTTAATAATTTATGTGGCAAAATTGTTTGGCCATTTGGCGCTCTGTAGCCACCTAACTCTCGTAAATTGTAAGTTCCCTCAAGCATGATTAGTTTCTCCGTTAAGTAGGTTACCATTATTTAATTCCTTTCTTTAAGAACGTATCCATAATTGAACGCTGTAAAATGATGTACGCAATAAAAATCGGTATACAAGAAATCGTCGTTGCAGCCATAAGAGAGCCCCATAAATTACTGTCGTTACTTACAAATGATTTTAAGCCGATTTGGATAGGTGAGCTTTCGAGTGTGCGTGATACGAGCATTGGCCATAAATAATCATTCCATGAGCTAATAATTAAAATGATGCTGAGTGCTGCAATCGTCGGCTTCATATTCGGTAATACAATATCTACTAAAATGCGCCACTCACTAATGCCATCAATTCTTGCTGCATCAAATAATGCTTTGGGGAATGCATTAAATGATTGGTATAAATAAATATTAGCAAATACAGAGCAAAGACCAGGTACGATAATGCCCCAAACCGTGCCGTTAATGCCAAGTTCGTTAATTTGAACATAGTTTGGTACCATAATCGCTTGTAGTGGAATTAACCATGTAACAGATAGTGCTAAATAAATAAGCCCTTTAAATTTAAAATCCCAACGTGTAAAGGCATAGGCGAATAAAATCGCAATAATTAATTGGCCGGCCGTTGTTAAAATACTAATCGTTACAGAGTTAAGTAGCATTTTAACAAGAGGCATCGTTTCAAAAGCATAGCTATAGTTACTAAATGTTAGGTCTGACGGAAATAACGAAAAACTAAATATTTCTGATTCGCTTTTTAAAGATGAAATAACCATCCAATACATTGGAAAAATGGATAATATCGAAAAAATGATCAGCACGAGATGGTTTTGTATATTAGCTTTTTTTATCATAAAATCAATCCTCCACTAGTTATCATAAAATGTAACTTTTTTTGTTATGATTTGTAGGATGATGGCGATGCTGCCAAATAAAATTAAAAACATAAGTGATGCGGCTGCACTTAGCCCGACGTTCATATCTTTAAAGGCAAAATCGTACATAATGTAATAAAGATTTGTAGAGGAGCCATAAGGTCCACCAGAAGTTAATACGTCGATAAACGCAAATGTCCATTCATTCGCGAATAAAATGCTCATCGTTAGTAATAGCATTAACGTTGGCGAAATAAGCGGAACCGTAATCGTATAAAACATTCTACGTTTACTAGCACCATCTAAACGAGCCGCTTCGTAATAGCTTTGGTCAATGGAGCCAATGCTTGCGGAAAAAATTAATGTACTAAAGCCGATCATTTTCCATCCAGCAATTAACGCAATCATAAA
This sequence comes from Metabacillus rhizolycopersici, assembly GCF_020075705.1. Next base: position 5,396 of record NZ_JAIQUM010000126.1, on the reverse strand, counting down.
TTTTGCCCAAAATTCATTTGTGAAAAACTGAATACCATTTTCAATAAGTCCTAGTTGTAACAAAATATTGTTTACTAATCCATTCGTTGGGTGCAGTAGCCATTGAAAAATAATGCTGATTGCTACAGGTGCAACAATCATCGGCAAAAATAGTAATGCGCGGTAAAAATTCCGATAGCTTTTTGATAGCTCCTGTGTCATATTCGCTAAATAAAGCGGGATGATAATCGAAAAGGGTAGCATAATAATAATGTAAAAAAGAGTGTTATAAATCGCTATGGAAAAATCTTTATGTGAAAAAAGTGTTGTAAAGTTTTCAAAGCCTACAAATTGAGGCACTGTGCCAGGCAGCATATTCCAGTCATAAAATGTATAAGATAAGTTCTGTAATAAAGGTTTGTATAACCAAAACGCAATAAGTAATACGGTAGGTAAAATAAATAAGTATGGTAGCCAGTTTTTCTTTCGTTTTATTTTCCTTTGGCTCCATTCAGTTGACTTGGGCGATTCATGAATTGGAATGTCACTTTTAATAACCATAAGAGCTCCTTTTAATTAAAAATTGTATGGTGGCCAGAAATAGCCACCATGTATCATGTAACTTATTCTAACAGTGAGTTAATTTCTTCTTGTGTCTCTTTCACTACTTCGGCTACATCTCGATCTGTCGTCAATGCTTTATCGAACATATCTAAGTAAAGCTGCTGTACTTCGTTCGCGGTTTCACCAGGCCAAATTGTGGCAGGTTTAATATTTGATAGACGTTCAATATTTAATTTAATAATCGGGTTTTCGTCTACGAAGTCTTTTAAGTAGTTTTCATCTTCAGCTAAGTAAGGACGTAAAGGTAAATAGCCGATATCTTTTGTAATAGTTGTGTAACCTTCATCACCTGTAATATATTTAACAAATTCCCAAATCGCCTGTGCTTTTTGCTCTGAGTCTGGTCTTACAGCAATCGCACTACCTGAGTTTGTCGGAATTGATTCTTCACCTTTAAAGCCTGGCATTGCATATCCATATAAATCCCAACCTGCAGATGCAGCAGTTGATTTAAAGCCGCTATAAAGTGAAGTCGATTGAAGGTGCATCGCTGCATTACCAGATAAAAATGCTTGAACAGCATCTGTATCTGTACCACCGATTGCTACATTTTCTGCGTAAAATTGTTTCCATGTTTCTAACGTTGAAATGGCATTTTTATTGTCAAAAACAACAGCAGTTTTATCTTCGTTTAAAATTTCTGATCCCCCGCTATATAAAATACTGTCTGATACCCAACCAGTAGAGTTTGATGGAGATAATGCTAGACCATAGATACCGGTTTTTTCCTTAATTTGTTTCGCCATTTTAAACATTTCTTCCCAAGATTTTGGGGCAACTGTTGGGTCTAAACCAGCCTGTTCAAAAATATCACCGTTAACATATAAAATTGGTGTACTAAATGTGAATGCCATACCGTACATTTTGTCTTGAATAACACCTAATTGTAATGCAGTGTCTGGAATCCCTTCAAAGTGAGCGTCTAGCTCTTCTTGTGGGAAAGCATCTTCAAATGCTACTACGCCTAAATCGTTACGCGCGCCGTCTAATCCAGGGAATGTTTGTTGAATAATGTCTACTTGTAAACCAGATTGAATATCTGTTCTTGATTTTGTGTAATCTGCATCAACGACACCTTCAACGACAATACCTTTTTCAGCACCGATCGTTTCGTTAAAGTTATTAATTAATTTTTCGACACCGTCTTTCATGGATGCATTACCAAGGCTATACGAGTAAAAAGTGACTTTTGTCGGTTCGTCAGGGTTTAATAAGTTCTCTTCCCATACAACTTCTTCTGATGGAGTTGTTGTTTTTTCTGTTGTACTGTCATCTTGTCCACAAGCAGCTAATAGTAATAATGTGAAAATAACCATAAAAGTGAGGATTAGTTTATTGTTTTTCATCGTCATTCTCCTTAAACTTTTGTGTCTTCTGTAGCGTGTTTTCTAAAGACTTGTTCGGATTTTAATGTATAAAGTCGTTCTAAATCAGGTTTAATATGTGAACGTTTCATTTCGATTAATTTATTTTTCACTGTGTAAACGTTATAGCCGCTTTGGTTTGTTACTGAAAGACAGTTATCTTTTTCTTTTACTAATCCAAATGCCACACCTTCTGACGTAAATTGCGGGATATGCTCGATATAGTGTAAACCGTTCATATGTGTATGCCCTGTAAAAACGCCAATGGCATCACTATTTGTAAGGATAGAAGTAAGCTTTTTTGCGTTCTCCATGCAAAGTGCTTTTTCTTCCCAGACGATTGGGTGATGCATAAAGACTAATGTTCCTTGCTGATAATTTTCTGCTAAAGTTTGTTCGAGCCACTGTAATTGTTCATCCTGAATTGCTCCGCTATGCTCACCGATAATTGCTGAATCTAATACGACAACTCGATAATTTTCTAGGTTTTTCACATAGTAATAAGCATTTGTATGTTCTTCGCCTAAAAATACTTTGTTGAAATTCTCTTTCACATCGTGGTTACCTAAAGTTAAGAACACCGGTGTATTTGGTACGTATGTGTCTAGTAGTTTTTTTAGCTCTGCATATTCCTCAATAGATCCTTCGTGAATTAAGTCTCCTGTAATCGAAATGAATTCTACATCCTCAAGTTCTAAATTGATTAATGCCTGTTTAAATTTCTCATTGTGGTTCGATAGTTTTTCGAAAATAGGCCTCAGGTTTGTTGATTCAATGTTCTGTAGTAAGTGCGTATCAGTGAAATGTACGAATTTCATTTTCTCTCTCCCTTTATTATTGCAATTTATCTGACGAATCAAATGTACAACATTACGGAGTAAAATTCCATTAAGATATTGTAAAAAGAATGTAAATTCCGTAAATGCGTATTTTTACAATTCTCGAAGATGAAACATGGTAAGATAAATGCATCTATATGAATGAGTGAGGAATGAGGATGGAGGATGGAGAAAAACCCGTTGTTAGTCATTGAAAGTATGTATGGAGGATTTCATCGCGTAGAAAAGAAAATTGCAGACTGTATTTTAAGCAATAGTAGCTTGATCATTAAAAATAATGTAAAAATGATTTCGTCACATGTGAATGTTTCAGAATCAAGTATTATTCGTTTTTGCCAGCTGCTCGGCTATCGTGGTTTTAGCGATTTTAAAGTCGCATTAGCGCATCATTCGAAAAAGTTAGATGATGAATTTTTTCAAATTGAAAGCTTGGACTCGGCAGAAGCGATTACGAAAGCAACGTTGTTAAATAATATGAATGCTCTAAAAAACACGCTCGATTTTATTAATTACGATGAGCTAGAAAAGGCCGCAAAATTAATTGCACAATCGAAAAAGGTCTTTATTGCAGGATCTGGAAATTCCGGCTTTATGGTAAAAATGTTTTATAGTCGAATTTTGACGACAGGATTAAATTTAGTGTATGCGACAGATTCATATGCCATGAAGCAAATGCAATTTCTGTTGGATGAAGAAACGGTTATCATTGGAATTTCGCAATCTGGTAAAACGGCGGAGCTCATTGAGTTATTTGAAACGGCATCACAAAAAAGTGTGCCAACAATTGCATTAACGGCGAGCACGAACAATAAGCTCACATCATTAGCCAATATCCAACTCGTGACAGCTTTATCAAATAGCAATTATATTCGCAACTATTACGCTTCAGAGGTCGTAGTTAAATCAATTCTCGACAGTTTAGCTACTTATATTAATATACTGTTAGATATTGAAAGCATCGACCAATTAAATACAATCGCTCAAGATATTTTCTTAGAAGCAATGGCGGTGATGAAGAACAAGTGAGCTTGGTACTGACCAAGTTCGATATGTAACCCCACCTCAATTATGTCATTTGGTGGGGTTTTTTCTCTTTTTAGCTGAATTAAGGATTCCTAAAGCTATATCAAGAATTTAATAGCAATACGTTATATAAAATGAGGTAAATAAAACCTCATTTAGATATATAAAGGAGAACTTTACCATAAGTTAGTATGGTTTTTAATCATGAAACCTACGCAATCACTTAGTTTTCAGGAAATTAACATTCGCATTTGAAGAAAGCGACCTGGACATACAGAGATGAGCCTACTTTTATCCTAATAATTGGTTACACCGTAATCAACAGTATAGATAGATTGTGATACATATGAGGCTCATCAGACAGCAATAAAGAAACCACATATGCAACTTCTTCAGGTTCACCTATTCTTCCAATTGAAACTAAAGCAGCAATTGCTTTTCTTTGTACCACGCCAAAAAAGATTTTCTTCAAGTAACGGGTGCATTAAAGAATGTCGCTTTTTCCTTATTCAAGGAATGGTGATAGTTAAGTAGGGAAAATAATAGTGACAAAAGATAATAACACTATTTAAGTAGGGAAATGCGTATAAAATGTTAACTGAATATAAATATTGGACTCAATATCGAATCTTTTACCCATATTATTGTGATTATCGTTGGCTTTTTTTGCCTTATCTTTTTTTAAAGATTAGATAAGAAAAGATACGGTTTGTTATTTATTTTATCAGCTTTAGCTGGAAACATTTTTTGCTATATGTTTGTGAAATTTAATTTTTATTCATTTCCATATCTATTATTCCCTAGGATTGAAAGTATGCCTATAATTGTTGTTACACTTTCCTTTCCTATAATGGTTCTGTTATCAGTTCGTTATAGTCCAGAGAAGTGGGGATGGAAAATACCTTTTTATTGGACGATTATTCATATAGGAATGTTTTTAGAAACATGGGCATTAACAAATACTAGACTCATCACCTATAACTTTAAATGGGACTTTTGGGATTCTTATACATGGTGGTGGATATATTTTTTAGTTTTTGAATGGATTGGCGGTATAATTATTCCTAGAGATCTAAGAAAGCCAATCAATATAAATCATTTGAAATTTGGCAGACTTGGTTGGGCAATTATTCATTTTGTCCTTATTTTGACTATTTTCCTTGGTGGTTATTATCTTGGTTCCTTGAAATAGACGAATTTCTAAAAACTCGTTCGAACAGATAAGATTGCTTAATGCAGATAGTCGCTTTTTAACATAGGTTAGTAAAATATAAGTTCTAAATTTAGGGAAGAATTTTTATATTTCGTGAAGCATTATACTTAAACAAACGGGTAGCTTTAGTGAAAGAAGAAATAATTGATTTTATGATTGAAATCATATTTAGTTATTCCATTAAAGGGCGCTTTAATTAAACAAGCAGCTAAAAGGATCTTCCAGTCGAAGATCCTTTTTCTGTGAAAATAAATAATGGTTTAAACTTGCTTGGTTTCGTTAATGATATGATTAATTCAATTTTTGACAATAAGAAAGCTGAGCTACCTTAAATTATGGTATCTCGTATATAAT
>NZ_JAIQUM010000125.1 GCF_020075705.1 Metabacillus rhizolycopersici | reverse complement strand
AGGGGGCGAACAGTTTAGTTGACGGGGTCGAGCCCCACGAGCAGGTACGTTCTACCCTGGCTACTGTTATAATAAAACCATATAAAAAATGGTCAACCAGAAATATCTGGCTGACCTTATAATACGAACGGGGCAGGTTAGTTTTCCGAAATCATCTCGATAAATAGTCCAACAAATTGGGGGTCCAATTGCTTATCCATACAATCTCATAACTCCTCAATGGCTTCAGCGTGTTCTTGTTTTGATAAGGTCTTTCGGTAGTAATGCATCGAAGGTATTAAGTCGAATTTTATAGTTTTGAATCACGGAATAATTTCAAAAACAGTACCTTGGTTAAAATCAGTCACTTTCATAGAGCCATAAAGCCCTAAATATACTGTGGTTTGATCCAGATTCGTTCCCAAACTAACATAATAAGCTGACCCGGACCCAAAATTATAATCGGTTTGAATAACACTAAAATCATTTAGTTTACAATCTGTTCTTATCCTAGTATAAGCTAAAACCCCTCTAGCCGGAGATTGAGATTCTTCCTTCTGGGCAAGATCGGTAAACACAACACTTCCTGTTAAAGCGGGGATTCTATTCCCCATATAGACTTGCACTCCTGTAAGTGCAGTTCCTCCAAATTTATCGGGCCTTTGATCTTTATGAAAATAACTAGTTACAGGCTGTAGACGCCTTACTGAAAATTTTACTGCTTCATCATAATAAGCAATTGTTTTCTCATCCAAAGTAGGATTTGCAGAGCAGCCCCTTATAATCGGAGTAGGAAAAACACCTTCCCACGCTCGCCAGCCAAAGTTAATAAATCCTTCTTGGTCAGCTTCAGAGTTCATTAAAAAAGCTTGAACAAGCCGGGTAACCGGTATTGGTTTATTCTGACCGAATGAAAAAATTGACTCTACCAAATCCTGTCCGACATTTCCCACATATTTGATATATTGATTATAAAACTTTTGAAATGAAATGCCCGGTATATTCCGAACCCCTTTAGCAATCACCGTAAGTGTTTCCTGAATAGGTACGGGAAGTTCATTAAACCGTGTGACTACGGGTGGATTCTGGATAAATGTATTCTTAACTACATCAATTTCAATTATTTTACCGGCGATTTCCATATCATTCTGGCTTAAATTGAATGGATCATAGCCTGATCCACCATCCCCGGTGGTTAAAATAAGTTTTCCTGTTTCAGGTGAAAAGTTTAAGCTATTGACACCATTATGATTAAAAAATGGTCTTCTTAAGTTTAGTAATGTCCGTCGTTTTTGAGGCCTGCCATTCGATGGTAAAATCCATTCTTCCATAGTATCAATATGATCATATTGAGTTTCTCTATTTATCCACCTTAGGTTTAAAGTTCTTGGATCACACGGGTTAGGTGAAAAAGATTCAGGAAGAGCACCTGGACCTTGTGTTCCAGCTACTGAATAATAAAGATAAAACAGACCGTTATAATAAAATTCGGGATGAAACGCTAGCCCTAGCAATCCCCGTTCATCATATCCACCACCAGAAGCACCTAGTTTTATGATTCGCGGGCGAATATCTAAAAAAGTCCGTATAACTCCGTCTCTTATGTAAAAAATCTCTCCTATCTGGGTTGCAATAAATAATGTTTCTTTTGAGTCACCCGGAAGTATCGCTGTTTTCAAAACAGTCGGTAAATTTACCTTACTTACAATGGGCCGTAAACTAACCTTAACTTTTATCAACAAACTTTACACCCCCTTCTTATTTTTCTTTTATAAGAATATGATTAGAACTGTTTTATTAATACCAAATTAGGGCCGAAGAATCTAACAAGGAATTGACCATTTTTCGCACCAGCGTCGGAGGAATCGGGGCGGTTATAAAAAGTACTATGATTTCATAAATCAGTTATCTATAGTTAAGTTGGATAAACATACAGTGATTTTTACATAAAACAGTGAATAGCATAAGGTTAGTTTAATATTTGTTGGAGGTGGGATTCATGAAGAGGGTAAAAAGTAAAGCCGTACAGTATTGGCAGCATCCTTTCTTTGGAATCAAACACGATCTTATGGAATTGTCACCTACCACAAAACTAATACTTACCGCGGTATTAAGCTCGTTTGCAGCCATATTCCAGTCAGCAGAGGGATATGTGCCCGGCATCGGTTTTTTTGTACTTAATATTAAACCTGTCATTGATACTGTCTATTTATTTGATGAAGTCCTTGATACATATAAACATCTATATAAAGGTGCATTCGGTAAGATTGTTATAAAAGTTTCTGAATAAAGAAAAGTATCAACACTGAAATACAAAAGTCCTTAGGGCATTATTCTAGGGCTTTTATTGTTTATCGAAAAAAAGCCTAATGACTAGAATGTGAAGGATTGTACTTAAATTAACGAGGGAATTTCTTCAAAAACGATGTTCAACAAAAGAGCGCGATTGTTAAATAAATCTCAATTCCTCCTTTATGACACTGAGAGATTTGGAACTATTATTCCTGTAACAACATCCCGTGTATTGCCACATACACTCCGTACATGTGCAATGCGTTCACTATTTGAATGAAAGATTATAAGGATGTAACAGTAAATAAAGAGCCTCTCCATATGGATAGGTTCTTTATTTCTTTTGTGAAAAGTATAGGAGGAAGAGCTGTTGCCATAAAAACAAGGCCATTCTTAATAATAGTTAGTTTATTTATTAAGTCATGACGGTAAGACATTTATAAGCAGAGCGAAAACCAAATCAAGTCTAGGAACAATCAACTTGTCTGAAATAACTGTAAAAATTCTTAAGTCTCGAAAAATAATTAATTCAAAAGAAAGGCTAAGTTTAGGTCCTGTTTATCAAGACCATGATTTAGTTGCATGTACTCAATATGGTACACCGCTTAATCCTGCAAATGTAAGAAGATCTTTTAATAAATTAATTGAGTTAGCTTAATGTATCTAAAATCCGCTTTCATGATTTAAGACATACACATGTAACATTGCTTCTCTTAAAGGGGATAAATGTCAAGGTTATTTCTGAAAGATTAAGACACAGTAACATAAAAGTTACGCTTGATACTTATTCGCATGTTCTTCCAACCATGCAAGAAGAAGTTGCACGTAAATTAGATGAAATCATAAAGTGATTACTATCTAAACAATTAGCCATTAGTCGATTGACCATGACATTACCAACCATAAGATCCCTTGTTTCCCTTCACCTTCTGCCTCTGCCCTCATCATCATTGCCATTAAAGCAACGTCACTGTCCGTATATTTTACCCTTGCCATTTACATCACCTCTAAAAGAATTGTATGAAAAAGAACCATAAAAAAGTCGGCAACTCGCTGCAAAATAAGCAGCATCTACTTTTATCAAACTGTCTACTTTATAGGGCTGAGTTCACTAGTATGAACAAAGGTCTTTATCATGTATCTCCCACGATCAGGTAAGGGTGCGGGTTTTATCTTTTCCTTGTGCTGTTAGGGGATTTTTTATGTGGTAAATGAGGTGCATATTTGTAGTTATAGCCCATGGGTGTTATAAAATTCCAAGAGTGTTTATCCATTTTTGTAGTACAATGAATGATACAATATCTTATGTTTTATTATTTTACGATTCTTTTATAATAATGAAGCAGTAATACAAATCGATAGGTGTGGTTAAAATGCGGAGACTGAAAGGAATAGTCATTATTACTAGTTTGCTAGTAGTATGCTTTAGCCTGTACTTATTTCTTTTCAATTCTAATCCTAATCAAACAAAACAGATAGCTCTAGAAACTTCGAATATAACTGTAACGACAGATGAAGCGATAACGGATGAAGAGCATGCTTCTGAAAATACAGGCCCTGAGAAAGAGGAACAGGATGGAGATGTTTCTAGTGATATAGCAGGTAAAGAAGAGGAAGAAGTCGTAGATGGCGAGAATAGGGAAAGGAGTACACTAACAGAAGATATCGAGGGAAAGGTTAGGAAAGTAGTAGAAGGTGTAATCAAATTATTCAAAAAAGATTTACAAGTCGTGGCAATAGGTGATTCCCTCACTCAAGGTGTAGGCGATGAAACAAAAAACGGCGGTTATGTCGGGATCTTAAATAACACATTTGAAGAGAATAACATAGATATCAATATTGAAAACTATGGGAAAAGAGGAAACCGTACAGACCAATTATTAAAACGCCTGGAAAAGGAAGAGATTGCAGAATCAATTCAACATGCTGATATTGTTTTCATCACAATAGGAGCAAACGACATGATGAAAATTGTCAAAAACAGTTTTACAAACCTCCATGTAGAGCTTTTTAATGAAGAAAAACTAGAATATCTTGAGAGATTAACCGCCATTTTTCATAAGATCAATGAAATAAATCCAGATACAAAAATTTATTTAATTGGTTTTTATAATCCATTCGAAGGTTATTTTGGCGATATTGAAGAATTCCAAATGATTGTAAACGATTGGAATGAATCAAGTAAATCCGTTACAGAAGAATTTGAGAATGTAAGCTATATCCCAACCTCTGATCTATTTAGTAATTCAGACATCAAGCTATTATCTGATGATCAATTCCACCCAAACACAAGCGGATATGAACTCATGGCAAAGCGTATTTTAGAGAACATGGAAGAAGTTAGTGTCGAACAAGAGGTCATGACTGAGGATGTAGAATAAGGATCTCTCATTATTTTAGAAAAGGAATCCTATTTATATAGATTGGTGTTGTCAACCATTTTTTAGAGACAAAAAATAACCCGCCCTTGAGCATAGCAGTGCGATAGGATGAGTTATTTGTCAACATCGCAGATCGCTTTGAATGGGAACCTAGCTATTGTGTGACTGTTTGGTGTTCTAGCACCGAACAGTCTTTTTTGTGTAGGTTGTTGCGAAGATTGAAATAAGATAGACTGAGTGAGATGCATGTTGCTTTAAAATGACATGTACTAATTTTTGAAAATAGGTGGTCAACTAATGGAGAATAACGATATTTTAATTCGATTGAGATATGCATTGGAAATAAAAAATAAAGAAATGGCAGAAATATTTAAACTTGGCGGTGTGGAGGTATCAGTACCAGAAGTAATTCAGATCCTCACCAAGTATGATGAAGATGATGAGAATAACGATCAAATAAAATGTAGTAACAGTATGCTAGATTCATTTTTAAATGGCCTTATTATTTTTAAAAGAGGAAAACAAGAGCCTAAACCAGGACAGCCCAATCCACCTGAACCATCTTCAATGAATCATGAACACGTAAATAATCTCCTTTTAAAGAAAGTAAAAATTGCCATGTCATTAACGACAGAGGATATGCTGGATCTATTTGGTGATGCTGGAATCACGGTAACAAAAGGAGAACTTGGAGCCTTATTACGAAAAGAAGGACATAAGAATTATATGGAGTGTGGGGATAAATTCGTAAGAAACTTCTTAAAAGGACTAGCTATTAAATACAGGGGATGACATGATACATACCGCTCCTTCTGGCGCCTTGTTGAAAAAATAATGCCGGACTACAAGGAAAAACAGGACTGGTTGGCTTTAATAAATTGGAAAATGATTGTTTAGAGGAAAGGTTTAAAGATATGTTGAATCTAAGGAAAACATCATTTTTAGAAAGAAAAAGAAAAAAATAAAAATGTAAGTGGAAAAATTAGATTCGAACTAACAGTCTTAACCGTTATTTCCTAAGTAAAAGAAGCAGGGACATTTTGCTTTTTAATTTTGGGATAAGGGGTTGTCCTGGTATCCCATAATGAGAGGATTTGAATTTGAATATGATAGATAATTTTTGGCGTGATTTACCACGACCTTTTTTTATACTGGCACCAATGGAAGATGTGACGGATGTTGTTTTTCGCCATGTAGTGAGTGCAGCAGCCAGACCTGATGTGTTTTTTACAGAGTTTACAAACACGGAGAGTTATTGTCACCCAGAGGGGAAACAAAGTGTGCGTGGGCGTTTGACTTTTACAGAGGATGAACAACCAATTGTAGCCCATATATGGGGGGATAAGCCTGAACACTTTCGGCAAATGAGTATTGGTATGGCGAAACAAGGGTTTAGGGGTGTGGATATCAATATGGGCTGTCCTGTACCTAATGTGGTACAGAATGGGAAGGGATGTGGCCTTATCCGTCGTCCAGAAGTTGCAGCAGATTTAATACAAGCAGCAAAAGCAGGAGGATTGCCCGTAAGTGTAAAGACAAGGCTTGGTTACACAGATGTAGACGAATGGCACGACTGGCTAACACACATATTGAAACAAGACATTGTTAATCTTTCCATCCATCTGCGTACAAAAAAGGAAATGAGCAAAGTAGATGCTCATTGGGAACTAATCCCGGAGATTAAGAAACTTCGTGACCAGGTGGCACCAGATACACTCTTGACGATCAATGGGGATATCCCTGACCGTCAAACTGGCTTAAAGCTCGCTCATCAATACGGTATTGATGGAATTATGATTGGGCGTGGTATTTTCAATAATCCATTTGCCTTTGAAAAGCAGCCGAAAGATCATAGTAGTAAGGAATTGCTTGATCTCTTAAGGTTGCATCTGGATCTCCATGATAAATATTCAAAATTAGAGCTACGTCCGTTCAAGGCTCTTCATCGCTTTTTTAAGATATATGTCCGTGGGTTTCGAGGGGCAAGTGAATTAAGAAATCAATTAATGAGCACAGAGTCAACAGATGAAGTGCGTGCATTGCTTGATAACTTTGGGTCAAAGAATCTTGATGGAATGGGGGAGAGAAACAGTTAAAGATAATTTATAAAATTCAAAGAAAGTGCGTTCGGTCACATCAAGGGTAATCGGTCGTTCCGTAGATTTTCTTTGTGGGGTCTCGACAAAGTGCATGTCGAGTTTGGGATTGTGGCATTAGCCCACAATATACTGAAAGTAGCAGGTATCTGCCAGCTACTTTCATGGGGAAAATAGAAAAAACACAAAAGGAAGTGGAGAAAAACGACTAGTTTTTCTCCACTTCCCTTATTTTAGAGACTTATAGGACAGCTCTTTTATTATTAGTTTATTTTCAACTTACATATAATCGTAAACAGAATCTTCAAAATAGAGCCAGTGATAATATTCAATCTGTGGATCTGTCATCTCGGAAATTTCTTTTTGATTGAATTTTTGTTTTTCTAATAAATCTTTCACTTTGAATTCTCTTGCTAATTGGCTCATAGGTAAGGCCTCCTTAGGAAGGTTGAGGTTAAAATGTTGTAAGCGTTTTCTTTTGTTGTTTTTATTATATATCTCAAATTGAGATAAAACAAATATCAATTTGAGATTATTTTTTCAGAAACTAATATAGAAAAGTGATTTATTGCTTTTGTTGTTTAAATTCAGCTAAAAAAGTCAGGGTTTTGTTAAAGTTATCTTTAAAAATATGGATATATCTGCAAAGAGTGGTCAGATCTTGTTAAAAAACAGCTGATCATGTATTAAAATAGTAATAGGGACTATTTTTACAAAAACTAAGGAAGTGTCAGCATTGATCCAAGCAAATCAACTAGTCGAATAAGTACCGGGATGGAATTTTAGCAAGAGTTGATGATTCAAAAGTTGTGAAGGAAGTTTATATTTTGACTCCGACGGAATGTTATATGACTAGTGATAAGGATTTTTATGATGTTGGGTTTCATAAGAAGTATAAGATGGGGGCGTATTGTTTTTCGCCGGGGAACAATTTAGAGATATTTGAGGAATGGATTCAACATTTATTTAATTTTAGGGAAACTAGTTAATCTTTTAAATAATTGGTAGGTTAATAATAGAGGGAAGTGAAAAGGAAATGAAGAATAGTTTGTTTAATTTTATTTATCACAAATAAAATTAATACAAAGATATCGTGAACATAAAATCGTGTGCTAACTGCTTACAGAGAAAATATAAAGTAAGTTAACCAACATAAAACACTCACAAATGTTGTTTTTTTCAATGTTTGTGAGTGTTTTTTATTTGGGAAATGAGTACAGATAGGTACCACAGAAATATTTCGTCACAAAATATTTACATTTTTATGTGAAACATACGCTACTCTCTTCTTCATTTTTCTATATATAGTCTATGAAAAGAATTTTCTTAGAAGAAAGGGAAGTGGTTGAAGATGGCAAAATATCGAATGGTGCGTAATGATTTTTGGAAGAATCCGATTGTTTCAGAAGAGATGACTCCGGAGGATAAGTATTTTTACCTCTATCTTCTTACGAATCCACATACGACTCAAATTGGAATCTATCGCATTACGAAAAAACAAATGGCTTTTGATTTGGGGTATTCGATTGAGAGTGTTCATTCGTTAATGGAACGATTTACCCGGCATCACAAATTGATTCGTTATAATCCCAAAACGAGAGAGCTTGCGATTAAAAACTGGGGGAAGGATAACCTACATAAAGGCGGGAAACCGGTCATGGATTGTATTTTATCTGAATTAAAAGAAGTTGAGGATACGTCGCTTATTCGATATGTTTCGGAAACTATTCATAAACAGGAAATTCGTAGCTTATATGAATCTTTTTGTGAGCCTGAAAGGATGTCATTTACCGAGGAAGAGAGCGAAAATGATCCAGATCTAGATGCGGAAGAGGAAGAAGTTGACGATACGTTCATGCATCGTTCTACGATACGTGGGCAAAAAGAAAAAGAAAAACAAAAAGAAAAAGAAAAACAACAACAAAAAGCTTTTACCCCTAGTATAGAGGATAATCCAGATATAGAGGATCAAGCACTAGATCAAAACACAAACGATGTTCAAGAGATTGTTGAGTTTTGGGATAACAATGGATTTGGCTTTTCAAATGTGAATGCGAAACAGCAGCTGCTATCTTGGTTAGATGATTCTAGTTTTCTACAGCCGAAGGAAGTCATCTTAAAAGCCATGACGATTGCCTGTGCCAATAACA
>NZ_JAIQUM010000124.1 GCF_020075705.1 Metabacillus rhizolycopersici | reverse complement strand
AGATGAACCACTATCTGAAGCAGATCAATTACAAATTACGAAAATTCATCAAGCCATTGCGATGATTCAGTTCAAGCTTGAAAGTCCTATTATAAAGAGACGTCCGACCTTTAATATGTCAGAAAGGTTGCTGCTTGAGAAAATTGATTTTGATAAAAATGAAATCACGATTCATGGGGAAACGTACCCACTGGAAAATACATGCTTTACGACGGTTAATACTGAGCAGCCTGATCAATTATTAGAGGAAGAAGCGCGAGTGATGGACAAGCTGTTATTTTCAGTTCAGCATTCAGAAAAGCTAGCCAGACATATGAATTTTCTTATGAAAAAAGGCAGTCTTTATTTGAAATATAACGGGAACTTATTAATACACGGCTGTATTCCTTTAGATGAACTAGGAAATATGGAAAAAATGGTGATTGAAAATAAAACCTATGCAGGTCGTGATTTACTTGATATTTTTGAACATTATTTACGATATTCTTTTGCACATCCTGAAGAGACAGACGATCTTGCAACAGATATGGTTTGGTATTTATGGACAGGAGAATATTCATCACTATTTGGGAAACGAGAAATGACAACCTTTGAAAGGTATTTCATTAAGGATAAGAAAACCCATAAAGAGAGAAAGAACCCATACTACCATTTACGTGAAGATGAGGAAACCTGCCGTCAAATCCTCACAGAATTTGATCTAGATCCTGACCAAGGTCATATTATAAACGGCCATACACCAGTAAAAGAAATTAACGGAGAAAATCCAATTAAAGCAAATGGAAAAATGATTGTCATCGATGGAGGCTTCTCAAAGGCATATCAATCCACAACAGGAATTGCCGGATACACGTTATTATACAATTCATACGGCATGCAGCTTGTCGCCCATCAACATTTTCAATCAAAAGAAGATGTTCTTCTCAATGGAACAGATGTCTTATCCGTCAAAAGATTGGTTGATAAAGAGCTCGAGAGAAAAAAGGTGTTAGAAACAAATGTAGGAGAGGAATTATTGCAGGAAGTCTCTATTTTGACTAGCTTGATGGAATATCGGTATGTGAAGAGAAAGAAATAATGATTATTTAATAGATTATAGCTTTATAGAATATTTGTTCTGTAAAGCTATAATTGTATTGCAATAGTTAGGAAAACTCAAGGGTGGTCAGCCTTCCCCCAGTAGGAAAGGGGGGTGATGCTTATGATGTATTTGCTAGTGTTCATTATCTCTTTTAGAGATAAAAAAATCACCCACCCTTGAACATGGTAATGTGAAATTTAACGGATTTCTGAAAAAGTCTCCCATCCTCAAGGAATGTGAATGCTAGAACCTCAAGTCCTTAAAATAAGAGGATGTGAGGTTCTTTTGTTTGTACATATTTAGGGGTCTAATTGATGTAGTTTTATAAAAAAGATTGATAATTTATAATAAAGTTTGATTAAAAATTCTGTGTTGAGATGTAGAATTTTTTCTTATTCCGCAATCGGCCCAGATTGTGGAACAAAACCTTCAAATGAAATTGGCTATTTATGTTAACATTGGAATTGGATCGTAAAGAAATGTACTTAAACTAAATGGTGGTTTTTGGAACAAGAGAAAATGTAATTACAATTATTTAGAGAGGTGTTGGTCATAAAAAAATTCTTTGTCCCAATTTTACTTGTGTTACTCCTAAGTTTTATGGGAGGAAGTTATTTTATCTTACGTATAAATAATATTAGCAATGTTACAGTAATTTTATTAACGCTAACCCTAATAATTCTACCTCCAACGAGCATCTATTGGTTATTGATACGTCCAAGGTCAATGCCGAAATTATTAGTATATCTTTCATTTATTGTATGTTTGGGAGCTTCCTATTTAATAATCCCTCCAACGCAAAAGGAATTCTTTAATCAGATTTTGATTTGGCTTATACCTGTTTTGGAAGTTAGTATCGTAATTGTAGTTGTGTATAGCATTATTAAAAGCATAATCCGCTATAAGGGAAACAATAAAAGTAAAGAAAATGATTTTCTTGAAATAGCGAGAATATCACTTGAACCCAAATTGGGAAATGGTTTTGTTTTAGGAGCGATTTTAACAGAACTAAGTGTTTTCTATTACTCAATAGTAGTATGGTTCAGAAAGCCAACCGTGATTGAAAATGAAAAAGTCTATTCTTATCATAAGACTTCACAGATAAAGACTATTGTAATCGTATTTTTAATCCTAATTACATTGGAAGGAATATTATTTCATTTTCTTATTCAGTTATGGAGTGACGTTGCTGCGTGGATTTTTACGATACTAAATATTTACGCTTTGCTTTATATGATAGGACTATATAATTCTGTAAGATTTTTGCCTCATATTATTTATTTTGATAAGCTCATTATTCGCCTTGGATATCAAAGCAATATTGAATTGGATATTAGAAATATAGAAAGTATACAAACCGCTAAAAAACAAGGTGGAATCGGGGAAAAAATACCTAAAGAAACGTACTATGCAATGTTGAATATGGATTCTCCACAGTATGAAATCTTTTTAAAAGAACCTGCTTTAATGAAAAGCTCATATGGTAGAAAAAAATATGTTAAAACTGTTGTATTCAGGACTGACGAACCAATAAAAATGGTTGATGAGATAAATTCTAATATTAAGTCTTTAAGTAAAGGATAAAAAGATAATTGTTCAATTAACGGGCGCAATTCTGGAACAAGGATAAGCGATCACTTTCCATTTTAGGTCCATATTGTTGAACAACACATAGATATCTAACTTAAAGTTTAGAAGAGATTGTGGATTTCTACACTTCAAGTAACGGATAGATTAATGAAAGAAGAACAAGAAGTTATCTGGACTGATAAGCCACTTGTTCTTCTCTCTATTTTTGTTGATGATAAAGTATTAAACAAGTAAAAAGCTAATCAAACTATAACGGTTTTACAGGTACACATATTTCGCAATAAGAGTTGTTAATCATATCACCAGTGTATCTTTCCAAAATGGGTTTTTTATCAAATTGATATCCATTAATTTGTATGGTTGGAAAAATATCAGTATATGCTTTTTGAATATCTTCTGCTGTATGTTTGACTTCGAAAATAAGGTGTTTTCCACTAGAAAGTTCACTTTCACAAATTGAATCATCCAATTGATAATCTTTTGAAATCACAATACAAGCATCAAATCTACAGTTTTCAGGAAGTGTTGTCTCAGGATTATCTTGTGGAATTGTAAGTAGGATTGCCGATTTAAGAAGATTTTTTTCCTTAGCCCATTTTTTTAACTTCTCCATTACTTCAATATTTGCAGGACCATAAGGACCAACTCTTCGCACATAAGCGATGCGATAGTTTGGAAGTGTTTCGACTTTAAATTTCATAGGTTTTTTCTTCCTTTCTTTATTTATATTTGTTTGTTACATTTCGAATGTAGTATGCTTTAAAAATATATACATTTTATTTTTTAAAATTTTTGAATCTACAACTTTCCTTATTCAACGGGCGCTTTCCTGCAGGGTTAGGTGCTATATTTCATTTTAGAAGTAGTTTGTTGTAGAGGGAAATACTAATACTTTATTGAACTTATTAGTAGAGAATAGATATACTGAAAGGGTGAAAACTGTTGAAATTAAAAATCATAAAAAGCATTAGAACGAATAATTTTAGTGATGAACGTGTGATGCAAAAAATCACAGAAATGTGGAAAGAGGCTTCTGCTCATTTGACTAACCATAAAAATCTTACATATGGTGTTTATTATCAATATGAAAGTAACTATAAAGATAATTATTCATTAAGCGTTGCTATTGAAGATAATGATGGTGAATCTTTTATAGAAATACCGAATAACGAGAAATACGAAATCTTTAAAGTGGATACATCTGAAGAACAAGGAATCTATAATACTTGGAGTAAAATATGGGAGCAAGAAGAAGCAGGCACATTAGAGAGAGCTTACTCATATGATTTTGAGAAATACTACCCTAATGGTGAAATTGAAATTTACATAGCAATAAAGAATTGACAATTCTTGTTGACTTAAACCAGCTAATAGAAGGTTGTTAAATTAACGAGGCTTTTTTTAAACAAGTAAACTTCAACAATAGAGCGCTTTCCTTTAATAAGGATCAGTGCTTATTTGCATTTTAGAGCCAGATTGTGGAACAACAACTTATATAAATTGTGAATATTTGTACTTAAACGCAACAGGAAGTTGAACAAGTTATAAATCGAATATTTTAAAGTTATAGTATTTCTCTGTAATGAGGAATGCTTTTTCTATTTGTCTAAAATAAAAAGTGTATAACAATAAAAAAAGAAATAAAAAAGATAAAGTTTTATTGTAAAACGATAAATTACGTGCTAAAATCAAATCGAAAATAAATAAGAGAGGTGCTTTTTATGAAAAGAGGTTCAACATTATTTTTAAAGGTAGCTGTTATCTTCATTGGCATTCCTATTCTTGCTTTGTGCATCTTTTTGTTGCCTCAG
The DNA here is from genome assembly GCF_020075705.1 of Metabacillus rhizolycopersici. The sequence continues at coordinate 4,639 of NZ_JAIQUM010000124.1, read as the reverse complement.
ATAGCGAATGAAGCAATTGAAGAAGCGAAAAAGGGGGCAGAGTTGGCTTATGTGGTATTTGGCCTTTTAACTATTATGTATGTATCGACAATCCCGTTTTACTTTGCATTGTATCAGGCATTAAGAATTTTAAGTTATATTGACAAGAACCAAGCTTTCTCGGAATTATCTGTAAGAGCTCTAAAGAAAATCAAAAACTGTGCCATCACAATCAGTGGCTTGTATGTGGTAGCCTTACCATTGGTCTATATCATAGCTGAGTGGGATGACGCACCAGGTCTCGTATTAATCGGAATGGTTATTGTTGGTGCTTCAATGGTTATCGCAGTCTTTGCTGCTGTTCTTCAAAAGCTTTTAAAAGAAGCTATAGATATAAAATCAGAAAATGATTTAACGGTCTGAGGTGATAACAATGGCGATAATAATCAATATTGATGTGATGTTGGCCAAACGAAAAATGAGTGTCACAGAACTTTCTGAGAGGGTTGGAATAACGATGGCTAATCTTTCTATATTGAAGAATGGAAAGGCAAAAGCGATTCGATTATCAACTTTAGAAGCGATTTGTAAGGCTTTAGAATGTCAACCTGGAGATGTTTTAGAATACAAAAGCGACGAAGACACTCAAGAATAATAATGAACTAAGCAGGTGTTTTAGATACCACCTGCTTTATACTTCAATAAATTGATGAAAATTAAGTTTATTTAAGAATTTGATACAGGCTTTACTGGGACAGGTATGGCGTATGTCAAAAATATTCATGGGAGCTACATCACTAAGCCTAATAAGTCGTACAAACAGGTCAATCTAAAAGATTGCGAGTTTCTGGGTCACAATAATAACTGGCAATATGTCGAGAATCTTTAGACTAATGCCTAACCGAAATTCATCCCCTCCCTACTCACTTCGTTCCTTGAGGAAGGGGACTTCTTCCGGAAAGCTGTTAAAAGATTATCAAAATAGAGACATAATGAAAGAGTCCATGTCTCTTATACAATATAGTTCGATGTGATTCAGTGATACGATACTTTACTAGATTCTAGAATAACAACTTATAGATCGTGAATGGTTGAACTTTAATCAATGTAGTAAGATCGTTGAAAAAGTTATAAATGAAATAGTTACTTCTATGAAAGAGTAGTTTCTGGAAGTAATAAAGACACCTGAATCCCATTCTGACAATATGCTGTGTCCGTCCCTGTCTGTGGAGGGTAAATGGAGAGGACAGCAACAACATTTTAGGGGGACAGACAATGTCAATAAAAATTCCTTTTTTTAATAATAAACAATCGAAAGAATGCTTCCATTATCCAGAGGGTGATACACCGGACCATATAGCCATAATTATGGACGGAAACGGACGCTGGGCCGGGAAGCGGGGCATGCCCAGAGTTGCTGGCCATAAAGAAGGAGTATCTACCGTCGTAAAAATTGTCAAGGCAGCAGTCAAATGCAAGGTGAAGGTTCTGACACTTTATATGTTTTCCACGGAAAACTGGAAACGTCCAAAGCCTGAGATAGACTTTATATTGAGACTTCCCAAGGAGTTTCTACATATTTATCTGCCAGACCTTATATCCAATAATGTACGCATTGAGGCAATCGGTGATATGGAAAATCTTCCGGCCTATACACGTGAAGCCGTACAGTATGCAATTGACCGTACCCGGGACAATGACGGTCTTCAGCTGAATCTTGCGCTCAACTATGGAAGTAGACACGAGATTCTGAATGCCATGAAAGAAATGTTCGCGGATATAAACGATGCGAAATTGTCAATGGATGAAGTGGATGAACAGCAGTTTTCAGGATACCTGTATACAGCCGGTATGCCAGACCCTGACCTGCTTATTCGCACCGGCGGGGAAAAACGCCTGAGCAATTTCCTGCTCTGGCAGCTGGCGTATACGGAGTTCTGGTTTACCGATGTGCTGTGGCCAGATTTCTCCGAGAAGGAATTTCTGCAGGCACTTGAGGAATACCGGCAACGAAAGAGAAGGTATGGTGGAATATAAGATGGTGAATGGAACATGAAGCAACGAATATTCACCTCTTTTTGTTAATCTCAAAAACCACGCTTTTTGATAGTAGCCACAACAAGAAAAAACCTTACATTTGTTTAAAAATATTAGTCATGTTATTCCAGATAAGGGCCAGATTCTTGAATAAAAATTCAAGAAGAAATTGGAATTTCTTTAATATATAGAAGATTATGAAGGAATTATCATTATTTAATTGAATTCATATTTAGATACGATATGAAGCAAATAGATGAAGAAATTTTCATTTTGCTGGGTGGGGAGTTATGAGAAGCGATAAAGAAATGTTTGATTTGATATTGGGAGTAGCTCAAAATGATGAACGAATTCGTGCAGTCTATATGAACGGGTCAAGAACCAATCCCAATGCTCCAAAAGATATTTTTCGGGATTACGATATTGTTTATGTAGTGACTGAAACAGCCTCTTTTATAAATGACGAGAAATGGATTAGTATTTTTGGAGAACTGCTTATGATTCAAGAGCCTGATAAAAACGATAAACTTGTTGGTATGGCTGTGGACTTTGAACGTTCTTACGGATATTTAATGCTTTTTAAAGATGGAAATCGTATTGACCTTCGTATTCAAACAAAAGAAGCAATGATTGAATGTTATGAAAAGGATAAACTTACAATTCCATTATTAGATAAAGATAAAATTCTACCACTTATTCCAGATCCAACAGATATTGATTATCACGTAAAAAAACCAACGAAAGCTATGTTTATTAGTTGCTATAATGATTTTTGGTGGTGCCTACAAAACGTAGCAAAAGGAATTTGGCGTGGTGAATTGCCATATGCAAAGCAAATGTTTGAATATGTAATAAGAGTTAGGTTAGATGAGATGGTTTCATGGTGGATTGGGACTAAACATGATTTCCAAGTTTCAACGGGAAAAATGGGAAAGTATTTTAAAAAGTATCTCCCAGAACCATATTGGGAGATGTATAAAGAAACATATTCTGACAGTGATTATGATAATTTGTGGAATTCTATTTTTGTCACATGTGAATTGTTTCGGGCTTTATCTCAAGATGTAGCTGGGTATTTTTCTTTTATATATCCAGTTGAGGATGATATAAACATGACGGAATATCTTAAACAAGTACGAAATTTACCTGTTGATGCAAGGGGAATTATTAATTAAAACTATATGTGAATCATAACTTTTTTCCAAATATCAGATTCTAAAATTAAACCAATGAGTTTGTGAACTAAACTAGCTAATAAAAATGCATGTGTTATTCAATTATCGGACGCACTTCTTGAATAAAAAGGCTTCTCTCCTGAAGTGGTCCATTTAAGTAAAGAAATAAGTATTACTTTAAGTAAGGTGGGGAAGCTAATCTCGAAATTCAAGAAGCTTTCTATGGTGAAGATCATCAGGATGAAGCTATACCAACATATATCAATGATAACACTGCTGCGATAAAAATTACTGGGAACAATAAAGTGAGACTTATCGGATCTTTACGGGCAGTTATCTCCCCCTTATCTTCTTTGCTTCTCTCGAATCTTGAAGTGGGAGTTTTACTGCCCGTTAAGGTGGGATAAATAAGAAGATTATCTAACAAATGAAACAAACCGGTCTGAATATGACCGGTTTGTTTCATTTAAATTACACCATCTGTTTTATCGCTCTGATCTTTATTTCTTTTAGTTCCTTTACTGTTGTCCCCACTAACAGGAACTTGTCCGTGTAATTGCGGTGAATTTTGATTACGGCTGCCTTTATTAAATTTTTTTGTCATGTCTCACATCTCCTTTCTTATTTCAAATACAGTTTGTCCCTTATTGGTGAACTTATGTTTTTCTCTTGAAAAGAATAGCCATATCAGGTGATATTCTGACCATTATTGCAAAGATAAAAACCGAAAATTACCCTTCAGGATATAGGTATCTCTTTTATGATGATGAATTTGAACAGAGTGGCGTAATTGATATTAGTTTCAGTGAATGGAATTGATAGGCCAAAGCTTATTTAACTAAAGAGTGCGTTTCTACAATAAGTGGAGACGCTTTTTTACTAACGTAAGCAGGGATGCTCTTTATTTTTAATAATATATAGAATTAGAACAAAAATAAGGTGCATTATGAAACGAGGAACAATGATTTTTTTAAAGATGACTATTTTTATCTTTTCTAGCCAGAAGACTCCCATCTTCAAGACGAGATAGCGGATAAGTGGGGATGAATGGCTCTTTTTTTCTTTTGAAAATATTTTGTTCAAATATGGTAAATTGGATAAACTTTTTGTTATAACAACCTTATCGAATGTACGTTCTGGAGGTGGAGGAGAAATGAAAAAGGCTTATTTTTCAAAAAGAATCTACAAAAATACGTTGCCTAAAGTCTATGTAGATGCCATTTCTCACTCCCTTCTATTGTTTAATCGAGCAAAGCACTTTTCCTTTCAAATACAAGTGGTAGAAAAGCGTTCAGGGAAAAGTAAGCGGGATAAATCCCTCCACTTAACAGTGAAAAATCGTTTTGAAATGAACGATTATTACACAAATTCAGTTGTTCAGGAAGCAAATGCTTTGATGAAATCTCAAAGTGAACTTAAGAAAATGTACATTTCTACGAAAGAAGAAC
>NZ_JAIQUM010000123.1 GCF_020075705.1 Metabacillus rhizolycopersici | reverse complement strand
AATAAAACCTTGAGCTTGGACAAAAAATCTCAAGTTCTGACAATAAATCATGATTATGGACGATACATCATTTCGAAAAGTTGAATTAGAAATCAAGTAAGTTTAAAAACAACAAAGTTTACTAAAATAGCCTTATTTTTTAATGAAAAATTGAGTAGCTGGGATTATTTTTGGAGGTTAACTGGTATGAAATATGATGTAATCATAATTGGTGCAGGTTCAATGGGAATGGCAGCAGGTTATTATTTGTCTAAGAATAGAAATAGCTTATAGTATTGAACAAAAGTCACATCATAGAAAGCTGCCGGTTAATACATCATAAAGGAGCTATTTAGTGCTAGTAACCAATCATAAACTGGGGAACAGTTCCCCAGTTTAGACTATTCTTAGTCTTACCTCCCAATCAAAAAATCCTCAAGCGAATGCTTCTTTAGTCTAGCAATCGCATCCCTACGCCATGCTTTCACTGCAGAAATGGATACCCCTTCATCTTTGGCAATTTCACTTGGTGTTTTACCATAAAGACAGTAGGCTTTGAGCCATTTGCTTTGATTCGACGTCAAGTTCTAGTCACAGTGATGCCCTGAAAAATCTTGTTTCATAAGATGTTCCACGGAAGATATTAATAAGTTTTAGTTACAGGAACCAAAAAACACTTACTTATTGTAAGTGTTTCAGAGTGTAGACAAACCCCTTTTTCAAAAATTCATCTGAAGAAAAAGGGGTTGTGTTTCTTTTTTAGTTACATATTTGGTGGTTCCTGTTGCGAAACAGCACCATATATTGATAAGTTAGTAATTATAAAAAACGGCTATCGACTTTGTCGACAGCCTGAAACACTTACTTATTGTAAGTATTTTTTGCAATATTGAGTTTTATTTTTTCAACTTTCTTTGAATATCAGCATATATTAATTGGCTTTTTCGATAGTCCGCTTCCCGGCTTATTTCTACATCCATTCGCTTTTTATGATTTTGTGCGTACTCTGCATACCCCATACCATGTGATTGATGCATTGCTTTTTCCATTTCACTAGTATAGTTGAGGTCAAGCATTTTTTGATTTAAATGAATAATGAACCATCCTTTCAACTTTTATGTTATAAGCTTATCAAGAATCGTTAATCATCTCAAAGTGCGAGAGATTGCGTGACACTTTCTCTCGTTCGATTAGGATTCATTTTGTAAAAGTCAGTCAATCATTTTGCATAATCCCTCAAATATACTCTGATTTCCTCGGCATCATCATTCGATTATTGTTTAAGTTGTTTTAGATCTGTCATGCATTCTTGTATGAGAGTTACCGCTTGGCTCAATGCAGCCCCGCCACCGAAAGCTGCTGTAACTCCAACCGTTTCTAGGTTTCCGTCACAGTGACGCCCCTAAAAACTCCTTTAGAGCCTCCTTGTTTTGTTGAAGGTCGACCTCTAGTACTTCACCAATGCCATCATATCGTTGATTTTCAAAAGTGCCATCTTCGGGGAGACGTAACGTTTCAATATCCCCACTTTTGTTTGTCAAAATGTCTTTTCCGATCGAAAACAGTGTCGATGTATCAATATTTGTCGTGATGTATCCATTCAAGAGGCCTAGTAGCTTCGGGAGCTTCACAACACTTTGAAGATTTACGGCTTCTTCTGTTAACTTTGAAATTACTTCTTGTTGTCTTTGGACTCGGCCGAAGTCGCTTAAACGGTCATGACGAAAACGGACATATCCTAATAGCTCTTTACCATGAAGGGTTTGCTTTCCTTGTTCTATCGTCATCCCTATTCCAGAAGCCATATCATATGGTACGTCTACTTCAATTCCATCTGGAACAAGAGTATCTACTCCTTTTTCGAACCCTTTAAAATCTACAATCGCATAATAATGAATATCCAATCCGAAATTTTCTTTAATTGTTTTTCTCAGTAATTCTGGACCTCCGTATGTATAAGCGGCATTTAACTTTTGCTTTCCATACCCAGGTATAGAGACATACATATCACGCATAAGAGAAATAAGTTTAATCTTATGAGTATCTTGGTCATAATGTCCAACCATAATTGTATCTGTACGAGCTTGTTTTTCTCCTCTAGAATCACTTCCTAACAAAAGAACGTTTACCATCCCGAATGTTTTTTTCTCTCCTTGAAAAGAATACTCTACTTTATCTCTTTTTAAAGGGGAGTTGTTGGCTTCTGCTGTTCCCTGTATAAACTGAAAAACACTATAACTACCAAAAATAAAGATACATAGAACAAGAAGGGCGCCAAATACACGTCCCCATCTTACTCTAACTCTTTTTCTTTTCCTTTTTGTTTGTCTCACAAACTTTGCACCACCTAAACAGAAATAATCCAATATCTTGTTCTTATAGGATAAAACAGAGAAAGATAGATTTATCTTTTAGTCAAACTCTATTAAATATCGACAACTCTCAAAGTAGTTATTATCTCATAACTAGTTTTCACTTATTAGGAAATTAGGTTACATTATTTTAAAATTCTGATTACATTGTTGTAATGTTTTTTAGAAACATGGGGACGGTTCGAAGCCGCTGAAAAAGTGATTATATTGAGAGAGTAATGTGCATTACTAAAGCTTATTAAAAAAGATACAAAATTGTTTTTTCAACCTTCAGAGCTCCTTATTTTGAATTAAAAGGTAGAATTTGACCTATGGAAAATAACATTTTAAAGTCCTATAGTTATACAATTACGGGTAAACTCTTATAATTTTAAATTTCTATCACCCGAATAAATTTTTTGAAGCTAGCAGAAAAACATGCTAGCTTCTTTTTATCGTGAGAACAGTCTTCCACAATAGTTGGTCTTACCTCTCGATCAAAGCTTCCTTAAGTAAATGCTTCTTTAGTCTAGCAATCGCATCCCTACGCCATGCTTTTACGGCTGAACTCGATACCCCTTCATCCTTGGCAATTTCACTCGGTGTTTTCCCATAAAGACAGTGGGCTTTGAGCCATTTGTTTTGATTTTTGGTCAAAAGGGAGGAAATACTGTCAATGACTGAATGTGATAGTAGGGATGATGTAGAATCATCTCCACTTGTTTGCTCTTGGATCGGATTGGCCTCGAGACGACGATCCTTCTCCTGTTGTATGCTTTCATTCGTAAGCATTGTTTTCATTTTGCCCATGATGTATGAATAAGCATAGGACTTAAATTCCCCTTTTTCCTCATTAAACTGTAACGAAGCCTCCCATAAGGCAATGCAGCCAATTTGATAAAACTCTTGTTCATTTTTGTAGATTGCTAATCTTTTTATAATGCGATTAATCATTGGTTTAAATTGATTATGCAGTTCCTCAAATTTCTCATCTGTAAACATGTAAGAATCCTTTTTAAGGATGCATCCTTACTTATTCCGCGGTAATTTGAGAATAGCAATCTATGTTCATATGAGAAACTTTCGATATGGAGGACAAAGCAACAACTAGTAGCCAATTAAATCGTTTAATGCTTAGAAAAACAGGCATATTGAGATGAAATGATGCAGGAAGATGGCATTATTTGTGTTTTTTACATTCTGGGGTCTGTCCCCATAGCCATCAAGTTAAAATTTTGCAACACCCCTAGAACGAAATTTTAGATCTTCTTGTAACAAAGAAGATCATTTTATCGTTTTGGGGGTGGCCTATTTTCTTGGCTTGATAGGCATGTGCATTTGCACCAGACCATCATTTCTATTAGTGTCACCAAGCGGTGAAATTTATTGTGATGATTATGTTGTAAACGTTTTCTATAATTGTGCTAAGAAATCATTCATAGAAGGTGTGATAGAAATGGAAGAGCAAATTTTTGGGATGGAGCACATTATGCTTGATCAACCACTTCAGAGCCGTGATCAAATATTTACAGCGCTAGCAAGTAAGGGGGAAGAGCTAGGTGCTGCCGAGATGGAAGGAGACATTCTTGAAGGGATTCTAGAAAGAGAAGCGATGTCAACTACGAACGTAGGAAGAGGTGTTGCCATTCCTCACTGTAAATCAATAAAAATAAAAAAAACAACATTACTTTTTATTCGTTTACAAAAACCTGTTGAATGGGAAGGTGATGAGGAAAAAGTTAAGCTGGTATTTGGAATATTGACTCCAAGTAATACAGCAAATACGCATCTTTCTATTTTGTCAAAGCTTGCCAAAAGCTTATTGAGGGATGATTTTGTACAAAAGTTGTTAGAACTGGATGAAACAGAGTTAGTGCTTAAAGAAATTAACCAAACAATTGCAGTAAAGGAGAGTTATTCATTATGAAAAAAATTGTAGGAGTTTGCGCATGTCCAATGGGAGTTGCACACACATATATGGCAGCAGATGCTATTGAAGAGGCGGCTAAAAAACTAGGTTATAAAGTAAAGGTTGAAACGCAAGGTGCAGGTGGAATTGAAGATAAATTAAGTCAGTCTGATATTGATGAAGCAGATTTAATTGTCATTGCAAGTGCTGTCAAATTAACAGCAAGTGAACGTTTGGACGGTCACGAGAACAAAATTTTACGCATGGATCTACAACAAGCTATTAAAAAGAGTTATGAAACGATTAGTCAAAGACTAGAACAATTATAAAGAAAGGGGGGGAATGTATGATGGAACAGTCTAAATGGAAAATGTTTCAACAGCATCTAATGACTGGTATTTCATATATGATTCCTGTCATTGTAGCGGCTGGTATTATTTTAGGTATTGGTATTATGGGTGGTCAATTGATGAACTTTGATCCGTGGAGTGCTGATTTGTTAAAGAACGGCACACATATCGAAAAATTATTTACTTGGCTAACACAGGAAGCTGGCGCAGGGATGATGGGACTGATGTTCCCAGTTTTCGCAGCTTTCGTTGCGTATAGTGTGGCAGATAAATTAGGTTTAGCACCAGGATTTATTGGTGGTTATCTAGCGAAAGAAATGGGTTCTGGTTTTCTAGGAGCTATTGTAATCGGTATTTTCGCTGGATATGTTGTAAAGTATATGAATGAACATTGGAAGTTTAAGCGTTCTTTTAGACCTGTAAAAACTATGTTTCTTATTCCGGTGCTATCATCCATAGCGGTTATTATTGCAAGTTATTATATCGTTGGACCAATTGGATTGGTTGCGATTAAAGGAATTACGGCTTTCATTGAATTAATTGGTGGTGCTGGTAATGTAGCTTTAGCGGCTGTTATTGGTGGATCAATGGCATTTGACTTAGGTGGACCAGTAAATAAAACAGCTCTTGCACTATCCATGCAATTAAATACAGATACTGGCGCTAATGCTTGGGTACCAGCGATGATTGGAGCGGTTATTCCACCAATTGGTATTGGTTTAGCGACAATTATTGATAAACTAGTCGTAAAACGTGCTGTATTTGATGCACACTTAAAAGCAGATGGTATGCCATGTTTCTTATTAGGTTTTATGGGAGTATCAGAAGGTGCTATTCCTTTTGCAATACGTGATCCATTATTTATGATTCCTCTAAATGTGATTAGTTCTGCTACAGGCGCTGCCATCGCGGCTCTATTTGGAACATCTGCTGTGACAGGAGTTCCTGCAGCCATTTGGGGTTGGCCCCTAGCAAGTAATCCAATTGGATGGGTTATCGCCGTACTAGTTGGTTCATTGATAGTTTGTTTTGGCGCAATATTTAGAGCTCAATATTTAATGAAAAAGACAGAGAAGCAAGAGGCATTAGATACTAATAAAGAATCTGTTGTTTCTTAATCAATAAATAGAAAGTAAAAATTAAAAAGGGGTTATAGCCAGTGAATGCTCGTATGATATCAATATTAACAATCTTATTGGAAATGAGAGATGCCATTACTAGTAATGAGCTGGCTAAACAACTAGGGATAAGTAGTCGCACAGTGAAGCGATATATTCAAGATATTCATGATTTTGCAGAGAAAAAACACTTTAAAATTATCACAAGTCATGAAGGTTATAAGTTAGTTATTTCGGAGGAAGAACGCTTTTATTTAGTAGAGGAATTACGTGGTGGTATGACAGAAGGGAATCAAAATGCTGAGGATCTTGAAACAACAGTTCTTCTCTATTTGTTAAGTGTGGATTCTGCCACAATTGAGGACATATCTGAACATCTCTTTTGTAGTAGAAATACAGCTTTTAATAAGCTAAAGGCTGTAAAACAGGAATTAGAAAAGTATCAACTACAACTTTGCAATAAAGGACACCAAGGTTATAGAGTACTTGGTAATGAGTTAATGATTCGTAGTTGCTTTACTGCACACTTCTCTAGGGACAACTACTATATGAAAAGTATTATGAAGCAGTTGTTTAATCAGCAAATTGATTTTGAATGGCTATTAAGCATGTTTACAAAGCAGTTAAAACAATTCTCTTTACGCAAAAGCACGGAAGAGGTACAGTTATTTCTAAAATATTTATTAGTATCTGCACTAAGACAAAATAAAATTAATAAACCGATTAATTTAGAAGAAGAGTCACTAAATGTTACACATCTTCGTGTTACTTCTCAAACAATTAATGAGTTTGAAAAGCAATATGAGTTTGTCTTTTCACAGGAAGAGCATTTGTTTTTAGCGATGGTGTTAGGTGGCGGTTCAATTGTTCCTAGTGAAAAAGCAGTTATTGAACAGTGTATTGAAGCAGTTATCAAAAAAATTCAAGAAGAATTTAATGAACATTTTATAAAAGAAGATCATCTAAAGGAATCATTAGGTAACCATATTGCTTCGACTTTAAAGAGGCTAAGGCTTCAAATCACAATAGAGAATCCACTTAAAGAGTTAATTCAGTCGCGATATTTTATGGCTACCTATTATGCATATATGCTCGCTGAAGAATTGAACTTGGCATTTAATATTAGTTTGGATGATCACGAAATAGCTTATTTGGCACTCCATTTCGAAGCAAATATGGAAAGTAAAGGGATGCTGAATAAGGTAAATGTATTGGTTGTGTGTGGTGGAGGTATTGGTACTTCAACGGTTTTAAAAAGCAAGCTTGAGAGTAATTTTCCACAACTACACATTCAAGATGTTCTCCCTTATTATCTGCTGAAAAAACAAGACTTAACAAATATTGATTTTATTATTTCAACACTTTATTTTGAGAATGAAACAGATAAGAAGGTTATTCATGTTAATCCTATTCTAAACGAATCCGATTCGGAGCGCATACTACAAATGATTCGGTTTGGAACAAGTGTGGAATATGTTCAAGACCTTTTTCAGAAAGATTTATTCTTTACTGAATGTGAATTTCAAACGCGTCAAGAATGCCTTGTTTTCTTGACGAACCGTTTGATTTCAAAAGGATTAATTCATCCCAATGTTCAACAAGAAGTGCTTCAGAGGGAAGAAATATCGACAACGGAATTAGGTAATTTAACAGCTATTCCTCATTGTATTACGGATCAGCAATCAAGAATGGCTATGTTGATATTGAAGAAACCAATTCAATGGAAAAATGAAAAAGTGCAATTAATCTTTTTTGGATGTATCAATCCGAAAGAGAAACAAAGCAAAAAGTATTTTCCACAAATATATAAAAAAGTAAGTCAAATAACTTGGGTGAAGGAAGCTCTTCATCAAAAACAATTTGACTCGTTCGTAAATTTATTAAACATGTGAGGGATAAACAATGTTAAAAATGGCGTTTATAGGCTGCGGGAAAAGTACAACACGTTACCATATTCCTTATGTAAAGCAACGAGAAAATATCCATATTAAGTCCATTTACACTCCGTCTTGGACAGAAGAGAAAAAAGAAGCAGCTGGTTTACCGGAAACATCTTATGTGACAGATTTAAATAATTTATTAAACGACGAAGAAATTGAACTAATATCTATCTGCACTCCACCAACAACACATTATGAACTAGCCAAAACTTGCCTAGAGCATGGGAAAAACGTACTTGTTGAGAAGCCATTTTGCTCAACGGTTGAAGAAGCAGAAGAAATTCTTCAATTAGCTAAAGAAAAAGGTCTAGTTGCTATGCCATATCAAAACCGCCGTTTTGATAGCGATTATTTAACACTCGTACACGTGTTAGAATCCAAAAAAATTGGTGAAATTTTCGAAGTAGAAATTCATTTTGATCGCTTTCGCCCAGTAGATGAACGCCCTATTGGCACTAAGGTAGATGGTGAATTTTATGGTTTGGGCATTCACTTATTAGATAAAGTATTAGCACTCTTTGGGACTCCTGAACAAGTATTCTATGATATTCGTACAATGCGTAAGCTAGGAAATCCAGACGATGCCTTTGAAATACAGTTATTATATCCAACGAAAAAAGTCATTCTAAAAGTGAATCAACTTATACTTGGAGACTATCCTTCTATACGTGTACATGGTAGAAATGGTAGCTTTATTAAATATGAAATGGATCAGCAGGAGGCCTGCTTAAAGGCTGGTATTATGCCAGGTGAACCACATTTTGGTGAAGATCAAGAAGAAGATTACGGTATATTGAAATACGTAAAAAACAATGAAGTGATGATGGAATCTGTTCCAACTGTTACCGGAAATTATGGTTCTGTTTATGATGCGATGTATCAAACGATTAAGCATGGTGCAGACAAATTAGTTTCAGATGAAGAAATTAAAATGAATATTCATATTTTACAAAATGGAATTGCAGAAGAAACACCTAGATTAATAAGATTATAGTTCTAAGTAATAACTGTATAGACGAGGCGGCCTTTTCTCAACAATAAATTGAAGAAAGGCCGTTTCTCATATTAGGGGTTTAGCCGCATGCCCATCAAGCGAAATTAAAATCATACCCTCAAAATGAAAAAACGCTATGCTTATCGTAAGAAGTTTACGAGAAAGGATGGCGTTTTTGATGAATCCTATCATTTCAAATGAACTGAATTTTTTCGCACAAGAACTACAATACTTTTTATCTCCAGTAGTCCTACAAGATATCGCCAAACAAGTTGGCTTTGTACAGCGATCTAGTAAGTATCAAGCAAACGAACTCATTGCCCTTTGCGTATGGCTCAGTCAAGAAATCGCTAGCACATCACTTACACAATTGTGCAGTCAGTTAGAAGCTTCCACTAGGGTACTGATGAGCTCAGAAGGACTGAATCAACGCTTTAATCCAGCAGCTGTCGCATTTCTTCGAGAAGTCTTTACTTCTCTTCTCACACAAAACTCTGTTCAAATCAATCGCTTTCTGCACACATGATCTCTACTTTCAATCGTATCCGTATTTTAGATGTGACAGTGTTTCAACTGCCTGATCATTTCGCCACTGACTATCAAGGTTCAGGTGGG
>NZ_JAIQUM010000122.1 GCF_020075705.1 Metabacillus rhizolycopersici | reverse complement strand
ACCTTGAGCTTGGACAAAAAATCTCAAGTTCTGACAATAAATCATGATTATGGACGATACATCATTTCGAGAAGTTGAATTAGAAATCAAGTAAGTTTAAAAACAACAAAGTTTACTAAAACAGCCTAAGACAAAGAGGACAGTTCTCACTTTTCTACGTATAGAATAGACTGCCTAATTGCTCCAAACACCTTCAACCTTTTCTGAAAATTTGAGATTATGATATGAAGCCATATGGATCATCCTTTTGTCCCTTTTCCATGTAGATTGTTTCGTTACAATCTATCATAAGAGCGGGGCATGAAATTGGAAATCATGTGGCTTATTTTTTATGCAATCAAGTCCTCGAAAAGTGGCTCAAATCTAAATGATCAAACACGCCTCATACCTCTAAAACATAATCCTGACCAAACAGATCAAAATTATTGACTAAAATAGACCGATTTAATAGAATATACCTAACTGACTGACTAATCAATCGGGAGGAGGGGTAGATAGTTTGAAGCAAGAGGGAGTTTCTGACAGAAGAGAACAGATTTTAGAGATTTCAATGAAGCAATTTGCTACGAATGGTTACCATAAAACAAAAATTTCTGATATCGTGCGTGCAGCTGGAGTTGCACAAGGTACTTTTTACTGGCACTTTAAAAGTAAAGAGGCAATTGCGCTCGAAATTATTCATAGAGGACAAGCGCATCTTTTAGATGTTGTTTCTAAAGGATATCGAAAATCACCAGGGACGGTTCAAGATGCTGTTCAAGCTTCTGAAAATTTGTTTGAAGAATTGATTGAATTTTCCGCAGAAAATAGATATTTCATGGAATTATTACTAAAAGGTATGGAAAGCGAAGTTTCGGTAAATGAAGCAATCATTGAGACGAGAATAAAATTAGAAGAAGCGTTTCAAACTAACATAAAGCGAGCAATGGATCTTGGTATTTTGCCTGCCAAGGATCCGACGTTACAATCTGCATTATTAATTAGTTTAATTGAAGGGATTCTCTCTAGGTGGTTATTTGGTCCAGCTACAAATGAATCGAATGTAAAAAGAAAAACAGCAAGCGAGCTAGCACGAGAAATTGTAAGATTTGAGTTTTTCGGTTTGCTTGGAAAATGAAGAAGAAGGGGAGAATAAAGATGAAACGAAGACGTTCATTTATAGGCTTGATTTTCATACTAGTATTCACAGTGATGTTAAGCGCATGTACTTCAAATAATGAGAATAAAGCAAGTGAAAATGTTGATTTATTACAGGAAGTGAAAGATAGAGGCGTTCTAAAAGTAGGTGTCATGGGTACATATCAACCATACAATTTCCTGAATGAAAAGAAAGAAATGGATGGATTTGATGCAGATATCGCCAAAGAAATTGGGAAACGATTAGGTGTCGATGTTGAATTTGTTGCACAAGAGTTTTCTGGAATGATTGCCGGATTGCAAGCAGAGAAGTTTGATACTGTTATCAGTCAAATGACGATTACAGATGAGCGTAAAAAACAAATGGATTTTACCGATCCGTATATTACGAATCATGTGAAAATTATCGTACCAGAAAGTGACCAATCGATCACAAAGGTAGAGGATTTCAAGGGTAAGGATATCGGAGTCGGATTAGGAACGAATGATGAAACCTATTTACGTACGGAGCTGCTTCCAAAAGTAGGCGATTTTACGATTAAAACGTATGATGATGTCATCACATCGTTAAAAGATTTAGATGCAGGCCGAATTGACGCGACAATTAATAACATGTATGCCATCAAACCTGTTATTGAAAAAAATGGATTTAAAATTAAGGCAGTAGGCGAGCCGATTAAATCGGATCAAGCAGGTATCGCAGTTCGTAAAGGGAACGAAACGTTCATCACAGAATTAAATCGTATTTTAAATGAGATGAAGAAAGACGGAACGTATAAAGAGATTTACGTTAAGTGGTTTGATGAAGAACCACAAGAGTAAGCGACCTGAGAGAGAAGGGACTTCTAAAGTAGAATGGATGTTGTAGTAGCGAATTTGCCATTTTTATTAAAAGGAGCGTATTATACGCTCCTTATCACTATTGTTTCTATGTTTTTTGGATCGATCATTGGCGTTATTGTGGCAATTGCAAGGTTAAAAGGGAATCGATTTATTAGATGGGTTGCGAGAGCTTATGTTTCGATCATTAGAGGAACACCAACGCTGGTACAAATTATTATTGTTTATTATGGTCTTGTCGATTATGGAATTAAGCTGGAACCACTAGTCGCTGCTTATATTGCGTTAAGTATTAGCATCGGAGCTTATTTATCGGAAACACTGCGCGGAGCATTGCAATCGATCCCAAAAGGTCAGATGGAAGCAGCTTATGCATCTGGAATGACTCCAGCACAAACAATGAGAAGAATTATTCTTCCTCAAGCAATTCGGGTGGCGATTCCTCCGGCTGGAAACACCTTTATAGGAATGCTAAAGGAAACATCGCTTGTGTCTGTTATTACGGTTACTGAACTTTTACGAACATCGCAATTATTAATTGCACAGTATTACGTCTATATGCCGTTTTATTTAGCGATTGCAATCATGTATTGGGTCATGAGTACAGGTTTTTCTTTTCTACTAGAAAGACTAGAGAAACGTTTATCAATCTATGAATAAGTTGGGGTTTTAGCATGATTATTACAAACGAGCTATCGAAAAGCTTTCATAACCTGGAAGTTTTAAAAAAAATCGATTTACAAGTAAACGCCGGCGAAGTTGTTGCGGTACTTGGTCCAAGTGGCTCGGGAAAAAGCACCTTTCTTCGCTGTTTAAACGGTCTCGAGGAATTGACTGGTGGTAGGATGACAGTCAGCGGTATTGTAGTCGATACGAAACAAAGTAAAAAAGAACGCGCTAAGCAGATTCAAAAAATCCGTCTTCATACAGGAATGGTGTTTCAGCAGTTTAATTTATATCCACATAAAACAGTCCTGCAAAACGTTATTGAGGCATTGCTGGTTGTGAAAAAGTGGAACAAGGAAAAAGCGATTGAAAAAGGGGAAAATCTGCTAGCAAGAGTGGGCATGATTGAAAAAAGAGATGAATATCCATCAAGGCTGTCTGGTGGGCAGCAGCAACGGGTTGCGATTGCACGGGCGTTAGCGATGGAGCCTGATATCATGCTGTTTGATGAGCCAACCTCTGCGCTTGATCCTGAATTAGTAGATGAAGTATTAAATGTCATGAAGCAGCTTGCGAAGGACGGCATGACGATGGTGATTGTGACACATGAAATGCAATTTGCGCGTGAAGTGGCTGATCGCATTGTGTTCATGGCAGATGGTATCATCTATGAGCAAGCGGACCCAGAGAAATTTTTCACCAATCCAGACACAGAGCGGGCAAAGAAATTTCTGAAAATGATCTAACATGATAGCTTAGAAGAATGAGCAAATGAGAAAAGAGGGATCGTGAATGAAAGTAGTAACAAAATGGCAAGGAAAGCGTGCCTTCACTGCTAAGGGAGATTCAGGGTACGAAATCCAAATGGACGCCACAGAAGCGTATTTCGGCGAAGGAAAAGGTGTCACACCAACTGAAATGCTCTTAGCCTCTGTCGCAGGCTGCATCGGAATTGACGTCACAATGATTCTACGACCACACTTAGATCTAATCGAAAAGCTTGAAATCGAAACAGACGGCACAAGAAGAGAAGAATTACCAAAAAGCTTCACCTCAATCGACGTCACCTTCAAAATTGACGGAAGCATCGACAGCAAAAAAGTATGGAGAGCCATTAACCTTGGGAAAGAGAAATACTGTGCTGTGTCTGATTCATTGAAGGCACAAATTACATTCCACCTCATTCTAAATGGGGAAAAACAAGAAAAGATTGATTAAGTTCAAGAGAACAAGGAGAAGTGTTAGCCGCACTTTTCTTTTTTGTCGTTTAGGAAATGATAAAATTCCTGAATAGTGGATAAGTGCACGATATCCAGCATCTAGCCACGCATGAATTAGAAGGTAAAGTACAGCCTTTCTTCATGCGCGTCTTATGCCTAACTTAGGCTGATCAAGGCGCTTGCGCTTTTGTTCTGTTAAGTCTGCTTTATTCAAGTGGAATTGATAGATTTGATAGCAAAGTTGATAGATTTTTTTATGGATGGTGTCTCATGCATCCAGTTTTCTACAAAGAGAGTGCCTAATGTCGCAATCTTTTCAGTGGATATTCTATTTTTAAGGAGAATTCACCATTTGGACGCCCATGAGTCACAAAAAAGACGTGGAAATGGAATAAAAGCACCAAAAACGGAACCGTTCAAATGAAGAACGATCCGTTTTCGTACTCTCAATGATTGTTTTGTAAATTACAACTTCTGCAACTGGGGCGGAAGCATTTGGATCGAGTGATTTAATGTGTCGAGCTTGCTTTCGATTCGATTTAGTAAATATAACGTGATGATGATCGGGAAGCCGACTTCGCTAATAATTGATAACCATTGTTCCATTATTTCACACCTCTTTTTCTCGTATTTAGGAGAGAAAAGGGCCTGTATCTCTTTGACATTAAGAAGGATTCAACTCAGCCAATGCATTTTTTACATTAACAGATGTCTTGAAAATTTAGGGGAAAGGGCCTGCTTCGTTTACTAAATGATTGAATAGATTTGTGGTGGAGAGGGAAGGAAAAGCACGTGGTATACATAAAAAATCCCAAAGCACATGAACTGTCGAGAGTACTGTGCTTAAAGGAGTTCTGAGAGCTAGATATAATCCAAACTACATTCGTATTATATCCAACTCCTTTAAAATTTAAAAATGAATAACAATTAAAAGAAAAAGTATAGGGTAGTTGAAGAAAACACACATATTATCATGGAGAACACGATGGCGATTACACCTTGGTATACAAAAACGCTGAGCTTCATAGTACGGTGCTTGAACAATATCAAGTTAAAAATGTCGCACAAAACAAACTTACAATTGTTGGAAGGATTTGTGATTATTATGTAAGTGATCTTTCTGGTAGATTAAGGCAGCAGCAACGAACCTAAAAGGAAAATGTATGTTACCAGTGCTGGTAAGTGAGAAAATGAATACTCCCGCCTAAATTTGATAGAGTGATAAAAAAGAAAGTTTTAATAATATAGTTCTTTACAAGTAGGGGAAAATTTTTTATTATATAAAAGAGTTGTATACAAGTACACTAGATTGAAAAATGAAAACGTTTTTTGTAAGCGTAGACAAATTTAAATACCTTATGTTAAGCACTTAACATAATAAGAAAGTTGGGTGATTATGCAATTTCCTGCCATCGCCTTACAGGGAGAATCTCTCGGGGAGAAGATTTCTTGTGAGTTACGATTACAAATCATAAATGGGAGTATTAAGTCAGGCGCAGTCCTTTCTGAGAATCAAATTGCCGCAGAATTTAATACGAGCAGGTCCCCGGTACGTGAAGCTTTAAAAACATTATCGAATGAAGGGTTAATTCGCCAAGAACGGATGGGGGCAGTCGTGCTCGGTTTATCTGCTAAAGATATTGAGGAACTATATGATGTTCGCTCTTTAATTGAAACATTTACCATTCAGCGTCTTTCAGAAATGGATCATGAACATGTGATTCATTCGTTAAAGAAGATCATCGATAAGATGGAATTCGCGGCGAAACATAATGATTATGTTGAATTTACGATGCAAGATTTAGCCTTTCATGTCGTGATGATTGAAGAAGCCAAACATACGAGGATTCTCCATTTATGGAAGAGTATTCGGTACATCATCTTTACAGCGTTATTAATTGCGACAGAGAGACGATTTAAGGAAAATAAGAACGAAATAGAGCCATTAATTAAAAAACACCAATTACTCATTAACGCGATATCTTCAAAAGATGATGATTACATTGAAAAGACTGTGAAAGATCATTTTGATGATACACGTAAAACCGTTAATAATACGCTACAAAAATCTTTTTAAGAGAGAGTCTATAGCAAGTATGGGGAAACTTGTTTATTAGCTCTCTCATTTTTCGAAAACTTGTCGACCAGTATACATCATTATTTGTAAGCGCTGTTTATGAGGTGAAATGTGGAATAGAAATCTGTAAGGGTTTACTAATCATTTGTTTAGGAAAAATCAATCATAAATGCTTGTTTGGGGGGTTCACAATGAAAAGGAAATTTAGAAAAACATCTGCTCGAATTATAGCAGTTGGATTAGGCCTGTCTTTACTTGCTGGTTGTTCTTCAACTGAAACATCAGCGGGTCAAGATAAGGGTATTTTAGTAAAAGTTGGGACAACATTATCGCCGGCAAATCCAGTAAACGTTGCGTTAAGAGAGGTATTTGAACCAGAGATTGAAAAAAGAACGAATGGGAAATTTAATGTTGAAATTTATGATTCGGGCCAATTAGGTGGAGAAAAGCAATTATATGATTTTACTCGTAGTGGAATTGTTGAAGCAACTGCAATTGGTACTGTTATGTGGAGTGAAGTTCCGATGATGGCGACGCCTGACTTTCCATTTATTTTCCGAGATGTTGCCCATGCAAGAAGAGTTTATCAAGGTGAAGTTGGAGACTACATTGCAAAGAATTTTGAGGAGCAAGAACCAATTAAGTTTTTAGCTTGGAATCCAAACGGAGCGCGTGTCTTTAGTTCTAGTAAGCCAATCGAGTCGGTTGAGGATTTAAAGGGACAGAAAATGAGAATGCCGAACAACCCAATTCATGTGAAACTGGCGGAGTCTCTAGGTGGGAATGCTGTCATTATGGACCTAGGTGAAGTGTTTACTGCTTTAGAACAAGGGGTTGTTGATGGTCAAGATAACCCGCTATCAACATTTAGACAAGAAGGCTGGTATGAGGTTCAGGATTATATTTATGAGACAAATCATATGGTTTCTTCCAACCAGTTAATGATGAGTAAAGAGTTTTGGGAGACATTGACAGAAGATGAACAGAAGATTTTTGAAGAAGTTGGCTTTGACACATCAAATCGATCATGGGACATCTATGAAGCAAGTATTGAAGAAGATAGAAAGTTTCTGCAGGAACAAGGAATTGTTGTGAAAACTCCGACAGAAGAAGAAAGACAAAAGTTAGTTGAGAAAGCACAGCCGGTATACGATATGCTATACGAAAAATATGACTGGGCAGAAGATATGATTAAGCGCATTAAAGAGGTTGAATAAGCAGAAATATGTAAACGGATACTGTAAGCGATGTCTTTTTTGTCGCTAGTTTTAAATAAATTGTCTATGAAAATACAAAGTTCGTTTTTGAAATAACGGATTGTTTTACACGTAGATTATTTCGTAAGGGGGAGGAAATATGTCGAGATATTTAGATAAGCTTTTTAAAGGGATTGATTACTTACTAGGTCTCATGCTTGCTCTAATGATTATCTTTGTTTTTTTAAATGTTATTTTGCGAACAGTCTTTAATTCAGGCCTCACATGGTCAGAAGAAATTGCACGTTATTTATTTGTTTATATTACCTTCATTGGAGCAATTGGGGCAATGAGGTCAAATGCCCATTTAGGAATGGACTCTGTCATGCGCAGCTTCCCAAAGGGAGTGAAACGAGTTATCTATATTGTTGCGCAAGGAATTATCATTATCATTATGGCAATGTTAACGCATGGAGCATATACGATGACGGTTCAAAGTGTTGAAGCTAGAGCTGCTGCGACCGGAATTCCACTTTCGGTTATTTATGGAATCGGTATGGTTACTGGCATTTGCATTGCGATTATTTCCCTTGCCAATATTATAAGAGCTCTCAAGGATCCAAACGCGATTGATACGATGATTACTTTACATGAATCGGAAGAAGAAGATCTAGCAGAAAAACTTCAAAATGATCTGAAGAATGACGAGATTACGAAAAGATAGATGAGGGGGGTTTTTGAGTTATGACGATGGTAATCTTTTTAGTAGTTTTACTTGCGGCGATGGCCATTGGGATACCAATCGCATTCGCCCTATTATTAAGTGGCGTATTTATGATGGCTTATCTTGGAGATTTTGATACACAAATTCTTTCGCAAAATTTAATGGTCGGTGCCGATAGTTTTGCGATGATGGCAATTCCATTCTTTATTTTGTGCGGTGACTTAATGAACCGTGGTGGCTTAACAAAACGAATCATTATTGCCGCAACAACCTTAGTTGGTCATATCCGTGGTGGTTTAGGATATGTGGCGATTTTAGCTATTTTATTATTTGCTAGTTTAGTAGGTTCTGCTGTAGCTTCAACTGCAGCACTAGGAGCAATCTTAATTCCAATGATGGCAAAGGCCGGATATAACCGTGACCGTTCCACGGCATTAATTGCCGCTGGGAACATTGTTTCGCCAATTATGCCTCCTTCTGTCCCAATGATTTTATTTGGAGTAACAGCAGGTGTGTCGATTACCAAGCTATTTGTAGCGGGGATTGCGCCAGCCATTTATATTGCCATTGCTCTTGCGGTTACGTGGGCATGGGTAGCTAGAAAAGACAAGGTTGAAAAGATGCCTCGTGCAAGCTTCAAGCAAATGGTGAAATCAATTGTTGATGCGATTTGGGCGATTTTAATGCCAATTGGTATTTTAACAGGTTTGCGTGGAGGTTTCTTCACACCGACTGAAGCTGGTGTTATTGCTGTTGTGTATGCATTGTTTATCGGTGTGTTTGTATACAAGGAATTATCATTAAAGGAAATTATGGAAAGTCTAATCAGTTCTGCGAAAACAACAAGTGTCATTATGTTTTTAGCAGCCGCTGCAATGGTTTCGGCGTGGTTAATGACTGTCGGTAATATTCCTGAAATCGTTTCATCTATTTTAAGTCCATTAATTGACAGTCCGTTACTCTTATTACTAGTCATTAATCTCATTGTGATTTTAGTTGGGATGGCAATGGATGTTAACCCGACGATTTTAATCTTAACACCTGTGTTAATGCCAGTTGTTACGGCAGCGGGTATAGATCCAGTTTATTTCGGATTATTATTCATTTTAAATAACGTAATCGGTCTTTTAACACCGCCGGTTGGGACCGTATTAAATGTTGCAGCAGGAGCAGGGAAAATCAGTATTGGACGACTTGTAAAGGCTATTATGCCATTCCTTATTGTTGAAATCGTCCTGTTATTCTTATTGATTTTCGTTCCAGAGCTTGTGACGGTTCCTACTGAGTTTTTCTCAGGTGAATGATCTGAATCGTAATATGTCTAGAACTGGTGTATGGGGTAGTGTTTTTTAAAGGCTGTTTTCTAAATGATTGTTGTTTTTAATGGGTTAGATGCCCGAATCAAGGAAGAAGAGACTAATCGGTCACCTTTACGTGAGTTACGTGCCCGATTTCTGAATATTGGAGTCTTAGCGGTCACCTTTACGTGAGTTACGTGCCCGATTTCTGAATATTGGAGTCTTAGCGGTCACCTTTACGTGAGTTACG
>NZ_JAIQUM010000121.1 GCF_020075705.1 Metabacillus rhizolycopersici | reverse complement strand
TTCCTATTATCTACCTAATCCCAAAAATTATACCGATGAAGATGTTAAGTAATCCTATTATGTTGAACAACACGTCGTATCAAAGGTTAATTGTATATTATTCTTCTCTAAGTTGAATTTCTTTAATAATAATGTTTTTTTGTATACAAAAATTATCGGTAATTCTTTAGATGTTAAAACATTGTATTAAAGTAAATATAAAATCACCTAAATAGTTTAACGATTAAAATACAGGTGCTATACAACCTTTTTTAAAATTAAATGGCCCGATTGCTGAACAAAATTAAAAAGGCACTCTTTATTAAAAAACAACCCGTTGATAATTTCGTAAACGCTATATTTGTTCCAAAACTCGTCCTTTTCTGAACACACTTAGATTCGAGTTAAAAAGGATGTTTTTTCTTGCTATATACGTTACAAAACCCTGTTCACTATTCTACGTCCAATAACCTAATAAAACCTATCTTATGTTACGCTATTTGGAAAAAACTCTAAAATAAAACGTAAAGCACTTGTTACCAGCTCATAGCTTGGATAAGTGCTTTTATTGTTTAGAATAGGTGTATTTTGAAGTATAAAATAGCACTAAAAACAGGTGCAATTTACCGATTAAAGTGACAAGCTAAAAAATAGGGTGGTTTTTTGATAGTCTAAAAATTTTAACTTTTGGACAGATAATCTAAGTAAAGATTGTGAATGTTTTCGCTTAACCTATCGGGCAGCATTAGTGGAATATGGGGACCTGTGGAAAGAACATAATATTAAAGAGTAATTATAATAGTTTTATAAACGGTATAATATTATAATTGGATGAAAAAGGATGCGTAACATGCCGATTAATTCTTTTGAAAATTATCCGATGAGCTGGAAGCCATCCATTGATAAAACCAAAAAGCCCATTTATCAAGTACTCGCAGGACAGTTACAACAGGACATTTTAAACGGAGTACTATTACCTGGTACAAAACTTCCACCACAGCGAGAACTGGCCGATTATTTAGATTTGAATTTGAGTACTATTTCTAAAGCCTTTAAAGTTTGTGAGTTAAAGGGTTTGATAAGTGCATCTGTTGGAAGTGGGACATTTGTATCATATGATGCGTTATCAAATGCGTATTTACTTGAAGATACAAAGCCGAAGCATTTAATTGAAATGGGAGCAACACTACCCGATAATGCTTCATACGAGCCACTTCTACTTCAACTGAAAAGTATGCTACAAGACACAGATTATGAAAAATGGTTTGGTTATGGTCGTGCTGGAGAAAGCCGGTGGCAAAAAGATGCAGCTATCAAGCTAATCCAAAGGGGTGGGTTTGAAACAACAGTTGATCACATTGGTGTTGATCATCATGAAATGAGTCCAACTGCCCTTGAGTATGCATGTAAAAATGAGAATATTAAAGGAATTTACTTGATCCCAGATTACCATAATCCGACAGCTAGCTTTATGTCTGTCGAGAATCGAAAAATGATCGCAGCAATTGCCAAAAAGTATGATTTTTGAGTGGAATTCTATATTTATTTGATTTTTGTCCCGTTTTCTACAAAAATGAAAAAAGGTAGGAATTCTTATTTTTTTAGGAAGTGACACCAAAATTGGAAGCGTTTGCAATTGGTGATCTTAATAAACATTAGGTTATGAAATCTAACATAAAGAGTAAAAGAGACAAAGCAATACCCTATTATTTATTTGTATTGATATCAAAAAAAGGTAGTAGCTGGATAAGGAGAGTGGGCTTATGGGTTCAAGATTATACAGTTTCATACCAATCCAACCCGAATTAGAACAAAACTCTGATTACTATATTGAAAAAAAAGAGATTGATCTAATAAATAAAACAACCATACTATTTTATCAATTTCAATTACATAAAGACTTAACCAATCCAATTTCAATCGTACCAGATGGTTGTATAGATATCTTGTTTTTATGTCATGACAAAACCCCTTGTGCAACTGTTCATGGAAGTCGCCTTCAAAAAAAATCGATCACTTTTCAGGCCGGATATGAATATTTTGGATTCAGATTTATTCCTAATCAAGATACTAGAAAATTTAACTATTCTATGAAAGAAATCATTGATGGAGATATTCTATTAGCAGACTTATTTACATTGGATCATCATGCTGTTGAACGAATGATAAATGAAAAAAAATTTTATGAGAGAATTAACTTATTTAAAGAATTAATTGGGAACAATCTTTTTACAGATTGTTCTTCACAAAGGATTATTAGTTATGCTGTAAATAAAATCTATTCTTCTAAAGGCAATATAAACATTAATAATCTAGCAACAGAGCTCGGATATTCATCAAGGTATTTACGGAAGCAATTTGAAGATCGCGTGGGGCTTTCTCCAAAGCTATTTAGTCAAATTACAAGGTATCAGTATTCTTTACACATGCTGCTAAATAACAATTCAGTATGGGATGTCATAAAAGAAAATGGTTATTATGATCAAGCACATCTAATTAATGAATTTAAAAAATTTGGAAATATTACACCGAACCAGTTAGTAAGAACATTGGAAAAAATATAGACTCCTGTTTTCCGTATAGGCATTAAAAAGCTGAAATTCAATGGATTTCGGTCTTTTTTAGTTCCTTATTATTTTGAGAGTTTGTTCCGATTTTTCCAATAATTCAAAACATTCATTTTATACAATAGTATTAGTTTTTAAATAAAAAAGGGGGATTTTGATGGTGATGATGAAAAACTGTTTAAAACACGCAATTATTATTACTACTGTTTTATTATTTTTGTTTGCTCCTTTCTCATCAATAGTCAATCATCGAGCATTTGCTCATGGAGGTGAAGTGGAGGTAGTTGAGCTTGAATCGGCCTTAGAAGGTACGGACGCAACCATAAAATCAAATTTTTGGAGTATTTTCACTAACACAACAACGATTGAAAAAGACGATACAGTGATAAAGATCAAACCTAATTCAAATATTGTCACTGTTAATGGCAAAGAAATTGAGTTAGAAACACCTGTAACAGAAAAAGAGGGAAAAATTTTTGTATCTCATCATTTTATCAATGAGGTTTTCCCTGAACTTGAACAAACCTTCCAAATCGAAAAAGGGGATCATCCACTTGATCCATTAACACCAAAAGAAATTGAAAATACAGTTAGCGTATTGAAAAAGTCAGGAAAATATAAGGAAAGCCTTCGCTTTACAGAAATTACATTAAAACTGCCTGAGAAAAAGAAGGTTTGGGATTGGACTTTAAGTAACGAGAAAAAAGAAACATTCGCAAGAATAGCAGAATTTATTGCTTTAGATGGTAAACAAGTAATTGAAGGGGAAGTTGATCTATCAATAAAAAAACTAGTCTCATGGAATAAGATTGATGGTGTACACGGTATGGTGATCATCGATGATTTTGCTACTGTCCAAACTGCCATCGAATCGAGTGAGGAGTATATAAAAGCTTTAAAAAAACGTGATATTGAAGATGTGAAAAAAGTTGTCACTACCCCATTAACAGTAGGCTATTTTGATGGAGAAGATGGACTGGAGCATGAACAGCGATTATTAAAGGTCGTTTCTTATTTAAACACTGGTGACGGAAATTTTTGGGCCCATCCAATTGAAAACTTAGTTGCTACTGTTGATCTTGAACAGAAGAAAGTCATAAAAGTAGAAGATGAAGGGGTTATCCCAGTTCCAATGCAATTAAATGCTTATGATGGTAGAGATTATAAAGATAAAGTTGAAGTTAAGCCTCTTAATCTAACAGAACCAGATGGCAAGAACTATGAAATTAAAGGAAATACAATTAGCTGGCAAGAATGGGATTTCCACTTGCGTATGGATACACGTGTGGGGCCTGTCTTATCAACTGTTACGTATAATGACGAAGGTAAAAAGCGAAAAATCATGTACGAAGGTTCACTTGGTGGAATGATTGTTCCTTACGGAGATCCAGATGTTGGCTGGTATTTCAAATCCTATTTAGATGCTGGTGATTATGGAATGGGGCAGTTAACAGCACCGCTTGAAAAAGGAACAGATGTACCAGAAAATGCTGTACTTCTTGATGCAACAATTGCGGATAATGCTGGTAAACCGTATACAATAAAAAATGCAATGGCTGTATTCGAGCGGTATGCCGGTCCAGAATATAAGCATGCTGATCTTGCGACATTTACAGAAGAAAACCAAAGTCGGGAACGTCGTGAATTAGTGATGCGCTGGGTAAGTACAATAGGAAACTATGATTATATTTTTGATTGGGTTTTATCACAAAATGGTACCATCAAAATTGATGTCGGGGCATCTGGTATTGAAGCTGTAAAGGGTGTGAAAACCAAAACAATGCACGATGAAACGGCTAAAGAGGATACAAAATATGGTACGTTGCTTGATAACAATATTGTTGGAACTACGCACCAGCATATTTATAACTTCAGACTTGATCTAGATGTTGATGGAGAGGACAACACGTTAACAGAAATCAATCCAATAGTTGAGGAAAATAAAGATGGCGGTCCTCGGAAAAGTGTCATGGTTACTGAACAAAAAACAGTAACGACTGAACAGGAAGCTATACAAAAGTTTGATCCTTCAACGATTCGCTTGTTAAGTAACTATAATAAGGAAAATAAAGTAGGAAACCCTGTCTCCTATCAAATTATACCGTTTGCTGGTGGAACGCATCCAATTGCCAAAGGAGCATTATTTAGTGAAGATGATTGGCTTTTAAACCGTGTGAATTTTATGGATAAACAAATATGGGTAACGAATTATGATCCAAATGAACGATACCCTGAAGGTAAATATCCTAATCGAAGTAAAACAGATACTGGATTAAAACAATATACTGCAGACAATAGTTCGATTGAAAATACGGATAATGTTGTATGGATGACAACAGGAGCAACACATGTAGCACGTGCTGAAGAATGGCCGATGATGCCAACCGAGTGGGTACATGCCATGTTAAAACCTTGGAATTTCTTTGATCGTACACCAACATTAGATTTACCTAAAAAATAATAAGATTGAGTTTGCTCTTACTAAGGTTTTGTAAGGGCTCATCTCTCTAAACTTAAGGTTATTTTCTTTAAGAAAGGCTCTTTTTTAAGATATTGTTACTTTTAACATGTAAGAGACGTACTAATACAGGCAATCGGTGAATCACTGAATCACTGATTGCTCCTAGTCTCACATCCGACCTCACATCTCAAGAGATACCTTTATTTTCAAAGTGATGACTCTGTTACAATAGCTGCAAAGTTTACGAAAATAGCCTTAAAAAATAACAGATACAGTGGGAAATGTCTAAAACTCGAATACTAAGGGAGAGTTAACTATGAAACATTATAAGTTATTTATAGATGGAAAATGGGTGGATGCTTTATCAGGTAAAACATTTGAATCATTAAATCCCGCAACAGGTGAGGTAAATGCTGTCGTTGCAGAAGCTGGCCGTGAAGATGTAGATTTGGCAGTTAAAGCAGCTCGGAAGGCATTTGAATCCGGACCTTGGGCTGATATGGCTCCAGGAGATAGAGGGAGATTATTATATAAAGTAGCTCAAGCTCTCTGGGACAAAGCAGACATGCTTGCTGAAGTTGAAACTAGAGATAATGGACTGCCGATTAACGAAACAAAATTTATTGCAATGCCTGCCATGATTGATGTTTTGGAATTTTACGCAGGACTTGCAAATAAAGTTCAAGGTAGTACCCTAGCATCTCCAAACAATCGTTTTAATTACACGTTAAAAGAACCAGTTGGAGTTGTTGGTGCAATTGTTCCTTGGAATTTTCCACTAATGTTAACAATGTGGAAGTTAGCTCCTGCTCTAGCAACTGGAAATACAATTGTCATTAAGCCAGCTGAGCAAACTCCTGTTAGTATTCTTGAAATGGTGAAAATCTTCCAAAAAGTAGGAATTCCAGATGGTGTCATTAATGTTGTACCAGGTTTCGGAAGAACCGCTGGTGATGCACTTTCATCACATCAGGACGTAGATAAAATTACTTTTACAGGTTCAACAAATACAGGACGATTAATTATGCAAGCTGCAAGTAAAAATCTAAAGCCAGTTAGTCTTGAATTAGGTGGAAAATCACCAAATATTGTTTTTGATGATGCAAACATTGAAAATGCAGTGAATGGCTCTATGTTTGGTATCTTCTTTGCACAAGGTCAAGTTTGTGCATCCGGTACTAGACTTTTTGTTCAGGAAGGAATTTATGATAAGTTTATGGACTCTTTTGTAAAGAAAGCACAATCTATTCGTGTTGGTAATCCTTTAGATCAAACAACACAAATGGGTCCTCAAGTTTCATTACAACAATTAGAAAAAATTCAGCAGTATGTATCTTTGGGAATTGAAGAAGGTGCTAACCTTGTCATTGGTGGTGAAAGAAACAAAGATGCAGGAAACGGATACTTTTTCACACCTACTGTATTCGAAGATGTTACAAATGAAATGACGATTGCTCGTGAAGAAATCTTTGGACCTGTTTTATCAGTAATCCGCTTTAAAGACGAAGAAGATGCATTAAGAAAAGCAAATGATACATTGTATGGATTGGCTTCAGGTTTATGGACAAATGACTTAAAACGAGCGCACCGTATGACTAGAGGTTTAAAAGCGGGAACCGTTTATGTGAACACCTTTAGTATGTTAGATAGTGCTGCACCTTTTGGTGGTAGAAAACAAAGTGGATTTGGAAGAGAACTAGGTATACAGGCGATGGATATGTACACTGAAACAAAAAATGTATGGATTGATTTGAGTGAAGAAGGCTTAAATTGGTATGGTGTATAAGAAAAGGTTAAACTATTGTAATTACTAAATATATATTGAAACAGCCGCATTTATCAAATGAGAAATGCGGCTGTTGTACTGTTGAAAGTAAACCCACGATTAACACGAATAGTGAAACTGATGATGTAATATTAAAAGCGATTCAGCAAGCCGTTCTTGTTATTCTTACAGCATTTGCAGAAAAAGAACGTGACCGCATTCGAAAACGACAACGTGAAGGAATTGATGTAGCTTTGAAAAATGGCACAGCATTTGGTCGACCTAAAGTACAGGCCACAGATAAATTCAAAGAAGTATATGATCGTTGGAAAGTAGGAGAGGTGACAGCCGTAAAAGCGCTGGGAGAGTTAGGTGTTAAAAAAACGACTTTTTATAAGCTGGTTAAAGAATACGAAAGAGATTTTAAATGTAGGACTATATAATGGATGATTGTAGAAGCATATGACCAGACATATAGAAATGCATACAATATTGTTTACGGTAAGAGTTGGAAACATTTACATAAATGAAATCGATGATTAATATCTGCGCCAACAGTTATTAATCGGTAACAATGTAACAAATTGATAAGAAAATATACAAGAAATACATAATTTTCCCTTTACGGGCTATTAATAAAAGGTCTTAGGTTCTTCTAAGACCTAATTTTGATAGAAGTTTGCATATTCACACTTCAATATGATACAACCTAAAAGGAGCTAATTACAGGAGGTTGTTCAAATGGATGAAATTAAAGACTTATTATCTAGAGCGATGAAATCAAATAAAGAAATTATAAAAGGCCAGGAATTCAGTGTACAAGCGAATCTAAAAGGAACTGATGATTACATAAACCTTTATGCTAATGGTGCGGTAGTAGCTGTATATGACGTAGATGATCAAGATTTAAATATAATCAACTATGACTACAAGAAAGAGGTAAAATTTTTTGGTGAATGCTTAGAAGATGAAGGGATGGAAGTTTATATAGACGAAGGTTTAATGAATTAACACTCTATTTATAGGGTGTTTTTTATTTGCCTAAATTTAGATGTGGAGATGGTTTATTAATACATAAAGATGTGGACAATATTACTACAAATCATTATGAGGTGATATTGATTGAAATGGTTTAAAGTTACATCATTGTTACTATTAATTTTTCTGGTTACTGCTTGTAATAATAACGAAGAAGATCTTATTACTAATAAAAATAAACAAGTATCAGATGAAGTTGAATCAAAGGATTCTGAATTAGATTCAAACCCGAGTAATACTTTAACTGAATAAGAAAGTTGATTAGGACACTCATTTTTTAGAGTGTCTTTTTCTTTTGGCTTGTTTAAACTCATCTCGCAAATTAAATAATTGGAATGTCAACACTAAACTGGACAAAACTTATAAGGGCTGTTGTTTAAATTCAACAGGCGTTAAATAGTCCAATGTGGATAGGCTACACTTAGTTGGACAGAAAAATTAAGGTCAAGTAGACTACAGTAAATACTATTGGGGAGAATCTACTATGACAAAAAAAGCCCGACGAACATTTACATCTGAATTTAAGCAACAGATTGTTCAGCTCTATCTTAATGGAAAACCAAGAAAGGATCTCATCAAGGAGTATGACCTAACGCCATCTTCATTGGACAAGTGGGTGAGTCAAAGCCAGACATCTGGATCGTTCAAAGAAAAAGATAATCTAACCCCTGAAGAACAAGAATTGAATAAACTCCGAAAAGAAATTAAGCAACTTCAAATGGAAAATGACATTTTAAAGCAAGCCGCGCTTATACTAGGACGAAAGTAAATGTGATCAAGAATAATCAACATAAATACTCGATATCAGCAATGTGTAAAGTCCTGAAAATTCCTAGAAGCACTTATTATTATGAAGCAAAAGAAAGAGCTTCGGAGGATGACATAACATCCGATGTGATCGCTATATTTCAGGCAAGCCGTCAAAATTACGGAACACGTAAAATCAAGGTAGAACTAAAGAAACGTGGTCTCATCGTTTCGAGAAGAAGAATTGGCCGCATTATGCAAGAACAGGGCCTTGTCTCTACGTACACGGTAGCTCAATTTAAACCTCATACCCAATCATGTAATGAATCAGAACAGAAAAATGAACTAAACCGCGAGTTCGACCAGGAAGAAGAAGTGGCAGTCGTCGTCGGCGATTTGACATACGTAAGAGTCAATAAAAAATGGCATTACGTATGTGTATTTGTCGATCTCTTTAATCGAGAAATCGTAGGCTTCAGTACAGGGCCAAACAAAGATGTCTTACTCGTTTATCGTGCATTCGCCTCTATCAAGGCCGACCTGCGCAACATACAGCTTTTTCATACGGATCGTGGAAATGAGTTTAAAAATAAACTGATTGATGATGCTTTAGAGACGTTTAACATTCAACGATTTTTAAGCATGAAGGGCTGTCCGTATGACAATGCAGTAGCTGAAGCAACATTCAAAATCATTAAAACAGAGTTTGTGAAAGGTCAACATTTTGATAGTTTAGAAGAATTAACATGGGAATTACAGGACTATGTCCACTGGTTTAATTATATTCGAATCCATGGGGCACTTGGTTACATGAGTCCGATCGATTACAAACTTGAACACCTTAAACATACTAACATTAGTAGTACAAACCAAGGCCATGGTTTGTGCTACTATTTTTTTATAGTAGAAGTGAAGGAAGGTCGAACAACTTTTGGGACCGTAATAGAGTCCGTATTATAAACAGACCAACTTTGGTCATACCCCTGTCAAGTAGACAGCCTAAAAAAGACTAAGCAGCCAGTGTGATTCGGTATTCAACCGGAGCACACTGGTTTAGTTTTTTCTGAAACCTTTTAAAGTTATAAAGATACATATATT
>NZ_JAIQUM010000120.1 GCF_020075705.1 Metabacillus rhizolycopersici | reverse complement strand
CCTCTACCCACAGTTTATGGTTATTTCGATAATGATGTAAGGTGTGCTGTCCTTTGAACAGTTTTTTGCCACCAAAAACCACACTTTTTGTATTATTTCTTAAAGATTTAAGTTGTTTTTGAAGTCGGTCTAAACGGTATTCCAATCGACCTAATCGGTTCTTAAGGGCTTTTATTTGGATATCTAAATAGTGATGTTCAAATTGATATGCATGATAGTAAATATCCGTTTTCTTTTTGAACTCCACGACAAAAAAGTTTCCTTTTTGTTGTTCACGGGAGGTTTTATTGAAGGATGGTTTTCCTTTGATGAACGAGTGTTTGATTTTTGTTAGAGTGGTTACTCTACTTTTTGTCGATTTGATTTTCCTTTTTACGGATTTGATTTGTTCTTCTTTCGTAGAAATGTACATTTTCTTAAGTTCACTTTGAGATTTTATCAAAGCATTTGCTTCCTGAACAACTGAATTTGTGTAATAATCGTTCATTTCAAAACGATTTTTCACTGTTAAGTGAAGAGATTTATCTCGCTTACTTTTCCCTGAACGCTTTTCTGCGACTTGTGTTTGAAAAGCAAAATGTTTCGCGCGATTAAACAAAAGAAGGGAGTGGGAAATGGCATCTACATATACTTTAGGCAACGTATTTTTATAGATTCTTTTTGAAAAATAAGCCTTTTTCATTTCTCCTCCACCCCGAACGTATATTCGATAAGATTATTATAACAAAAAAATATCCCATTTACCATATTTGAACAAAAATATTTTTGAAAGAAAAACAGAGTCATTCATCCCTCACTTATCCGCTATCTCGTCTTGAAGATGGGAATCTTCTGGCTAGAAAAGATAAACTGCACCATTTAGTCGAAAAAAGAGCTTAAGATTTGTTCATCTTAAGCTCTTTCTTTTTCGTCGCAAATTTATTCTCTTTACTGACCTCATTTTTGCTTATACTTTTATTATTCTACTTGTGATTCTTTCGTTTTCTCTTTTGATAAAAACCAACCACCTAAAGCAATTAAAAGCATGACTGACCAAAAGATTGTGTTCCAAATGGGTCCTTCGACAAAATCATGAGAAATGATGTGTACGGCTGGATGCGCGAGCGTATGCATTAATAACTTAACCCCTACCCAACCAACTAACAACATTGCAGCGGTTTCAAGGCTAGGGCGTTTTGTCAATAGCTTAACAAAGAAGCCTGCTGCAAATCGAATGACAATTAACCCTGCAATTGCACCGATAATAATCACAATAAATTTAGCTCCATCCATACCACCAATTTCACCAATTGGAGTATCTGGTAAGGCAATAACAAGAGCTACTGCTGCTAAAATAGAGTCAACAGCAAATGCAATATCTGCTAAAGCAATTTGTGCAACGGTCATCCGATAGCTTTTCCCTTTTTTCTCTTTTTCCCCATGGTTCCTTTTTAAAATATGTTTTAAAGCGATGAAAATTAAATAAGCAGCCCCAATCGCTTGAACTTGCCAAACATGGAAAAGGTACGAAATAATAAAGATTGCACCAATTCTAAAGATAAAAGCTAAAAGCAGCCCAATATTAATCGCTTTTTTTTGCTGTTCTTCCGGTAAATGCTTCGCCATGATAGCTAAAACCAAAGCATTATCAGCCGATAATAAACCTTCTAAAAGAATCAGAATAATTAAAACCCAACCATACTCTAATAATAAAGATAGCTCCATATTACCCCCCTTAAAATTTAAAAGAATTTTGTCTTTTTCTTTTGCTAATATTGTCTCATTGTAACTAATTCCTTATTCAATTCTTTTGCATCGTTACTGATTTATCCACAAGTAAAATCCAACCAATTTTTTGATGTTGTTGATTCTTTCTTGCTTAATCAAATCTTTTTCACCAAGTCTGTTAGTGTGCCTAGGGAAAATAATTTTATGCCACAAATAACAGCTACTCCTACTAAAGTGTTGATATGAAAAAACGGGGAAGTAACCATACTGAAATTCACTTCATTTTGAAGAGTGCCTACTTTACCCCACGCACTTGAAATACCCGGTTTATAGAATTTTATTTTGATAAAACCAGCAAACATCGTACAAACTATATACATCACATGTAGTATGATTGAACCAATAAAAGCTTAAAGCACGACCTTCATTTAGATATCCCTTTTCAAAATTCATTATTAGTTTAAATGTTTTCCACTTTAGAAACCTAAACGATGAATTGTTATTTATTAAGCACTATTCATTCATCCACAATTTAATTTAATTCTTCAAATTCTCTTGCTATTCTTTCAAATGCTTCCTTAATCATAGGTCTAGGAGATGGGATACAAATTCTTTGATAATTTACACCTTCGTCTCCAAACATACTTCCATCTTCTAATATTACATTAGCCTTGTTATAAATACGATCGTGAACTTCTTTTGGAGAAATACCGTAAGCGCTAAAGTCCATCCACATCACATACGTTCCTTCTGGAATTCTCACTTTTACTTTAGGCATCTTTTCAGCTAAGAATCGTTGAACGAATTCCATTGTGCCATCGATATATTCTTTTAACTGTTCTAACCAATCCTCTCCCTCATTGTATACAGCGATGAGCGCAGAGATGGTGAATGGTGATGCCATTTGCATACCCATTTCTTTACTGAATGTTTTTTTATGAGCTTGATTAGGTATAATAACATTTGTACAATGAAGTCCTGCTACATTAAATGTTTTGTTGATTGCAGTACACGTAATAATATGATCATTGTTGTCCGTTACTTTTGCGATTGGAATAAATGTTTGATGACGTCGAATTAAATCACCGTGAATTTCATCAGCAATGATGAGCACACCATTTTGCACACAAATATCAGCTAGTTTTTTAAGCTCTTCCCGATTAAAAACTCTTCCAATTGGATTATGGGGATTACATAAAATAAACAGTTTCGTCTTTTCTTCCTTTGCTTTCGCTTCAAAATCCTCAAAGTCTATCGAATAATAGCCTTCATCATCACATATAAGCGCATTATTCACTACTTGTCTCCCATTACCTTCTATTGCTCTTGTAAATGGCGGGTAAACCGGTCTCTGAATAATAACGCCGTCGCCTGGCTCCGTGAATGCCCTTACTGCAATATTCAATGCATGAACAGTTCCTGGACTGTAAATGATTTCTTCCTTCTTAATTTCCCAATCATGTCTCTTTTTAAACCAATATTGAATAGCTTCATAGTACTCATTAGGAAAGATTGAATAACCAAATATTCGGTTGTCCACAGTTTTATGTAACGCATCTAACAAAGGTTGCGGTACAGGTAAATCCATATCAGCTGTAAATAAAGGTAACGTTTCCTCATCATATCTTTTAGTAAGACCCGCTCTTTTAATAAATTCGCCACCGTCCCATTTAACAGAATAGGTCCCTCTACGATTAACGATTTCATCGAAATTATATTTCATTTTCATTCCACCTTTCATGTTTTACCCTTTCCTTATCTTTCAAATGCCATCGATCACATAGTTTCATTATCCGGATATTAAATAGAGGAAATCCGAACATTTTTTTGGATTACTGTCCCTTAAATAATAGCATATATTGTAAAAAACTATAAAACTAGGTTGTTTGAATCCTTTAAATTAGTAGATTTATTTAAATATTTGAACAAAGTATAATACGCTAACTCAAAATCAACTATTCCAATCAGAATAATATATTATCATTAAAGGATTTTGAAATAACAAACTAAAACCTTTATCATAAGAAATATAAAAGTAGAAAGGTAGATAGAAAAATGAAACTTTACAACTCCATTCTTGATTTAATCGGAAAAACTCCAATTGTAAAATTTAATAGAGTTAATGACCCAACTGGAGGGGAAGTATACATAAAACTTGAATCTTTCAACCCAGGTGGAAGTGTGAAAGATCGTGCGGCCATTAGTATGATCGAACGCGCTGAAGCAGAGGGAAAATTAATTCCTGGAAAAAGCACGATCATTGAACCTACATCAGGCAATACTGGTATTGGGATTGCAATGGTAAGTGCGGTGAAAGGGTATCGCTGTATTATTACAATGCCTGATAATGCAACGGCAGAGCGTGTGAAAATAATGAAGGCATACGGAGCAGAAGTCTATCTTACCCCTGCAAGTCTACGCATGCAAGGATCCATTGACGAAGCAAACCGTTTAGCAAGCAACATACCTGACCACTTTATTCCAATGCAATTCGAGAATCCAGCAAATGCTGACGCGCATCGAGGAACTACTGCAGTAGAAATTATGGAAGCATTTGAAGGAAAACTTGATGCCTTAGTCTTAACTGCCGGAACGGGTGGAACCGTAACAGGTACAGGTGAAGAATTAAAGAAACTATTACCGGATTTGAAAATTTATGTTGTAGAGCCATTTGGGTCACCAGTCCTATCAGGCGGTGAGCCTGGACCACATAAAATCCCTGGCACTGGCCCTGGTTTTATTCCAACGATTTTAAACCGTGATATTTTTGATGAAATTTTACTTATTAAAGACGAAGATGCACAAACCATGGCACGCCGCCTCGCTGCAGAAGAAGGAATCTTTGTTGGGGCCTCAGGAGCATCTTCTGCTCATTTTGCAGTCCAAGTGGCAAAGAAACTTCCATCATCCGCAAGGGTTCTTTGTTTGGCACCAGATACTGGAGAGCGTTACTTATCTTCTGACTTATTTCCGAATTAATTATGTAAATTAAAAATCACTTTAGTAAAAGAGTTACAGATAAAGTTGCCATTCAGTAAATAACATGTTTACTGAATGGGAATTTGTTATTTACCCTTTTCTTCAGCTAGCAATACTTTAATTCAACAAGGAGAATCGTATGGGAACAAAGCTAAATCCGCATTTTCAATGAATTTCTTTCTTAATTCATTACTAATCGTAGTATTGTCCTCTCTTCGTTCCTATATATCTATTGACTCCTAATTCCATTTCCCCTTCTATTCACTTTATTTTGAATAATTTGTTAAAAACTTTACTCCTATTCAATTGTTCCATCTCTGATATACCACTATTTGCTAGTGGCCATGAGCCAATTATAATTATTTTTCCTCATCCACTTTCGTCATAACGATATCAAATTGTATAGAAAACATTACCAATAGCTAAACTAACATTTGGAAATGTAATTGTGACAATTTCTTTAAAGATGTATTTAAAATATATCTTTTTAATCACAATTACTTTATCATTAAACATGTAAATAAAATACATCTTTTAAAAGGGTGAGTATGTATGTTGAATGCAAAAACAATTGAAATTATTAAAAGTACGGTTCCTGTATTAGAACAACATGGAAAAGATATTACGACTCGTTTTTATGAATTACTATTTAGTAAACATCCTGAACTATTAAATATTTTTAACCAAGCGAATCAAAAGCAAGGCCGCCAGCAAACGGCATTAGCAAACGCAGTTTATGCAGCAGCAGCAAACATTGACAATTTAGGAGCAATTATCCCTGTCGTTAAACAAATTGGGCAAAAACATAGAGCTCTAGGTGTTCAACCAGAGCATTACCCAATTGTTGGTGAAAATTTACTTCAAGCGATTAAGGATGTATTAGGTGATGCGGCTACTGGTGAAATTATTGAAGCATGGGCTGAAGCATATGGAGTAATTGCTGATGCGTTTATCGGTATTGAAAAAGAAATGTACAAAGAAGCAAAAGAACAACCAGGTGGTTGGGAAGGATTTAGAAATTTCATTGTAGATAAAAAAGTCAAAGAAAGTGATGTGATTACATCCTTTTATTTGAAACCAGAAGATGGAGGAGCAATTGCATCTTATCAAGCTGGTCAATATCTAACGGTAAAAGTACAACCTGAAGGCGACGAACATACACATATTCGTCATTACAGCTTATCTGAAGCACCAGGAAAAGAGTATTATCGAATTAGTGTAAAACGGGAAGATGGCAATGATGTCAAGTCAGATGGCATTGTTTCTACTTACTTACATCAAGCTGTTCAAGCGGGCGATGTTCTAGCTGTTAGCGCACCTGCAGGAGACTTTGTTCTTGAGGCAAAAGATCTACCAGTTGTTTTAATAAGTGGTGGTGTTGGTCTAACGCCGATGGTAAGTATGCTAAACACAGTCATCGAACAACAACCAGAGCGTGAGGTTACGTTTATTCATGCCGCATTAAACAGCAACGTACATGCGATGAAAGATGATGTGGCTCAACTAGCACGCGAGCATTCAAACGTAAAAAGCTTTATTGCTTATTCTCAACCAACTGAACAAGACCGTGCAGCTAAAAACTTCGATAAAGAAGGATTTGTTGATTTAGACTGGTTAAAATCAATCTTACCAACGAATCAAGCAGATTTTTATTTCTGTGGTCCAACTCCTTTTATGAAGGTCGTTAATAGCGCTCTTAAGGAATGGGGAGTAGCTGCGGAAAATATTCATTTCGAATTTTTCGGACCAGCTAGTCAATTAGAAGATTGATCTATAAGCGCATAAACGAAAGGCTTTCGCTAACATTATAGCGAAAGCCTTTCGTTTATTGATTTTACATAGAACTACTATGATCTAAACCCGACTTATGATGATACTAATTGCACATTTTTCACAAACTTCTCCATTCTTCTCATGGCTTCACGTAGTGCATCCATGGAGGATGCATATGAACAACGTACATGTCCTTCTCCACCTTCTCCAAAGACACTTCCAGGAACCACTGCTACTTTCTCCTGCAGTAGGAGACTTTCTGCAAATTGCTCTGATGTTAAGCCTGTACTACGTATTGATGGAAAAACATAAAAGGCACCACCTGGTAGGTGACAGTCCAACCCCATTTCATTTAAGGACTTAACAACAAAATTACGACGGTTACGATAACTATTTCTCATTTCCTCTACTTGCTGATGACCGTTTCTTAACGCTTCAATCGCGCCATACTGTGCCACAGATGGGGCACATAACATTGTGTTTTGGTGGATTTTCAACATCTGTTGACTAAACCCCTCAGGTGCACATATGTATCCTAGCCTCCAGCCCGTCATCGCAAAAGCCTTTGAAAAACCTGAGATAATAATCGTTCTCTCTCTCATCCCAGCTATAGATGCTATTGAACAAAATGATTCATCATATGTTAGTTCCGCATAGATTTCATCCGTTATGACGAGTAGATCATGTTCGATTATGATCTCAGAAATTTCTTCTAATTCTTCTTTATTTAGAAAGCTTCCTGTCGGATTATTTGGTGAGCAAAGAATAATCGCTTTTGTGTTTGAATGAATAGCCTGCTGAATCTGCTCAGACATAGGTTTGAACTTTGAATCAAGTGTTGTTTTTACTGGTACGGGGATACCTCCTGCTAATGTTACAAGTGGTGCATAAGCGAGATAGCTTGGCTCTATAATTAAAACTTCATCACCTGGATTTAAGATTGCACGCAATGAAAGATCCAGCGCCTGACTCCCCCCAACCGTCACAATAATTTCTGACTCTGGAGTGTATGCAACTTGAAAACGAGATTGCATATAAAATGCAATTTCTCTACGCAGTTCCATTAAACCAGCATCGTCAGTATACGATGTATTCCCTCGCTCCAACGATTTAATTGAAGCTTCACAAATAGACCAATGGGTAATAAAATCTGGCTCTCCTACACCTAATGAGATAACTCCCTCGACACTATTTGCCATGTCAAAGAAACGGCGGATGCCAGACGGTTTAATTTGCTCAGCCCTTGAAGAAAGATACGATTTCATGATGATACTCCTTTCTGCCAACAACTTTACGTTGTACGTTAACTAGTCGATTTCATTCGGTCTTAATTAGACCACTACTGTCAACGAATTCATACACTTTCAAAAACATATTATATCACCTAACATTTCATTTTCTTCTACAATTCATTACTCGCCCAAAATTCTTCTACTTTTATATCCATATCCTTCTATTTTTTGAAATTTACAGTCACTTACTAGCCAGACTTAGCATTTTACTAGCCAAATCTGTAAATTCCAGTTGTTCCCTTTAAAGGAAAAGTGTCAAGCTAAATCTTATGTTTAGCAATCTCCCCTACCTCAAGTTTCAAAAGAAAAAAGAAGATAGATGAGAGATCGCTGCCCGTTAAGTTTAAGGTAAGTCTCGCTTTATGATCGAACCAATTGTCTCAAGTAATATCTCATTTTCTTCTGTGGTCCCCACTGATATTCTTAAATGTTCAGTTAATCCCCATATTCCACCGTACCTTACGATAATTCCCTTTGCCATAAGTTGCTCATATACATGTTTGGCATTTGGTCCAATATGCACTAAGACAAAATTACTCATGCTCTCGATATAGTGTATTCCTAATTTTGAAAAGGCCTCGTACATTTGATTACGACCGTTTTCGTTCATCGCTTGGGAATCATTAACATGTTTTTCATCAGCGATAGCTGCCGTAGCTGCCACTTGAGCTATTGTATTCACATTAAATGGTTCTTTCACTTTAAGAATATCTTTTACAATCTCTTGAGAAGCTACCCCATAACCAATTCGTACACCAGCTAACCCATAAATCTTCGAAAAGGTATGTAATACGATAATAGGGTAACCTTGTTCAACAAATTCCAATCCATTTGTATAATCTTCTGCTTTCGCATAATGACTATATGCACCATCGAACACAACAAGCACTTGTTCTGGTACGGAATCTAGTAACTGTTGTAGTTTCGCTTTTGCAAGATATGTTCCTGTCGGATTATTAGGTGAACAAATATAAACAATTTTCGTTCGTTCTGAAATCGCAGATAGGATAGCTTCAATATCGTATTCATAGTTTTCACCAAGAGGCACTGCTACGACACTCGCTCCCATCACATGAGCACCAAAATCATATTCACTAAATGACGGAGAAGGAACAATGATTTCAAGACCTTCTTCTAAATATGCCTCTGAAATGAGTGTAATAAGTTCATCTGCTCCATTGGTAACAATGAGTTGTTGTGTTTGTACATGAAGTTGCTTCGAGATCATCTCTTTTACATGTGTCGCATCAGCATCTGGATAACGATTAATTCCATTGATACTTTTTGAAATTTCTTCAATAGCCATAGGAGACGGACCAAGTGGATTTTCATTTGAAGCTAGCTTAATCACCCGATCAAGCCCTAACTCTTTTTGTACTTCCCATATCGGTTTCCCCGGGGAATATGGTTGTATCTGTTGTAATGATTTACGCGGTTGGATTTTTTGTTTATCTTCCATCATGAAAAGTCCCTCACTTTATCATAAAATATCTACTGCATATCTTATCACACATACTTCTAAATTGGCTGTTTAGGTATTCTTTTGCTCAAGCTTGATTTCGAAGCTATATATTTCTCTATCATAAAGAATCAGAAAGAAAATAAACCATCCAAATGAAAGCTATTTTAGCCATCCACTTTCAAGGATTTTGTTAAAACAATTATCAAACTTATTTCAAAGCCACACCTTTTCCACCCACTAAAAAACAGCATTAGGTTGTTAACCTAATGCTGTTCAGGCTGTTGAGAAAGTTTTTTCTCAACAGCCTTTTTTGAGTTTAAGTGAGTTCTTGCCTGTCAAAACTGCTAAAAAGGAAAAATAAGGAGAGATGCAGTATGATGGGAACCTTAAAGAATCATAGTAATCAAGAAGTTACCGTATCCGTTGAATCATTAGTTCCAGTGGATCATTTTTTACGTGCCGTAGAAGCCACGATAGATTTTTCATTTATTGAAGAAAAGTTACAGCCTTATTATTGTGAAGACAA
>NZ_JAIQUM010000119.1 GCF_020075705.1 Metabacillus rhizolycopersici | reverse complement strand
TCATTAAAAAAGGACAACTTGCTTTACGGGACAAGTCTGTCCACAATCAAGTGAAGTTCATTCATCAACTATTTGGAATGGCTGCATAAGAACAGATTCCATTAGGAGTCTATATACCTCTTTCAAAGAAATGCAATCTTTGCACCAGAATCCCTGTTATTGTATTCGCTTTCATTTTCTATCTAACCACATAAGAACTAAATTACGCTTTTGCATCAAGATCTTTCATAATTTCTGCATGTTTTTCATCTGTCAGCTTGTACATAAGTCCAATGATTAGTAAAGATATAGTCAGCGCAACTGCTGGGTATAGAGTCAGCAGTCCTTTAATACCCAATAAAGTTCCAGCCGATTGAGCCACGTTTGGCACATAGCCGATTAAAGTTAAACCAATACCAGAAAGAAAACCTGCTAATGATTGTGCCAATTTCCTTGAGAAGTTAAATAAAGAATATGTCGTCGCTTCTTTCCGCTCTCCTGATACCCAATGACCATAGTCAATAATATCCGAAACAAATGCCCATGTAATACCATTTGGAATACTAATTCCAATGAAAGCTATCGCTGAAAGAATGGTAAATGAATAGATATTAGTTGGAATAAAGAAATTCACAAGGTCAGCGACTATACAGATTGCAAACCCTAGCATCGCCGTATGCTTCTTTCCAAATCTTGCAACAAGCTTAGGCATAAGGATAACACCCAAAAATGAAGAACCAATAATGATAAAGCTCATATTCGCTACAAGTGTTACATTTCCTAAATTATATTGTGCAAAATAGATCAGTAGCGCTGATTTAATGTTATAAGCAGAAATGGTGAAAATCGTCATCAACACTAGCGTTAGCAATGGCTTATTCGTAGTAAACGTTTTAATGATTGATTTAACAGATAGTTTTTCCTTTGGAGCTTCTTTTACAATCACTCGTTCTTTTGTATTCCGATAACAGATGTAGAATCCGAGAATACCAATAATGGACATTATAGCCATAGCAACTGGATAACCTACTTTTGGGTTTTCAAATTGCACAATGATTGGCATAACGATAACGCTTGTAACCAACAAAGCACCTAAAGAACCGATTTGTCTGAATGTTGCAAGTGAAGTAC
This sequence comes from Metabacillus rhizolycopersici, assembly GCF_020075705.1. Next base: position 8,871 of record NZ_JAIQUM010000119.1, on the reverse strand, counting down.
GATCACTTGTATTCTGAGTAATTGCAGCTCCCAATGAACCATAAGGAATGTTTGTGAATGAATAGGCTACTCCCCATATCATATAAATCGCATAAGCATATATCAGTTTTCCTGTTGTCGAAACATCTGGTGTTATGAACAAAAACACAGTAATGATCGCTAATATAACACTGCCAAATAATAAATACGGTCGAAATTTGCCACGTTTACCAACGTTCTTACGATAATCAATCGATGAACCGACAAGTGGATCCATAACAGCATTAAAAAGCTTACTTACTAAGAAAATCATACCGGCTGCTGCAGCTGGTATCCCAGCAACATCTGTTAAAAACTTAAGCAGGTAGAGTTGACCTAAATCAAACAGGAACCCATTACCAAAGTCTCCAAATCCATAAGACACTTTCTCTTTTAAACTTATCTTTTCTTGCTTAGGATTCTGTTCTTGTTGAGGATTATCTGTAGCTAAAATTGTACTCATAATTACCTCCAGATGTATTGGAATGATATTAAATTTTTTCGTATAATCGATTTTGAATTAATTTAACTAGCCAAATAGACCCTTAGCGAACAATTTTGCCTGGTTCATTGTTTGCAAACTGGAAAACTTCCTCTTTCGTAAAAGCATTGCAATCTCCATGTACTGTGTGCTTTAATGCAGAGGCCGTAGTGGCGAACGAAATGATCCGCCCTGGTGCATACCCGTCCAGTATTCCGGATAATATGCCTGCTGCAAACGCATCCCCACCGCCGACACGGTCGACGATCGGCTCAATATGATGAACCATAGATTGATACAGCTCTCCACCTACAAACAGATTGCCTTGCAACTTATTGCTTGAAGCAGAAAGGACTGTTCGAAAGGTTGAACTAATGAACTCAATGTTTGGGTACAATTCAATGAGCTTTTGATAGTAGCGTTTCAATCTTTCCTCTTGTGGGAGGGATTCATCAACTTTATCCATTCCTAGCAAATAAATAGCATCCAATTCTCCGCATGAACAGATGTCGACAAATGGAAGCAATGGCAAAATTACTTCCTTCGCCTCTTGCTGGCTCCAAAGCTTAGCCCGGTAATTGAAATCAAAGCTTGTTTTGACCCCTAGCTCTTTTGCCCTTTTTATAGCAAGAAAAGTCAGTTCTCTCAGCTCAGGAGATAATGCTAGCGTGATTCCCGACACATGAAATAATGAGGCATCTCGCAAAGCATCGTCCAAATTGATCTCATCTACTTTCAGCGATGAAAAACTAGAATATTTTCGGTCGTACGTCACCTGGGGACTTCTTTCTCCTATGCCTGCCTCGAGGTAGTAGGTTCCTAGACGATCTCCACCCTTGATGACATAATCTGTACGAACTCCATTTGAACGTAAATGCCGATCGACAGCTACCCCTAAAGCATTATCCGGCACCTTACTAATGAAATAAGCATCATGCCCAAAGTGAGACAGAGACACCGCGACATTTGCTTCGGCACCACCATAATTGACGGCCAACTGATCTGTTAGAGAAAGCCGCTTTCCCTCAGTTGTTGAAAAGCGAAGCATAATTTCTCCAAGAGTGACTATTTTCTTCATCGTAAGCCCTCTCTTGCTTCTTGAACTTTTTGAATATATTGGCTTGCATATTCCCTAATTTTTTCATAATCTCCTGTTTTAGCGGATGCAACAAGATTTCCGCCCACACCAACAGCCACGCATCCATTTTTTATCCACTGATCGATATTCTCCAGGCTTACCCCGCCAGTGGGCATAATGTTTACTTGCGGAAGTGGTGCTTTTATCGATTTCACGAACTCAGGGCCAAACGCATTGCCAGGGAACAATTTAATAATATCGGCGCCGTATTCAAGCGCATTTTTCATTTCCGTTATGGTCATACACCCTGGCATATAAGGAATTTGATATAAATTGCAAAGCTTAGCTGTCTCTTTGTCAAAGCTTGGGCTAACAATGAACTGTGCCCCTGCCAAAATGGCAATTCGAGCTGTCACAGCATCAAGAACCGTGCCCGCTCCAATTACTACCTCAGCGTTATTCTTATATTGTAAAGCAAGTTCTTTAATTACTACCTCAGCGTTATCGATTGTAAAGGTTACTTCTATCCCCATAATTCCCCCCTTTACACATGCTTCAGAAATTTGCGCTGCTTCTTCCTTTGAATCTGCGCGAACAACGGCAACAACTCCACACTCTGCAAGTTTTGTTAATACCCTTTGTTTGTTCATATTTTTGACTCCTTCCCCAAAATCACTTCTCTTTGGAATGCGATGAAATAGTAGAATTTAAGTAAATTGGATGATTTGAAGGCTATTTTCGCCAACTTTGTTGCAATTCAACTTAAATTGTTGATGGTTTTCTAGAATTATCTTTAAAATTTTCAATTTATTTATTTTTTGACAAAAAACAACACACGTTGGTAGAATCCCAACAAATGATCTCCTTTGAAAAAACAAGATCAGATTATAACGTTACACCGCTTTTAAAGATCGAAATCTCTCTAAAATCATTTTTCTCATTGTTAACAAATTCTCCACTTGCGACCTTGATAATATAATCGACAAACTCATTCATTACTTGATCGGCTGTTATTCCGTCTTCAAGCAATGTTCCAGCATTAAAGTCAATCCAATGTGGTTTTTTTTCATAAATTTGTGTGTTCGTTGAAATTTTCATAGTTGGAACAAATGTCCCAAACGGTGTTCCTCTGCCTGTTGTAAACAGCACCATTTGACAGCCTGCTGCTGCAAGTGCCGTAGAAGCAATTAGATCATTGCCAGGTGCACTTAAAAGATTTAATCCTTTTGTTTTTAGAACTTCTCCATATTTCAAAACATCCACAACAGCGGAAGTACCAGCCTTCTGTGTACATCCAAGTGATTTGTCTTCCAAAGTTGTAATGCCGCCATCCTTGTTCCCTGGAGATGGATTTTCATAAACAGGCTGATTATGCTGAAGATAATAATCCTTAAAGTTGTTGATTAAATCTACTACTTTATGAAACACTTCTTCATTAGCCGCCCGTTCCATCAAAATGGTTTCGGCACCGAACATTTCCGGAACTTCGGTTAAGACAGTGGTTCCGCCTTGTGAAATTAAGTAATCGGAGAACCTACCTAAAAGAGGGTTAGCAGTTATTCCAGAAAAACCGTCAGAACCGCCACATTTTAGACCAATCTTTAGTTCTGATAGAGGAATATCCTCTCTTTTGTCATTTTTAGCGCTTTCATAAATGTCCATAACAAGTTTAAAGCCTTCCTCAATTTCATCTGTAACTGTTTGGGAAATGAGGAATTTGATTCGGTCCTCATTTACTTCCCCGAGCGTCTTTTTAAATTCAGGAAGTTCATTGTTTTCACATCCAAGTCCTAAAACGAGAACACCACCAGCATTTGGATGATTCACAGCATTGAGCAGAATTTGCTTTGTATTTTCATGGTCGTCACCGAGCTGGGAACAGCCATAGTTATGTTTTAGAACGAGAACATTATCAAATGGACTTATATCGCCTACATGTTTTTCAAAGCGTTTAATAATTTTTTCAGCAATTCCATTTACACAACCTACTGTTGGCACAATCCAAAGTTCATTTCGAATCCCGACATTTCCATTTCCCCTTAGATATCCTTTAAAGGTCCGATTTTCATCTTTGTATAAAAGGTCAGTTTGTTTCGGTGTGTACTGATAATCCTGCGTTCCAGATAAATTCGTTTTCGTGTTATGGGTATGAACAAGTTCTCCAGGTGCGATCGTTGTGAGCGCATGACCAATTGGATCCCCGTATTTGATAACATGTTCTTTTTCCTTGATTTCTTTTAAAGCGATTTTATGTCCGCGATAAATATCTTGTTTTAATTGAATGGTCTTCCCTTCAATGCTTAGTTCTTCATCCTTCCTAAGGTCTCTTAAGGCAAGGATGGTGTTATCGCTTTCATTTATTTGCAAATACTTTTTCATTTAAATGACCACCTCACTTAATTGATGTCCTGCATAATTCTTTAAGGGCTTCTTTTACTCCAATTTGCTCAATAGTTAGGAGATTGGTTGTCACAGCGCTCACCAAGTTGGGAATCGAAGTAAGATCCATTCTCCATAGCTGTTTGTCAGCCAATACTGTTTTAACTAGACCTTCCATATGCAATTCATGTTGATCGACTTTCTCCCAAAGAGTTTGAAAGAATTGTAGGATTTCTGGATTATCTTGTAATGGAATATCCTCATCACCTCGTTTTCCTCGATAAAAATGCAGCAGGCAACTTAAAGAAAAGACGAGCCATTTCGGCAAAGTACCGCTTTGTTTCACATAATCTAGTAAAGTTGGTAAATTCCTAGTCGAAAACTTTGAAATGGAATTTAAGGAAATGCTTAATAAATAATGTTTGATATATGGATTCATAAATCGGTTCAACACTTCGTTTGAAAAGGCAGCAAGCTCTTCGGGCGGTCCATCTAAAGTTGGAACAATTTCATTTTCGACCAACTCCTTAATGAATAAACCTAGCTCCTGATGATTGACCGACTCTTCAACAGTGTCCAATCCATATAAGTATGAAACCGGTGTCATAGCCGTGTGAGCACCGTTTAAAATACGGACTTTTCGCACTCGATATGGTGTTAAATCATCAACGATTAACGTGTTCAAACCTGTACCTTTAACAGGCAGTTCATCTTTGATCCAACCCGGTCCTTCGATCACCCAAAGATGATACTGTTCCCCGACTACCATTAACTCATCCTTATAGCCCAGCTCTGCTGTTTTCTCATCTATTGAATCCAATGGAAAGCCTGGAACGATCCTGTCTACTAAACTAGAACAAAACGTATTTGCATCGTGAATCCAATTGATAAAGTCATCGCCTAGGTTCCAGTAGTTAGCATATTGAAGCACGACCTCTTTCAATCTTTCACCATTATTTTCAATCAGCTCACAAGGAATTATGATGCAACCATGGCTATCGTCTCCTGAAAAAGCTTGAAAGCGATAGTAAAGAAAAGCGGTCAGCTTGCCTGGAAAATTCTTTGGCGGTTGATCTTCTAACTGATCTTCAGGATCAAAAACAATCCCTGCTTCTGTCGTGTTGGAAATGATGAAACGCAGCTCCTTTTTTCCAGCCAGTTCTTTATACTGCTCATAGTTTGTAAAAAGGTTAATCCCTCGGCTGATCGACTCAATCACCATATGTTCATCAACGGGTTTTCCATCCTTCATTCCTTGTAAAAAAAGGGTGAACAAACCATCTTGTTGATTCAGTCTTTCGATCTTTTCCGATCTTCTTGGTTGGACCACGACGACACTTCCATTAAAATCCGTTTTCTCATTCAACACTTGGACCTGCCAGTCAACAAACGCTCTTAAAAAATTCCCTTCCCCAAACTGAAGAATTCTCTCTGGATATATCGCATACTCCTTATAATTGTGTTTATTTAACTTCTGCATATATGGTATCCTCCTCGTTATGCACACGTGAACATTTTTTTCGATAAGCGTCCCAAAAACGGGACAATCTTACTCCATCTTTTTAACAGAGTCACGAATAATTAACTCTGTATTGCTAAAGATTTTTTCTACTTTCTCTTGTTCCCCCATGATTAATGACAGAATTTTTTCCGCACCTAAAATACTGATTTGTTCTACAGGGCGTTTTACCGTTGTCAGACGCGGTGTTGTATATCTAGAAAAGCCTATATCATCAAAACCAACAATTGAAATATCATCTGGAACCTTTAGCCCTTTAGCAAAAACTGCGTTCATGGCACCAATGGCCATATCATCGTTCGAACAGAAAACAGCTGTTGGAGGCTTTTTCAATGACAGTAGTTTGTTCATCGCGAGATAACCGCTTTCCATATCATAATTTCCACCAACAGAGTATTCATGTTGAATGGACATCACGTGTTGAATTAACGCTTGAAGATACCCCTCTTTGCGCATTTGTGTAGACTTAAAGCCTTGTATTCCTTCAATAATGGCGATATCCCGATGTCCGCTTTTAACCAAGTACTCTACTGCTTGACGGGATCCTTCTGTATCATCAGACAAAATATTAATAATATGATCATCTTCGATATAACGGTTAAGCACCACAAGGGGAATTCCCTTTTGCATTGTGTGGTAGATAAACGAATTATCTTTCACACTTTGACTCATTAAAATAATGCCGTCAAAGCGTTGCGGATTAATGGTTGAAAAATCCTGATAATCATCTATGCCGCGGACAAACAAATTATAATCCTGGCTGATGACACGATTGACACCTTTAAGCGCATCGACAAAAAAGCTTGGAGATGTTCCACTGCTTATGCTTGAAAAAAACAGCCCAATTGTATGCGACTTCTGCGTCACAAGGCTTTTTGCATTATAATTTGGTATATAGTTTAGCTGGGAGGCAATCTCAAGGATTTTCCGCTTTGTTGGCTCTTTTATAAGTGGGCTGTTATTCAGGGCCCTTGAAACCGTTGTATGAGATACATTGGCCAACCTAGCAATATCTTTAATAGTAACCATTCCATTTCCTTCCTTTTTACATTACATTCATTTAGAAAAAGTGGCTTATACTATCCTATTTTACTACCTCACCAGCATTATGCAACCTCTACCATCTTTCGTTATAATCTTGTAGAAATAAGGTCACCCTCTGTAACTCCTTGAAATTGAAAATATTCTTTCGCATTGTCATAAGCGATTCCTCGGACAATTCTTCCTAATAATTCCATATTTTTAGGAACCTCACCGTTCTCGACCCATTCTCCGATCAGATTGCAGACAAGTCTTCTGAAATATTCATGTCTCGTATAAGATAGAAAGCTTCTGGAGTCTGTCAGCATTCCAATGAATCGGCTAAAAAGTCCTACATTGGAGAGTGTCTTCATTTGCTCTAGCATGCCTTCCTTCGTATCATTAAACCACCATGCAGTACCAAATTGGATCTTCCCTGGTGTCTTTCCATCTTGAAAGCTATTGATAATACTTGCAATGACATAATTATCAGTAGGATTTAAAGAATAGATGATCGTTTTTGGAAGCTTGCCAGCCTGTTCTAAAGAATCTAGGATTGAGACAAGTGGTTTTGCAATTTGATCATCATTAATTGAATCATAACCAGTATCAGGTCCCAAAACCTTAAACATGTTTGTATTATTGTTGCGATGGGCATTAATATGGAACTGCATCGCCCAATCGAGGTCTGCATATAGCTTACCCAAGTGAATTAATGTAAAAGTTTTAAATTTCTTTTCCGCTTCTAAGGAAAGCGTGCTGCCAGTTAATCTTTCTGCAAAGATTTCCTTTACTTCACCAAAAGTAGCTTCCTCATAAACCATTAAATCTAATGCATGGTCAGATACGACACCGCCAACTGAGTGGAAGAACTGAACCCGTGCTTCAAGTGCAGCGAGGTAGTCCTCATAGTTTTCAATCTTTACTTGCGAAGATTGCTCAAGTTTCCCAACCCATTCTAGGAATCCATCTCGGTTGATGTCCAACCCTTTATCTGGTCTAAAACCCGGAACGACACTGACAGGATAATCTTGATCTTGTTTTAATAATTGATGATATTCTAAGCTATCTACTGGGTCATCAGTTGTGCAAACCACTTTAACATTTGACTTTACGATTAAATCGCGGGCACCAAATCCTTCTCCAGTTATAAGTGCATTTGCTGTCTCCCAAATCTCTGGGGCACTTTGTTCGTTTAATATTTCGTAAATGCCAAAGAATCGCTGCAATTCTAAATGAGTCCAATTATATAAAGGATTTCCGATTGTCATCGGAACCGTCTTTGCCCAAGCAAGAAATTTTTCATAATCACTTGCATTTCCGGTAATATATTCTTCTGAGATTCCATTTGCTCTCATTGCTCTCCATTTATAATGATCACCGTAAAGCCAAGCTTCTGTAATATTTTTAAAATTTTTATTTTCATAAATTTCTTTAGGACTCAAATGACAATGGTAATCGATAATTGGCATTTCTTTCGCATAATCATGGAACAGAGAGATAGCGGTTTCACTTTTAAGTAAAAAGTTTTCATTCATAAATTTTTCCACTGTTTCACCATCCTATACTTTTTATGTTAACGTTAACATTATTACTTAAAAAATATAAATTAAAAGACAAAACTCAAAATGTTAACGTTAACATTTATTTCTCTTTCATTCTACTTTTTATTTTGTCTTAACGCAATATAAATTTATATTTTTTCTAACAATCTTCTGTAATATTTTAAAAATTTTTATTTTCATAAATTTCTTTAGGACTCAAATGACAATGATAGTCGATAATTGACATTTCTTTCACATAATCATGAAACAGAGAAATAGCGATTTCATTTGTTAAGCAAAAAATTTTCATTCATAATTTTCCCCACGGTTTCACCCTTCTATACTTCTTTATATTAACATTAATATTATTCGTTAAAAATTTTAATAAACTAACGTGAATTAGCTTTTATGTTAACGTTAACATTTTTCTTTTATTCTACTTTTTATTTCGTCTTAACGCAATATAAATTTATATTTTTTCTAACAATCCCTATTTTTTCACAAAGTAAACAAGTGTATGTACTTAGCCAAAAGTATGAACTGTTCGTTCCAACAACCCAAACGGTTCTGGTGCAAATACCAAGACAAATAGAAAAAAGTTATAGATCCACTTTCAGATAACCTCTTAGGTGGTTATCCTGAATAGTCTATGTATGAATTCCACTTCATTTGGGGCAGTCTTCAGCCTTTGATGAACCTGCTTCTTTTTAATCATATGCATCGCTTCTATACCACTCAGTATGTAAGTAGCTGTCCGAAAAGATTTCAACCCTAACATAGAACGAACACGTTTCTTGATAAAACGATGATCCTGTTCTACGATATTATTTAA
>NZ_JAIQUM010000118.1 GCF_020075705.1 Metabacillus rhizolycopersici | reverse complement strand
CATCATTTCCACCAAATCACGAAAACTTAAGTTGTACCGTAGGTACCATCTCACTGTTAATAAAATAATGTCAGGCTGATAATGTTTCCATTTGAATACATTTTGGTTTTCCATACTGATCATGCCCTTTTTTTAGAGTAATAGTATCAGTATGTCCAAAATTTAGAGATTAGTTGCAATTGCCCTGAAGTTTTTGCACCAGAACCGTAAAAGGTATTCGACACCGTTTGTCCACTATTCACCATTTTCTGAAAAAATTATTTCAGTTAGGTGTTATATCTTTTTCAATTTAAGGGCATGACTGTAACAAATAACTGCACTAAAAGGAGGGATTTCAGTGTTTGGAATGGGTAAAACACGAACCAAAATAGGGAAATGGCTAGATAAGTATGGAGTAAGTCAAGAATGGCTAGTGAAGAAAACAAAATTAGGGAGAAATACAGTAAGTCGTATTTGTTCGGATAAAGAATATTCGCCAAGAACGACAACGATCAAGAAGCTAATGAAGGCTATCAGAGAAATAGATCCGAATGCTAAGGCTGATGATTTCTTTGACATGTAGAAGCTATAATCTTATGTTTCAACTAAATTGGAATTATGTTGAGAGAGTTTTTCGAGAGTGCAATACATAATTTAGTTTATGAAATTATAAAAAAAGATGCCATATAGACATGGCATCTTAAGGAATTATTCAATATCTAATTCTTCTCGTAGAACTCTTTCCATATTTTGATTCTTATAGTTTCTAATAAATCTGTCCTTTTCTTCGTAGTTTTCTTCTTTTCTAAAGAATCCTACCTTCCTGACTCTAATGTGGTCTGGTTGTTTATTCCACTGATCTAAAGCTGCTTCTTCTAACTTATTATTTAATTTCATTTGTAGTAAGGCGTGATTTAACCGTTCGGTGCGAATTTCATCTTCTGTTTTAGGTTGAGGTAACAATGACGAAATTTTAGACATGGCTACCTGTTCAATTGTATTAGCAATTTCCTTTTGTGCTGCAATCAATTGGTCTTGCATTTTTGCTGACATTTTTCGGATAATGGCTTCCTCTATTTCTGAATAATTTAATGTTGGACTACTTTCCCCTTCCCATTCATCAGGAAATGGTCTAGTTTCAGTATATTTTGGTAAATTCTCGAAGATAACGTCTAATCGCCATTTTTCAGCTCTTTTTTGGTGTATAAAAACTCCAATTTCCAGATCCAATTCGTCATATATTTTTTCTCCAGCTGCACGGGATACATAATGTACGCCCATAGTTTCCAATTTATTAAACCATTTAGCAACTGTATTGTAATGAACTGAGCCATCTATATTTTCAGTTACTTTCTCTGCAAATTCAGTGATCTGCCAATATGTAGTATTTACGGGTTCATTCAACTCCGATTCCCTCCTCAATGATGAATCACAGATGATGAATGATTCACTGGTTAATCTCGCGTGATGATTCACACATTCTACTAATCTAATAATACAATCTTTTTTAGTGGTATTTCAATATTTATCTTTCATTCCATGAAGTGTTTATATCTTTAGCCATGACTAGTTGTTTTTCATTCGATCCTTTAACCAACTTCTAAGTTAAGCGCTTGTTTTTTGATTTGATAATTCATTTTAACTGGAAAATAATTACGTGTGATGGAATGAGGTCAATATAAAAATGAATTGTGATATCAAGCGCTTAGTGATTAATGACAATTGTTTCACTTGTAAGTGAATGAGCATTAATAGTTAATCACATCTTGGTGATAGGTGGTTAATATATAACTGAATGTGAATCACAAGTAATTTCGGGGTTCGTATTACAAATAATTCGATACAAGGGATCAACTTTTTGTTAAACACTAATTAATAACGTGGTATTCGTGATTAATCACAAAGGTTTAACGAGTGAATTCTCTGTAACAGGTGAAGCATTTTGATTTCGCAACTGGTGACTCACACATCACTAGTGATTAATAATAAAAGGTGTGATTTGGAATGAAATGCGAAGAATTGATTGAAAAACACTTTGTTGTATGAATTTTGATAAGGTTTCAGGATTTAAGTGAGTTTCCTAGGATATATCACGAAAGAATTGACCATTAAAAGAGAAACTAGGAGAGATAGAGGGGGATAGAGCAAAAAAGCACTGAATTAACAGTGCTTCAAATAAATTAATCATCTAGTTTATCAAAATCTAAACTATCTAAATCTACTTCATAATTTTCAGTATCAATTTCTTTTTCCTCTTTTGTAACAGCAACTTCATCTAATCCGAATTCTGATAGATCAATATCAAAGTCATCATCATCTAAATCATTACTTATAGACTCAATGGAAGAGGACTTGTAAACAACGGCTTTTTGTCTTTCTTGAAACTCATCAAACTCACTTACCAATCCTTTTGCCAATCTATTTGGGAGACCATCTGTTTTATAGAAAGTGTAAACCGTAGAGGAATGATCATTTTTTTCTTCTAGATAACCAGTAAACACTGTTCCACTTAAAGAAAATGTATTATTTTCAATGATATCAACGCGTGCATCATCGATAAAGGATGAACCAATTGATTTTTTCTCATCAAGAATGGCTAATAGACCGATATGGTGTACTTTAGATGCTACTGTCTCTCCAGTTTCTAGCTTATTTGTCAATTGGATAGGCTGGTGGAAACAGCTGCCTTCCATGGCTTTTATAAACATTTCTTTAATATCGTGACCATTTGTAATATCTTGCATTGGCTTACTTAATTTATTTACAACTAATGAACCCGTATTTTCAAGTATTATTCGTCTGAAATCTTCAGAGTCAAAGGTAACGCTTGTTCCGCCGCCAGTTGTAGCCGTGTTCAATTCATGAAATACCTCGCAAATTCTTTTATTCGCAAAATCCCTGTAGTTTTCTATGTCTCCACGTTCATTTTCAGGAAGTTGTTTAAACTCGTCATAGAAATATTGATTATCAGCGAATGTTACAAATGCAATCCCTTTCGTTTTATCCTTTGCGATCTTCCAGATTCGCTGGGCGAAATCATTCACTTGTCTAAGAGCATCTGGACCATCGGCACGAAGTGGAAGGGTGACAATAACACCAACTTTAATAAATTTACTTTCTGCACGTTGAACAGCTAATCTCATGTATTTTTTAATATTTTCTTTAAATTCCTTTGGTGCAATCTCACTTTGTAATTTAACTAGTTCCTGTTTAATAATTGGTTTATTATTGAACTCATAAAATTCTTCAAGTGCTTTTACTATAGTTGATGTACCTGTACCACCACCTAGGCCTGCAAAGAAAAGTACAAGGTCATCTGAAGGTCTAACACGTTCTTGAATGAAGGATTTTAATCGGTTGTTCACTTCCTGGTTTTCTTCTAATATTGTGATCGCTTTTTGTGGGTTTTTCCCTAATCCACCAAGATTTAAGGATACTCGATTCGATTCATTTACATGTTTTAGTCCTTTTAAATCACCGTCATTACTATTTAATGCTAAACAGTTGTAAACTGCTTTACCACTACCATCTTTTAATGCTGCAAATTCATCAACCATACGGGTTCCAGCTTGTCCAAAACCAACTAGTGTCATGTTAATTGCTGGTGTGTTCTTAGTGAAAGTTTTAGCCATTATTTATTCTCCTTTATTCTGTTTATTATTTCTTCAGTAATTTGCCATCCTCTATTTGACATGAAAAGAAACTTATAAGGTTTTACGGGTGTGTAGTATAGAAGGGACATATCTAAAAGTTTATCCACTATTCTTTCTGCTGCTTTCCTATCGATATTGGTAATTGTTTTCTGGTAGATAAATGTTTTCCCTTTAGGAACTCTCTCTTTACGCTCGATTTTTACATTTTCCACTATGTCATTAACTGTAACCCCTCTGATGTGACTCACTGTTTTTTGTTGCTCTTTTAAGCTTCGACCAACATAAATAAAGACTTTCCTAGATACAGGATCATTATTAATAATATCTGTAAATAAGTGAAGCACATCTTGTGGGAATAGCACATTCTTATGTATATCATGAAGTGTTGAATCCAAATTCACACCTCCTATTATTAATAGTTTACTATATATTACCTATATTACATTAATATAGTATCTATTTCAAGAAACTATATATAGATACTATAATTTTTTTTGAACCTAAAATTGATGATTATGCTTTATAAATAAAGGAAAATTCATGGTGTCTATATGTGAAAATAACGGGTCTGTTTTTATTTTTAATTAATTAAAATTTAATAAAAAATGAAACTAATTATATTAAAATTCAAGCTAATATCATATAAGCAGTGATTTTATTAAGAAATTGAGCTTTTTTTCTTAATAAAACTTAAATAGTATCTATATATAGAGACTATGAAATATTGTTTATATATCAATGATTTTTAATTATAAATACTAATTATTTTTTATAGAGACTATAATTAGTATTTATATATAGACACTATAAAATAATTATTTGAATTTATAATTATGTCTATTTTTATTCCGGAAATTCTGATTTTTCTCATTATATCCATACACTTTTGTATTTAGTATTAAGATGTTGATTATCACAAGTTAATCACTGATCACTAGTGATCACTCTTCATTTAACACTCCTTACCTCTGTGTTCATCACTTGTTCTTAATTATTATTATGAATCGATTTTATAGAGTGATTGTGAATAATCACCTTGTTAAGCACAAAAGGTGTTATTAATACTAAATGAGTCACATTCAAATTTTACAAATTAAAAAATGAAATATAAAAATACCCCATCACTAATAGTGATGGGGTAGGGAGACTTGTGAAATTAGAATTATTTTGTATTCTCTTTCAACCATTTAAGCATTTTTTCATCGTTCTTATTGTTTTGACGCTTATTTTCTTTTCTTAAATAACGAGAGAGGGTAGTATGAGAAATACCAATTTCTTCAGCAGTCTTTCTAATACTCATATTTAAACCATCAATCATATCTTTCATGGATTCAGGTGATAATTTAATATCCTCTTTTGCATCAAGATTAAAAGCTTGTTGTTCAATTTTGAGAGTTTTCGTTTGTTCATTCTTTTCTTCTACAGTTGAAGCAGGTTCTTTCAATTCAGAATTTGAATTGCTAGCCAACTTTTCATTTACTTCCGTTTGTAACAAGATATTGTTTTGGCTCATTTTGTTAATTTTTTCTAAAATAGTTGGATCTAATATCGCTTGGGAAGAGAGGTTTATATTTTCTTTGTATCCTTCGAGCAAGTTGTCTGTTGGATAAATGATAATACTGTAGTTGACCCAGTCCTTATACCAACCTTTTTTTCCTACTACAGTTTCATCAAAGGACTCTGCATACTCCCAATCCTTTATGACTCCATCTGTTTTAAAGTCATCCAATACATTCTCCAACTTATCTTTTTTGTCACTCCAGTTATAACGTATAGGAACATCCATCTCTTTTAATAACGTTGCTATTTTAAAAGGTTGAGTCATTTTTGATTTGAGCCGGATTCTCATTTTCCATTGTCGATCAATGTATCGTAGTAGCCGTTTATGTTCTTTTTGTGTTTGATGGCTATATTGAAAAATCTTGATGTGTAATAATCCAATCATCTGACTAGAGGCATTGATTAAAGGAGTGAGTATGGAAGTTGGTTTAATTTGTAACGCATAGATCCCTTGTGCCTCTCCTGAATTCTTATCATAGGCCACACGTATGGCCCCAATATCAAACATTTGCTTAAAATCTTGGAAATCATATTGTTTATCCTTTTGAGTTACTATCTTTCCTTCACTTAATGACACCCACATACTTGATAAAGCTACAACCCTTTTCATAATATTAAAACGATCCCGTTCACGAATGACCAACTCTTTTGCATTTTCTTCAGAGTATTGTATTTGCCTTAATCGTAAAGCGTCATTACTATGAAATTCAATATAACCTTCGTTGTTTTTAGGAGATACCAGCCAGAGATAGGTAATCAAGTCAAACAAATCAGCTGTCCATTCATCCAACGCATTATAAGCTGAGTCAATCAATTTCATCCAAAGATCTTCTTGATCTTGTTGCAATGCAAAATCCGTTGTTTGGGTGGGACGGAGTTCTGCCATTCCTCTAAAGTTGCCCTTATTATCAATTAGATCTGCAGCCAATTGTCCTGCTCCTCTTTCTTTAAATTCATTCTTTTTCGCTACAATTTTCCGTATCATATGGTAGTCATTATCCATACTGGTAAATAAATAATCCTGTTCCATAGTTTGGTCAATTGTTTTTTCGTTTAAACTGTGATTTACCTCTTCAGGAAATTCATTGTATAAAAAACTGGATATGTTAGCGTTAATGGTATCTGAGTACCTTAGAACAGCTTCTCTAATCATGTATTTTGTAATATTCTTTTGAAAATATAACCCTTCTGTAAGAAAAAAATACAATGCCTTAAAACTTGGACTCATTCCATTAGGAGGATATTG
Organism: Metabacillus rhizolycopersici; assembly: GCF_020075705.1. Next base: position 3,635 of record NZ_JAIQUM010000118.1, on the reverse strand, counting down.
ATTCCTGAACTCATCTTCAGTCATTTGATAGGCTTCTTTATGCCATTTATTAATTATTCTTGGCCGCTCTTCAAAAAGATATTTCGTTTCTTCAAATATAGCAATTTTTAATAATTGATACGGTAAAATTAATTGATCTTCAATTTCCGAATAATTGATTGTAATCAACATGGATATCCTCTACCTCTCGACTATGTTCTTATAACTGCTAGAAGGGGTGTATGTAGTAGTATTATGTTTTTGAATTAAATCTTCTACAGCTTCATCTAACAAGCGAGACATAGGGATACGTGTATTACCAGATAGGTCTTTTAGCTTTTTTAGTAAATTTGTATCAAGGGTATTTCCTATTCTTGTTCTAGTTTTTAAATCGCTCATTAAATCACTCCTTTTGAAAAATACGTACATAAACTTATATAAGTTTATAGTAATCTATTTAAACTATAAATGCACCACTAATTTGCACCACTTGGTCCAACCTGTGTCCCAAACTCCTCCAAAATGCACCGATATGACCTTTTCCGTCCAACTCGTGTAGAAAAAAACAGTTTTGCACCACTTTAATTGCACCGTTTATACAACTCCGTCCAACCCGTGTGTCAGAATAATCCTTGATACATAAGCATTTAGAGCGAAATTTTAAATTTCATATCATAAAAATGCACCACTCATTCGCACCATTTCGTCCAAACCGTGTGGAAAAAACGCACCATTCATTCACGCCATTTCGTCCAACCCGTGTGGAAAAAATGATCTCTTATTAAGAGAAAACATTGTTAAATAAACGTTTATGAGCCCTTGTTTCCAACATGCTAATACGGAAAAAATGGTGCATTTTTAGGGTTTTCGGTGCATTTTCTCGTCCAACCCGTGTAGTAAAAAAATTTAAAACTTTTTTTCAAACCCTTGGGGCACTTGACTTCAAGGGGCTTTTTTTTTTTGGTGCATTTTCTCTTAGAGAGCACACTTTTACAAAATCCGAGTTCGTTATAATTGATTTTCAGAGAAATGGTCGGAAAAACAAGAAATATTAGAGCGAAGAAGGTGAAATAGATGGGAATGGCTTCAATCCAAAATGTATCGGGTACTGTTATTTCAGCAGTAGAAATCATGCAGTTTATGACACATAATAGTTTGCTTTTATACAAGAAAAAGGGTTCTCGTGTTTCAAATGAGAGAATCATAGCCTATGAAGCAAAAGAAAAACATAATCCATACCATAAAGGCGTGGTCTTTGTTACACCGTCAAAAGACGATCTTGTTGAAGGGAAAGGGTATGTCGTTACATCCTATGAAACGCTTCAGGATAAAAGACAGTCATTATCCCACTGGACGCCTAATACATTTCGAGGTGGTACTTACTATAATTTTCAAAAAAGGATTATAAAAGGGCATACACGTGATAATTTGAAGCAAGTTAATGTGCTAGGGTTTGATCTGGATACAAAGGAAGTTGACCTTTATGCCCTTTATTTGGGCTGTGAAGAATTAGGATTACCTCGTCCAAATTTATTGTTAGAGACTCCTAGAGGATTTCAGTTCTTTTTCGTTTTGGATACACCTTTTTTTGTACATAAAAATAAAGATTATAAGTCTTTAAGAGTAGCAGAACGCTTATATGATAATGTTCGTAAAGCATTATCTACCTATGTACCAGTGGATACAAATTGTGCACCATTCGGGTTTTACCGAATTCCAAGAGAAGATAATGTTCTAGATTTTTATGATGAATCTGCTAATACAAGGGAATTACTTTCCTGGTCTAAGCATTTTGAAGAAAAAGAAAAAAGAGCTTCTTTACGTGTGATTTACAATAAGGACGGCTCAGAAATCGATCAAACGTCTTCAGACTGGTATCGTGCGCTTATATTTGCAACAGATATTGAAAGAGGTCATAACAGCGCGAGCCGTAATAATGCACTAATGACACTTGCACTTGCTAACTATGCTAGTAATCGTCCATTTGAAGAAGCCTATGACGAACTCGATCAATTTAACAGCAATTTGAACTTTCCGTTACAGAAAAGTGAATTTGAACGTACTCTGAAGAGTGCCTATTCTGGTAAATATAAGGGTGTTAAACGTTCTTATGTTGAAGGATTACTAGAGATTTGGACAGATGGACAAGCTCAATTTCAGGGGAAGGAAGGGTGGTATAAATTCAAAAAGCCACGTGAAGAACGTGTGCGATCTCATTATGAAGAATGGGAAGAAGATATCCTTGCCTATTTAGAGAGCCATACAAGCCCTGAAATGCCATTTCTAGAGGGTTCTTTAAATATTCTTGCAAAGAGCCTAGGTTTAGCTGTTTCAACCCTAAAGGAAGTTCTGAAACGTTCTAGCAAGCTTATTAAGCGTACAGTTGGTCGTGGGAGAGGTGCTGTCACAAAACTTGCGAGCCGTTCTATGATGTTTAGAAGCTTGTTACAGTTACGCAAGAAACGATTGCAGCAAGCTCAATTGACATTTGCTGAATTATTACCTGAACCAAATGAATTTGCACGTACATTGAAATTACCAGCACTAGATACAGAATTGCTAATTTATGAACTAGATATTTTGTATAGGGCTAGTGCATCTCCACCTGTTAGAAAATCTGGTTAAATTAATGAGCCAATCTGCCAATACATATCTATATTCTCCTGTCTTGAATGCTTCGGTATTGATTATGATCTTTGTTAGGGTCTTTAAGGATGGGGCTCTAGTTTTTCTTAGAATTTAATCTCGATATGAATTTATGATGTGTTGTCTATTATTAGTTATTAGATTATACCTATTTTAGCTTTGATTACGAGTAAACAACTGGATTGTTATTGTGTGAATTGAGATTATGTTGAAATAAACTATATACATAATCTTATTCATTAGAATGATTGGTTTTAGTATTATTAAAATAATTTACTATTTTGTATGAACAACTTAAAAGTGTACTGAAATATTGATTATTTTATATTTAAGAGGGACAGTACGAAAATAAAAGAAAAGGGAATTTATAGGAGGATTATCACAACTAAGAAAATTATAGAAAGGGTATATGGAATCATTTTCCAGTAAATTCATTGTCAAACAAATGTACGGGTAGTAGACTAATAGTGTGTTAAAAATTAACATAAATAGAATAGATTTAAATACGTAAATAAAAACATAATTAATTTACTTTTTATTTGCGGTTTAAATTTCACATTATCCCACTTATACAAGGGCGGATTGGCTCCTGTTTATTCTCGTAGCAGGTAGAAGACCTCGCCTATACTACGTAAACATAGCCGAGGTCTTCTACCACTCGTCTAAAGGCGGAGCCAATTCAATGTATAAGTGGGTGGTGTAGATGCTGTATTTAGAGATTGGAGGGAGATAAGGGGTAGGTTAAGAGATAAGTTCAAGATCAAGAGATAAGTTCAAGATCAAGAGATAAGTTCAAGATCAAGAGATAAGTTCAAGATCAAGAGATAAGTTCAAGATCAAGAGATAAGTTCAAGATCAAGAGATAAGTTCAAGATCAAGGGATAGTTCAAGGTCAAGGGATAAGTTCAAGGTCAAGGGATAAGTTCAAGGTCAAGGGATAAGTTCAAGGTCAAGGGATAAGTTCAAGGTCAAGGGATAAGTTCAAGGTCAAGGGATAAGTTCAAGGTCAA
>NZ_JAIQUM010000117.1 GCF_020075705.1 Metabacillus rhizolycopersici | reverse complement strand
CTATCCCAGGCATAGGAGAAAAAATCGCGGCAACGATTATTTCTGAAATTGGTGAGATAGATCGATTTAATCATCCTAAGAAACTTGTAGCTTTCGCTGGAGTTGATCCTAGTGTATTCGAATCTGGTAAGTTTACAGCCACCCAAAATCGGATCACAAAACGAGGATCTAGCAGGCTTCGTCACGCTTTATATATGGCAGTTCGTTGTGCTATTCGTGATTGTCGCAAGAAGAAAACGACTGAGGAAATCATCCCTCGCAACAAGAAAATGCGTGAGTTTTATGATAAAAAACGTGAAGAAGGAAAACCCTATAAAGTAGCTGTAATTGCATGTGTAAATAAGCTCTTACATTGGATTTATGCCCTGTTAAAAAGCAAAAAAACTTTCCAAGATATAGCTTAAAACCTATATCTAACTAAATAACTCAAAACTTTCCATTTAAAAGATAATGGAAGGTTATTTAGCATGCACATTTTTAGTATATCATGAATGATTTTAAGTTTTTATTGAAAAATGTTGACAAACTATTAGCTGGTTTAGTTGAATAACAAAAAAGCTAGCAATATCAGCCAGCTCTTCTTGTATTACAATCCACTTGTTGAAATAAAACGCCTATTCTTCCATAAAAATTCGTGCGTAGTATTCTGTTTCTTCATCTAATTTGTTGTCTTTTCTCAATTCCTCAATAGTTTCTTTTCGGTCATCTTCAATCACTTGAAAACTTCCTGAAACATTTGGTGTTTTCCCTTTGTTTTTATCCATACTTTCACTCCTACATTTCATCTTATTTATATTAGGGTATTCATTTCCCTTTTCATTTTGTGTTTAATTTATAACTTTATTCGAATGCTCATTATGGTTTCTTCTTAAGCTAACCTGCCCCGTTACTTTAAGTACATTTATTCACAATCTTTAACGCGATTTTAACATAAATATCCAATAGGAAATCACCTCTAAGCTTTATAAAGAGGTGATTGTTAGCAAACATTATTATAAACTATCAATCTTTTTTATGAATTATCAAACTTTTTTCAAAAGCTACACTAATGACTTTTTTGATATGTAAATTCTAAGATTTGTGAGCACCAAGAATTTTTAAAAATAATCATTTGTATTTTCCTGATACTTGAGCATATTAAAAACAATGATATTGAAAGGAGATGAGATACATAATGACACATCAAGGAATGCAAAACAAAGATCAAACAAGAGCGCAAATTGAGAAACAGGATAAAAAAAATGATGTTGAATTAGGGGGTGAGTTCCAAATTGGAAACTCAGGTCCCCAAAGCCAAAAAAAGAGTGGGCGTCAAATGAATAAACAACCTGGATCTTTATAAGAGCGTCTTCCGAATGAGGTGTAGCTTTATAACAAAGTTTGATCAAAAATATCATATGAACCCGCATTTTACGGAAAATCAAAAGAATCTATTTTGAAAAAAGTTTGATCATTTTTGTGCTGCGTTCTTAAACTAAACCACCCTATAGTTTAAGTACAATCCTTCACAAAGTAATAGTAAAAAAAGCCGAACTCCAGTGTAGAAAATCGGCTTTTTTTCTATCAAATTATAATTTATTATACCATTCATCATCGACAGGCTCTAACCAGTCCGTTTGACCTGGTGTCATTGCTAGGTGTACAAACCAACTGTCTTTTGCCGCACCATGCCAATGTTTTACGTTCGGCGGAATATTCACCACATCACCTTTTTTGAGTAAACGTGCTGGTTTTCCTTCTTCTTGATACCAACCTTCTCCACCAGTAACTAGCAAAACTTGTCCAGCTTTATGAGAGTGCCAGTTATTGCGAGCTCCTGGAGCAAAGGTTACATTCCCGATTGATGTATTGAGTGGCGTTGGATCAGTAAACACCATTTGTAAATAAGCATCACCAATAAAGTTTGCTTCAACTTTTTGTCCCAATGGGAAGATTGTGCTATTGCTTAATTGTTCATTTTTCATTTTTCAATTCCAACTTTCTTTTAATTTTTTACCCTGTTAAATTATATTGTTGTTATCTGATTATTTCTGTATTTAATTACTTATTGCTATAGCATTTACTGGATACCAATTGTCTCCACGTTTCTCAAAACACATTTTCATTTGCATACTCCAAGTGTTTCTAAAACCATAAATTCTAGCATCAATTTTGGTATCACAAATGAGAATAGCAGTATTACCATCTATTGTGATTGTTGTTTTTTGGGGCATGGTTTTGAAGTATTTCATTTCTTCATTATCTATTTGTTCAAGCCATTCTTGCTTAGGTTGATGATAACCAGTTATGTGTACTAATACATAATTGTCATCAAGGATGTCATCCAATGTTTCAGTGTCTTTATTAACCATTGCATCATCAATTCGGTGATAAACTGCTAGGATTTTTTGTTTATCTTCGCTCATTTTTTTACTTGGAACCTCCTCATAAGAATCCCGAAGCGTTATTTATTGCTACCAATAATTGCATCATACTAATTTTAAATAATTAATCCCGTTTTGTTACATACTTCATCCATAGCCCACCATCGTCCAGTTTTTCTATGTCCTTTAAGAAGAAATTTACTGGTTGTGTTTTATTTAGATAAGAACTCGTTTCAAATAGTGTCACAGAGTTAGAGGCAGCATCTGCGATTGGAACTAAAACGAGGCTTAATTCATCAATTAACCCTTCATTTAAAAAGGAGCCGTTTAGAAAGCCTCCACCTTCTAACATTAACTTATCAATGGAAAATAACTTTTTTAGCTTTTCCACTACTAGACTAAAGTTTAATCGTTCTTTTCCGCCAAAAATATAAGAAATACCTATCTTTTTCAGATGACCCAAGTATGCATCGGATACTTGCTCTGTAAGGACTTCGATTATATGGTCCTCCGACCTATGCTCATTCCATGGTGCTATTGAATTTTCTGTCCATCCTACTTTTCCAGAGGGGTCTACTGCTATGACATAAGTTTTGGCATCTTTTTTTGCTACGTAATCCATTCTTGGGATCGTCGGAATGCTATCTTGTGCTAAATCTAATTTATGTCCGAAAGTAAAGTGTTCCTCCATGGTAACCCTGCCACACATCCATGCTTTACATCCGTACCGTCCATGAATTTTTTCGTATTCGTCTGTAAAATATGCTGCTCGTTCTACTTTCATATAATCTCCAATGACTTTCCCATCCAATGATGTTAGCATATGGCAAATAATATATGGTCTATCCAATGGATTCGCTCCTTTATATATTCCTACTCAGGTATTACTTCATTTAAACAGCTGATTGCATTTAATGTTCTCGGATACCCTACATAAGGAAGTAAATTTGTAACTACATTCAGTAATGTTTGTTTATCATTTCCTACATTTACATTGGCTCGTATGTGGCCTTTTAATTGAGGCTCACATCCACCCAAAGAAAGAAGCATAGAAAAGGTTAAAAGCTCTCTCGTCTTTAGATCCATTCCTTTTCTCGTCAAATAATCCCCAAAACAATTCGCAGATAAATATTTTTGGATATGCTTCTGATTTTCAGGCGAATTTTTATACATGTTTTCAACTTGTTCTGCTCCAACAATTGTTTTTTGCACTTCTAATCCTTTTTCAAATCGTGTCTCTGGTGTAGTTGTGGATTGGCCCTCCAATGGCAGCTTTATTCCTCTGCTTTGTAAGATTTCGTTCGTAGCATGGATAAAATCAAATACTTTTGAAATCCCAATATAGGGAACAGCTTGATAGACAATTTCCTTCACTTCAATTGGAGTTACACCAACATTAAGTGCACCGCCAAGCATAACTTTATATTCGCTTAATGCTTGGCTTGCAATCATGGATGCTAAAATAACCATTAACCTAGTTGTTGTATCCAATTTTGCATCGGTTATTACTTCATCAAAAGCAAAGTTATCAAATACTTCGATAAGTTCTGGATCGGTTACTTTTAAGGTTGATTTATGATTTGGAAACAATTCTTCGTGGTTTTTGTTTGCAGTTTCACTTATACGCACAATTAATCCTCCCTTATTATTGAAAGTGGGCGGCATATATACAGCCCACCACAAAAATTATTAATCTAAACCAAGCACTGGATGCGGCACATACGGCTCTTCCATATACGCAATTTCTTCAGCTGTTAATTTAATCGAAAGAGCAGCTGCTGCATCTTCAAGGTGAGATGCTTTCGTAGACCCGACAATTGGAGAAGTAATAGTGTCTTTTTGCAGCACCCAAGCGAGTGCAATTTGAGCTCTTGGTACACCTCGTTTTTCCGCCACTTCTGCAACTCTTTCAACAACTTGTCTGTCTGATTCGGATGTTGCTGGGTAAAACTTTTGCCCAACTGCTTCTTTTCCCCAACGTGCACTTGTTTCCTCCCAATTACGAGTTAACTTTCCTTTTGCAAGGGGACTCCACGGAATCACAGCGATTTTTTCTTCCTTACAAAGTGGAAGCATTTCTCTTTCTTCCTCACGATATAGGAGGTTGAAATGATTCTGCATCGACACAAACTTGGTCCATCCATTTTTCTCTGCTATATTGTTCGCTTTCAGAAACTGCCATGACATCATGGAAGAAGCTCCAATGTATCTTGCTTTTCCTGCCTTCACAACATCATGGAGTGCCTCCATTGTTTCTTCAATCGGTGTGCCGTAATCCCAGCGGTGGATTTGGTACAAATCCACATAATCTGTACCTAGGCTTTTAAGGCTTTTATCAATTTCTCTCATAATATGCTTTCTGGAAAGACCTTTACCATTTGGACCTTCATGCATCGGAAAATAGACCTTTGTCGCAAGGACAAGTTCATCCCGATTTGTGTACTCTCTTAAAAATTTCCCAACAATTTCTTCACATGTACCATCTGAATAAAAATTCGCTGTATCAAAAAAATTGATACCTAAATCAAGGGCTTTTTTTAGGATAGGGCGGCTTTCTTCTTCACCAAGTGTCCATTTAGGATAGCCTCGGTCAGGTTCACCAAAGCTCATACAACCAAGGGTAAGGCGAGATACATCTAATCCTGTATTTCCAAATTTCACATATTCCATTTGATTTTTCCTCACTTTTCAGTTGTTTGCATAAAATCAGAGCATCATTTCAAGTTACAGAGTAGACATATCAATAACAAATCGATAACGAACATCACTACGGAGAACACGCTCATATGCTTCGTCAACTTGGTCAGCACTGATTACTTCAATCATTGGGGCAATACCATGTTTGGCAGAGAAATCGAGCATCTCTTGTGTTTCCCTAATTCCACCAACGTTTGAAGCAGCTATGCTACGACGACCAGCGAATAGGGAAAAAACATTGTATTGATCTGGCTTGTTTGGTAGACCGACATTTACAAGTGTTCCATCTACGTTAAGAATTGATAGATACGCATCAACGTTAATATTTGTAGATACAGTATTTAATATAAGGTCAAATCTACCAGCCAACTTAGTAAACGTAGCAGGGTCACTGGTTGCATAATAATGATCTGCACCAAAACCAAAGGCTTCATCTTTTTTATTCATTGTCTGACTTAGGACAGTAACTTCAGCACCCATGGTATGTGCAAACTGTACTGCTAGGTGGCCAAGACCTCCCATTCCGACAATCGCAACTTTCTTACCAGGGCCGACCTTCCAATGTTTCATAGGAGAGTACGTGGTGATACCTGCACACAATAGCGGGCTTGCCACATCCAGATCTAAGCCGTCAGGTATACGGACAACAAACTTGTCTTTTACAACGATTTTTTGGCTATATCCACCGTAAGTTAAATTACCGTCGTAGCCTATTGAATTAAATACCACGACAACACCTTTCTTACAAAATTGCTCCTCACCTCTAAGGCAGAATTCACATTCTCCGCAGGAGTCAACAAAGCAACCGACACCAACTCGATCACCAACAGCGAATTCTGTAACTTCTGCTCCTACAGCTGTCACGACTCCTGCTATTTCGTGACCAGGAACCATCGGGAAAACACCACGACCAAAATCATTGTGTGCATTGTGAATATCAGAGTGACAGATACCGCAATACTTAATATCAATTAAGACATCATCTGGTCGTAAATCTCTTCTTTTAATTGTTGTTTGTTCAAATGGTGCTTTTGCACTCGGTACACTTAGTACACGGGTGGGAATGTTTTTATGATTATTACACATAAGGGATACAATCCTTTCGTAAAAAAATTTTTCATTCAAATTATCAACATATCCTACTTTTTAAAAAATAATAAACATTGATATGTTAATGTACATTTGTTTATAATTATAATCTGATACGGATTGCTTACAATGGTTAAATAAATACGTTTTGTTAAGTAATGAACAAATCAATTAAAATTGTTAATTATCTTTAAGAAAGTTTGGTGATTCTACAATGCCTAAAGTGGATAGAAGAATAGCTAAAAGCCAGGAAGCCATCAAAAAAGCTGTTCTTGAACTTATGTCGGAGAAGAATTTTGATGATATCACGATACAGGATATTTCTGACAGGGCAAATGTCAGCCGTGGAACCATTTACCTTCATTACTTGGATAAATATGACCTTTTAGATAAGCTCATCGCAGACCATATTAACGAAATGCGGGTAATATGTGAATCAGCATCTGAATTGGATTTTATAGATGCGAATCGGCCGTGGTTTGAATACTTAGAAAGCAATTATTTATTTTTTTCTACGATGTTAGCTAGTAAAGGAGCTCCGTCTTTTCATAGTCAGTTCCGTGAATTTCTTGTCGAAGAGTTCAAGGATGAAGTTGATATAACAAAAGGAAAAAATCACGGTTTAAACGAAGATATTATTCTTCAATTTATTGTTACTTCATATGTAGGGATTGTGGAATGGTGGATCACGAATGGAATGCCTTATCCACCTCAAGTCATGGCAGAACAAGTTGGAATGTTGTTAGAGAGGAATTTATAATTTTCTTCATCTGTAGTTCCAATAATGAATATAGCTGTAACACTTAGATAAAAAATACACCATGGGCAGAAGAATCCTCCCATGGGTGTATTTTTTTATAATTTAGCTGATTTTTATTAGAAGTGTGTTTCATCAATATCAATTTTAGATAAAGCATTATTAAGGTTATCTAAATCTTCTTTTGTTAATTCTATATCAGCTCCACCTAAGTTTTCTTCTAATCTGTGTAATTTAGTTGTACCTGGAATTGGAATAATAAATGGTTTTTGGGCTAATTCCCATGCTAATACAACTTGGGCAGATGTTGCATTCTTACTTTTAGCAACTTCAGCAATTAATTCTAATAACGCTTGGTTATGGTCAATCACTTTGGGTTTGAATCTACCCATGAAACTTCTAAAATCGCCTTCTTCGTATTTTGTATCTTTTGTATATTTTCCGCTTAAGAAACCATTTCCTAGTGGACTGTAAGCAACAAAAGAAACCCCTAACTCTTCACAAATATCAAATAATTCTTTTTCAGGCTCACGCCAAATCATCGAGTATTGATTTTCAATTGCAGCAATCGGACATACAGCATGTGCACGTTTCATATAATCAATGGGTGCATTAGATAATCCCCACGCTTTAATTTTTCCTTCAGCCATTAATTCCTTCATCGTTTCTGCCACAGCTTCTGGTTCTACATTCGGATCAATACGATGTTGATAATATAAATCAATGCAATTGACTTTTAATCTTTTTAGTGAGCCTTCTAATTGTTCTCTAATAGATTCTGGTGTACTATTTAAAATATTTTGAGGACGATCATTTACAATTTCTTGTCCAGTAATTCCAAATTTAGTTGCAAGCACAACTTGATCTCTTACTGGTGCAAGTGCTTCGCCCAATAATTCTTCATTGGATTCTCCATAAACAACAGCAGTATCAAAGAAATTGCAGCCTAGTTCAACAGCTTTACGAATTAATTTGATCATTTCATCACGATCAGCTGGCTTTCCATAAGCATGATCCATTCCCATACAGCCTAAACCAATCGCAGACACTTTTAAACCACTATTTCCTAATAATCTCATTTTCATTTTACTCATCCCCAAGTATCGTTGTCTGCATTTGTTTCAATCTCAAAATCGAAAAACATCAATTTCTATTCCCTAAATACATTTTTTGTACCCTTACTTCATTTGGCTGTCTTGTACAAGAAAAAGCATTAAATATCAAGTTTACGGGTACCAATCCATTTCACCATTTCAGGATCCCTATGTGAAAAGAACAGACTTTCTTTCGTGTCTAATGCAGCAATTTCCTCTATATCTTCTTGGCTTAATTCAAAGTCAAAAATATTGAAGTTTTCAATGATTCTATCCTTATGAACCGACTTCGGAATAACAACCACTTCTCTTTGTGTCAACCATCGTAAAATAACCTGGGCAACGGATTTATTATGCTTTTCGGCTATTGATACTAACATTTCGTTCTGGAACATGTTATTTTTCCCTTCAGCAAATGGTCCCCAAGACTCTATTTGGACATTGTTCTCTTTCATAAAGTTATGACTTTCTATTTGCTGGCAGAAAGGATGTGTTTCAACTTGATTTACGGCAGGAACTACTTCATTATGAATGATCAAATCCACTAGACGGTCACTCTGGAAGTTACTAACTCCAATTGCCCTGATTTTTCCTTGCGCGTACAATTCCTCCATTGCACGCCAAGAACCATATACATCGCCGAATGGTTGATGAATTAAATATAAATCCAGGTAATCCAATTGCAGTCTTTCCAATGATTTTTCGAATGCTTTCTTTGTGCTCTCATAACCAGCATCCTGAACCCAGAGTTTTGTGGTAATAAACAATTCCTCTCTTGGCACACCACTACGCTTGATTGCTCTGCCGACTGCTTCTTCATTTAGATAAGAGGCAGCTGTATCGATCAAACGATAGCCTGCCATAATAGCGTCATAAACCACTTGTTCACATTCATTTTCATCTTGAATTTGAAAAACACCAAAGCCTAGTATAGGCATTTCAATACCATTGTTTAACATTACTTTTTGCATATTAAGCCCTCCTGTTTTATAAACATTTATATCTGTTATTTGCCTACTCTATTTGCATATTCAGCCGGATAGCGCTCTCCTGAAATCTCAATCTTTGAAAGTGCGTCGTTTAAATCAATTAGTTCTTTGGGAGTTAGCTCAACTTCCGCTGCACCAAGATTTTCTTCTAATCGCTCTAATTTCCTTGTGCCGGGAATCGGAACAATCCATGGTTTCTGAGCCAGTACCCATGCTAGTGCAATTTGAGCTGGTTTTGCTCCTTTTTCTTCAGCAATCGTCTTTATCAAATCGACCAAAACCTGATTAGCTTCGATATTCTCCGATTTAAAACGAGGAACTATACTGCGGAAGTCAGAACTAACGAATGTTGCATTTTTATCAATTTTTCCAGTAAGGAAGCCTTTGCCTAGCGGGCTGAACGGAACAAAGCCGATTCCAAGTTCTTCAAGGGTAGGAAGCAGTTGTTCTTCAGGACTTCTCCACATCATGGAGTATTCACTTTGAATAGCTGTAAGCGGATGAACCGCGTGTGCACGGCGAATGGTTTCCACGCCGGCTTCGGAAAGTCCCCAGTGCTTGACCTTCCCTTCTTTGATTAGGTCTTGTACCACTCCAGCTACTTCCTCAATTGGCACGTTGGGATCAACACGATGCTGATAGTAGAGGTCAATGGTGTCAACTTTTAGGCGATTTAGCGAGCCTTCAACAGAATGCCTAATGGTCTCCGACTTGCTGTCAAGCACCTGCTTTCCATTTTCCATTTGGATACCGAACTTAGTGGCAATGACCACTTTTCCCTTGAAAGGTTTAAGCGCTTCACCAACCAACTCCTCATTCACATATGGACCATAAACTTCGGCGGTGTCGAAGAAAGTAACGCCTCGATCAATTGCTGCATGAATCAGCGAAATCATCTCTTTCTTGTCCGATGACGGACCATACCCATGGCTCATACCCATGCATCCAAGTCCGATAGCAGAAACTTCCAGGTCACTTTTTCCTAATTTACGTTTTTGCATTATTTTTCTTCCTTTCCTTTTTATCCCGCATTAACGGGCAGTAATACCCCCACCTCTAAGCTTGAGTGAATCACAAAGAGGCGAAGGTGGGGGATAACTGCCCGTAAAAGCTAAGGTAAGTCTCGCTATCCATCAGTGGGGGATAA
>NZ_JAIQUM010000116.1 GCF_020075705.1 Metabacillus rhizolycopersici | reverse complement strand
ACTAATTGCAGTTTAAATTCGGGTGTAAAAGTTCGACGTTGACGTGTCATAGTAGCACGCTCCTTAAGTTAATAGTCTAAGTTTACATCCCCTTATTTTATCTGTCCAACTTAGTGTAGCCTATCCAATATATATTTATTACTTTAGTAGAAAATCAGAGAAGTTTTTACTACAGATAAGTGTTCTAATGTAAATTGAAAATGAATAAGGTATAGGATGTATGTTGTTTAATTGGACTTATAAGGAGGGACAGCATGTTTATAATTGAGAACATGCCTTTTTTTATTTTGTTAGCACTAACTATACTTGGTTCAATACTTAAATATTTTTATTTACAAAAGAAGGGTAAGGATTGGGAATAGTGGTTAGATGTAATATATGGGGTCTCGCCAACATTTTGGGAATGAGTTTTGGTACTAAAAACTAGCTGTTTTCAAAGCAAAAATAGATTTTTCAGTTTCAGCACCAAAAACGAGCGTTAACTGAATATCCCTTTTGTATCAACGGTTGCAGGCTTAGCGTACGTTTTTTCCGAAATGTTGTCAGTACCCCAATGACTTTATTGTAAATGTAACAACTTTATTTGTATTTAAACTTTATAGGAACTTATGTCAGGTGTATTTCAATTATATAGAATTTTTTGCATAATATTGCTTGTGTGTAAAATAATTAGTATACTAAACAAATAAAAATGGATGATCAGGAGTAGTATTTAGATGATTTGTACAGAGGTCAATGAATTAGAAAGAAGGATCAATCAGATGAAAGAAAATTTGATCCAGATTGCAGAAGAAACTGGCTTAAATAGCTATAACACCCTTTATTACAGTCAAAAATTAGACCAGCTTATCACGATTTATCAAAAATTAAAGATTGATAATATACAAAAAGTTTATCAAAAATCCTGTATTTTAATTTAATATGGGATTTTTCTTTTATCTTTTTTATTAGCAGTCCTTTTCAATACCGATAACATCGTATTATGTCAACTAGATTTGTATAAAGTATTCATCAAATACTGTAGGATCTTGTTCAACCGGATACTTTTAATTGAATTGAGTGAACATACGCACGAACATAAACATCGAAAACAAGTCATTAATCGTCTTGCTCGAATTGAAGGACATGTACGATCAATAAAAGAAATGGCACAAAACGGGAGAGAGTGTCCCGATATTCTACTTCAGATTGCTGCCGTGAGAAAAGCTCTAGATAATACCGCAAAAGTTATTTTTTCTGACCATATGGAGGGATGCTTAGTCAACGCGGTCCATGAAGGAAATGAAGAAAAAGTTCTTGAAGACTTAAAAAAGGCATTAGAAAACTTTATACGATAAGGAAGGGACCATCTATGTCTTATGAAAGACTTTTAGAAAATCGAACAACAAAGGAAAAAGTAGTTGCTATCCTTTTCTTAGCAATACCAGCCATGATCGAGAACATCTTACAAACAGTTGTTGGCTTTGTGGATACTCTTTTTGTTGCAAAACTTGGTCTAGTTGAAGTAACTGCTGTCGGAGTTGCGAATGCGGTATTAAATGTTTACATGGCTATCTTTATGGCCATTGGAATTGGTGCTTCATCCTTAATTACTAGAAGCATAGGAGCAGATAATATTGATAAGGCAAAAGCAATAGCGAAACAATCTACTTTACTTTCATTAATAATTGGAATTATTTTTGGGCTAATTACCTTATTTTTCTCTGAATCGTTACTGCTTCTTATGGGAGCTGAACCTCAAGTAATAAAAGAAGGATCCGTTTATTTACGTATCGTTGGGATACCATCTGTGTTTATTTCCATAATGCTTATTTTTGGGAGCATATTACGAGCATCGGGCGATACTAAAACACCAATGAACGTAGCTTGGTGGATGAACATTTTGCATATTGGACTTGATTATGTATTGATTTTTGGCTTAGGTGGTTGGTTAGGTTGGGGAGTTGCTGGTGCCGCATGGGCAACGGTCATTGTAAGAATCTTAGGTACTTTTGCTCTATATTATTACATTCAAAAATCCAATATTTCATTCTCTCTATTTGACTCAAACGATTCAAAGTCACTACTTTCGCCTATTATAAAATTATCAATACCAGCAGCGATTGAACGACTTATTATGCGATTAGGTCAGATTCTTTATATTGGACTCATTGTTTATATCGGAACGGAGACTTTTGCTGCCCATATAATTGCTGGTAATATTGAAATGTTTTCTTATATGCCTGGTTATGGATTAGCAATAGCAGCAACTACCTTGGTTGGACAATATATTGGTGCAGGTAAATCAACTGATGCATATCATTATGGACTACTTACGACAGGAATTGCCGTTATATTTATGAGTCTAATTGGAGTTATTATGTTTTTTTGTGCATCATGGATGGCAGCTTGGTTTACAACTGATATTGAAGCAATCCAGATGGTCACCACAGCCTTAAAAATTGATGCTTTTGCACAACCTGCTTTGGCAATAGGATTTGTATTAGCAGGTGCCTTACAAGCAGCAGGTGACACAAAAAGTCCTATGTACAGTACTGCTATAGGCATGTGGTTAATTAGGATTATCGGAATTTATGTATTAGGAATATACTTTGACTTAGGAATAGCCGGAATATGGATAGCTATCGTTTTAGACATCGTAGTACGTGCTGTATTTTTAACATGGAGGTATCGCTATCTATTCCGACAATTGATTAAGGAAGAAAAATCATTTGAAGACAAAGATACAGGACTTCTAAGTAGAAATACACATGATCAAAACGTATAGAAATTTCAGAATGTTTAATCTATTAATCAAAATACTTTTTATTAATATTACTAAGTTTGGTTACTTTATTTAGTTTAAAAAGAAAAGAAATAAGAAGGATCTTCTAATGGAGATCCTTTTGTTATTGCCGAGAAGGATGATTATGTGAACTAGATTTGTATAAAATATTCATTTCTTTATTATAGGAATGTTTGTTCTTTTTATTCGAGTGAATTGTTTTAGTGTATATTAACAAGTTAGCCTTTAGGCTAGCTTTTTTTCTTTAGAAACCAAGAACTTAGAAATTCAAGAACATACTTTGGGCGGCAGCACTACAGACTGATCAAAAAGAAAGAACGTCTTTTTGTCATTCTGTACGTGTCGCTTCGGCATACCGAATGAGCCGAAAACCTTCTGAACGCTACTCTTAGAAGAAATGGTAAATTCTTGTCTGAAAACAAGAATCGTGTCGCTCGCTTTGCTTTACTCCAAATGACTAAAAAATCGGGTTGTTAAGGGTATCGAACCCCAACAACCCGGCTATATTAACGCATCGCTTATGATATAGCACGATCTTTGCGTCTTTTTGATTCTAAACGAATAAAAAATCTTTAAAGAGCTTTTTAAAAGAGTAAAAGACGAGTTTGTTAGGGCATCGAACCCTAACAAACTCGACTATATCAACGCATGGCTTTTGATATAGTACGCTCTTTATGTCCTTTCTGATTCTTGACGAATCAAAAAGATCCAAGAGCTTTTTTCCTTCTACCGTTTGAGAGTTTAATAGCTTCGGGCATCGAGCCCTTCGCCATTAGGCGTTTACAGATCTCACGATCTGTTTAAACGCCACGCTCTAGCGTAGTGAGCCTTCTTTGTTCTTCTAATTGTAATGAGTGGGCTTATAACCGAGTGAAGGGCGGGCGTCAGGCAAACAAAATTGGCAAAGCCAAGTAGGCTAAGGAACAGTAAGAAAGCAAAAAACACTTTCTAACTGCCCCTAAGTCATTGGGCTTCACTCGATTTTGAACGACAACAGGCAAGGGCCAGGCCTGTTGTCTATGCCTGACTGGCGAGTTCGCTTCTCCGTAAGCGAACCCTTCACACAGTTTGCGCCCATCATTAGTGGAGAATCAAACAAAGAAAGGAAGTGTTAAAAATGGAAAAAGTTTACGAAATTCAACGTATTAAACAAGTAATTCAGGAGGTTGAAGGTGGAGATAGTTACATAGTGCGTTCACCTCAAGATGGTGCTGATATTGCAGCAAGATTTATAGGAGATGAAGATCGAGAAGTAGTGCGCCCATAAGGGCTTTGTATATTTCACCATTAGGCGGTGAAATAATCACAGAAACGGTTAGAATACCACCTGACTTATCTCAAAGGGAAACTGGAGAGGGAGTGTGTAGCATGTCAGGAAAGCCGTAAGTTAGCCAAAGTGGAAAGGTTACGACTGAATGGCAAGGTATAAAAGCTAAGTATAAGGAAGAAGGCTAAACTGCTTGAAGAACAGTCTCAGCGGATTCACGGTCATCTTCTAGGAAAACCACTTGAAACCTAGAATTCATCTTTCAAAATGGCTTCTTTTTATTTATCGTAAAATACTGGTTTGTCGGGTATCTTTGATCAAACTATATTTCAAAGCAACAATTGCTTCATCAGAAAGATATGTTAAATGTAACAGAACCATAAAAAGCAATTTTTTACAATTAATTTTCGCCCTTAACAGTTGTTACTATTTGCCCGAAATACTGGAACATAATCCCCTTTTTTGTTATCTTTCTCTTCTTAATAATTTGCAACTGCAATCTGTTTTCTAGCTTCTTACATTTCTATTAATGATTCATTACCTTCTATTTCTTTCCTCTAGTTCAATGTATTCCTGCTATTGTACCTGACTAATGAGCGAATGACTTGGTTTTGTTTGTCCGTGCTTTCTTTCAAAATCAGTAATGTTTCATCATGTTTACAGTCATCTTCTGATCATAATTGAAAAATTCGTTTTCTATCAATAGATTTCATGCGTTCATGTTCATGATTGTATTCATTAATATCTTATAACGCTTATATTCGATAACAACAAACTATAAGATTACAGATGGTTATTAAAAAGAGCAACTGGACGACACTTTACAAAAGCGTTGTATGGTTTTTTTGACCTGTTTTGAATGAATTTGACTGTTTTTGAATGAATTTGATTGATTATTTTTGGTTTTTACGATAAAATTTCTAGGAATAGAAATGCGAAAGTGTTTTATTGTAGGAAAGAGGTGCCGAATTGCTAACGTCTGAAAGACATCAGGCTATTTTACAGTTATTGAAGGAAAAAGAGGTTGTAAAATTACAAGATCTTACAGAAGAAACGGATGCTTCAGAATCGACGATCCGTCGTGACTTAAGCCAACTCGAAGAACAACAGCTGTTAAAGAGAGTCCACGGTGGCGCTTCACTGTTAAAAAAAAATCGTTTGGAACTAAGTGTACCTGAAAAATCATCCAAAAACATTCAAGAAAAAAAGGTAATTGCTCAATATGCAGCAAGTTTAGTAGAAGAAGGTGACTGCATTTTTCTCGATGCAGGAACGACGACCTTTGAAATGATTTCTTATTTAATTGAGAAGGATATCGTTATTGTTACAAATGGATTAATGCATCTGCCCGCATTAATTGAAAGTCATATGCATGTGTATTTAGTCGGCGGTAAGCTTAAGCGTCATACAGGAGCGATGATTGGCAAAGGGGCTATCTTAAGTTTACAGCAATATTGTTTTGATAAATGCTTTATAGGTGTGAACGGTATTCACTTACAATATGGATATACAACACCAGATACGGAAGAGGCAATGATTAAGCAGATTGCCATGTCATTATCACGAGAAGCGTTTATTATCGCAGATGACTCGAAACTTTCCGAAACATCATTTTCAAAAATTGCTGATATACATGAGGCTGCCATTATTACAAATGAACATGAGGAAAATAAATGGGAATTATATCAAGAAAAAACAACAGTAGAGGTTGTGAGACGATGATTTATACATGCACATTAAATCCATCCGTCGATTACATCTTACATGTAAATGATTTTCAACTTGGCGATTTAAACCGCGTGTCATTCGAAGCGCATTATCCAGGTGGAAAAGGCATTAATGTTTCTCGGGTGTTAAAGCGTGTTGGAGTTGAAAGTCAGGTGCTGGGGTTTATTGGCGGATTTACTGGTTCATACATAGAAGGATTTTTAAGAGAAGAAGGCATTTCTACAAATTTTATCCGCGTAAACGGCGACACTCGCATAAACATTAAATTGAAAACAAAATCAGAAACAGAAATTAACGGTCAAGGTCCTGAGATTAAAGATAGCCAGTTTCGACAGCTTTTCAAACAAGTGGAAAGTTTGCAGGATGGAGATATCCTTGTTTTAGCTGGAAGTATTCCAGGTTCATTGCCAGGCAATTTGTATCAATCACTTTCGAAACTGGCAAAAAAACAAGGGGCAAAAGTAGTCGTCGATATGAGTGGTAAGGCTCTTTTGGATGTTGTTAAACAAGAACCGTTTTTCATTAAACCGAATCACCATGAACTAGGTGAGATGTTTGACGTCATAATTGAGACACCAGAAGAGGCGATTCCATATGGTCAAAAGCTTCTTGAATTCGGTGCTAAGCATGTAGTGATTTCGATGGCAGAAAAAGGTGCATTGCTTGTTACAAAAGATGCGGTGTATCAAGCATCTGTGTCAAAAGGAACCGTGAAAAATTCAGTAGGTGCAGGGGATTCACTTGTTGCTGGATTTCTCGGCGCTTACGTACAGGACGGAGATATTGTTCAAGCATTTCGAACAGGTGTTGCTTCTGGAAGTGCGACGGCGTTTTCATTGGAGCTGTGCACATGGGAAGATGTACAGAGTCTAGTACCGAAAGTGGAAATCAAAAGAATCGGATAGGTGGGTGTTAGCATGAAAATTACAGAGTTACTAAAGAAAGATACGATAATTCTTGATTTA
Source organism: Metabacillus rhizolycopersici (assembly GCF_020075705.1). Next base: position 4,042 of record NZ_JAIQUM010000116.1, on the reverse strand, counting down.
CAAAGTACATCAAAAGATCAAGTAATTGAAGAAATAGTGGCAAAACTAGATACAGCAGGACGATTAGTAAGCCGCGAGGGATATAAAGAAGCCATTTTAAAACGTGAATCACAAAGTACAACGGGAATTGGTGAAGGCATTGCGATTCCGCATGCGAAAACAAACGCGGTCAAAACACCAGCAATCGCATTTGGACGTTCGGTAAGCGGAATTGATTACGAATCACTTGACGGTCAACCTGCTCACTTATTTTTTATGATCGCCGCAAGTGAAGGGGCAAACAATGCCCATCTTGAAACACTTTCGCGTTTATCGATGCTATTAATGGATACTGATTTCCGCAAAACATTGATTGAAGCGGAATCGATTGATGATGTGATTAATGCAATCGATGCAAAAGAAAGCGAAGGCGAAGAAGAGGAAGAAGAGGTTGTGAAAGAAAACAACAATGATCTCATTCTTGCAGTAACAGCTTGCCCAACAGGTATAGCACACACATACATGGCTGCTGACAGTTTAAAAGCAAAAGCAAAAGAAATGAATGTCAACTTGAAAGTAGAAACAAACGGCTCAAGCGGAATAAAAGGCAAGATAACAGCAGATGAAATTGAGCGTGCAGTAGCCATTATTGTCGCTGCTGATAAGCAAGTGGAAATGAATCGCTTTAAAGGAAAGCATGTTATCCAAGTACCTGTGGCACAGGGTATTCGCCGCCCTCAGGAATTAATTGAACAAGCATTGAAACAAGATGCGCCTGTTTACCAAGATGGACCTGATTCAACCGCAAAGAAAAAAGCAGAAGGTAACTCAACTGAACGTCGTGGTTTTTATAAGCACTTAATGAACGGTGTATCAAACATGCTTCCATTCGTGGTTGCTGGCGGGATTTTAGTTGCGATTTCATTTCTTTTCGGAGTCAATGCAACAGATCCTAACCATCCATCTTATCATCCAATTGCCGCAACATTAAAGACAGTCGGAAGTGAGTATGTATTTGCGTTAATGATTCCTGTATTAGCTGGTTTTATTGCGATGAGTATTGCTGATCGTCCTGGTTTTGTTGCAGGGATGGTAGGCGGTTTAATGGCATCAGTAGGGGGAGCAGGATTTTTAGGTGGTTTAATTGCTGGCTTCCTGGCTGGATATATTGTCGTTGGCTTAAAGAAAGCGTTTAGTAGTCTTCCACCATCATTAGATGGTATTAAGCCAGTTCTATTATATCCGTTATTTGGTGTATTACTGACAAGTCTTGTAATGATGTACATCATTATTGATCCAGTTAAAGCAGTTAACGATGGATTAACAGCATGGCTACAAGGGCTAGGTACGGGAAATTTGGTGCTTCTTGGTTTAGTTCTTGGCGGTATGATGGCGATTGATATGGGTGGCCCTGTTAATAAAGCTGCACTTACATTCGGTATTGCGATGATTGATGCAGGCAACTACGCGCCTCACGCAGCGATTATGGCAGGCGGTATGGTTTCACCGTTAGGTCTTGCGCTTGCAACAACAATCTTCCGCAGTAAATTTACAGATCAAGAACGTGAAGCAGGTAAAACAAGCTATATCATGGGAGCGACCTTTATTACAGAAGGTGCGATTCCATTTGCAGCAGCAGACCCAGGTCGTGTCATTCCAGCATGTGTTATCGGTTCAGCAGTTGCAGGAGCCTTGACAATGGTATTTAATATCGGGTTGCCATCCCCGCACGGTGGAATCTTTGTTATTCCAATCGTATCAGGAAACCCATTTTTATATCTTGCATCCATTTTAACTGGTTCAATTGTCACCGCAATCACCATTGGGTTTTTAAAACCGAAGAAACAAAAAGAAAGTTACAAGGTAGAAAAACGTATTGCTTAAATTTACAGTTATCTAGTTTTTAGAAAGCATTCTAATTGAATCTCTGAAAATTCGATAAGGAATTTTTTGTAATTAATGTGGAATGGGGATGTTAGGCGATGGAAAGAAGTTTGACAATTAATCCATTGTGGAATTGATACTGTTAGCCTTAAAGATGAATGTTTTGAAGTATTTGTAAATGAAAGGGTTTGAACTGAATGACTTATGTCAAATAACATTTATCGTTCATAATTATATAATGTTAAACTACCTTCCAATTTCTTCCCTTATATAAAAAACACACCGGAATCAGTCTGAACCCCATTATTAAGGGGATTCAGAAAAAACACCTATGCCGTAGCCAGTTCTCGATATTTAATCGGGGACTGGCTATTTAGTTTAATTTGGATTCTTTCGTTGTTATAATAATAGATGTATTCTTCCACAGTCTCAATGATTTTGGAGTTGGTCGCTACGCAATCTTGAGAGTAGAAGGCTCCTTCCTTTAAATGTGAGAAGAATGATTCGATTTGAACATTATCGTAGCACACTCCCTTATGGGACATGCTTTGGATAATGTTCTTTTCTTTTACATAAGCCTGAAATTTAGGAGAAGTATAGAGCCCTCCTTGGTCTGAGTGTAAAATAACTTTATCAATCTTTCGCTTCTCAAGTGCCTGATCCACCGTATCATAAGCTAACTGTAGGTTGGGAGAATTACTAATTACTGAACTAACAACTTCATTATTAAAACCATTGATAATAGCTGACAAATATAAATGACTTTCTCCAAATGTTAAAGTAGAAACATCCGTATACCACTTCTGATTCGGGGCTTCAGCTTTAAATTCTCTTTTAATTAAATCTTGCTTCTTAACTATTTCAGAAGGTTTATAGTGAACAAACTTTTTCCTTCTTATCTTTGCTAATAGACCATTTTCTCTCATGATTCTTCTTACTTTTTTGTGGTTAACTCTTTTGTTATGTACCACTTTCAATTCCGCTGTAACTCGTCGATAACCATATCTACGCTTGTGCTTCTTAGAAATGGCTCTAATTAGAATAATTAATTCATTGTCCCATTCAGAAGCTGCATGTTTCTTCCAACGATAATAATTACTTTTTGGGATCTCCAGAAACTCCAACATTTCTTTAATTGAAAATCTCCCTTTAAGAGACTCAACTACTTTTACAATGTTCGTTTTACTTATTTCCCTGAGATCCCCTTTAACTTTCCCAGCACTTCATTTTGCATTTCAAGTTGTCTAATTCTTAACTTTAATACCTCAACCTCCGATAATTCCTCAACGCCTTTTGAATAGGAATATTGTTTTCCGACAGGCTGATCAAATCTATGGGTTTCCCCACTCCTATACCACCTTATCCATATCCTTACTTGACTACTATTTTTAATCCCTAATGTTTCGCTTATTTCTCTAGATGAATGACCAGCCTCCATCATTTTGATAGCTTCCCATTTTATTTCAGCAGGATAATGAACTCTTGACCCCATAAAAAAACACCCCTCATGTAATATAGTTTATCTATACGACATAAATGGTGTTTTTTCCTTGTCCCAAACAGTGGGTTCAGTTCATTTTATCTAGTGTGTTTTTTACTACTTATAATATCTGATTATGTTAACTAGAAATGTATAAGATATACAAATAATTTTGTCGTGTAAAAGAATGTAAATCCAGAAGGGTTTTGAGGTAATGAGAGGGAATAAGTATTAACTAGAATCATAAAAGTTCACATCCACTTTGAAAGGAGGTGAATCATATGACACAAAGCGTATTATGTGAGGTAAATAGCTGTAAAAACTGGGAACAAGGAAACAAATGTACTGCTAATTTAATTTATGTAGTGAGCCTTGAGAGTAAACAACCTTCTGAAATTAAAGAAACAGGCTGTAAAACCTTTGAACCTACTGCTTCATAAAAATGCCTCTAAGATTTGCTAGAAACAACAACTTTGCTTTCTACATAACAAAAATTCTCTATGTTACATTCCATAAAAAAGAGGTTGGGTACCTAAAAGGCGCCCAACCTCTTTAATTGCTGATAATTGACATTATGGTGCGACAAGAAGTCGCATTCACACAGTGTAGCTTACGCTACTCATCTAGATACAAAGATGATCTCCATCCGAAACTGCATGCTTGGTAACGAGTTTGTAGGTTGCATGAGGAAATGCGGAA
>NZ_JAIQUM010000115.1 GCF_020075705.1 Metabacillus rhizolycopersici | reverse complement strand
TATATAGGTTTCATCGACTCTCCACGAGTCGTTTGTTTGCTTGAGATGACGCCGTACTCTTTCATCTAATTCAGGTCCATATTGATGAACCCAACGCATAATGGTTGTATGAGCTATCGGCAGGCCTCGCTCCTCCATCATTTCCACCAAATCACGAAAACTGAGGTTGTACCGCAGATACCATCTCACCGTTAATAAAATAATATCAGGTTGATAATGTTTCCATTTGAACAAATTTTGTTTTTCCATACTAATCACACCCCTCTTTTAGAGTAATAGTATCAGTATGTCCAAGATTTAGAGATTACTTGCAATCAATTTAATCTTTTTGCACCAGAACCCATAGTCTAGATAGCGATACTTGGAAAACTTCAGATGAGGATTTTCTAGAGTGGAGAAAACTAATCTCTTATACGGATGACTTTAAGTCAATTGTGGCGAGTGAAGTCCGTCCAGTATTACCACCAGATAATAAACAAGAAAATACCCCTATTGTGAAAATATGTATAGAAATATTGAGTATCCCTTTTATTTATCAATATCGCAATATAGAGCAATAGTATTATTTAAACATGACAACAAATAAATTGACAAAATGGGCTTTTCTATAAATTGATACCCAAGTGGCAACCCTTTATCATAAGAGTACAAATTAACTATTTGCATAATAAATGGTGAAAGGGGTTTTTATAGAGATGACGAACTCAAATCAGTCAAACTCAGCTGCTAAAGTGAAGATCCAACGCTTTGGCAGTTATTTAAGCGGCATGATTATGCCCAACATAAGTGGGTTCATCGCTTGGGGAATTATTACGGCTTTATTTATTCCGACAGGTTGGCTCCCATATGAAGATTTTGCAAAGCTTGCTGATCTAATGGTCAAATATCTTTTACCGATACTTATTGGATTTATGGGTGGGAGAATTGTTTATGACTTAAGAGGTGGTGTAGTTGGTGCAACAGCTACTATGGGAGTCATAGCTAGTGCAGATCTCCCGATGCTTTTAGGAGCTATGATTATGGGACCTTTAGGCGGCTGGGCTATCAAAAAGTTTGATAAAGCCATTGACGGAAAAGTGAGATCTGGTTTTGAAATGTTGGTTAATAACTTTTCAGCCGGTATTATTGCAGGACTCTTAACATTACTTGCCTATAAAGGAGTCGGCCCGGTTGTTATAACACTAAACAAAGCATTAGCAGCCGGCGTTCAAGCCATTGTAGATGCAAATCTTTTACCACTTGCAAGTATATTTATCGAACCAGCTAAAATCCTGTTTTTAAATAACGCCATTCAACATGGCGTTATAAGTCCGATTGGTATCGAGCAGGCAACTAATGCTGGTAAATCGGTTTTATTCTTATTAGAGGCTAATCCGGGGCCAGGTTTAGGTATTTTATTAGCATATATTTTATTTGGTAAAGGAATGACAAAACAATCAGCACCTGGTGCAGCAATCATTCATTTCTTAGGTGGAGTTCATGAAATTTATTTCCCTTATATTTTAATGAAACCGCTTCTACTTGTAGCAGCTGTAGCAGGTGGTGCAACGGGCATATTTACCTTCTTGGTATTTGATGTAGGTTTAGTAGCTGCGCCGTCACCAGGTAGTATTTTCGCAATATTAGCCATGACACCAAGAGGCAACTATTTAGGTGTTATTGCCGGAGTATTGGCAGCAACTGCTGTATCTTTCCTGATTTCTGCTGTGATTCTAAAAGTTTCTAAACAATCAAATGAAGAGGATCTAACCAAAGACGCTGAAAAAACAGCGGCACTAAAAGGAAAAGAAAGCAAGGCTTCTGTTCACATTAAAACAGAAGCAAATCAAGAGAAAGTTACAGTAAAAGAAACTAATGTACAAAATGAATTGACAAAAGATGTGAAGAAAATTATTTTTGCTTGTGATGCTGGAATGGGTTCCAGTGCAATGGGAGCTTCTATCTTAAAAAATAAAATACAAAAAGCAGGACTGGATATCTCAGTATCAAATACATCAATCAACAATTTACCTGCTGATACTGATGTTGTTATCACACATAAAAATTTAACAGATCGAGCAATAGCTAAATTGCCGAATGCGACTCATATCTCGGTTGAAAATTTCTTAAATAGTCCGAAGTACGGTGAAATGTTAAATGTATTGAAAAACGTGAAAGAGAATGAAACTGTTAAATTAAAAGAAACGGCAGAAATTGAACAAGAATATGAAAATGTTTCAAAAATCATCTTTGCTTGTGATGCCGGGATGGGTTCCAGCGCGATGGGAGCCTCTATCCTGAAAAATAAAGTGAAAAAGGCAGGACTGGACGTATCCGTATCCAACACATCGATTAACAATTTACCTGCTGATGCAGATATTGTCATTACGCATAAAGACTTAACAGACCGAGCAAAAGCTAAATTGCCGAATGTACGTCATATTTCCGTAGAAAATTTTTTGAATAGCCCTAAATATGATGAACTTATGGAAAAATTAAAAGTAAATATGTAACGATTTAGTCTGGTTCAATGAACCAGGCTTTTTTAGAGGTTTTTTAGAGACTTTATCAAAAATGTCAACAATGTAATTTGACGAAAGTGTATTTACCTTTCATTGTTTTAAGGGATGTAACTGTTTTATCATAATTATGAAGGTATCAAATTAAAAATTTGTCACCATCATAATGAGAGAAATGAATTCAACCACAGTTCCTTACTGGAGTGAACAATGTGTATATTTCTGCAAGAGAAAGACTCATACTTGAAATTCTACTAACAAAAAAGGAAGAAGTGGCTGTCAAAGATCTTGCGTATGAAATTGACGTAAGTGTCCGTACAATTCATCGGGATATAAAAGGAATTGAGGATATCTTAAAAGATTATGACTTAGGTTTAGTGAAAAAATCAGGAGTAGGCATTCAAATCACTGGAGAACAAGTAAAAATTGAAGAGCTAAAATTCAGTCTCTTTAATCTCGCCTATAATGAGTATACACCTGGTGAGCGCCAGATGATGGTTTTATGTACATTGTTAGAGTCGACAGAACCCGTTAAGCTCATAGCTCTTGCTAACGATTTAAATGTGACTATTGCAACTATCAGCAATGATTTAACAAAATTAGAGGATCGATTGAAGGTTTTTGATTTATCTATAATTAGAAAAAGAGGCTACGGGGTTGAAATCGTTGGGAATGAGACCGGAAAAAGAAGAGCGATGAGCAGCGTAATTGCGGACAATCTTGATGAAGTAGAGTTTTTATCTCTAGTCAGAGAGAATATTCAAAAAAAGTCAATTCAGCAAACTGATTCTATTTCTGAAAGGCTGTTAGGCCTTGTTGATAAGAAGAAACTGCTTATTGTTGAAAAAGTAATCGACGAAATTAACGAAGAGCTGCCTTATTCAATAGCTGACAGTGCCTATATCGGCCTGGTTGTTCACTTAGCACTGGCAATCGAGCGTATTTTACAAGGGGAGAACATCAATATAGATCAAGCTTATTTAGAAAGATTGCAGACTGCCCCGGAATACAAAATAGCAGAAAAAATAATAGACAAGTTAACAAAAATCTTTAAGTTTCCTATTCCGATTGCCGAAGTTGGTTATATCACCATGCATCTGCAGGGAGCAAAATTAAGGCATGATAAGGAATATTTAATTGAAGAGTCTAGTTTTCAAGTGGCCATAAAGGCAAAAAGTCTTATCCAGTTTTTAGAGGAGCAGTTAAATTACGACTTAATAAGTGATAACTCTCTTTTCCAAGGTCTGGTGGCTCACTTAAAACCCGCAATTTATCGAATAAAACAGAATATGGGAATTACAAATCCTTTATTGCAAAAAATTAAAGAAGATTATGCAGATTTGTTTGTTATCGTTAAAGAAGGTGTAGAAAAAATCTTTTCGGATTTGACTGTGCCAGATGAGGAAATTGGCTATTTAGTGATGCATTTTGGTTCTGCGCTATTAAGAAATGAGGGAACAGGAAATTTAAGTGCTTTAATTATTTGCTCAAGTGGCATCGGAACATCCAAAATGTTGGCAACAAGGCTGTGGCAGGAATTACCAGAGATCAAGCGGCTTAAAAACGTGTCTTTATTCGAATTAAATCAAATTAATACAGCAGATTTTGACTTGATCATTTCGACAATAAACTTGCCTAACTTATCAAAAGAGTATATTGTAGTCAGTCCTATTTTAAAAAAAGAGGAAATAGAAAAGCTTAGAAGTTATATCAGAGAACAAACTTATATGAAGGGTATTTATAAAAAGGTACCTTTAACAGAAATCAAAATCCCTGATTCTAAAAATAAAGAACAAACGATAGAAAGAATGGAAAGCATTCATCTATACTCAGACATAATTTTGACGGTTCTCAGAGGATTTCAGATATTACATTCGGTGGGGCCTCAAACTGTTGATCATGTGTTAGAAGAGGCTTGTATGACCTTATATAAAAAAGAAATCATACTCGATGTCAAGTTAGTTATAAAAGCTTTACTTGAACGTGAAAAACTTGGAGGGCTTGGTATTCCTAATACTAAGTTAGTTTTGTTTCATTCCCGGAGTGAATACGTGTTACGTCCCTCCTTCACGATATTTAGTCTTGAAAAGCCTATTCAAGTTAAAACGATGGACCAAACTGAGATGGAAGCAGACAGCATTCTTTTGTTATTGTCACCTGAACAGTTCTCTAGCCAAGGGTTGGAGGTATTAAGTTATATTAGTTCACTAATTATCGAAAATGAACATAGCATCTCGTTATTTGAATCGAAAAATGCCAGTTCTATTTCTTCTTATATGGCTGTTAAGTTTGAACAATTTTTGGATGAAAAAATAAAAGAAATGAGGAATATATAACATGTCTTTACCTATTTTATCAACAGAAAATATCGTATTAAACGCTGAAGTGGAAAATAAAGAAAGCGCGATTAGATTAACTGGAAGTGTTTTAGTTGAAAGAGGATATGTAGATCCAGCATATATCGAAAAAATGCTTGAGAGAGAGGAGTTAACCTCTACTTATATGGGAAACTTCGTTGCCATCCCTCATGGTACAGAAGATGCGAAAGAGTCTGTAAAGGAATCTGGTATTACTATTATTCAAGTACCTGGCGGAGTAGATTTTGGTAACGGGAATCTTGTTAAATTGTTAATCGGAATTGCCGGAAAAGGTGATGAGCATTTAGATATTTTATCTAAGATTGCAATTGTTTGCTCAGAAGAAGAAAATGTCATAAGCATAGTAAATGCTGCATCTAAAGAAGAAATTCTGGATCTTTTTGAAGGTGTGAACTAGTATGCTGGCTGTGCATTTCGGTGCAGGAAACATCGGGAGAGGGTTTATTGGCAGCCTATTATATCAATCGGGTTTTCAAACATGCTTTGTTGATGTGAACAGTGAAATTGTTGATTTATTAAACGAAAAGCAAGCGTACCGTGTTGTATTTGCCGATCATTCCCAGGAAGAGTTGTTAATTAAAAATGTACATGCGGTTAACAGCAAAAGTGATCCTGATAAAGTGGTAGAAACGATTGCACAGGCTGATTTAGTGACAGCCGCAGTAGGTCCTAATATTTTACCGCTTATTTCAGGTCTTATTGCACAAGGGTTGCGCAAGAGAATACAAACAAACGATCAACCACTGAATATCATTGCCTGTGAAAACATGATTGGAGGCAGTACTTTACTGAAAGAAAAAGTGTATGAAAAAATTAGTGAAGAAGAAAAAAAAATGTTTAATCAACGTTTTGGCTTTCCAGATGCCGCTGTTGATCGAATTGTTCCTAATCAAACAAATGAAGATAAGTTAATGGTGATGGTAGAGCCATTTTATGAATGGGCAGTAGATCAAACAAAAATGATTGGAGAAAAACCAAAGATAGAGGGAATCACTTTTGTTGATGATTTAAAACCTTATATTGAAAGAAAGTTATTTACTGTAAACACAGGGCATGCGGTTGCTGCCTACTTGGGTTATTATGCTGGTATTAAAACAATCAATGAAGCGATGGAACAACAAGGAATTAAAACTCTTGTAGAGAAAACGCTTCAAGAAACGGGATTATTATTAGTACAAAAATACAGCTTCGATATGGATACGCATAAGGAATATATTGCTAAGATTTTGAGTCGTTTCTCCAATCCATATATATCAGATGACGTAACTCGAGTCGGACGTTCTCCTATTCGTAAGCTTGGCCTTAATGATCGTTTGATTAATCCTGCTAGGCAATACGTTGAAATTGTAAAAGAGGAGCCGGTTTACTTAGCTAAAGGTATTGCTACAGCTTTCCTATATGATTATCAAGGGGACGATGAAGCTGTAGAGTTAAAAGATAAAATTAATAGTCAAGGTTTAGAAGCTACTATCTATGAATACACAAAACTTACTAAAGAAACCGTGCTAGTAGACCTAATTATCAATCAATTCACTTTATTAAAAGATGGAATTTTAGTATAAAATAAAGTCCATTATTGAGAAGCAAAACGTTTTTTATTAGTATGTTTAGAAATTAAGTAAAACATTGTTTGAACAATCAAAGATATTACAAAAAATCTCTTTATTATGATTAAGGGAACTCATATTTAATTCCATAAAATAAAAAATGGAGGAAAAGCGTGAATAAGATTGCAGTATTAACAAGCGGTGGGGATGCACCGGGAATGAATGCAGCTATTCGTGCGGTCGTAAGAAGAGGAATCTTTAAGGGACTCGACGTGTATGGCGTAAAAAATGGGTACGATGGTTTAATGACGGGAAATTTTATTCAAATGGATCTTGGCAGTGTAGGTGATATTCTTCACCGTGGGGGGACCATATTATACAGTGCACGCAGTGAGAGGTTCAAAACAGCAGATGGGCAACAACAGGCGTTAGCACAATTAATGGAAGTCGGTATTGACGGATTGGTTGTTATTGGCGGAGATGGATCTTTTAAAGGGGCTGGGAAGTTAACTGCCCAAGGCTTTCCTACGATTGGTATCCCTGGAACGATTGATAATGACATTGCAGGGACGGACTATACGATCGGGTTTGATACAGCTGTCAACACAGCTGTGGAGGCGATTGATAAAATTCGCGATACGGCCTCCTCCCATGAGCGCACCTATGTAATTGAAGTCATGGGTCGTGATGCAGGGGATATTGCCCTATGGGCTGGCATGTGCGCTGGGGCGGAATCCATTATCATCCCAGAAGCTAACTATGAGATCAATGATATGATCGATCGTATTAAGCAAGGACATGAGCGAGGAAAACTGCATAGTATTATCGTCGTTGCTGAAGGTGTATGTAAGGGAACAGACATCGGAAATATGATTGAAGAGAAAACAGGATTTGATACAAGGGTGGCCGTCCTTGGACATTTTCAACGTGGGGGATCCCCTACTGCTTATGACCGGATGATGAGTAGTCAGATGGGAGCGAAAGCAGTCGATCTATTAGTGGAAGGCAAAAAAGGTGTAATGGTTGGGGTGAAGAATGGTCAACTGATTTATACACCTTTTGAGGAAGCGGCTAAAGATAGGCATACCATCGATATGTCCATCTACCATCTAGCAAGAAGTCTGTCTATATAGGAGAAGTTATCCGAATGAGAAGGACAAAAAATCGTTTATACTGGTTGGGATATAATATGTTGCTTAAGACCTGTTATGTCCCGATTCCCTCTTATAAGGAATCAGTATGAAAACATTGTTATAAATTCAATAAAATTAGTATTTACAAATTTTTTATTTGAAAACAAAAGACTGAAAATTCACTCAGTAAATAAGGATCTAATTTTAACTTAGGGGGAAAATTTATGACTTTAAGCATGTTAACTTTATCAAACTATGAGTATTATTTGAATGGGGAATGGAAGGAAAGCAAGTCAGGTGAGACCATCGAGATCCACTCACCTTATCTTCACGAAGTAATTGGGAAAGTACAAGCAATTACAAAAGAAGAGGTGGATGAAGCCATTCGTTTCGCACATGAAGCACAAAAGGAATGGGCAGAAACTTTACTGCAACAACGTGCAGTTTATTTATATAAATGGGCTGATGAATTAGTCAACATGCAAGAGGAAATCGCTGAGACCATTATGAAAGAAGTGGGAAAAGGCCGTAAAGATGCGCAAAAAGAAGTAGTACGTACAGCGGATTTCATTCGTTACACGATTGAAGAAGCATTACATATGCATGGTGAAAGCATGAGAGGTGACAGCTTCCCAGGTGGGGCTGCATCGAAAGTGGCGATCACTCAACGTGTTCCATTAGGTGTCATACTAGCGGTTGCACCATTTAACTATCCGGTCAACTTAGCAGCTGCAAAAATTGCGCCAGCATTAATGGCAGGAAATGCGGTGATCTTTAAACCAGCGACACAAGGTTCGATTAGTGGAGTGAAGATGATTGAGGCTCTTGACAAAGCTGGGTTGCCAAAAGGTCTTGTCAACTTAGTAACAGGACGCGGTTCTGTCATTGGTGATTATTTAGTGGAGCATGAAGATATTAACATGATTTCGTTTACAGGTGGTACAAATACAGGTGTTCATCTAGCGACAAAAGCAAAAATGATTCCACTTGTCCTTGAGCTTGGAGGTAAAGACCCTGGTATTGTGTGCGAAGATGCGGATTTAAAAGAGGCTGCATCACAAATTATTAGCGGTGCATTCTCATACTCTGGCCAACGCTGCACAGCGATTAAACGTGTATTAGTACATGACAATATAGCGGACGAGCTTGTGGCGATGTTAAAAGCAGAAGTAGAGGAATTATCTGTTGGTTCTCCAGAAAAAGAAAGTACGATCGTTCCATTAATTGATGATGCGGCAGCTGACTTTGTACAAGGGTTAATTGACGATGCCGTTCAAAAAGGAGCGATAGTTGTGACAGGTAATAAACGCGAGCGCAACTTAATTTATCCAACGCTACTTGATCATGTAACAGAAAATATGGATGTTGCGTGGGAAGAGCCATTTGGACCTGTCGTACCAATCATTCGTGTGAAATCAGATGAAGAAGCGATTCAAATCGCAAACAAATCAGAGTACGGCTTACAAGCGAGCGTTTTCACAAAAGACATAAACCGTGCATTTGCGATTGCTAATAAAATTGACACAGGTTCTGTGCAGATTAATGGACGTACAGAGCGTGGGCCAGATCACTTCCCATTTATCGGTGTGAAAAAATCAGGAATGGGAGCACAGGGGATTCGTAAGAGCCTTGAATCAATGACGCGTGAAAAAGTAACAGTTTTAAACCTTTCATAGTCAGATAAAAAAGCAGTTTCGATTACCCAGCGTGACTTGCTGGGTAATCAATTTAGATAAACCTGAATTAACAGTTGAAAAAAATCAATTGCAAATATAGCTATCTATTAATATAGGAAATTCATCTGGTAGAAGAACAAGGGAGGGATTACCTGTTGAAAAAAAGCAAATTATTTCTTCTTACTATATTTTTTATTTCTACAATTATTATCGTATTTATTCATAAACAATTTGAAGAAAAGCCCAAAGTAGTGATTGTTTTGCAAACTTTAGACAGACAGTATTGGAGAATTATTGAAGCTGGAGCAGAAAAGGGATTTAAAGATTTTGGTATAGACGGTAAAGTTATTGCACCTAAAGATGGAACAGCAGAAGAACAGAGCGATCTGTTAGAGAATGTTCTTAAAGAAAATCCAGATGTATTAGTTGTTTCTCCGAGGTATTCACCTGTTATCATTCCTAAGTTAGAAAGTTTTGTTGGGAATAATATTCCCGTCTTACTGATAGATACAGACGATTCTTGGGGAAATAAAACAGCCTACATAGGTACCAATAACTTAGAATTAGGAAAAATGGCAGGGGCATTATTAGGTTCGCAGTTGCAGCCCAGAGATAAAGTGGCTCTTATTGGTGGAGAACCATCACCTGAAGGTGAACGGTTAAAAGGAGCTAGAGTTAGTTTAGAAGCTGTAGGGATCAAAATAGTGTCAGAAAAAATATTAAAAAGTGATAAAGTAGTTGTAAAAGAAATGCAAACAATTTTACACGAGCATCCAGATCTTAAAGGTGTAATTGCCGCAACTGATTATATTGCACTTCCTGTGTCAAAGATTATTCAGAAACAGGGGATTAAAATTCCAATTGTGGGAGCAGATGGAATTACCGAAATGGTTGAGTTAGTAGAAGAAGGAACATTAACTGGTACAGTAGCGCAAAACCCTTATGATATGGGATATTTAAGCGCTGAAGCTGCATTAAAAGTTACAATGGGGGAAAAAGTTAATAACATTGATAGTGGTGTAGATATTATCATGGACAATAATGCGAGGCAGAGACTAGATTTCTTAACAAGAGTGTTGAGGTGAAGTTGCGCTTTTGGGTGTTCCTTTTTATTTTACGGTTACTTCATTTGAATCCGATTAGATGCGATAGTTTTTACATGTAGATTTGGATTGCTCCTTTTTAGGTATTCCACTTGGGCTTTCAGATAAGCATTCTCTTCTTCTAAACTAGTGAAATTCTTTTTGGGCCATTATCTTCGGTAATCATCATACGATTCGCCATTTTGAAATTTCTTCACCCAGTTAGCAATTTGAGCATCACTCTTGATTCCAAAATATTCACGAAGCTGTCGGTATGAAGAACCTTCCTCCTGCTTCAAACGAACTACCTCATGTTTCAAAGCCTCGTGTCATAACAGTGGATAAAAATCCAGCTTACCCTACAGCAGTTGAAGCATTGAGAAAAGAAAAAAAACATACTATCAGGTATGCAACTCAGACAAAAGAAGTATTTAAATAATATCGTAGAACAGGATCATCGTTTTATCAAGAAACGTGTTCGTTCTATGTTAGGGTTGAAATCTTTTCGGACAGCTACTTACATACTG
>NZ_JAIQUM010000114.1 GCF_020075705.1 Metabacillus rhizolycopersici | reverse complement strand
TAGGGGAGAAGTCTGTCCAAAACCTGAAAGAATTTATATATCAATTGTTTGGGCTTACAGCATAAAGAAGGATTCCGAAAGGAATCTATTCATTTTTTCAAACTGTTATTGTATTTGCACCAGAACCGTTTTTGCCTTGCTGAAAGAATTTATAAAAAGTAGTTTTGAGGATTTTTTAATGCACTTGCAATTTTCCTAATTCCTTCTTCAATTCGATGGGCGTCAACATTTGAAACATTCAACTTCAAAATCCGTTCGTGGTAAAAGTCATCTAAATAATTTCTTTCAACTGAATCCAGATATATGCCTTCTTCATGCAAATGATAAACAAATGATTTCAAATTCACACGCTTGGGCAGCCCAATATGACTATGCATTACAATTTCTGATGATGATTCGTACGTAGATAAATGATCTTGTATTGATTGATGCAGAATTTTCGCACGTGTATGATAGATGTTACTGACTTTTGTTTTATTATGTTCAAACATACCATTTTTCAAATAGAGATATAATGCGGCTTGTGAAATCATAGAGCTGTCGATATCCGTTGTCATTTTGTGTTTTTGAAAAATGTCAATAATTGAAGGAGGAAGAACCGCCAATCCAACTCTTAACCCAGGAAACATAATTTTTGAAAAACTTTTTAAATAGATGACTTTATCGTGGTGATCATCAGCAAAAAGAGGGTCATTCTTCGGATTGAATTCAAAATCTGCTAAATAATCATCTTCTAAAATGTATACATTATATTGGTCTGCTAATTGTAAAATAGCCTCTTTTTCTTTTTTACCGTATGAAGATCCTAAAGGATTATGGAAGCGTGGCATTGTATAAAAAAATTTAATATCTTCTTCATGAAATATTTGTTCTAGTCGACCTAAATCAATACCTTTCTCAGTACGTTGAATTCCTATTGCTGGCAGCTGTAAGGTTTTCAGCAGATCCATATATAAATGATAGCTAGGTTGTTCAACTAGAATGGTGGAACGATTATTTGGAAAGGGCATCATACTTACTAAAGAAAGAGCCTGTTGAACACCTGTAGTGATGAGAATTTGTTCGTTATGCGTGAATACTTGGTAAGATTCTAACAGTTTTTTAGCTTCTGCTATGAGTGGCGGCCAACCTTTTGGCGTTCCGTAGCGAAATAATTCTTCTTGATAGGTATCAATTGCTTTATTTATGCAGTGTTGAAATTCTTTATAAGGAAATGCATGCCAAGTAGGAGATGCGCTTGCAAAGTCAATTATGTCAGTGGACAATGGGGTTTTGAAGGCGTGATTATCCACAACATAATAACCACTTTTCGGTAGGGCATAAATAATATGTTGCTCCTCCAATTTTTTTAAAGCGGTCAATACAGTGCTTTTACTACAAGAATATTGTTGTGTTAAATTTCGAATGGATGGTAATTTTGCACCGGTCGAAAATTTACCAGACTGAATTTGCATCAGAAGTGATTGATAGATTGATTCATATTTAAGCATCATAAACCTCCTTGCACATCTGTATCGGTACAGATGTGTATTTTTTATATCGTAAAGGTTATTATTATCTCTTACGATAATGGTACCGGCCGGATCAATATAAGGGGGTAATCGAAATGATTGAAAATAGAAATGCATATATCGCAGCAACCATCTATGCAATCATTATCGGATTGTCATTTATGTTTGTTAAAGTGACATTAACGGTTGCAACACCGTTAGATACATTGGCTCATCGGTTTACCATTGCATGGATCGCTGCCACAGTGTTGTTCGTGTTAAAAAAAGAATCGATCAAAGTAACAAAAAAAGATGTACTGCGGATTGCCTTGTTAGCCATCTTATATCCGACACTCTTTTTTGCTTTTCAAGTATTTGGGTTAGTGCATACATCTTCATCGGAAGCTGGTATTATTCAAGCAACAATACCAATTTTTACGTTGATTTTTGCAAGTATCATTTTAAAGGAAACATCTACACGTAGTCAAAAAATAGCGATTGGTTTATCTGTACTCGGTGTGATGTATATTATGTACATGAACGGGGCAGGGGGCACAAATACAAGTCTCCTCGGGACTGGTTTAATTTTACTTTCAGCACTTACCGCCTCACTATACAACGTATTTGCCAGAAAGTTAACACAACGCTATTCGTTATTCACTATCACATATATCATGACCTTGTTTGGGTTTATAGCTTTTAATGGACTGGCACTGACAAACCATGTAATGAATGGAGCAGTCCATCAATTTATGCAACCTTTTGGGCACTGGGATTTTGTTCTTGCCATTTTATATTTAGGTATCCTATCGTCTTTAGGAACGTCCTATCTTTCCAACTATGTTTTATCAAAAATAGACGCATCGAAAATGAGTGTTTTCAGTAATTTTGCTACGCTCATTACCATTTTAGCAGGGGTCATTTTTTTAAAAGAGGAATTTCATTTATACCACATAGCAGGATCAATTATCATTATCATCGGTGTTGTTGGTACAAACTATTTTGGTGCAAGGGGCAAATCAAATGAAAAAATATAGTCTCTTGCTAATCATAAGCTTCATTTGGGGGTCTCAATTTTTCTTCGTGGAATTAGTAACGAATGATGTAGGTTCCATTTCGTTGTCTGCTTTGAAAGCACTGATCGGTGCAATTTGTTTATCAGTGATTAGTCTGTTCCAATCAAAGAAAAACTCCACAACCAATACTAAAAAATATTTTTGGATTGCACTTTTTGAAGTAGTCTTGCCGTTTATTCTTATTGCACAAGGCCAAAAGTACGTATCGAGCAGTATTGCATCTATGCTAATCGCAATGGTCCCAATCTTCACATTAGTATTTTTCGTATTGCTCTTCAAAAAGAAAGCAAGCAAATTTGAAATAGTCAGCATAGTATTAGGATTTTTAGGAATTGTGATCTTATCGTGGCCAACGCAAGGAATTATGAACGTTTCAGGTAATATATTGGGTAATGTGTTGCTCACTCTTGCTGCCATAAGTTTTGCTTTGTCTTTAATTCTAATGGAAAAATTAGAAGATGGTTCTCCGGTGGTCCATATGAGAAATGTTTTATGGATTGCTAGTATTGTCTTATTGCCAATGGTATTCCTTTTTGAAAAGCCATTACAAATCGATATCAATCATTCACAAGTAATATATATTATCATTTTAGGTATATTCCATGCAGGAATTGTCTATATGCTGTATAATCTCTTAATTCAAGAAGAGGGAGCATTGTTTGCCTCTTTTAGCAACTATATTAACCCGGTTATTGGTGTAATTTTAGGCTATATTATTTTAAAAGATCCATTATTTTTGCAGCATAAGATTGGCATATTAATCATTCTTTTAGCACTTTTATTTTCGAATCCTGATATTTTTAGAAAATGGGTTAGGAAGGACAATTAATAGAGAATATCCTTGTGTATAGTGAGCTTTTGTTCTATAAAAAATCTCTAAAATAAAATGAAAGAAAAAGCTATTTCTTTGTCACGTGAGGCTTTTATATTAGCAGATCATACAAAATTTGGAGAAGTATCATTTTCTAAGTTTGCAAAATTAGAGCAGACAAAAATTATTACGAATGAAAAAGATACCATAAAATTTGAAAAATATAAGAAGAAAACTGAAATTATTATCGTAAAGTAATAAGAAAACTTCTAGTTACTGTCTTACCTGATCGTTATCGTTTAAAGCAAGTAATGAAAGCTGACTCATGTCTAATTTAGACTTTTTTGAGTATCAGCTTTTTTTTGTGGTCAATTTTCCAAACGTAGTTCTTAAAATGACAATTTGATTTTTTTACCTTCATAAATAGCTCTAGTTACTAATGGTAACAAAATAGTTTTAGTTAAATTTTTAGCCACCCCTTTATCAATATAATAAATAAGCATAAGAAGTAAGCTCTTTTGTATATAGAAAAGATTACCAAGAATCATTGAATAGATACCACTATGTGTGAGTCCTTCCATTTGAATATTAAATATTTCATTATATCTATATATTTTTTGGTTAAATACGGCATTATTGACAATTTAAAACACCCGTAATATAATCTGAATTAACAAAAAACAACCAAAAACGTGCATAAACAATCAAAAACAATCATATAAAACTCCGAAAATAATCAATGAAATGATTTTATTTTCAAAAAACGAAAACGCTTACTGGTAGATTTATACCAGTAATAGACTAGCAGAAAGGATTATAGATCTGTTTGCTCAACCTAAAAATGTTTTTTAAGGAGGTGATGTAATTAAAACTGAAAGCGGTAACAATATCTAACTTCCTTTAAGTAATCTTTTAAGTCTATAAAAATTAGGGGGATCATAATGAAAAAAAATGTAAGAACTCTATTAATACTGGTTGTAATGCTTGTAATGGCTGTGATGACTGCCTGTAGTAGCGCTAGTGAATCATCAAGTGAATCTACGAATGATAACAAAAAGCAAAAAGGTGACAAAAAGTTAACTATCGGATTAACTGTAGGTACTTTGGCCAATCCTTTCTTTGTTGCAATGTCAAAAGGAGTTGAAGAAGCAGGGAAAGAATTAGGTGCAGATGTTTTTGTTGAAAGTGCTGAATATGATCTCGCAAAACAAACTTCTCAAATTGAAAACTTCATTACAAAAAAAGTAGATGTTATTTTATTAAATGCTGTTGATACAAAAGGAATTGCAGCAGCTGTTCAACAAGCAAAAGACGCTGGTATTCCTGTAATCGCTGTAGATACGAATGCTGAAGGTGGTGTCGATGCTACTGTTACATCGGATAACTATCAAGCTGGTAAACTTGCTGGAGAATATGTCATTGAACAATTAGGTGGAAAAGGAAACATTGCTATTATTGATGGACCTCCTGTTTCAGCAGTAACAGACCGTATTCAAGGGTTTGAGGATGCTATTAAAGATTCTAAAATTAAAATATTAGCGAAGCAAAACGGCGAAGGAAATCGTGAAAAGGCATTAACAGTTATGGAAAGTATCTTACAAGCTAATCCATCAGGCTCTATTGACGCAGTATTTGCTATCAATGACCCTGAAGCAATCGGAGTTGAAATTGCTCAAGAGCAAGCTGATCGTAAAGATGAATTTTTCATTGTAGGCGTAGATGGTGCTCCTGAAGTGACAGAAGCTATGGCAAAAAAGGGAAGTACTATTAAGGCGACTTCAGCACAATCACCAAGTGAAATGATGAAAAAGGCTGTTGAAATTGGAATAAAAGTGAAAAATGGTGAAGATGTAGATGATCTTATTAAAGTTCCGGTTAAACTTGTTACTCAAGATAAATTAGATTCTTACCAAGGGTGGTAAGCCTCCTCCAATCAAAAGGGCTGATAAGGAAAGAGCCCTTATTCAGCCTTTTAAAAATTAAAAAAGGGGTGAGATAAAAGTATGGCTGTTACAGAAAGGTTATTGAAGGTTCAACATGGTCATAAGAATCCAGTGTTGAATATGGAAGGGATTAGTAAAACGTTCTCACGTGTAACCGTATTAAACAATGTGAAAATTGAACTTTATCCAGGTGAAGTACATGCATTAATGGGCGAGAATGGAGCCGGAAAGTCAACTTTTATGAAAATTCTAGCAGGGATCCATACACCTGATAATAATGGTGGGAAAATCTATTTTAAAGGTCAGCCTACTTTGTGGAAGGATCCTGTTGATGCAAGGAACAAAGGAATAAGTGTCATTCATCAGGAGTTAAACCTTTCTCCAAATTTGACGATTAGTGAAAATATCTTAATGGGTTCAACATTTCCGAGAAATCGTTTAGGAATGGTTAAGTGGGGCGAGGTTCATAAAAGTGCACAAAAGGTGTTAGATTCAATGGGGTCTAATCTTAATCCACGCCAATTGGTTTCAACCCTAAGCGTTGCTCAACAACAAATGGTGGAGATCGCCCGAGCGTTATCCTTTAAGGCAGAGGTTCTTATCATGGATGAACCAACAGCCTCTTTAACAGATAAAGAAATTACGAAACTATTTGATATTATTGAGGATTTAAAAAAACAGGGTGTTGCCATCGTTTATATTTCTCATAGAATGGAAGAAATCTTTAAGATAGCTAATAGATTTACTGTCTTACGTGACGGTGAGTGGATTGCAAGTGGCCCCATTGAAGAGACAAACCCCGATCACCTTGTGAAGCTAATGGTAGGTCGTGATTTAAAAGATTTGTTTAATCGAGATAAGTCGTCTGATCCTAAAAAACTTTCAAAAAGTAGTTCCCCTATTCTAGAACTGAAAAATGTTTCTGATAACACCATTGTTAAAAACGTTTCGTTTAAAATTTATCCAGGTGAAATTATTGGTTTAGCAGGGCTTGTAGGTGCGGGTAGAACAGAGTTAGTTAGGGCTCTATTTGGTGCATCTGAGTTGAAAAGTGGGGAAATATTCGTAGATGGAAAGTCTGTTAAAATACAATCCCCAATAGATGCAATTGCTAATGGAATTGCTCATGTACCTGAAAGCAGGAAAGAGCAAGGTTTATTTTTATCTATGTCAGTAAAAGAGAATATTTTAATGGCAGAGTTGAAAAAGCATACTAAGGCAGGAATTGTTAGTTGGAAAGAAGTGGATGCTACCGCTGATAGTTATATAAAAGAACTAAACATAAAAATTGCCTCACCGGAACAGCAGGTATCGAACTTAAGTGGTGGTAATCAACAAAAAGTTGTGATTGCTAGATGGCTGTCCATCGCACCGAAAGTATTACTGCTTGATGAACCCACGAGAGGCGTGGATATTGGTGCTAAGACCGAAATACATAAAATTGTCTCTAAGCTTGCCGAAAATGGCTTGGCAGTTTTAATGATTTCATCTGAGCTTCCGGAAGTTTTAGGAGTAAGTGATCGAATCCTCGTCATGTGCGAAGGAAGATTAACAGGAGAACTCTCGAGAGAAGAAGCCACACAGGAAAAAATTATGTACTTAGCTACTAAGGGGGAGTAAAGAAAATGAAGGGAAATACTCAAACAATATCACAAAGAGAAGGCCTTCATGTTGGGAATGTCCTTCACGGGTTATGGAATCGATTAGGCATGATTATGATTTTAATATTATTATGTATCGTACTTTCTTTTACAGCGCCTAATTTCTTAGAAACCGCCAATATGTTAAATGTCTTAAAGCAGGTTTCAATTATTGCCGTGCTAGCTGCTGGAATGACGATTGTTATATTAACTGGTGGAATTGATTTGTCGGTCGGATCAACAGTTGCCTTATCTGGTGTTGTTTCAGTTATGGTTTCTTCTGCAGGCGTTAACCCCTTTATTGCAATGCTATCAGGTGTGGCTATAGGGTATGCAGTAGGACTAATAAATGGATTTTTCACTGCTAAAACGAAATTACCAGCATTTATTGTTACACTAGGTAGTTTTACATATGTTCGTGGTCTTGCCTATGTCATTAGTGGTGGTTATCCGATCGTTTTACAAAATGAAACGTTCAAATTCATTGGTGGCGGAGCTATTTTCGGAATACCAACTCCTATCTATATCATGCTGTTTGTTTATGTCGTTATGTTTTATGTTTTAAAGTATACCATGTTTGGCCGCCATATTTATGCAATTGGTGGAAATGAAGAGGCAGCACGATTAACAGGCATTAAGGTTGAGAAGTCATTAATTAATGTTTATTCCATAAGTGGATTATTAGCAGGTTTAGGTGGGGTCGTTTTAGCTGGCAGGTTGTATTCTGGTCAACCAACTGCAGGTCAAATGTATGAGTTAGATGCAATTGCCGCGGTTATTTTGGGTGGAACTAGTTTAACAGGTGGTAAAGGAAAGATACAAGCAACGATCATTGGGGTATTAATTATGGGAGTTATTAGTAATGGCTTAACTCTAATGGACGTTAACTATTATTGGCAGCTTGTTGTCAAAGGTGGAGTAATTGTTGCCGCGGTTTTATTAGATCGCTTACGTGGAAATAGTGCAGCTTAATTCTCATCAAGGAACATCACATATGAATTTCGGTTCTGGTGCAAAGATGATTTCAAAAAAACATAGGACATGAATTTCTTGCTAACTTACGGATTATGATGCGATGCCAAACAGTTTATCAATGAATTCTTTTCGATTTTGGACAGACTTCACCTGTTGTTGGTGAACCTGTCCTTTTTTCATCATATGCATGGCTTCAATGCCACGTACTATTGAAATAGCAGTTTCATACGTTTTGAATCCTAGCATGGAGCGTACTCTTTTCTTAATGAAACGATGATCTTGTTCTACGATATTATTGAGATATTTCACTTGTCTCATTTGGATGCATTCAGGCATCTTTTGCTCGTCTTTTAGCTGTTGAATGGCTACAGGATAAGCTGGATTTTTATCGACAGTGATGACACGAGGCTTAGAAACATGAAAAGAACGCAAAGCTTTCTTGAAGAAGCACTTTGCAGCCTTTTGGTCTCTTGTTTTGCTTAGGTAAAAATCAATGGTGTTTCCTTCAGAATCCACTGCACGATACAGATACATCCATTGCCCTTTTACTTTGATATACGTTTCGTCCACTCTCCATAAATCATTTGTACGTTTTAGATGATGGCGAAGTTGCTTGTCTAATTCAGGACTATACTGATGAACCCAACGCATAATGGTCGTGTGAGCCATCGATAATCCTCGTTCCTCCATCATTTCTACAAGATTACGAAAGCTCAAGTTGTATTGTAGGTACCATCTGACAGTAAGAAGAATAATATCGGGTTGATAATGTTTCCACTTGAATAAATTTTGCTTTTCCATAAATCTCCATCTCTTTCTTTATTGTTTAACCGACTTTACATACGGAATATATTAACAGTAAAACTATCTACATCTTACCATATTTCAACAATCTGTCCCTTATACGCAAGAAGGGTGCTGATATTTATTCCGGATTTGCGCCCTATAACGGAATAACTAAAACATGATCTCAATCATAAAATCAATTAATGTAAAGTGACAATAAAGTTATTTAATTTTAAAACCTTAAACACGCATAGCCCCATTCTGATTTTAGAACGGGGTTAAAATAAAATTGATTAATTTTTTAATGTGAAATACTTCACCGCACTTAAAAATTTAACAATAAAGTCGTTTAAATCTAAGTATTATTCCACAATCGGGCCTTTATAACAAAAATAGAAACACAGATGGTTTAACAAATTTGTTGCAAAAGAGTTGCAAAAAATAGGACGGCAAGACCAGCGAACGACGAGCAGCAAACATTGGGATTGTACAGCTTACACTTTTAAAAATTTGTAGGTGAAGAGGTTTTCCTATGCCCTTCACCTAAGTAATCTAAGTAATTATTAGTATATTTCGCGGAATACATGATCTAGATCTTCAAATTCTTTAAGATCTTTTTCCAGTGGATTGTCTGATTCTACCGTCCACTTACTATCAATTGGGGATAACCCACCATCACTATTTTTTTGAAAAGGCAGATGAATATGATGGGTTTTGCCATCTTTTCGAGTTGTATATCCAAGATAGTAGCGATCGTCTTGTCCTTCTTCTTCAAAAATACCGATATCTTCAATTCCGTACTTATTTAAATATGGTTGAAAGGATTGTTGTAATTCATTCATAATTTGTTCGCGAGATAGATAATCCACTAAAATTCTCCCTTCCAAATGGTTCTTTCCCTTAATATGTCATACTTTCGTTCATTTAAACCCTGTTTTCTTCATAAATAAACACCGGTCGAAATAAATTAAAAGGATGACTAAATTGAATTCAGAAAAAGCATGTTTTGCTCAATCTTTTTTTCAAAACATGCTTTTTCTTTTTGTTCGTTTATCAAGGTTATAAGTAGCTATTTGATCAAACTTAATTTCAAAGCAACAATTACATTTTAAGGTAGAAATACACTTTTAATTTATTTTTTTGATCCGTTCAATGCATTCTGGACCTTCATTTTTCACATTTCCAACCAGTGTAGAAACTGGATATGCTAGCATTTCTTCAGTAGGGAATGGCATTAGTAATCTCAATAATTCTTTCACATTTACTTCATTTCTTTGCAGCCATTTTTGTTCATCTTCTTTCTTCAAAATAACAGGCATCCGATCATGAACATGCGAAACTAGTTTATTGGGAGTGGTCGTAATAATTGTACATGTATTCATTTTTGCTCCGTTTGTTGGATTAATCCAAGTATCATAAAGTCCTGCCATACTAAAAATACTATTATCTTTTTTCAAAAATCGAATCGGTCTTTTTTGCCCTTCAACGTTCATCCACTCAAAAAAGGAATCCGCTGGGATAATACATCTTTTTCGATAAACTAGATTTTTAAAGGATGGTTTTTCTAACAAGGTTTCCCCTCTAGCATTAATCGTTTTTCCTGCAAATTTATCATCTTTAGCCCAAGATGGGACTAACCCCCATCTTAATTCTCCTAGACGATTTTTACTTCCATCATTGATTATCGCTGGTACTTGCTGCATAGGAGCCACATTGTATCTAGGACGATGAAAAGGCGTTCCCTGATCTTCAATCGCATATCTTTTTACTAATTCTTCAAACGTAATCGTGAGAGTAAAGCGCCCACACATCTAATAAACCTCCATTTCAATCAAATCATCATTTGTAAATATTCATACGTTGAAAACGAACAAATATTCTGTTATTATGAATAAGATACTAAGAACAAGTGTTCTTTTAGTGAGGTGATTCTATCATGACTCCCGCACCTTATCTTCAATCCAAGGAAATTGAATTAGTTAAGAGGGTCATTATTCTTCCTATTTTACTAAAACTTTTAGACCAAGACTTAGATGTGATGCAAAAAAATGAATTACATATGTGGTTATTATATAACGCTCAGCTCAAATCTGTAGGAAACGAAATCAAAAGGGAATTGAAAGATAAAGAAAAGCAAATGCGAAAAAGAGGAATTAAAATCTTATCCCAACAACATGAATCCAACGGTTTATTCACGCAATTTCTATGTAGAGGATACGAACATGAAA
>NZ_JAIQUM010000113.1 GCF_020075705.1 Metabacillus rhizolycopersici | reverse complement strand
GCACGTCCAACTTTAAAACCCAGCTACCTTCACATGAGAAGATTAGCTGGGTTTCTTAATTATTTACATCCAATCATCTATAGAACTACTCTGATCGGTTTAGTAAAAAGGCGACTGCTCATTGTTCAGCAATCGCGTCCGATTGCTGAACGAGAAAAGAACTATTTTTTTACGGCCTATTGAACATTAGTAAGAAAATTTGCAAATATCTCGTTAAACCACTAATAATAATTTTATACTTTTCATTTGAATTTCTCTTTAGTTTGAGGAATACAAGAAATATCATTTCTAGAGTTAATCTAATCAATTTTTAATGATTTTTTCTGATATTCTATTCTTCTTTAACCAAACAGGCTTAATGTAGATTAGATGGTTGAAAAAAAGCTTTATAAGCTTTTCGTGGATCCGCAAACCATTCTGCAACTTCATCTGCGATTTTCTGATTTTCTGCGCCTGCTAACAGGACTTGAACAACATGCTGTGGTAGTACCTGAGTCATTGCATTTGTCCATTCTGTTACTTCTTTTACAAATGTTTTTGTTCGATCCCAATATGTCTCTCCAAGTTGGATGTCCCAGTTTGAATGTCTATATTGAATCAAAGTTTCGTACAATTTTTCAGCACAATAAGAAGAAAGATTACAGCCTTGGCCAGTAATGGGGTCATTAAGAAAAACACTATCTCCACAACCAACAACTAGTTTATTTTTAAAGGTTACGTAAGGTTTTCTAATTACAGGCTTAATGGCAACTCGAAGGAAGGCATTGTCATCGGAAAGCGCAAAGATATCTTGTTCGATACGTTCGTGGATGTTTTGGAAATATTTTCTTGTTACAATTTTCATTTGATTTGTAAATTCTTTTACATGCTTAATTTCTTTAAATACATCTAACTCTCTGTCTGGAATTGCCATAATGAACAATATTGTAACAGGCCCGTGTTCTGTGATTGCAGGAATCTCAAACATTTCACCTATTTCAGGCAGAACCGTTACGCTTACACCTAGGGGATTATTTGGCTTTACCCCTAAAAAATAACCAACAATACATTTTCGTTGAGGCACTTGGAAAGGAGAAAACTCCTTTTCAATAGGAAATGGAAAAAGAGGGCCCGATTTCCCAGTACAATCAATCATTAAATCAAACTCATCTACCAAACTTTCTATCTGATCTTTATTTACCCTTAAAAGTCGAAAAGAGACACCCTTGTTTTTAAGATCCTTCAAACAGTGTGAAAAGTAAAAACGCTGGTCAACAGATAATGCTGGTTCTTTTAGCTTTCCAACAAATAGTTTTTGATTACCAATCGTCATATGGATACTCTTAAGAAGAGTTTTATCTTCCCATTTTGGCATTTTAAAGCGATTTTCTCGGGTTCTTGTTGAGCCAAAGTGTACTTGGGTAGACATAATTCGTCCATTTCGGATCTTATCCGAAGAGTTTGAGTGAATAACAGTCACATCAAATTCTTCTTTAAGAGAATAAGCCAGCTGTAAACCTGCTGTGCCACTGCCTATAATACATATTTTCTTTCTCATGATTCTCTCCCCTTTGTTATTTGGTAATCATAAAGATAGTATAATAACATTGGTAATTTTCTGACTTTTATAGTCTAAGTAAAATACGTTGTGATGTAAATGCGACGATTTATTTAATTTCCATATTATTCATGTCTAAGTCAAACAATCCCTTTTTCCACAATCTGGCGCGATTGCTGAACAAAATTAAAAAAGCACTTTTTAGCTATCTGCTAACTTTTGTTCATAAATAATTCCATTGATGTTATTATTTGTTCCAAAACTCGTAGGTAAAGTTACTGTATTAATGCTTTGGATGCGGCCGATTGGTGGATTTTTAGGAGATAAATTTGGGAAGAGTAGTATCTTAATATTTGCCTTAGGGTTATCCGTAACTTTTTTATTAGTTATATCAGTTTATTGTCCTAGTTATCTTTCTGTAGTTTGCGATAGAGAGTCATGCGAGAGATACCGGCTTTCTCAGCAGCATCCTTTCGACTAAGCCCTTGCTTCATAAGATATAAGGCATACTGGATCTTTTCCTCATCAGCTTTTGGTCCTCCTGGAAGTTTACCTCGTTTCCTTGCAGCTAAAATTCCTTCCTTTGTTCGTTCAGAAGTTAAATCTCTCTCAAATTGAGCAATACCCGCAAAGATAGTAAGCAACATTTTCCGCGGAGAGCCTACTCTCGGTGAAGCGTTGAAAAGGAAAATAGTCGTGAGAATAGCGACTGTATAACTTTTCTTCATATCAGTGAAAGTGGTGGCACAGTACCAATGAAATGTCTAATCAACATGGAGGGATAGCCACTAGACTAATGAAGAATCATTTAATCATGTAAGGCAAGTCTTTATCGGTTAATAAGGTTCTCGTAAGACTAAAAGAGGTTCATCTCCCACGGGAGGCACCGACTTATTGAAACGGAAGAATTGAGACACATAAAGTGTTGATGATTAAATTGAATTGGATTAGTTGGAACGCCGTATGCGGTGAAAGTCGCACGTACGGTGTGAAGTGGGGGAAAAGCTGGCGATAATTTCAAAAGCTTACCTATCACTATAAGAATATAATCTGTAATTTTTTTCCGAATAATTATGAAAAATAAGGAACACAGACTAAGACAGCCACGTCCTGTGGCAACCTCTGCGTGACCCACATCCTGTGGACCTACTAACCATCAGTGGGAGATGAACAAAACCCCCACTGATTGAAGGTTCACTATACAGAGTTCATTATTCCACCAGCTGTCTCGCTTCCATAAACAACGCTTGGATAAACTTTTTCATGTTTATCCGGCTCTGGTTGCTTGCTTTTTCGCTATTGTCTTCTAGCTCCAGCATTTTCTTGCGGACTTCCGAGAAATCAAAAAATGTGGAAGAATAGGCTTCGAATTTTGGATTCATATAATCCGTCAATCCTAATGAAGCGATATGAATGAGCGCCTGGTAAAGAGCGCGGCGGACTCGCTGCTCAGAAGCTTTCATTTCTTTCTGGATTTCGGCCTCTTTCGCTTGATCTCCCAGCTTTTCAGCAGCGATGCCTGCAAAAATTTCCTTTAAAGATGGAAACGTGTAGGCAGAACCGAGTCTTTGCTTTTCATTTTGGAGGAATCCTAAAATTTTTAGTAAATCCTCGCTTCCCCCTTCTCCAATCATGCCTAAATCGGAAATTAAGGAACGCCCAGCTTCCATAATAGTTTTTGTATGAGAGGAGGACACGAACGGAGACTGCGGGTGGCCTGTAAATAAGTTTAACGATTCTTGAATGCCCCGGATCGATTGTTCCAACAGCAACCGCTCGTTTACTTTTTTTAATATGCCTGCAATTTCAAGATGGTTCAGCGGTTTTGTAATGTAGTATTCCGCCCCTAAACTATACGCCTCTCCAATCAGTTCCTTCGCTTCTACTTGCGAAATCATCACAAACTTTCCTTGAAATCGATCAGCAAGAGCTCGGATCGTTTCAATTCCGTCCCTTATTGGCATGAGCAAATCAATTAAGACAACGTCTGCTTTTTTTAAAGACAACAAGCCATTATCCACTAACGATCCGTCCTCCGCTTCTCCCACCACGTTTCCTAAATCTTCATCTTCAATCATATCTGTAAGCATTGCTCGAATGGCAGGATCGTCATCTATAATGAAATAATTCATCTCGCTAACCCTTTCTCTTTCATCGTATTCATCGGAAGTTCTACAATAAATACGGTTTCTTTATAGTTATCCATAAGCCTGATATGTCCTCCCCATTTTTCAACAGTTTGTTTCACATACGATAAACCGATACCCGTCGAAGGGTTTCCTGCCGCATCAAATTTCGTTGTAAAGCCTTCTGTAAAAATGACTTCCTTCAGCTTCGGTGCAATGCCGGGGCCATTGTCACTAACGCAAAACTCCACGAATTGATCTTTCCTTTTCACATGCAGAGATACGTATCCCTCTTCTTTAATGGCTTCCACGGCATTGGCCAACAAATTATTGATTAATGATAATACCATATATACATGGTAGGGCGGATGGTCCCCATCTACATGCAAGGAAAATGAAACATCTTTACGAAGGGACTCTGCATATCGTCTATTGGACACGATCATGATGTTACCGAGCTGTTCGATATTCATATAATCCTGCAGATTTTCGGAGGACATGAGTTCCGACAACCCCGCATAAATCCGCTGGTTATCTTTTTTGATCTCATGCACGAGACCGGCAATCTGCAGCGCCGTTTGCGCATCACCGCCGCCTTTCTCCCCTGATTTTAACCGGCGATAAAAATCATAACACATGCGGGTGATTTCTTCCGCATTTTGCATCGTTTTCTTCAGTTGAACCGATTCTTCATACAAATTTGAAATAAAAAGCAGCATTTTCTCCTTTTGCCTGCGCTGCTCTTCTTCTGCGAATTTTGCTTCTCTAATCTTTAAAATATTAAAAAAGCCGAGAACGAAAAAGCTTCGAATAAAGGCGATGAAAACGAGTTGTTCAAAGGCAAGCAAGGAAATGTCCTGATTTGCCAGGAAAGAACGGGTCGCCATTTCCGATACGCTTGCAAAAAGCTCGATCCCTACCCCTAAAAGACCGATCATAAACGGTCGATCGTGCCGTTCGTTCAATTTCATCCAATGAAATATGAACGCGTACATTACGTAATAGAAGAAGGCGGGAAAATGAAGATACATCGCTTCCTCAACAGATATGTCTCGAATCCCAACAGCCAGCAAAAAACGAAAAACAAACACACTCAACCCCGTTAAAATACCTGCAATATTCGGATGAATCCCCCTCCACCACAGCAAAAACAAGAAAAAGACGGGCGTCCCCATACTGACTCTGAATGTATCGTCGAATGGATAAAACTTGAATTCACCAGCAAGAGGCACCGCAATCATCATCAGTAGTAAAATCCATATACGCTTTTTCAAGACGGTTCCTCCTCAATCACTATTTAAAAACATAACACATTGTACTGAAATGGTAAAAAAGAGGAAAGGGTTTTGACTGAGATTTTTAATTTTCCCATTTGCCCTTGTAGGTTTCAGTAGGTTTCAGTAGGTTTTAGTAGGGCTGATTGTAAACTAAGGACAATCGTAATGATGAAAGCGTTAACAAAAACAATGGCATAGGGAGGAATTTAAATGAAAAAGTTTGGATTAGCTACACAAATTTTTGTTGCACTTATACTAGGTATTGTTGTTGGTGCTGTATTTCACGGTAATGAAACAGCTATGGCCATTATGGTGCCGATTGGCGACATTTTTATTCATTTAATTAAGATGATTGTCGTCCCGATTGTCATTTCTGCATTAGTAGTCTCAATAGCAGGAGTTGGCGATATTAAAAAACTAGGAAAATTAGGCGGGAAGACCATTCTCTATTTTGAGATTGTCACCACTATCGCCATTGCTATTGGATTACTGGCGGCAAACTTGTTCCACCCGGGTTCTGGTTTAGATACAAGCAATCTTGAAAAAAGTGATATTTCAAAATATGAAGAAACGACGAAAACAGCTGAAAGCCAGGGATTTGCAGAAGCGATTGTCCATATTGTTCCGAAAAACATATTTGAATCCATGGCTCAGGCTGACTTGTTGCCGATTATTTTCTTCTCTGTGTTGTTTGGTCTAGGAATTGCGGCAATAGGAGAAAAAGGAAAACCTGTCCTTGGCTTTTTTGAAGGTGTATTAGAAGCAATGTTCTGGGTGACAAACCAAGTGATGAAGTTTGCCCCGTTTGGTGTGTTTGCACTGATTGGTGTAACCGTTGCTAAATTTGGTATTGGAACATTAATTCCTTTAGGGAAATTAGTGCTTGCTGTTTATGTGACGATGGTATTTTTTGTGTTCGTCGTTCTTGGGATTATTGCGAAAATGTCCGGGACAAGCATTTTTGTTCTCATAAAAGTGTTAAAAGACGAACTGATTTTGGCATTTACAACGGCAAGTTCAGAGGCTGTATTACCAAGGCTTATGGATAAAATGGAAAAATTCGGATGTCCGAAATCCATTACTTCTTTTGTTATTCCAACAGGCTATACGTTTAATTTAGACGGTTCATCAATTTATCAAGCACTTGCTTCACTTTTCGTGGCACAAATGTATGGTATTAATCTATCAATTACACAACAGATTACGTTATTACTAGTATTAATGTTAACGTCAAAAGGAATGGCCGGCGTTCCCGGGGCGTCATTTGTTGTCATTTTAACAACGCTTGGTGCTATGGGACTGCCGCTGGAAGGGGTTGCGTTTATTGCCGGTATCGACCGTATTTTAGATATGGTAAGAACAGCGGTTAATGTCGTGGGGAACTCATTAGCGGCGATTGTCATGTCAAAGTGGGAAGGTGAATTTGACCAAGAAAAAGCAAACCATTACGTTGATTCATTTAAACAATCAGACGTAGCATGAACTAGTTGATTAGAAAACTTGGATTATAGCTAAGTCCTAATGGCGAAAGCCTTAGTTTTTCTTATACTATCATCCTTAAGATATAAATTCTGATAGTAAAATAAAGGAGGAAACACCATGTCAACAATCACTATAAATCATAACGTACGTATTGAAAAAGATTTCTTAGGATCAAAAGAAGTACCTGTGCATGCATACTATGGTATCCAAACATTGCGTGCGGTCGAAAACTTTCCGATTACAGGCTATCGTATTCATGAAGACTTAATTAAAGCGTTGGCTATCGTGAAAAAAGCAGCGGCTTTAGCAAATATGGATACTAAACGTTTGTACGAAGGACTTGGTAAAGTGATTGTTCAGGCAGCAGATGAAGTGATCGAAGGCAAATGGCACGATCATTTTATCGTGGATCCAATCCAGGGCGGTGCAGGTACATCAATGAATATGAATGCGAACGAAGTCATTGCTAACCGTGCACTCGAATTGCTTGGAAAAGAGAAAGGGGACTATGTTCTTAATTTAAGTCCAAACAGCCATGTGAACATGTCTCAATCAACAAACGATGTGTTCCCAACCGCGATTCATATCGCCACCCTTAATTTACTCGAAAAATTGTTAAATACGATGCAGTATATGCTTGATGTCTTTAAGAAAAAGGCACAACAATTCGACCATGTGATTAAAATGGGGCGGACACACCTTCAAGATGCCGTGCCGATCCGTCTTGGTCAGGAGTTTGAAGCATACAGCCGTGTGTTGGAGCGTGATATTAAGCGTATTAAACAATCACGCCAGCATTTATATGAAGTGAACATGGGAGCAACAGCGGTGGGAACAGGCTTAAATGCAGACCCTCGCTACATCGAAAGTGTGGCTAAGTATTTGGCGGATATTAGCGGTCTTCCACTTGTTGGTGCGGAGCATCTTGTTGATGCGACACAAAATACAGATGCTTATACAGAAGTCTCTGCTGCGTTGAAAGTATGTATGATGAATATGTCTAAAATCGCGAATGACATACGTTTAATGGCTTCTGGCCCTCGTGCTGGACTTGGCGAAATCACATTGCCGGCTCGCCAGCCAGGTTCATCGATCATGCCAGGAAAAGTAAATCCGGTTATGCCAGAGATGATTAACCAGGTGGCCTTCCAAGTAATCGGCAATGATCATACAATTTGCTTGGCCTCTGAAGCAGGCCAGCTGGAACTAAATGTAATGGAACCAGTGCTTGTCTTTAACTTGCTTCAATCCATCAGCATTATGAACAATGCATTCCGTGCCTTTACAGACTACTGTCTGGCAGGTATTGAAGCAAACGAAGACCGTCTAAAAGAGTATGTGGAAAAAAGCGTAGGGATTATTACTGCTGTTAATCCACATATTGGGTATGAAGTGGCAGCACGTATCGCACGGGAAGCTATTATAGAAGGTAAATCCGTGCGTGAACTATGCCTATTGAATGATGTGTTAACGGAGGAAGAACTTGATCTTATTTTAAATCCTTATGAGATGACAAACCCAGGTATTTCTGGGGCCGCGCTGTTTGGTAGAGAGTAATTCTCATACATGATTTTGATGGAAAAGCAATTGTGCAAAACACCTCCTTAAACGTTCAAAATGAAGTCACAGTTGATGATTAATAAAAGTCTTATGTAAAAAGGGAAGGGATTATATGTGTAAATTTATCGTTTCTCCTAATGGGGAATTTGAAACAGCTATGCGAGGTGCGGAGATATTGTCAACACCGTTGTTGAACAAAGGAGTCGCATTCACACAGGAGGAGCGAAAACAGTTAGGATTAACGGGTCTGCTGCCGCCAGCTGTATTGACTTTGAAAGAACAGGCTCATCGTGCTTATGAGCAATACCGGTCTCAGCCCAACGACTTGAGCAAGAATTTATGTTTGTCTGCCTTGCATGACCGTAATGAAGTTTTGTTTTATCGACTTTTCACTGATCATCTAAGTGAGATGATGCCGATTGTTTATACGCCGACAGTCGGAGAGGCAATTCAGCGTTATAGCCATGAATATCGGCGTCCACACGGAGTTTACTTATCAATTCACGATCTCCATGGTATTGAAGAAGCATTTGTCAACTTTGGGGCTAATTCAAATGATATCAAGTTAATCGTAATCACTGATGGAGAAGGTATCTTGGGAATCGGTGACTGGGGAGTTGGAGGGATCAACATTGCCATCGGCAAGCTTGCGGTCTATACTGCAGCAGCAGGTATTGATCCAAGCTGTGTTATGCCTGTTGTATTGGATGTAGGTACGAATCGTGAAGACCTACTTAATAACCCATTCTATATTGGTAATCGACATCCGCGAATTCAAGGCGAGCAGTATGATGCGTTTATAGACACAGTCGTGACTACAGTAGCGAGAATATTTCCAAATGCTTTACTTCACTGGGAAGACTTCAGCTCAAGTAACGCACGAAATATTTTAGGCAAGTATCGTGATAAAGTCTGCACATTTAATGATGATATACAAGGGACGGGGGCAGTTTCACTGGCAGCAGTATTGGCAGCAGTACGTGCCTCACGTATTCCTTTACGTGAACACCGTATTGTAGTATTTGGTGCAGGCACTGCTGGAGTTGGAATCGCTGACCAAATACGTGACGCTATGGTGCGTGACGGCTTATCGAAAGCCGAGGCTAATCGCAGGTTTTGGTGCATCGATCGATTTGGTTTACTTACTGACGATATGGATACATTACACGATTTCCAGCAACCTTATGCACGGCCAATCGGAGAGGTGACCGATTGGAAACGCGATAGCTCTAACGGTGAGATTGGACTTACGGAGGTAGTTCAACAAGTACATCCAACCATCTTAATTGGTACTTCAACAGTTGCTGGAGCATTCACCGAAGAGATTGTGAAAGAGATGGCATCCCACGTCGAGAGACCTGTCATTTTGCCTATGTCAAATCCAACCTCATTGGCGGAGGCAAAGCCGGTTGATTTAATTAATTGGACAGAGGGACGAGCGCTTGTGGCGACTGGAAGTCCGTTTGCACCTGTTACGTACAATAACACGGTATATGCAATCGGACAATCTAACAATGCTCTTATTTTCCCAGGTCTTGGTCTTGGAACGATTGTATGCCAAGCTCTCTTGATTACTGATAGCATGTTCACAGCAGCTGCTGATGCAGTAGCAAACATGATTGATGTAAGCCAACCGGGGGCGCCTCTATTACCGCAAGTAGAGAATCTTCGTACAATCTCTGAAACAGTGGCGATAGAAGTTGTTAAAGCCGCAATAATTGACGGTGTCGCTCGCGTAAAACCAGATGATATTGCTCAGGCTGTCCGCGATGCAATGTGGGAACCCAGCTATCGTCCCTTAAAGGCTATAAAGGAAAAAATGCTGTCATAGGGTATCTTCATCTAACACGATACTGGAGACTAAAACAAACACGAATGCACTGGTAAGACAGAGAGGAAATGGTGTTTAGGTCAAAGTAATAAAAGCAAGATAGTCCCAAGTAGGCAGTAGTTAAGATGGTAATGATAAGTCAGTTCTGATGCAAGGGATCTACTCAACTCTTTGTTAATCTTTTTGTTCACAAAATTCACTTTTCCGAACTGTAAAGGAAGATTTTCGATCTATTTTTAAGCTTTGATATGACTGGGTTCTTGAGTGCAATAGATGTAAACGATTATAATTAAATTGAATTATCAATAGCTTAGTAGAGAGGAGACTGTTTAGATGAGAGAGTGTAAGAGCATAGAAGAGGTAAGAGAAAATATTGATAAGCTTGATAATCAAATTGGTGAACGACCCCTCCTTACTTCGTTGAAGAAGGGGCTTCCTGATTCAATGACCATTGCTTATCAGAATGATCTAACAAGTCTTACATGGTCTCCACAGGCGTAAATTCGGACACGACCTTGCCCTACAAAGATTAGCACGTTGGCTAGTTCTTTGATGGCTTGAAGATTTTACACGACAGAGCGTTCTTCCTGTCGAAACCTCATATCTTCAGTTTTCAAAGAGCATGTTTGACTCCAGTATAGCACAAACGTTCTGAAAAATAAACATTTTGGCTAACGCCAACCGACAATCATCCCCTCCCTACTCATTGGGCTACGCCCTTCGCATTCCTTGAGGAAGGGGAATTCTGTCGGAATACGTTAAATTAATTAGTGAAAGAAGTAGGTTTGTTGAACAAGCTGCTAAATTCAAAAAAGATACTGAAGATGTTAAAGCACCGAAAAGAGTAGATGCAGTAATTGAAAAGGTTCGAAACGTTGCTAATGAAAATAATGTAAATCCCAATATTATCGAAGAAGTGTATCGAACAATGATTTCATGTTTTATAAATCACGAATTGGTTCAACATTCAAAAATAAATAATTAATTAGCTAAAGGATCTTCGATTTGAAGATCCTTTTTCAGGTTCTGGTGCAAAAACTATTTGATGGAGACATAGAACCTACATGGCCTGTTCAATGACAGATTATGATGCAATTCCAAACAACTTATTTATCCCACCTTAACGGGCAGTAAAACTCCGACTTCAAGATTCGAGAGAAGCAAAGAAGATAAGTGGGAGATAACTGCCCGTAAAGATCCGACGAA
>NZ_JAIQUM010000112.1 GCF_020075705.1 Metabacillus rhizolycopersici | reverse complement strand
TTTTGATACATATTCTTTATACTCTCGAGTATGGTGCTTCCCCATTTGAACACGTCCTTTAATTAAATTATCTATATTATATCTTTATTCTCATTTCGACGTGTCCACTTTTAAGACTAACTCTAAAAGCGACCTAATAACAGTCATATCACTAGAGATATGACTGTTATTAGGTCGCTTTTTATCTATAAAGCTCAATTTTATCCTTTTGCTGAATTTTAAAATACGAATTACATTTAGCTTATCGAACGATAAGGAGGACAAAAATACAAAGTATTAATGGAGTGATGCTTAGAGAATATCCAGAAACACTAGAAAAACCTTTGTTGGAAAAGCGATTTGAGATTCAGTATATGGACAATACATACTTTCATAAGACGATATTTTTAGATTTTATTAACCTGGAAGTCCAGGGGCATGGACGAATGTGGATTTTTGTTGTGAAAGATGTAGAAGAAGTTTTTTATGAAAATAATCGTAGCATTTATGGGGAAATCGTGAGGGAAGTGCATGATCGGATCGTGCCGCACCTACAACAAAATTATCATTACATAGTGGATGTTGTTTTGATTAATCCGGAATATACCATGTATCCAAGATTCTCTTTAAAAAGCTAACATTAGCTATTCAAAAAAAGAAGCATCGGATGTGAGGTGCTTCTTTTTTGTGTGTTTAATCAATAATTGTTCCACTGATTCCGTTTTCGTTAAAGTTCCAATGCTTAAAAAAGCGAGTAGCTAATGCTACTCGCTTTTCTTGTAGAACAAAACCACTTGTTTAAACATTATTTTTGTCGAATAAAAGTTAAAGGGTTTCGTATGAATTCTAATAAATTAAGGCATTAAAGCACAGTGGTAAATTATACCTAATTTGAACCTTGTTGATACTCGCAATCGAGGATTTTTTGTATATAAATGTGTCTTCCGTCATACGTTTTGCAAATGGATGTTAAAGGCTGCAAATAACGATATTGAAAAGGTTAGAAGATTGGCTGGTCATAGTAATATTGCTACAACAAGCAGGTATTTGAAGGATTCTTATAGTGATTTGGCGGATGCCGTGGATGCTTTACCAAAATTCTAATATTAAAGATGGTTACTTCGTAACGCCAGAACAATGTCATACAGGTGTTTATCTTGACGTGCTTAAAAACAGAAAAGAAGTCTACGAACAAGCCAAACAGAAGCATCCAGAACGGTGGTCGCGTTCAACAAGAGATTGGAGTGCTCATCAGCAAGTGGCTTTAAATCCAATGAAAATAACAACACTACTAAACAAGTAAAATACGACAACTATCTTGACAAACACCGGGAGTGAGTCAACAAGAGGTTTATTTTACTAAAGGATTTTTTGAAGGGACCATATAGAGGAAAGGTACATCAAAATTTTGAGAGTTTGACGGTCACTATTTGGTGCATTAGAAAGTCTAAAGTAAGAAATTTGTTGAGTGTTTTTTCTATATGTTTGCTATTCTTTAATTCCAGAATTTATTTTGGGCTGTTTATGTTTTTACATACCTTATGCTTAAAATGAAAGATTCTTTTATTCTATCTATCATTTAAAGTCCGTTTTGCTCAATCTCCCGTTTTGCTCGTATAAACGCAATAAAATGATAAAATTCTTCAGGAGAGATGATTTTTTCGTCAATTGCCAGTTGAATTTTAACCAATTGGGTTTTATCTGTTAATTCCACAGGGAAGTTTATCTTTACTTGTTTAGGATTGAAGGATGGATCATCTGTTCTTTCTAATAAATAGTCAACTGATGTTTTATATAATTCTGAAATCCTTTTGATCGTATCAAGTGATGGTTCACGGTATCCAGACTCGTATCCTGCATAAGTACTTTTTGCAATTCCAAGCTGATCAGATATATACTGCATTGTCCACCTTCTACTTTTCCTTAATTCAGCTAATCGTGTTAACATGTTTCGTATCCTCCTAAATTATCTTTTCTATTATAACATTGATTATTGATAGATGCAGGTTTGAAAAGGCAAAATGTTTGCGTAATGAATAAAAAATCTTGCGATTTTACTGATAATTCTATATAATTAAAATATAAGTTCTCAAAACGCGTATTTTTCAGAGCTGTTGAATGGAAGCGGATTCAAAAAAGGTAGTAATAGCTTTTAAATTTTATGTTTGAAATGTCTTAGACTTAATACTTATAAAAGTTAACTTCGTTAGTATTTTTATGATATCATGTCTTGTTACTATTAGAAAACAAGAGATGGCGAACTTTATTATGTCTTAATAATTCACAAAAGGGGAATGCGCATGAAAAAAATACTTTTGCTAACTACTGGAGGTACTATTGCATCTGTACTAGGGAAAGAAGGGCTATATCCAGAAATCCCCGCCGAGGAGATAGTGAGTTATTTGCCTGAACAATATGATAGATATAAGGTCGAAAGTAAAACCTTAATGAATGTAGATAGTACAAATATGCAACCAGAATCTTGGGTTAAAATAGCTGAAGCAGTTAACGAACATTATGATATGTATGATGGATTTGTTATCACTCATGGAACAGATACAATGGCTTATACGTCCGCAGCCCTTTCGTATATGTTACAGAACCTTGCCAAGCCTGTTGTAATAACAGGGTCTCAAATTCCAATTCATTACAAGCGGACTGATGCTAAGAAAAATATTAGCGATGCCGTTCGATTTGCGTGTGAAGATGTAGGTGGTGTCTTTACTGTTTTTGGTGGATTGGTAATCATCGGTACAAGAGTAGTCAAATTAAGGACGATAAGCTACGATGCATTTGAAAGTATTAATTTCCCGTATATTGCCCGTGTGAATAATTCAGAGGTTTCATATCAAAGGAAGATTCATTTAGCAAAAGATAAGAAAATTAAATTTAATTCTTCTATCTGCCCTGATGTCTTATTATTAAAACTGCATCCAGGAACTAAACCTGAACTTTTTGATTACATAAAGAAATTATACAAAGGGATCGTTATTGAGACATTTGGAACTGGTGGAATCCCCTTTCAAGAAAGAAGCTTAGTCCAAAAAATTCATGAACTTATCAATTCAGGTATTACGGTGGTCTTTACAACCCAAGTTCTCGAAGAAGGTGAAGATTTGGGCTTGTACGAGGTTGGCCGGAAAGTGCCAGAGGACATGATAATTCGTACAAGGGATATGAATACAGAAGCGATTATTCCAAAATTAATGTGGGCATTAGGTCAGACAAATGAACCTGAAAAGGTGAAAAAGATCATGACAACACCTATTGCCTATGACATAACCCCCGCCAAATAATTTAATGAAAAAATAGAACATAATGCCCTTAATGACAAGATTCTGTTTCCTTGAATTCAAAGTGTTTTTCTAAAAAAGGGTTTAAAATAAATGTTTTTTTTAAAACTATCAAAAAATTTGGGATTTATGCATAATTGTACGCGTTTAGCGTACATGTGTATTGAGTTTTTTGGAAAAAGTACGCGCAATTTTATGAAAAACTTCTATTATACCTCAACAAGTTAGAAGGAAAATAAATTACTTACGTAGGGATTAGAAAGGTGGCCTTTATGAAAAGAATACTTTTACTTGCTACAGGTGGCACTATTGCTTCAGTTCAAGGAAAGGATGGACTAACACCAGGGATTACAGATAAGGATTTGGTCGGTTATTTACCTGAAAATAACGAAGAGTTATTGCTCCATAGTATTAATTTGATGAATTTAGATAGTACAAATATGCAACCGGAATACTGGCTGGAAATTGCTCGAACCATTTATAACAAATATGACCAGTATGATGGGTTTGTAATTACCCATGGGACGGATACTTTAGGGTATACCTCAGCGGCACTGTCCTATATACTACAAAGCTTAGCAAAACCGGTAATCATAACGGGATCTATGGTTCCTATTGATTTTGACGGAACTGATGCGAAGAAAAATATGGTAGATGCGATTAGGTTCGCTTGTGAGAATGTTTGTGGAGTTTATGTTGTTTTTGATGGAAAGGTGATTAGTGGAACGCGAGCGGTTAAAGTAAGATCGAAAAGTTATAATGCCTTTATGAGTATTAACTATCCCTACATCGCTCGTATAGAGGGTTCAGAGGTAGTTTATTTAACAAATATCCCGGTAAGTAAGAGCGGTCCCTTAAAGTTGGATACTTCAATATGTAGTAATGTGTTTGTATTGAAGCTTTTTCCTGGAATAACACCAGAGGTTTTTGACTATATCAAACAGTCTTTTCGAGGTGTAGTAATAGAGAGTTACGGAAATGGAGGGATTCCATTTGAAAAGAGAAATCTCCTTCCAAAGATAAATGAACTAATAGAAGCTGGGATTGCAGTTGTGATTACAACTCAATGTCTTGAGGAGGGGACTGACTTACAAAGGTATGAAGTTGGAAGAAAGATTTCTAAAAAATTCATTATTTCCTCAAGGGATATGAATACAGAAGCGATTGTCACGAAACTGATGTGGGTACTAGGGAAGACAAATAATTTGGACCAAGTAAAAAAAATGATGGAAACACCCATAGCCAATGATCTACAACAAATTCAGGAAAACGACTATGTAGTCTTATAAACGGTTGTTACCTGACCTGATAAAAATGGGTGATCGTTTTTTTAACTAATATGTTTTTGAGGAAGTAGGGTTTTTCATTGTTAAAAGAAGATAGAAATACCAACTATAGCTCAAAATAAAAAGAGGCAAAGAAAGTGGGGAAACTTGATGAAAGTTATGGAGAAAAATGACCAAAAATATCGAA
The DNA here is from genome assembly GCF_020075705.1 of Metabacillus rhizolycopersici. The sequence goes on along the minus strand of NZ_JAIQUM010000112.1, from coordinate 6,283 downwards.
TTGAGCGTGATTTCCTTGGTGAAAAGGAAATACCGGAAAATGTTTATTATGGAATTCAAACGCTTCGTGCATCAGAAAACTTTCCAATTACAGGATACCGTATTCATGAAGAAATGATTAAAGCATTAGCCGTTGTGAAAAAATCTGCAGCTCTTGCGAACATGGATGTGAAACGTCTCTATGAAGGGCTTGGCAATGCTATTGTTCAAGCAGCAGATGAAATTCTAGAAGGCAAGTGGCATGATCAGTTTATTGTTGACCCCATTCAAGGTGGAGCAGGGACATCTATGAATATGAATGCCAATGAAGTAATTGCAAATAGAGCACTCGAAATTTTAGGTCACAATAAAGGAGAGTACAATCATTTAAGCCCGAACTCTCACGTGAATATGTCACAGTCAACAAATGATGTTTTTCCAACAGCTATTCATATTTCTACATTAAAAATGCTTGAAAAGCTCCTTGAAACGATGGAGTACATGAAAGGGGTATTCAAGAAAAAAGCGGTAGAGTTTGATTCTGTGATTAAAATGGGTCGAACACACCTTCAAGATGCTGTGCCAATTCGACTTGGTCAAGAGTTTGAAGCGTATAGCCGTGTTCTAGAGCGCGATATGAAGCGAATTAAGCAATCTCGTCAGCACCTTTACGAAGTAAATATGGGAGCAACAGCCGTTGGAACAGGATTAAACGCAAATCCGAAATACATTAAATCTGTTGTGAAACACTTAGCACGTATTAGTGATTTACCTCTTGTGACAGCAGATCATCTTGTGGATGCAACGCAGAATACTGACGCTTATACAGAAGTGTCAGCAGCTCTTAAAGTATGTATGATGAACATGTCTAAAATTGCGAATGACCTTCGTCTAATGGCTTCAGGTCCAAGAGCAGGTTTAAATGAGATTAACCTTCCTGCCCGTCAACCTGGTTCATCAATCATGCCAGGTAAAGTAAATCCTGTTATGCCAGAACTTATCAACCAAATTGCGTTCCAAGTGATTGGAAACGACAATACCATTTGCTTAGCTTCTGAAGCAGGTCAGTTTGAATTAAATGTTATGGAGCCAGTACTTGTTTTTAATTTACTTCAATCAATTAGCATTATGAACAATGGATTCCGTTCATTTACAGATCACTGCTTGAAAGGAATCCAAGCAAACGAAGCCCGTATGAAAGAGTATGTGGAAAAAAGCGTTGGTATTATTACTGCAGTGAACCCACATCTTGGATATGAACCAGCTGCACGTATTGCGAGAGAAGCCATCTTAACAGGTAAGTCTGTTCGAGAGCTTTGCTTGCAAAATGATGTATTAACAGAAGAAGAGCTCGATGTTATTTTAAATCCTTTTGAAATGACGAAACCAGGAATTGCTGGGGAAGAGCTTTTTGATAAACAATAAAAGGAAAATTGTAATATTTAGAGTCTATACAAGGACGTATGGACTAAATGTTGCAAGCTTGGGGATGAGGAAGTCTAGTAATATACGTTACAACAGTACTAAATGTAAACGTTTTACTAATGTTTTTAACTAGGGGGATTATGCATGAAGGAAGTAAGGTTACCAACAATACCTGAAATTGTGATTATATTAGGAGTATTTCTTGCGCTTGTGTTGTCATTTACGCTGTTTCTTGATTTACCGATTCAAATGGCATTATTCATATCATGGTTTCTCGTTATTATTCTAGGTGTTCGACTCGGTCATAAGTATCAAGATTTACAAAAATCAATTATGGATGGGATCTCAAATGGATTAGAAGCTGTCTTAATTCTTGTATCTGTAGGAGCTTTAATTGGTACATGGATTGCAGGTGGGGTTGTACCAACTCTTATTTATTACGGATTAGAATTCATCCATCCAAGTATCTTCTTATTAGCAACTCTTATCATTTGTTCTATTATGTCTGTTGCAACAGGAACATCATGGGGAACAGTCGGAACAGCAGGTATCGCAATGATTGCAATTGGAGAAGGCCTAGGGATGCCACTTCCGCTTGTAGCGGGAGCTGTATTGTCTGGTGCGTATTTTGGAGACAAGCTATCACCATTATCTGATAGTACAGTACTTGCCTCATCTCTTTCAAAGGTAGATATTTTACGCCATGTGCGAGCGATGATGGTCTTGTCAATTCCCGCATTTATTATTACAGCTATCTTATTTACAATTACTGGATTTGCATATGGTGGAAGAAACATTGATACAGAGAAAGTAGAGTTTTTTAAATCTTCATTACAAAAATATTTTGATATCGGGATTTGGATGCTTATTCCAGCTATTATTGTTGTTGTACTATTAGCGTTAAAGAAACCATCAATGCCTGTTATTGTTATTGGTGCTCTATTAGGAGCTATTTGGGCATCTGTATTTCAAGGGATGGATTTTGCGGATGCAATCAATACAGCTTACAAAGGTTTTTCAATTGATACTGGTGTAGAGTTTATGGACGGTATCCTAAATCGCGGTGGTATTGTCGGTATGCTTGACACACTTGTTGTTATTATATTTGGTCTAGGATTTGGTGGACTCTTAGAAAAGCTAGGAGTATTAAAAGTTATTATAGCAACTTTCGAAAAGAAACTGACATCTGCAGGAAACGTGACTTTGTCAACTTTAATTGTAGCATTTCTGGGAAATGTATTAGGTTGTGCGATGTATGTATCGTTAATCTTGACTCCAAAAATTATGGAGAAAAGTTACGATAAGCTGAAGCTAGATCGCCGAATCCTATCACGTAACACAGAAGTGGGTGGCACATTGACGTCTGGTATGGTTCCGTGGTCTGATAATGGTATATATATGGCAGGTATCCTTGGAGTTTCGACATTTTCATACTTACCATTTATGTGGCTTAGTTTTGTAGCATTAGGACTTGCACTCATTTACGGATATACAGGGAAATTCATTTGGTATGTTGATGAAAATTCACCTTCAGATGAGACAGAGTATAAAGGAGAGCAAGTAGTAAATGATTACTAAACATATGATTCGTACACTTATGATTGAAACACCTACTGTTCCAGGAAATCTAGGAAAAGTCGCAACAGCTATTGGTCTTGTAGGGGCAGACATCGGTGAAGTTGAAACCGTAAAAGTTGGTCCAACTTATACAATGCGTAATATTACTGTACAAGTAGAGACAGAAGAACAGTTAAATGAAATTATCACAGCAATTGAAGGGTTAGAAGAGGGCATTAAGCTTCATACGGTTTCAGACGAAGTTCTTTCGGCTCATGAAGGCGGGAAGATTGCAATGAAGAGTAAGATGCCAATCAAGTCTCTAGCAGAACTGCGCCGTGTGTATACACCAGGCGTTGCTGATGTTTGTAGCCTTATTAAAAGAGAACCAGATAAAGCTGAAATCTATACAACAATTAATAACTCTGTAGCTATTGTAACCGATGGAACAGCAATTCTTGGACTTGGAAATATCGGTCCTGTTGCAGGAATGCCTGTTATGGAAGGGAAGGCTGCTCTTTTTGACCAGCTAGCAGGAATTAGTGGTGTGCCAATTTTACTTGATACAACAGATCCAGAAGAAATTATTCGTACAGTAAAAAATATCGCACCTGGTTTTGGTGGAATTCTTCTTGAAGATATTGGTTCACCACATTGTTTTGAAGTGGAAAACCGTTTAAAAGAAGAATTAAACATCCCTATTATGCATGATGATCAACATGGTACAGCAGTTGTTACACTTGCAGCAGCTATTTCCGCTTGTAAGAGCGCAGGAATTGACTTGAAAGAAGCAAAAGTAGGACAAATTGGCCTTGGCGCTGCAGGCGCTGCGATTTGTCGTATGTTTATGGCATATGGTGTTCAAGTTGTTTATGGAACTGACAAATCAGAAATGGCAATGAATCGTTTAAAAGAATATGGTGGACAAATTTCATCAAACATTGAAGAGCTAATGGAAACGTGTGATATTGTTATTGCAACAACAGGTGTTCCTGGTCTTATTAAAAAAGAGTTTGTAAAAGAAGGACAAGTTATTCTAGCTTTATCAAACCCAAGACCAGAAATTGAGCCTGAAGTAGCATTAGAAGCTGGCGCTGCATATGCTGCAGACGGACGCTCTATTAATAATGTTCTTGGTTTCCCAGGGATTTTTAGAGGAGCTCTTAATGCTAAAAGTAAAGTAGTGAACCACGAGATGCTTGTTGCTGCAGCAGAAGCAATTGCTTCTTGTACAAAACATGGAGATCTTGTACCAGATCCACTTCAACCGGAAGTACATGAGAAAGTGGCAGAAGAAGTAGAACGTGTAGCACGCCACGTTTATGTAGGCGTATAAATCAGCGGAAAAACGACGCAGAGTCTTTTGAGGCCACTGAAAAAGTCCAAATTTTAAACTTAGGCAGTGGAAAGTTTGGGTTAGTTGAACTTTCCACTGCCTTTATGCTTTATACTAAGGATATTAATGTATGTAGGTGGTATCCAAATGATTTCAAATCAAGCATCTCTCAATCTTAGTCTATTTATTACAATTTACGATATCGTTGTCCCAAAAGATAATATGCTTCGTCGAATTAATGAACTTGTTGACTTTTCATTCATTTTAGAAGAACTAAAAAATAAATATTGCCTTGATAATGGCCGCAATGCCGTTCCCCCGATTCGCATGTTTAAGTATTTATTATTAAAATCTATTTTTGACTTATCTGATGTTGATGTAGTAGAGAGATCCAAATATGATATGTCGTTTAAATCTAAGGCTTCTACCACAATCGCGCCCTTAATGGAAGGTCGTACTTGATTTTTATTGTTGCAGAGATATTCAAGAAAAGCCACCGTTAGTTGACCTCTTAAATCTTCAAAAAAAATAAAAGACCGTCCTTTTTACGGCCGATCTTTACTTTATTATGCAATAATCTCTTTATAAATTGTACTTCCTGATGCCGAAAGATCATTTATGATATCCTGGGCCACCTTAACTAATTCAAATATCATTAATCCTAAATCATCAACAGTTGCCCTCTCGAATATAGCTCTTGATTTGTCAGGGACTAACAAACCAGTTCTATATGATTGATTGTCATAAACATTTTGCAAAAATGAAAGGGAGTTTGTAATAAGCCTCAACGGTGATTGGCCAACTAAGTATGAAGAATTATCCTGGTGATACATAAGCGCAGCAATATCATAACTACTGAGATTAATTTTTGCATCACTGTCAGCCTTTAATGTCTTTAATAATCTCACAATCTTTTTATAATTTGTTGCTGTATGTAGATCTTTATCATCCAGAAGCTTATTATGGTAAAAAGGTGTATTTGCTAATCGTGTTTTATTATGATAATCCAGGACCATGACCCCTCGATGGTATTCTTCTCCCGTTTGGTTATATAAATTTGTGTTATACCAGTTTGATGGTACTACATCCACTTTTCTTCTCAAAGAGCCTCCTTGTAACCCAATTGATTTCGCTCCTGAGTTATCAACGTCTGCTGCTGGAAAAGCACTTGATAGAATAGAATAACATTCCTCTCTCAGTTCACACAAATCCTTCACCGGATCTCCTGCATATGGATGTCTAGGTTTTTGAGGGGTTTCCAGTGAATAGAAATCTGAATGCAGTGTTAAAACATCAATATCGCTGTGGGCCTTGATATGTGTATTATTGGTGACCGATCCCTGATATCGAAACTCAACATTAAAACCACTGTGACTTTCAGAGATAAATTGCACACTTTTTAAACGCTAAATTGCACATAAAAATGATGAAAATATTAAATTTCTACTAGGGTCCTACCAACAAAAAGCGAATTTACAACGATAAGCATTTTAATACAAGACTTATAAGACATTATGAAGTTCAACAATTGCGAGATTGTTGAGCAATATTGAAGGGGTTGTAAAAAAATATACTTAAAGTAGCGTGGCAGGATAGTTCAACAAGGATAATGGTTGTTTGTGGTAAAATTTAAAAGGACTGGTTGCTTAATTAGGGGGTGTTCAAATGGGGGAAGATAAAGAAACAGAAGAGTGATACAAAAATAAAGCCGATTATGATTACAAGAATAAGAATTCCCGTACCTTTCCAACCTAAGCTACCAACTAAATCAGCAAGACCTCCACCGTGAACGCTGCTAGAAGGATCTCCTTTTAATTCTTCTTGTCTTAATTTTTCTCTTCTTCTTTCAGGTTCTTATGCAACTAAACCAGCTAATAGTTTGTCAACATTTTTCAATAAAATAACTAAAACAACCCTGATATACTAAAAAAGATCATACCAAATAACCTTCCGTTAGGCCCTCATTGGAAGGTTTTGTTTTATTTAG
>NZ_JAIQUM010000111.1 GCF_020075705.1 Metabacillus rhizolycopersici | reverse complement strand
ATCATTATACAGCTAATTATATTGCATAAACCCCCCCATTTTTATGCAGCTGCCAGGCTTTTTCTGAAGCCAAAAACGTTGATCTATCAACGATGTATAAAATCCTGCATAAACGAATAAAATAAGAAGGATATCCTAGACAAAAGCGAATCCCTTTGGTACCAAGGGGTTCGCTTTTTTTATGGTCTTTTTCTTTACTTCCTATCATTGTTATTATGTTAACTGATTTTGCATGCTCTATACATACCAAAAAGGGGAAAAAACTACCTTTTAGGGGTAAGGTAGTTTTTTCAAGATGCTGGATATTATTCATTTCCCTATATGTCATTTATATCATCTGATTATTTAGTTAAATCGTTCCTATCTTGCATTTGAGGTGGCTCTTCTAGCCAACCATTTTTCGCCATGATTTTTCCACCGTCACGCCCATAAGTTAATACGTCTTTTGCTGTACCAACCATTTTTAATGGGAGGTCATTTCGTAAACTAAATGCTGTTCCTAAAGCATTGCTTCCTAAACCAAAGCTACAAAGCATACTCGTACAGTACATCATTAGTTTATCTGAAAAAGGAGATACCTTTGAGTCTGTTGCATTTGCCCCCCATGTTGAAGGTGGTTGTATATCACTCTGAAGAAATAATTGTGTATAGTCAGTTACAGTTTTTTTCGCTAATTCCTTTCCTTTTATGAAATATTTTTTCACTTCAGGTTCATTTGCCACTTGTGCGAACCCCGTTATCATTTGCATTCCAAGAATATTTGTTTCAATTGCATTGTATAAATGTGCTACTTCAACTGTATTCAATGCTCGTTTTTCAGAAAACAAGTTAAAACCACTCATATAATTGGTTCCATTTGCAAACTCTATAGTCTTTGGCATGGATACAGCAGGAGGACGTGGTAAAACATCTTTTTCTTGTAGATAGTCTACACATTCATCGTAAACACTCTGGGTAAATGCAGTTAATTCCTTATAAAGAAGGACGATATCTTTTCGGTATGCCATGTTTAAATGAAGTGTATGTAATCCCATGCTTATTTCTACATTAAGTCGAAGAAACATGATATCAAACATGTTGTCATATAGCTTAAGAACGCCAGTATTGACATCTTGTTCTGTAAATCCAACGGGAATTACAGCACCTTCATTTTTGAGGATGTTTTTTATATCTTCAATATAGTTAATAACTTTCATATGAAAATCTTGCATAATTTCTTTAGCTCGTTTGTCATCTGCTTGTTCTATAAAGTATTCAAAAATTCTTTGTACCATAGTTTTTTGCTGATAGGTCATCCACAATGTCCCTAATTCACTTGAACTCAAAGCCTGTTTTTCAGTCATAATATAAGCCTCCATTTATTGTATTTACTATAAAAAATAACCACTATCATCGAACTTTAATACGCATTAACATACACTTAATAAAATTCCCTACCAATAAACCTGGAATTAAAGATAAAATTGGAAGCCACACAGGACCTAATAATATTTGTCCTAACTTTAGTGAAGGTGAATACATAAGCCCAATTGTTACAAAATAAGCTCCAAATACAAAAGGAAGATATGAATAAGGTGGAGTTTCTCCTTCGGCATCTTTATATGCATCCCACATAGCAAACATATATAGACAGGGATAAAACATTAGCCATTGGTAATTTGTTGCTTCGATTGCTTCTCTAATGTTTCCTTGAAAGCTATACAAAATCGCAGTATTAAAATGACTATTAACATTAACGAGGAACTCCAAAAAAATAAAAATTATACCTTTAACAAATTTTCTGTTTAATAACTGAGCAAAGCCTGGGAGAGCTATACTCCACAGAATAGCTTCTAACTTATCAGTCATAGTCATATTGTCCTTATAATTTGTAATGAGTTTAATATTTACTAAGTGTGAAATAATATGTACTAGTAGAGTTGTTTTTCAGTCCTATCTTCAACTATAGGGCGCTTTTTAATTAAACAAGCAGCCTAAAAGGATCTTCACAGTCGAAGATCCTTTTTCATATGCCGATAACATCGCTTATATTGACTAGAGCCCCTTCTTCTGTTCACTAAGAGAAAACAGGGGTGATAGCCCCCTAACCCCTTGTTACATATAGGGGAAACAACAATAGATATCATTCTAGTAAGATATGATATCCGTTTTAGACCTTGCGTAGCAAGGCTTTTACCATGCGTGATAGCATGTTTATCTCCGCCCACCCTTCCCCAAAATGAATTTTGGAGAAAAGGGAGGGAGGATCTTTCACAAGGTTTTAACCTTGCTCTCGATCTTTTTAGTCTCCATTTATTTTAATACTTTAATGTAAGCTCACTTGAAGGTCATACACATTTCACATCGAATAATACATACATGAGTTTAAGTGAAATGAGGGTGAATAATTTATGAGTGTAGATCAAAAAGCATTAATACGAAGCATTTTAGAAGCATTGGCACAAGAAGGAGTAAAGATAGGCGATCTGGCTAAACAAATACCTGGCATAAGTGAAAAACCATTTAGAAACGCATTAAAAGAGGCTGGATATGAATTTAGAAACTCTGGTCAAAAGGGTTGGTTTTTTATTGGAGAAGGTGAAGAACCCCTTGATAAAAGTATTTTTGATTATGTGAAATCTAGTTCACCTAAGGTTCATACACCTTTCACACAAAGTAATAAGAAATTCACAGAGAGTAATAAAGAATTCATACATCATTCACCTACTGTTCATGAGCAATTCACCCAAGATGAAATCCATATGATTAAGGAAATGCTTAAATCGTGGAAAGAGGTTGCCTCAACTACACAGAGCAATGAGTTAAGTCTTTATGACCGTGTCAAACAGTTGCCACAAAGTGACAAAACAAGAAAGACTATTGTTATTGATCGTATCATTGGTAAACGTTTAGATAAGTTTTGTGAAACGGAGAGGATCAATAAGTCAGATGTATTCCATTTAGCATTAACCGACTTTCTAGAGAAGTATGAAAAATAAGCATGGTTTCAGTTAACGATATTGAAACATAAAAAAGAGCAAACTGTGGCATTGCAGTCTGCTCTCAATGAAAGGTGATATCCAATCTATAGTTTTTTAAACTAAGATGAGTTATAGAGTGTCTTCAGCCCTATTACAATTGTATTTTCCCCCACCGTTTATCTTTTTATTACTTACTTAAATTTTATCTCTACAAAACGAAAGAAACCGCCCTTTCCCGTCAGGCAGTTTCTTTGGTTCGATCAATAGTATTTTTAATTTTTGCAAAAACTAAAGGATTATACATCAATTTGGAAAATAAATATTTTATGTATGGTTGAAGATTAAGATCCAATACTCTGTTCAATTGCAGTTTCCCAACTTGGAAAATAATACAATGCATTTTTCATAAGCTCTGGATTTGACTTCTTTACTTGCTTTTTACGAAGTGACTTTCCTTCTCTTTGCACTAGTTCAGAAATTTGATTCACAACCTCTTCAACACTCATACTAGTTTCCATTTGATTCCTCCTTTTTACTTTTCAACTATATCCTTTCCACCTAACATTAAAATCAAACGAAGAAACTTAAAAGTTAATTAAGAGAGCCCCTCTAAAAATAGCTTTTTTATTACCTATAATTGATTTTATGGTGACTAGATTTTATTCATTACTAGATTCTTGTTGCATCGAAAAAATAAGTTTATAAGACTGATAGAGAAACATGAAAACCTTAACTTGGCCTAGTACCAGCGTAGCTGCGACCAGGGGCAAAGTAGGCCCTAAAAATAGAGTATTGTACCAAAGAATCGGATAATTTTTACAGAGATAATACCGTAACAAAAACGACCTGTTTAGATACAGGGCTCAGTCATACCGTATTTACCACCAAAATGCGCTAAATACGGTGTAACAAAATACTGTCACATAATTTTCTTGTAACAATACCTGGTTAAAAACCTTTATGATACACTTAGATTTTTCCGTAGCTTCGCTTTTCTGTTACTTACTTTGCCCCTCGTTACAGGAACGCTGGTACTGGGCCTACTTGTGAGATCAAGAAAAATGATTCATTAGGCCAAGTTGAATTAGTACGACTTTCTGAACTTAAAATCTAACAAAAAACCATCAGTTCCTGCTGAATCTGATGGTTTTTTATTACCTATAATTGCAATTATGTTAACTGAAGTTGAAAATCTTCCTATAACATTAGTTAACTAATAAACCCACTTATAGCAATGGTTAACCGGATAAACCTAAATTAACTTTTATTTATTTTCGATGCTTTTATGTAAACTTTTAATTCTTTATAAAATTGTTCTCTAGTTCCAGCTAAAATAACTAATACTAGGTTTCCTTCATCATCTTCTTGGATACTATAAGCTATTTCGTAGTTAATACCATTATGTTTGATGTCATAACCATAAACACCAGCTAAATCACCCTTTTTTTGTTCACCTACACTGAATGGATCTAGCTGGATATCTTGTAAAGCTAAACGAAACTTCTGTTCCAATTTCTTGTCTTTTAGTTTTTTAAAGAATTTCTTTGCTACTGGTGATACTTTTAATTGAAAATCACTCATCATCATCGACCTCAAAAAGATCATCAATTTCTATAGTTTCTGTATTAGCAGTTTCAGAGATGAGAGAATCTATCGCAGATCCTAACTGTGCCTTACGATTTTTAAATTCAACCATCAAATCCATACCGGTGTAACCTTCGTTAATAAGATCAGCTAAAATTTCTTCAGAAAAATCATCAAACCCCTCATGAACAGGCTTTATAACTAAATGATTCCCATGTAGCTCTAGTGTGACTTCTTCACCAATGTTTAATGTTTCATAAAATTCTTTTGGAATGCTAATTTGTCTCTTACTTGAAACTGCAATTCGTTTTATTTTTCTTGGACGTCTTGATTTAGGCATCGTCAATCGCTCCAATTCTTTTTTCGCCATCATCATAATTTATGTCCCTCCACTCTATTTATATACCAAATTTCCTTATTTTTTTATTTCTTGGTTTCTTTACTTCTTTACTTATTAATTCAGAATATCACTTAACTAATAATTCATCAACATTCACACTCTTATAGTGACTCCGACCTAAAACCAGTAGTAGAAGACCTCGATCACAATGTACGTGTGGTCGAGGTCTTCTACTGTTTACGACGTTAAGGGAGGAGTCACAAATGACTGTGTGATAGACTGTATCTCCATTTCAAAACCAAAATAAAAGAGAAATTTATTTACCTATTATTAACCTTATATTTTCGATTCATTATTCAATAAAAAACGCTTAATAGAGACTTCATTTTGACTATCTCAAAAAGTTCCTTTTTAAGAACTTGCTTCTTTATCCTTCATAGCTTTGATCCTCATAACTGTTGTCAAGAAGGCCATTTCTTTTAAGTAACAATACTCACAGATTTTTTTGTTAGCGAATTTTAATGTAAGTACTTTAATTTGATTCATTTCTTCCTTTTTCGATCCAGGAAAATCTTTAGCTGCCTTTTTTATTTCCCTTAAACGAGAATTACTGACTGTATTGTCTATTGTATCCTTACACATGAAACAGGTTCTCATTTCACAGCTCTCCTTTTTTAAACAGTATAACTTGTAGCTTTACAAAGGGTACACCCACTTACAGATAAGAAATTTTGGTTGCCTTAATGGCAACCTTTTAGCCTTTAAGGCAATCACGAAAAAATACAAAATTTAGTATTCCAAAACAAAGGGCGAATTGCTATTAAACAATAATGATAATAGGGAGATGTTTATAAATGTGGTTTAAAGCCTTGGTACGACTGAGTTTATTGGACTTTTTTGGGTGTCACCTTTTCGTGACACTTTGAGGTGTTTTTGTCACCTTTTCGTGACACCTAAATAATTCCAAATAACAAAAAGACCGTATCATTTTTTAGATACGATCTAAAATCTTTTATTAAAAAAATCTTGCAGGTAAACTCACCTTTTTACCATTCTGATCCTTAAGGTTTTTTAAAGAGTGTTGAAATAATCTCATAGTTAGCTTATCTAATTGAACATTATTTTTTCTAGGTGCACAAATCATAATATAAGGGTTCACAATCCATGTTCTAGGGCTTACAGTTCTTCCATTTTCAATGGTCTGTCCTGCCCCTTCCGGATTAAGTAAAATCTCTTTATCTTTTAAACTATTCATAATAGCAGACGTTTTTTGTCTTGATTTTCCTATCATTTCAGCAATATCTGAAACAGTTGCAGCCTTTGGAAGCTCAAAATCATCTTCAACATTTTTACGTTTCTTTTTAAATTTATCTTCTCTGCAAATAATCACATTACTTTTAAATTCTAAATATGCTTGAGTTCTAAACAAAAAGCTTTCTTCTGCTTGAGTTAAATAATCAATTTGGGTTAACAAATCTAAATTTCTATGCATGGTCTGATTAAATGGCTCCCCTGCAAATGGATCTTTACTGGTTCCAATAAAATGTTCTTCCCCAGTAAGCTCTTTTAATTGCTCTAATAATGATTTTTTCAATTCTTCAGTTTTCTCTCTTGCTTCTGAATCTTTCTCAAAATCTCTTTTTCTAGCATTTTTTTCAGCTTGTCCAAAATCTACTATGTTATCTTTTTTCATCTAATTCCTCTCCCTATCTAGCAGGAATTAGTCCCAATATGATAGAATATAAATACCAATATTTAAATTAATAAAGGGACTAATCCCTTGCATTTTTTCGAGAAACCGCCAGCCGTCCAAAGCATAGGCGGTTTTTCTCATTTTTCTATCTTTCGACAATAACAATAAAATCACCTTTTTTCTACCCATTTTCGATCTTCACTCTCAAACTCTCTAACAGCTTATTATCTACTCTTTTAGGCTTGTACCCCATTCTATCTATTAAGATACCCTCTATAACCTTCATACGTGCCGTATAGCACCTATATTCTTTTTCCGAAAAGACTAATGTGTCAGAATCAATTTCGATCAATTCTGAGCCCTTCTGAACCGTTCTCATAAGGTTATAACATTTTGACCGTTCTTCTCTCACCAATCGAAGCAAAATCAATAAATCATAAGTGTGAAATTGCGAAAGCTCCCCAAAAGGTAATTCTACTTGATCTAAGTAAACAAATTCTCTCATTTTTGGGCGTTCCTTTTTCAAAAAGGCATCACAAAACCCACATGCTTTAGCATATTGTCCATTTTCAGAACCACAGTAAGAACAAATCATGATTCCTTACCTTTTGATCGATTCAAAGCCAACTCTCTAAAATAAGCCGACATTGTGAGATCACCTTTTTCTTCCCCAATTTCATTCCAAATGTCAGCTGGTAAAGTAACTGAAACCTTTTTTGTTACCCCAATAGAAGGACGACCTGCCCCCTCACGATACCCTCCATGCTTTGGACGACAATCTAAGCATTTCTCATGATCCTTATATGCTTTTTCAAAAATCTTGTTTTCTAGTTTTAATTCTTTACCACAGCTCATACAAGTAAAGTTTTGCACTAATACCACCTACTTTCCCCTCTATTAGTCAGACCAATCATTCGATTCTCGTTTCATTTTTGAATCACCATAGTATTTATTTAACTCATTAATCGCTTGTTTTATATGCCTGATTGCTTTTTCATCTCTGTCTCCTGGAGCATCATCCTCATAAATTCTTAACCACTCTCTTAAACTTTCAATCACATGATCCATTTTAAAAACCTCCCATTTTCACTTGTTTTTCCATCTTGTTTTTGATTAACGTTACTATAATCATTATATTATTTTCAGTAACTTAAATCAAGTAAATGAGCGAATTTTATTGCATGAAAAATCGACAACTGATCAAAAACAATTCACATTGGTTTATTTAAAAAATTAATGACCAATGACCATAATTCATCAGATACCTCTAATTCGTATTCTGCCATTACTTGCTGATAAGACTGCAATCCTTCTAAAAAACCCTGTTCACTTATAAAATTCTGTTTAGAATCATGATTAAATTCACTTACTCTTTCTATAACAAATTCTCCATTTTCTTTATAAATCAACATTTTTTTCATGTTTACACACTCTCCTTAAATTGATCTAATACAACTTTTTATCTTTCCAGACCATCATTACGATCACGATTTCCCTTTCGAGTCGGTTGGATCTGCTTTTCTTGCTCCTGTTTATCCAGGGCAAATTTTTGAGCCCCTTTGATTTCATCATCGACAAAATATCGCTTTAACAACTTTTCCTTCGCTTTGTCTAAAATACTTGCCTTCACATATCCGATGATGTTCGCCAATTCAGGCAATTTTTCCTGATACAATTCCTTTACTCGTTCCAATGTTCGTTTCAAAAAGTCATTCTCTTTATTCAGCTTCTTATTTTCTTTCTTCAACTCTACATTTTCATTTCTGGCCAAGTCACGTTCCCTTACAAGCTTGTCTTTTCCATCATGAAGTTTTTGATTTTCTATTTTAAGCTGCCTATTTTCCGTTCTAAGCACTTCTGAAGCTTTCGCTAAGGTTTCAATACCCTCAAAGTCCTTTCGCTCCAATATGACCCTGTCAGACCCAAATAAACCCATCTTCTTTTCTTGCTTCACTTCAATCTCGTCCAACTTTTTCACATGATCTAATGACTTCCCCAAATCGCTTAAGCGATTTTCAATATCCTTGATGGATATTTCCATTTCCTCTTTTACTGCTTGTTTCTCATGTAACGTATGTTCTAATCCTTCAACTTTTTCTTTTAGCGTCTTTGCTTTAAATTGTTGGGTCGTTAAATGCTCTCGATCCGATCCCTTTTCCCCTCGCTCTACATCAAATCCTTGCTTCTGCAGATGTTTTGGAAACTCATCCTGAATCCACTGCAATTCCACCCGATTAAAAACATTCTTCCCTTGCAGCTTCCCATCACGCATGGGAACAACCCCTAAATGCATATGGGGCGTTTTTTCATCCATATGGACCATCGCATACGCGACATTCTGCTCGCCATATCGATCCGCAAACAATTTATAGCTCTCTTCAAAGAATCGCTTTTCTTCAGCTGGATCTAGACGATCAAAAAACGCTCGATCAGATGTGATCAACAACTCATTCACCAGGACGGCATCCTTCCTGGTTTTCCTTGTTCCAGTTTTCTGACTCTCAATGATCTCTTTGACTTGTTTGTTGTAATCAATTTTTTCAGCATTCACCAAATCATAATTCAAATGGGAACGATCTTGATCAATATCAGGATTCGTTTTACTCTCCCTTTCTCTCTGATTATGAAACTGCATCCCTTTTAAATCATGAGACTTCATTTTCTCCATCCGACATATCGCAAAGCTCATGTCTCCACCACCCTCTATGTACACCTCTATTTATCATTATAATCCGGCAAAAACTTCCATGTAAAGTATAGCACACTATACTTTACATGCGTAAAGTCGTGTGGTCTGCGACGCTATGTTGCCTGTAAGCAGGCAAGCACGCAAGCGTGCTAAAACAAAAAACCGTAGGGCTACTCGCCCCACCACCCCCGCCAACGTCAACACGTTGGATCACCATACAAAACGACTAAAACCAATGTTGCCATAAAGGCAACAAATGCACCTTAAAGGTGCAATCAGTAACTAACCTAAAGGTTTATCAACGTATAGATTACCAAAAAAAGTAAATAATACTGGTGAACTAATAATAAAAGGAGTATAGACATGGCTAGAAAAATCTTCGATATACATAACGACCTATTAGTCTTATTTGGAATATGGTTTGCTATTCGCTTTATCTACACAAAAGAAATATACATACAAGTAAATGGATACACGGTAAATACGCTTAGTTTACTCATACTAACAATCGCATTGGTTGCAATAAATAGAGCAAGGGAGAAGGATACTAGCGAAGAAATAAAATCAATAAAGTAGATGCTGCTGATCTATTCTTGGAAATTCCCTAAGGAGGTCTGTAATTCCAATCCCTCTTTTTTACTTGCCGAATAGTCGAGCAAATAATCCTTTCTTTTTCTCTTCTTTTTGTGCAGCTGCTATTTGTAATAGTGCTTGTCGTTCTTCTTGTGAATGTCTTAATGATTCAATTAACTTCTGATCTCTTACCTCTAAGCGTTGATCTATGTATTTCTGTTGTTGGTCTAGTCGTTTGAGTAGTTCTTCATTAAACTTTGTCTGTTTTTCATTCATATCGGTTAATACATCTACTTTTTTTATTAAATCAGTCAGCATATCACGTTCTATCCCTTGACCTAACTGCATATTAGCCGATACATCGTCTTCAGCTGTATTGGGTTTTACGGTATATTTACTCGCTATGATATTCGCTGTTTCCTCAACGGAATTATCACTTTTAGAAACATTTTTGAACTCGAGAAACACTTCTACATCTTGTTTTGTAAAGATACGATAACCACTGATATTCCTGTTAAAAACATAACCATTACCTTCTAATAATTGAGCGTATTTCCTAACTGTACTTTCTGCTATGTCGGTCATATTGGCTATATCTTTAGTTGAGTAATTTTCCATATCGTTACCTCCCAATCGTAACGGTCGCTATAATCTATTAATTAAACAGATAATTTTCAAATCCTGCAAATAAAACTTGAATAAAGTTACCTGAGTTTAATTATGTCGAAACTTGTTTTCTATTAACCTTTGAAAATGTAAGCGCTTTCCATTATAATGATAATGGGTTGGATGGCATGTGTGGCCGTCATAGTATCTGGCGTAGGTGGGGCCGATACCAGGAACTAGGGCATAAAGAAAATGTCCTTTTTTATTTGCATAAAACAAGCTTTTTTAACAATGAACTATCTAATAAAGATTATTTTCTTATAAGATTGAATTCTACTGCTTTTAAGTTTTCTACGGCCCTTTTATGTATTTCTTCAATTTCTCTATATTTTTTAGGGTTTGGGTTTAAAGCAAAATCAATTAGTCTATCTAGATCGGTATTAATTTCTTTAAATACTTTCTTTACTTGTTGGTCCATTATTTCCACCTCTAAATCATTATACAGCTAATTATATTGCATAAACCCCCCCATTTTTATGCAGCTGCCAGGCTTTTTCTGAAGCCAAAAACGTTGATCTATCAACGATGTATAAAATCCTGCATAAACGAATAAAATAAGA
>NZ_JAIQUM010000110.1 GCF_020075705.1 Metabacillus rhizolycopersici | reverse complement strand
CAGTGCCACCGTTAAAATTTCTACTACGGGCAACTGCTGGAACAGTCCCAAGAAAAACATCCTATCAACTCCCACTTTTTTTACACTATACCAAAGAAATGCGGATAAGGAGAAAAACCTTCCTTTCCCAACAAATCTTAACGATAGCATGGTTCCATTAAAAAAAGAATCCCTCTCCGTGCTTTTTGAGGAACAATAATATTGCCAATAATGTGTTTTCCGCTGCTGAATGGATATTAAAAGATATAGAGATAAAGGTCAATGATGAAATTGAACCTGGGTAAAATTGTAAAATATTTCAACTAAATAGGTGCGTTCATTCAACAAGCTATAAGCGATTTTAGGAATAAGCCCATATTTTAGTTATTCCATTAAAAGAGTCACGTTTCTACAATAAGTGGAGACGCTTTTTCTTCTTCTAGTAAAGTGAGACAATAACAATTATGTTAAAATTTTAAAAGCTAAGTCAAGTAAGATGTAAAGGACGGTTCTTAATGAAAAATCATTTAAAGGTAAATGGAAAGCTTCTTCAAACAAACAAACGTTTTTCACAATTGAAAAATAGTCAAAAGGATTGGATTGCAACGGAACTTTATAAACTTTACCACGATAAGATGAAAGAAAGACGTACAACAAGGAAACTCCCTCCTGATCACCGTGATACAGTTATATCGTCTCTATACGAACAGATTCAGAATAGAGAAATATGGATTCCTTATAGTGAAGTAAAAAAATATGCATTTAGTAAAATCACAAAGATAGTAAAATCTTTTAAGAAACAATCTCCTGAGTTGAGTGAGGAAATTGAAGCCAATCATGCTATTTTATCTGATGGCGCAAGGTGTAACTCTAACTGAAGCCGCAAAAAGAGCTGGTGTATCCAGAATGACTCTATACCGTAAAATAAAAAAATAAATATTTTGAAGGAGAGAGAGGTTTCAATTTTGCGTGCAATTCGAAAATTTTATCAATTCTTTGTAGACAAACCCATTAAAAAAGGAGTAGTTTTGAAAGATCGCTATGAGATTTTGAGCGTTATAGGAACGGGAAGCTATGGAATTGTTTATCTGTGCAGATATTTAAAAACAAACGAGAATAAAGTGATCAAACAGCTTCGTCCAAGTAAGCGCCGTAAAGAGGTGGAGATGTTTGAAAATGAAATCTCTGTTTTACGTATGCTAAACCACAAAAATATACCGATATTATTTGAAGCCTTTTCAAATAACGGATCCTTATTTTATGTAATGAGTTTCATTGAAGGCGATAATCTGGAAGATAAGATTTTTTTAAGGAAAAATACTTTTAACGAGAACGAGTCTCTACTCATTCTTTCTCACCTGCTAGAGTTAGTGGATTATCTTCACAAAAAAGACATTTACCATCAAGATTTACGTATTCCAAACATGTTATTAAAAAACAATGAGCTTTTTTTGATTGATTTTGGTTTATCAAAGCATAAAGTGGCAGTTGCCCCATTTCACTCTCCCCTTCGTTCTTTACCTAACAAACAAGACGAAATTCTAGAGATGAAACTACAGGACTACTATGATTTGGGAGAAATACTGTTATATTTGCTTTATACGACCTACTCTTCCAAGAACAAAAAAGCCCTTCCTTGGACAGAAGAACTTTCTTTAAAAAAGGAAACTGTTTATTTACTAAAAAGATTACTACAAATTAAGGAACCTTACTCAAATACTAGTGAAATTTCAACTGACCTTAAGGCTGCACTTAAAGTAACAGAAAAAAGGAAATTAACCAATAGGGAAGAGGATTAGCTACTGCTTCGGCCTTTTCGTTTGTAGTAGTTACTTCCACTCATTGGAGATTGTTTATAACGTCGGTTACTACTGCTACTACCTCGGTGATAATAACTATGTCTACGTTCACTGCTACTGCCTCGGCGATAATGATCATGTCTTCGTTCGCTGCTACTACCTCGGCGATAATGATCATGTCTTCGTTCACTGCGATTACCTCGGCGATAATGATCATGTCTTCGTTCGCTACTGCCTTGGGATAGTTGCTTAATTTGTTTCATTATTTTTCTAAACATGTTTTACCTCTTTTCATTTTTTTAGTCCAGCATAGTTCAAGGACAAAACTTAGTATTGGCGAGAAGTTTAGTGTATAAAATCTCCATTTTGCATAATTAGGTAAAGACCGTTTCCAGTTGAATTATCACCTAGATCTTCTTTCAAACCTCAAACATTTTGCTGAATTTTTTATAAATATTATTAAAGGATTTTCTTGAAGTGTCTCTTACTAAAATAGATTGATATACTATATTATTTCATAGAAAAAATTAGAATATCAAATAATTTGTCCTCCTAAAACCATTTTATCAATTTGAATTGTACGCAAAATTGAAACCTCCCATTCCTCATCTCTCCTGAAAAACACTCATTAAGAATTTTGCATCCTCTTATTTTCTAAACGTTGTAAGAAACGTAGTATTATCCATAAACTCTTCAAAAGTGAGAGAATGATTGCTCCTATAATTATATCCTGTTCGAATCGTTTCTATTAATTGGAGTGGAACAGGTTTCCCCTCAATTAAATGGTAATAATGATTATATGCCTTTTTCAAATGCTCCCATCTTAAATCATCTCCTCGTTGAACATATTCGGAAACATCAATTATTTTTGCTCTACCATTTTGTAGTAAAATATTTTTTAAGTGGATGTCACGAGGATTTAATCCTTTTTGACGCACATATTCCCTTGCCTGATCGACATCTTCAATAACCTGTTTTGGAATAGGAATACCTTGAAGTAAACAATCATATAAAGTGATTCCTTCCTCGAAGTTTAGAACAAGGTAATTATCTTTATAACCAAAACATGTTGAAAATAAGGGTGAGTCTCCTAATACTTCATAGACGTTCCCCTCTATTTGAACCTTTTGAATTTTATCATCTGCATACATTTTAAATACATAAGATGGAACATCAATGGATTGAAAAACAGCTGCATCAGTTCCTATACCAATATACCTTAAATGATCAGAGTATCCATGGATCGATACAGGCTCGTTGTTTGGATTTGAAGAAATTGAAATTTTTGATAAGTGTTTATTAGCGAATATCCACTCCTCTCTCATTAGCCACATCTCCTTTTTAAAAGTTTATTGTTATTTGCTGATAGAGCTCAGCCACACCTTTAGGTGCTTATAATGATCAAAAGCTTTAACTCTTGTTTCCTCTCCTTTAAGTTCTTCTACTGCCTACTTATTTCCAGCTTGTTCAGCAAGCGAAGGAAGAGGATTAGCAAAAGAGTTTATTTCGTCCGTTTTTGATTAAGATACCTCCGTTTTCTTTTGCATACTTTTTGTAGATTGATATTTCTTTTCTTTATATAAATAGACAATTTCTAGTAAACTAATACATAAAACTAGCCAAACACTTCCAGCCATGTAGCCTGCCAGTACATCAGAAGGATAATGCACCCCCAAGTAAATACGACTGATACCTATCAATAAAATAACTAAACCAAACAAAATTACCCAGCCTAACTTTGAAAGAGGCTTGTACTTACTTCGCATCACTAGATAGCCTAAAAATCCGTAATAAGTCATACTGCCCATGGAATGACCACTAGGAAAACTGAACCCATCCGCCTCCATGATTCTATTGACGTTGGGACGTTCTCTCTCAAAAAAGCTCTTTAACCAAAAATTTAATAGACCTCCTCCTGCTACAGTAATGAGGTAAAATATCATTCCCCATAGATTTTTACGTTTTACAAATAGCCAAATCATACTAATCACGAGAAGAAGGCCAAGCATAAAAGTTGATCCCATTTCTGTTATAAAAAGCATGAATCTATCCATTGCTGGTGAAGCATACAATCTGACAGTATCAATAACTTTCTGATCAAATAGGAATGGCCTTTTTTCCATTAAATCACTTGATAAACGAGTAAATAGGTATAAACAAGCACTAGAAAAAAACAAGCCAGTAATTCCCCAAACTATCACAAGAGGGGAGACAGAGAATCCCTCTATGCATTTCCGAAACAATGTACATCACTCCTTCCTAATGATATGTAATCATTCCTTACTTATTTCATTTCGTCATCACCCCACTATTTGAATTTAAATTCCTAAATTGGTCTAGTTTCTGACTTTGCATGACTGTTTGAAGTTTATCAACCTCCTTTCAATTTAAAGACTATTTTCTATACTCTTCCTCCCACCGAAATTTACCAAATAAAAAAACCTTTACCACCAGGTAAAGGTTTTTTTTATACAAATAAAGACCTTTACCGGCAGGTAAAGGTCTTGCTAACAACGTTATGTTGCCAACAAAGCCGAGAGCGACAGCACTCCGAAATGACGACTTTGTTGTAAAAGCTACTCCCCTTTAGGAGAACTATTCAACTATTTAAGGCAAATATAATATACTTTCTATAAACATGTCAAATATTATTTTACTCATACGTGGAAACATTATTGTTACTTTAAAATAAAGTTTGATTAAAGTGGATTCTTTTAATTTGAATAATTGTGTGGTTTTTATAAAAAAGTTCGATCAAAATGTTTTATAAATGCTGATATAACAATGTTTCCTTTAGATTTATCCTTCTAAAAAGATTAAACTTTTTTCAAAACGGTACGACTTTTTCAAAACAGTACAACTTTTAAAATTTCAAAGCTACATATTATACGAAGCCTAAGTAATGTAAATGATAGTAATAAAGGGTATGTTATACAGACGTTAATGAGGTTAATTGGTGTAACATGCATCATTGAAAGGGAGCATAAGGATGATTACATACTGGATCATTTTACTGGCTATCGCGGTAGGGATTGTTTTTATCGCAGAAAAAATGAAACAACCGTATCCTACATTTCTTGTTATTGTTGGATTGATAATAGGGATTCTACCTATTCCCGGCTTGTCTGAGGTCAAGAGTTATGCTGCAACTGATACTGTATTCCAAACTACAGTCATTTTAATCTTTTTATCAGCTCTATTAGGAGATGCAGCGCTTAAACTTCCGATTAATGAACTAAACAAGAGTAAGAAACCTATCCTATTATTATCATTTGTTGGAACATTCTTGACGTTTTTAATCGTTTCTTTTCTAATGTACTTTCTAATAAACCTTTCTCTACAACAAGCACTAATCTTCGGAGCATTGATGGCTGCCACCGATCCTGTTTCAGTCCTTAGTATTTTCAAAGCTATCGGCTTGAATAAACGGTTATCCATTATTGTCGAAGGAGAAAGTTTAGCGAATGACGGAGTAGCTGTTGTATTATTTAAAATTGCACTTGTGACCACTGTATTAAGTCTAACAGGCACTTTTGAGGCTTCTATTGAGTTCGTAAAAGTGGTCAGTGGAGGTATCCTTATCGGTGGAGTATGCGGATTTATTGCTTCCCGTATTACGTCCAAAATCGACAATTATTTGGTAGAAATCGGACTTTCCATGGTTCTCTTTTACGGTGCTTTTGATATTGGGGAACATTTTCATGTTTCAGGTGTGATCGCAGTCGTGACAGCTGGTTTAATCCTCGGGACATATGGGAAAAATATTGGGATGTCTGACCTG
The DNA here is from genome assembly GCF_020075705.1 of Metabacillus rhizolycopersici. The sequence continues at coordinate 5,819 of NZ_JAIQUM010000110.1, read as the reverse complement.
ACACATGAGAAAATGGATTCCTTTTGGGAAATTGTTGCCTTCCTCTCGAATGCACTTATTTTCTTATTGGTAGGGTTAGAAGTCAGTAATATTAATTTTTTAGATAAAGGATGGTTGATTATTGGGAGTATTCTAATCGTACTCTTGGCTCGATTTGTTGCCGTGTATATCAGTCTTGCTTTTGATAAAAGCATTCCTACTTCCTGGAAGCATGTAATTGCCTGGGGAGGATTAAAAGGTTCTCTTTCTATTGCTCTTATATTAAGTGTTACACCGGAGTTTGAAGGGCGAGAGTTGCTTTTAGCGATGACGTTCAGTAATGTTGTATTTTCTCTTTTAGTTCAGGGAACGACACTCAAAAAAGTAGTCGCTTTTGTCGGCGTGAGATAAGTATCTTTTTGGATAAAAAGATACGATATATATTTGAAAGAAAATGTTGTTATTTCTTATAAACATCGCAACCATAATATGATACGTCTGCAACCAGCACACAGTCAATAAGGCTTAAATGATGTCTATCACGAATCGCAGCTGGAATCATTATTAAACAGGTTCCGATAAAAATAAGCCCGAAGAAGCCAAGAAACAGAACCCCTTTTGAAGCAACTTCTACTGTTTGTGTAACATAAGGGGCTCTAAGGTTACAGATTTATCCTTTTTGGAACTATTTTCCCGTAGAAGGAATAAAATCCAACTAGGAAAAATAGGGTTTTACGAAAAAATTAGCAAAATAGGTGAAAATCCTCTCAATGTACACAATGAAAACATCTATACAAAACTAGATAACATAATCATCCTTTTAGGTACATAAAAACAGGATCGTTCTAATTGAAGATCCTATTTTGTTATTTGTTGAGCTGATGTAGCAATTTATTAGATAGAAAAAAACTGGTTCTGGTGCAAAGATTAGATTTGTTTAAAAAAGCATATAGATTTCTTAACTGAATTCCTTTTTAAGCAGCAATTCCAAATAGTTTATGGATGATTTTCACTTGATTTTGGGCAGACTTGTCCTGTAAAACAAATTGCCCCTTTTTAACCATATACATCGCTTCTATTCCAGAAATTATGGCCTTTGCTGTTCGAAAGGATTTGAACCCTAACATCGTACGAACTCGCTTCTTGATAAACCGATGATCTTGTTCGACAATGTTATTGAGATATTTAACTTGTCTTATTTGGATACCTTCAGGAATCTTTTTCTTCTGTTTCAGTTGTTGAATGGCGACTGGATAGGCTGGGTTCTTATCGACTGTTATAACACGAGGCTGCGAAACATGAAAAGACCGCAAAGCTTTCTTGAAAAAGCGCTTTGCAGCCTTTTGGTCTCTTGTTTTGCTTAGGTAAAAATCGATTGTGTTTCCTTCGGAATCCACTGTACGATACAGGTACATCCATTGACCTTTTACTTTTATGTACGTTTCATCCACTCTCCACGAGTCATTGGTTTGCTTGAGATGACGACGGATTCGTTTGTCTAATTCAGGACCATACTGATGAACCCAACGCATGATTGTTGTATGAGCAATGAATAAGCCCCGTTCTTCCATCATTTCCACTAAATCACGAAAACTGAGGTGATACCGTAGGTACCATCTTACCGTTAACAAAATAATGTCAGGCTGATAATGCTTCCACTTGAATACATTTTGCTTTTCCATACTGATCACACACCTTTTTTTAGAGTAGTAGTATCAGTATGTCCTAGATTTCAAGATTAATTGCATTTATCTTGAAGTTTTTGCACCAAAACCATAAATTTTGTCATATCAAAGCGAAGCACAACTCGAAAAGCATATGATTGAACAACAAAAGTGGATATCAACTTAACTACACAGTAACGAATAAATCCCATAAATCTAGGCATAAACTCAGATGTTTTACAATTATACAACATCCTTGTAAATGACCTAAATCCGTTTATTATTTTATCTTCTCAAAAGAGAAAAGCTTTAAGAATGGATGCCTTTTTTTATCAGTAATCTTTATCTCATCCAATATTAGATCATCCTCGTGATCTTTTAACCATTTCTTCAGAGTATATTTATCATGACAATGAGTAAGATATATTTCTCCACCTTTGCCCAAGGCATTAACTACATATCGATAGGTTGTTTTTTTCATATTTTCCCACCTTTAAAAAATAATATATTCGACTCTATAGTATTTACAATCTATTAATCTAAAAATGATAGATTATTCACAGATTAGAACACCTTTGAAACTCGTAATAAACATTTATGATAAATTTTTTGGATACCTAGGGTCCCTTTCCTATCGAACTTAATAAATACTTCACGAAATTCAGTCTTTAGTATCTTTCAGGAATTCAACATGGTACCTCAATGCATTTCTTTGAAATATGGTGATATCATAATGTCCAATGAAAGACCTTGTCAATGCAATTTAATTATTTTTACAAAACTATAACAAATCTTAAAAAGCAATGAATGATAACGTCAGATTGAGATTAAGTTATATGATTTAATGAATATGAATTATTTTGGTTTATTTTAGGTATTAATTGTCCTTTTAAGGGGTTTACAAAGATAATAAGGCAGGCGTAGAATTATTCCTGTAAATGATAAAACTGATATCGGCCAAATCTCAGAGAAACTGAGAACGGAGGACCCAATCTTTTGGGGTTAATTCTGCATTTGTAGAAGGGATGAGATACTCTTTCGCCATCCTACCCGTCAGCTAACTTCGTCGGCTAAAGCGAAGGAGGTCATAAGACCGCCTTAATTCAGGGGGCTTTTTGTTGTGTTTAAACAAAAAAGGAACCTGATAAATACGCAGGTCTTTTTATTATACCTGTAAATATTCACCAGTCCTTTCGCGTGGCTTCATTAGGTCAAATAGTTAGATATTTTTATGGATATATTAAAATGGATTACCAATTTTTAAACAAATTAGGAGAAAACAATGAAAAAAACAAAAGATTTTCTTAATCCACCGAAAATTCTTGTATTAGGCTTTGCTGCTGTCATAATGATAGGAACATTATTATTGACTCTTCCTATTGCCACAGAAGATGGAAATGGTCTCTCGTTTCTAAATGCTTTATTTACTGCTACATCAGCTACTTGTGTGACAGGACTTGTTGTCGTTGATACTGGTGATACATTTTCAACATTTGGTGAATTGGTGATATTATCGCTCATTCAAATTGGTGGACTAGGTTTTATGACATTTGCAACTTTTTTATTTCTGTTATTAGGTAAAAAAATCTCATTAAAAGAAAGGCTGTTATTGAAGGAGGCATTTAATAACATTAACCTTGCTGGAATTGTAAAATTGGTAAAACGAGTCTTGATATTTACTGCATTGATTGAGATCATCGGTGGAGTTATTTTATCGATACGCTTTTCTTTCGATATGCCAATTGGAAAAGCCATCTATTATGGTTTTTTCCATGCCATTTCAAATTTCAATAATGCTGGCTTTGATTTAATGGGGGAATATCGAAGTCTGACCCCTTATGTGGACGATCCGATTGTTGTCTTAACTGTTTGCTCTCTTATTACATTAGGCGGATTAGGTTTTATTGTTATGAACGAAATTTATGAATACCGTGAAACACACCGGTTATCTGTACATACGAAGGTGGTATTGTTCACAACCCTTATTCTAACGGTAGGTTCAACCATCTTAATCTTCCTATTTGAATATGGAAATGATAAAACGTTAGGTCCTTTATCTGACGCCGGTAAATTTTTAGGAGCATTGTTCCATGGGGTTACTCCGAGAACTGCCGGTTCGAATACTTTGCCAATAGCAGATTTAACACATGCTACCCTATTCCTGACTATTATTCTGATGTTTATAGGAGCTGGTTCAGGATCAACAGCTGGAGGTATTAAAATTACTACCTTCGCTGTTTTAATAGCAACCTTTTGGTCTCAAATTAAAGGAAAAGAAGATGTCGTTTTATTTAGGCGCCGAATTGTAATTGAATCGATTTTAAAAGCATTTACCGTTGCCATAAGTGGATTAATCATTGTTATTATAGTTACCCTTTTGTTGAGCATTACAGATAAGGGACAAAATTTCATTATGTATCTATTTGAAGCAACCTCTGCCTTTGGTACTGTCGGTCTATCCATGGGATTAACCCCTGAGCTTTCTCCAATTGGTCGTATTCTTATTATTTTTACGATGTTTGCAGGAAGATTAGGTCCTTTAACCCTTGGGTTTGCCATTACGAAGAGACGTACAACAGAAGCTTTTCGTCATCCAAAAGGAAATATAATGATTGGTTAATAACATTCAGGGAGTGGATTTAAAATGGCTATAAAACAATATGCCGTTATTGGTCTCGGAAGATTTGGAACAAGTATAGCCCGAAGATTACATGAAGCAGGACAAGAAGTTCTAGGAATTGATGTGAGTGAAGAACAAGTAGAAGATGCAGACCTCTATGTAACTCATGCTATCGTAGCAGATTCCACAGAAGAGAAAGCACTAACTTCCATAGGGATTCGCAATTTTGATTGTGTAATCGTAGCGATTGGGAATGATATGCAAGCCAGCATATTAACAGTTATGCTTCTTAAGGACCTAGGCGTTAAAAAAATCATCGCTAAGGCTTTAGGCAAGCGTCATGGAAAGGTTTTAGAGCATATTGGCGCTGATTGGATTATCTATCCTGAAAGGGATATGGGGGAACGAGTTGCCAATCAACTCTTATCACCTAATATGCTAAACTACATTGAACTTTCAAAAGAATACAATATTGAAGAAATCATGATCCCTTCAAAAATGGCTGAAAAAAACCTGAGGGAACTTGACATTCGTGCCAAATATAATGTCAGTGTCATTGCCATCGTTAGTGAAGGAGATATCATCATATCTCCTTCTCCAGATCAGATTATTCACAAAGGAGATTTATTAGTGGTGATTGGCAACAAAGATGATCTAGCCAATTTTTCAAGTATAGAATAACAATCATGGTGCTAACAGAGCGATTGAACAAGGTACTTCCTTGACTGGAGGAAGTTCCTTTCTTTTTTATATCAATATCAACAATACCCCTTAACAAAACCCCTATTTAAATAAGTAGTTATTTCGGTTCTGAATATAATTCATCTGCTGTTGGCTTACCACACGCAACTGTTAGTAATGAAATGATTAAAATAAATATTGAATTGATTATTTTTTTCATAATGGAATTTACTCCTTATATTGATATTATTCAATTCCGTTTTTATCTCCTAGATACTCATTTTCAATCTCTTCCATTTTTCCTGAGTCATTAAACTGCATAATCATATCATTGGGGTACCACCATATGCCCATCATGCGAAGTTAAAATTATACCCTCAAAATGAAAAAACGCTATGCTTATCGTAAGAAGTTTACGAGAAAGGATGGCGTTTTTGATGAATCCTATCATTTCAAATGAACTAAATCTTTTCGCACAAGAGCTACAATACTTTTTATCTCCAGTAGTCCTACAAGACATATCTAAACAAGTTGGCTTTGTACAGCGATCTAGTAAGTATCAAGCAAACGAACTCATTGCCCTTTGCGTATGGCTCAGTCAGGAAATCGCTAGCACATCACTTACACAATTGTGCAGTCGGTTAGAAGCTTCCACTGGAGTACTAATGAGCCCAGAAGGACTGAATCAACGCTTTAATCCAGCAGCTGTCGCATTTCTTCGAGAAGTCTTTACTTCTCTTCTCACACAAAAACTCTGTTCAAATCAATCGCTTTCTGCACACATGATCTCTACTTTCAATCGTATCCGTATTTTAGATGTGACAGTGTTTCAACTGCCTGATCATTTCGCCACTGACTATCAAGGTTCAGGTGGG
>NZ_JAIQUM010000109.1 GCF_020075705.1 Metabacillus rhizolycopersici | reverse complement strand
ACCTTGCGTTAGATAAAAGAGTTGTTTGGACAAAAAGAAGGCTTGAGCCGTATGATGGGAAACTGTCACGTACGGTTCTTAGGGGAGTTAGGGGCAGTGATGCCCCTCGCTTACCCGACTTAACTAGATTTGTACAGAGTATTCATGTAATCCTTTGGGATCTTGTTCAATTAATGAGACAGTCTATTTCAACCAAAAAACCACCTGTACAGTGGTTTCAGGAGTGCTGTAAATTGGGATAATCGATTCATTATATGTTGGAAATTTTTATATGCACCAATTTATGTAAGTTTAATAGGATACATTAATACTAAGCTAAAGGATGGCTTTAGTAGAATAAGCAGTATAAAAGGACTTCCAATCGAAGATCCTTTTTACTGCTTATTAGAAGCTTTATGTTAATCACTTTGATCGTGATTCTGCTCTAGTTACTTTTTGTTGTAGCCTGTACATCAGGCGAAACGGTTAATGGGAAAGTAGTTTTACCTGAAGATATTCCTGATTTTGTTCAAGAAAGCGATTTTGAAAACATTGATTGGGAAAGAAAAGCAGTAGAATTCGGTAATAGAGGCATCATTGGAAATATGAAAACAAGTCAGGTGTTGTTGGTGATATATGTCCAGTTTAAACGGTCAGAAGTTGATGTGGCATCTTTGGGACGTTGACGATGTGGATTTAACAGTTATTGGATTTTATAAAGAAACCCAAACAGTTCACCAAATTTTAATGGGTGGACAAAACGTGCTCATGGTCCAAATAACGGTGCAGATGAGTATACATAAAAGAAAAAGGAGCAAATCTTTCTAAAAAGAAAAAATAAGCAACCTGTAAATGATTGCTAATTTTCACTTTGCTTTAAATAACGTTTATCCTTCATAAATAATCTCCAAAAGTATATGAAACCAGGAAACAAAATTAGGAATCCTATGATATATGTGATAAATAATGCTCTAAACGTATTTGGGTGTGTAAACCCAGACTGAATCGTGACATCAGGATAAATCATATAAGGTAGATGCGCCCTTCCGTATGCATAGCTAGCTAATAGGTATTGTATTGTTACTGCAATAACAGCTAATCTTGGGCGACCTATCCTACCTTTGTGGCGACCAGAGGGAATAACTAAGGCTGTTCCTGCAATAAAGAAAGTAATAACTGAACCAATCAGAAATGGTAAATAATTCATCATATTTGAATAAAGCCAATTTGCCTCTGTTCTTAATGTAATCATAATAAGAAAAGCCATAATAAGTGAAATCGGACCTAGTGTTAATGCATCGCGTCGATAAACTTTATAAGCATCTAACTCATCAGCTACATTTGAGTAGTCTGCTAACAATAACGATGAGAGAAAAAGTGTGCTAGTTATTGCAAAACCAATAAATGCATAAATGTTTGGACTCGTAAATAATTTTTCAAATTGAAGCTGATGAACACCATTTACTACTTCAATATACCCACCATGTGTTATTGGTAAGACGAGCATAAGAAGTCCTGGTATGATAAAGCCTGAAATTCCTGAAACATATGTAAGTGATTTTTCGTAGTCTTTTGCTACGTGTGAGAAAACTAAAAATCCACTTCTTAGTGCTAACAAAATTAAAATGAAACTTCCTGGGAGTAATAAGACCGTTCCTAAAATAAAAGTTGCACCAGGGAAAAAGCTGACAAGTGCAATGACAATTGCGACAATAAAAACATTTGTTACCTCCCAAGTTGGCGAAAGATAACGATTGGCAATGTTTGTGGCATTTGTTTTTTCTTTATTGATGTAAATCATTGACCAAAATCCAGCACCGAAATCCATAGTTGCCATTACTGCATATATAAATACAAACCCCCATAAGACTGTAATAGCTAATAAAGAATCTGCTGTCATAAGTAATCCCTCCTTTTTAAAAGTTAAATTTTCATACTGCTTTCACTAGAAGAATAATCTAATTCTTTTTCAACTGGATGGCGTTTAAAGTAGTATCTTAACACGAGTGAAACGGCCACAGCTAAAATGACATAGACAATTGAAAATAGAATAAACAGTAAACCAATCTGAGTAGACCCTGTTACAACATCTTCTGTTTTTAAAATTCGGTAGATTACCCAAGGTTGTCTTCCTGTGCAAGCAAAGATCCAACCAAATTCTATAGAGAGGATGGCTAATGGACCGGAAATCACAAAAGCCCACATTAATGGTTTCGGAAAATGAGGCCTTTTTAATATTTTGTTCCAAACAAATCCAACCATTGCTAAGAAAATTAAAAAGCTTCCGATTAATACCATTCCATTAAATAATGTATGTACAAATAGAGGAGGCCAATATTCTTCCGGAAAGTCATTTAAACCGATTACAGTCGTATCAAAGCTATTGCCAGCAAGAAAACTTAAAGCCCATGGAATTTCGATTCCATATTTTATTTCCTGAGTTTCTTTGTCTGTAAAACCGCCAATTGCAAGTGGAGCATAATCTTGAGTGTCAAATAAACCTTCTGCCGCTGCAAGCTTTTCAGGTTGATATTCATGAAGCATTTGTGCAGATTCATGACCGTTTAAAGCAGTTAATAACGAGAAGATCCCACCTACAGTTAAACCTAATATAAGTGCTTTGCGATGAAATTTGTAAACTCGGTCTTGACTGCGGTTCTTAAGCATTTTAAAAGCCGCAATTGAACTAATCATAAATGCGCCTGTCGTAAAAGCAGAAACAGCTACATGGCCTGCTGACACTAAGAAGCTAGGGTTGAAGAAAGCAGCCCATGGGTCTACATCAACAATTTCTCCATTATGAATGCGGAATCCAGTAGGTGTCCCTTCAAAAGCATGCACATTTGTAATTAATACAGCGGAAGCAGTAGCGCCAAATAGGACAAGAGAAACACTTAAAATTCTCATTTTCGGTGAAATCCGATCTGCTGCATAAACGTAGATTGACATAAATAAAGCCTCAATAAAAAAAGCGTAGATTTCTATTTGGAAGGGAAGGGACATAACTTTCCCAATAACCTCCATAAATCCAGGCCATAATAAAGATAGCTGTACCCCTGCTATTGTGCCAGTAGGGATAGCTACACCTAGCAATACAGCTTGTCCTTTTGTCCAACGATTAGCCATAATTGCATAATCTTTGTCTTTTGTTTTTTGATAAAGAAGCTCTGCACAAAGAATCATTAATGGAATTCCTACACCTAATGTTGCAAAAATAATATGAAATCCCATAGTTGTTCCGAAGAGAGAGCGGGCAATTACTAAGTCATCCATCGTGATCCGCCTTTCTTTTCCTTCTTTATGTTAATCTTCCTTTATTGTCCACATATTTCCATATAATATTCTTTATCTTTAAATTTGGACAGGGGTGAATTGACAGGGAAGGGATTGTTCACTAAATATAAAACATAATTATTACGTTTTATATTTAGGTTGAAAGGAGTAAGTTTTACGAAAATTGGGATTTTTCAATATACATTAAATTGTAGTTACCATTACACCCATAGTTAAAAAAAACCGATTTACTTTTAAACTAAGGAGAATCCGTTTATTAGTCATTTTCACTAAACATAATTGCTTCCCAAAACTTTCTCCATACTGTTAACGAGGTGGGAAAAATAATGATTGTACGTCTCGGTTATATTGCCTTGAGCATGGAACTAAAAACTCAATCTTATCGAAAAGGATGACTTTCGCCCAATTCTAGAAAATTGAAGATCGTAAGCTGCAATTCGCAAATTGAAAGGTATTGCGCTTTCGAATTCACAAAAAATTTCTGAGAGAAAGGATTTGTGTGGGGATTTATGGATAATAGTACGCTATGGAAAAATTGTCTTGTTTGGAGCTAACACAATAAAGGCAGGGATATTCTCTACTTTTGGGAAGATAATAGATGTAAAGGGGTGTTTTAATATGGCAGTTAACGATGTAGTAAAAATATTAAATGCCTTTTTAAAAGGTCAATATATGGGCATCCATGCTTATGAACATTGCATAGAGAAATTAAAGGACCCTAACATAAAGAAAGAATTTCAAAATATACAACAAGACCATAAAATTCATGCCCTGAAAGTAGCAGAAAGAATTCAAAATCTTTGGGGAATCCCAGTGGATAATGAGGGGATAGTTGGCTCAGTCCAAGGCTTTATAGGTCAATTCATGATTCCTCACTAAACAAATATTCATAAAAAATCCGGTTTTCAAATGAAAATCGGATTTTTTGAATAAATTTAATGATGATGTTCATGATTTTCATTTTGTTTTTGTAAACCTTTTTGTAAGAATTCTAACTCACTTTTAGAAATTTCCCCTACAATAAACTGTTTTTGAGGCATAATTATTGAACCATCGTTGCTTGCATGCACTTTTACATAATATAAACCATCACTGTCAAAGCTTTTACTTATACTATACGTTCCGTTACCTTCTTCCACAGCTTCTTCCATATTATATTTGACAGTACCGTCTTGTTTCCATATTTCAAAATGAACATAATCTGCGCCGTCAACCATTTTACCACCTTGAGTAAGAACAACCTCTATTGTCTCCTGCTTATTATCTGAGAAGGATTCAGGTATGACGATTTCTGATTCAAGAGGCTTTTCTTTTTTGTATAGATTAGCAACATCCTGTTCAAGTGAACATGCACTTAGCAATAGGCTGAAAATAAAGATAAAAGAAATACATATATTTTTTTTCACGGCAAAAGACACCCTTTACTTGTCGAATTATGCATTCATAAATTTCTTAACTACAGATATTCTCTGAATAATTAACCAGTCAATTAGCCGCACAACAATAAGTGACAAACCAACCAATGGAAACAAAATCCCCAAACCAATTAACAAGATTAGAAAGAGTTTCATTTTTTTTATACTTGGGGCTTTTGGTGCACCCATTTCTTTTTTCGGTTTACGTTTCAGCCATAAATAAAAACCACTAACTGCAACAAAAATGATGCCTAAACAAATAAGAAGGCTAATGAATTGGTTAACCAAACCAAATTGAGTACCTTTATGCAAGGTGATTCCCCAAGCAACTGTTTTTCCTATTAAACCGTAGTTATCATAACGATAATCAGCTAGAACTGCACCTGAATATTGGTCAATGTGAATAGTAGCTTCATCTTGTGCTTTGGGTGGAAAAGCTGATAATGTATAAACGCCTTCTTTTTCATTTGGAATGTTTACAGTATAACTTGGATGTATACCCTCACGATTCGCTATTGCAACCACATCATCAATTGAAAGTGGGATAAAACCTTGAATTTCTGACTTAGGCACATCTAGATTTTCAGCTGCCCAAGGGACATCTGCTATATCTTTTGTTTTTATGGTGGATGTTGGAGCACTACCTGACCATATAGAAGGTGGATAACCTGCACCAGAATTGGTAGCTAACGATTGGAAATTACTACCCCAAAAACCCGACCAAGGCAAACCTGTCATTATTAAAAAGAACATTCCAGCTGTTATCCAAAATGCAGGTACTGCGTGTAAGTCTCTTCTGAGAATTTTTTTTCCTTTTTTTAATCTAGGAAAAAGAACACCAGACAGACTTTGCTTCTTTCTTGGATACCATAAAAAAAGCCCAGTTACAATTAGCACTATTGCCCAACAAGCAGCCAATTCTACAATTCTATCTCCTAACGTACCAGCCATTAGTTCCCCATGAAATTCTTCAATTTTATCCATAATTCGATCTGCATTATTTAATTCTCCAAGAGACTTACCTGTATAGAGATCTATAAAGACTGTAAGAGACTCATTATTAGAAGTTATACTTACTTCGCTCGAACGCGTAGCGTTTTCTCCAGGACGATATTTTGTAACCTGTGCATCAGGGTATAGCTTCTTCACTTCTTCAATCTGCTGGGATGCTGGTATTTTATCTCCTTGTGGGTTAACCTCGTAATAATCTTGATAAAGTACTTGTTCAATCTGTGGCTTAAATAAATAGATAGAGCCAGTAACCGCAAGAATAATCAGAAACGGTGCAAAAATAACTCCAGCATAAAAATGCCATCTCCATACAGTTTTATATAGAGTGGCTTTTGTATGTTTTTCAGTCGATTCTTTTGGATTTTTGATTGTTGTTTCTACTTTTACAGATTCCATTCTTTTCCCTACTTACTTTTTATGGAAACAGCCATTACCGTGCATTTCTACAGTTATAGCTTGAATTGCTTCTTCAAAATGATATATTTCTCCACCAAATCCCATTTGAAACTGCTTAGCTTGTTTAATAGATTCAAAAGCAATCACTTGTGGTTGACAACAATTCAAATTTATATCTGCATTCAAAAGAAAGTTTGCCGTCTTAGCACTTATCGTTGTGTCTTTCAAAAAATCATGGCAAATAATTTGTGAGACGTCATTTTCTATATCTTGAAATCGAAGAAGCCCACAATGAGGACAACAAGCTTGCTCCACGTGTTGATTCTTTTTAATTAATTGAACAGACAGTCTTGTGTTTGAATCTTTATAACAATAAGAACAATGATTAGAAGAAGCATAGATTTTTGGAATTAGAGTAATTCCATTAGATGTTTTCAATACTTTCTGCTGATCTATTAAAGGTTTTAAATCTCGGTAAACCGTCATTTCGGACACTTCTAATCTTTTACTAATATCCGAAACACGCAATGTTTCTTCTTGTTCTAACCATGTTAAAATTTGTTGTTGTCGTTCGATTGGTAACATTTTTTCACTCCCCTTGTTAGATAATGATTTCAATCATACTCTTGATTACTTATAGTTAAAGACTATTTTATTTACAGGATACAGACAAGTGATTTCATGAAAAAATATGTGAAAAAATGTTGAATTGTAACATTGTTGACAATGATTATTTATAACATTCAAATGTGAGAAAAGAATGACGACTATTAAAGTCCCTTAAACAAACGTTTAAGGAAAAACTCTATTCAACTATAATTCACTTTGTCACTTGGCTCGATAATTAGCACTTAAAATAAGCGCAAATTATCGGTTAAATTGACACCTAATTTAGAGGTACTTTGAATATGTCTCAATAGGCTTTACTCTATTGATATTGTGAAAGAATGTACTTAAAGTAATGGTGCAGGATAGTTTAAGATTGAACCTTAATTTCGTATATCAAAAAATAGCCTATATCCGTTCTAATAAACAATGTTATTCTCATTGTTTTCGGTAATTTTATATGATATATTATCAACATCACTTATTAAAGAAGTTTAATAAGTTTTTTGTTCGATACTTATTAAACTTCTTTAATAAGTTTATTTTAATTATTGGTGGTGATGCTTTGAATGGCTACTCCAAAATCGATGAGGAGGGTAATCCTTAACAGTATTCGTAAATCTCTCTTAGAACTTGGAAGTGCTACAAAAGTTGAACTTAGTGATAAATTAGGAATTAGCTTCCCGACAATAAGTAAATTCTTAGCACAGATGGAAAGGGAAGGGGAACTTATTTTAGTCGGTCTTGATGATTCAAACGGTGGGAGAAGAGCAAAAAGATATACATACAATTCAGAGTATATGTTAGGATTGGCAATCTTTTTAGAGAGAAAAGAGACAAATTATATTGTTTTTAACTGTCTAGGGGAAGTGAAGGATACGGGAAAAACCTCTAGTGTATTAGTAGAAGATGATTTAAGTTCATTAACCAAGTGTATTGAAGAGATAATGGAGAAATATCCGAAAATTAGTTCTATAGCTATTGGTGTACCAGGTTCCGTTGATAACGGACGGATTTTTTATATACCAGGATACGAGCAATTTCAAAATTTTGATTTAAAAGGATACTATGAGGATCATTTTTCAATCCCTGTCGTAGTTGAGAATGATATGAATGCTGCTGTTCTCGGATTTCACAATAATAAGGGAATTAAGCACAATCAATCCCTTATATATTTGTATTCTGGTCAAAATGGACCAGGAGCAGGATTTATGATAAATGGAGATGTGGTACGAGGAAGTACATTTTTTGCAGGAGAAGTTTCGTTCGTCCCTCAGTATAATGACCGAAATTTCCAGCAAGCTTTGGAAAAAGGAAGTGGGCCTATAAACGTAACTATCTCTGAGGATTATCAGATTGATGCAATCAGTAGATTAGTAGCCTCATTTACAGCTATCATTAACCCACATACCATCATTTTTTGTAACGATGAAGTTGAAAATGCAATATTAGATAAGATTGCCATAGGTAGCTCAAAATATATCCCGTCAGAACATCTTCCAGACCTTACAATAAGTGATTGGAATCAAGATTATTTATATGGATTACAAAGTCTTGGACTTAACCTTATGCTTAATGGAACCAGCAATTAAAAATATCGGAAAATAAAATTGATTATCGAATATATTTGAAAGTAGGTCATTAAAATGAAAACGGAAAAAGAGAAAATGTTGGCTGGAGAAATATACAATCCTGCTGACCCAGTATTATTAAAGGAACGTGAGGAAGCAAGAGGCAAGGTTAGGATATATAATCAAACTTTAGAATCTGAAGGAGAAAAGCGAACAAAATTATTAAAGGAATTACTCGGTTCAACTGGAGAAAACTTATATATGGAGCCAAATATTCGTTTCGATTATGGTTATAACACACACGTAGGAGAAAACTTTTATGCAAACTTCGACTGCACCATTTTAGATGTTTGTGAAGTGCGATTTGGGGATAATTGTATGCTTGCACCTGGAGTACAAATCTATACAGCAACACATCCACTTAATCCTACTGAACGTAATTCAGGTAAAGAATATGCAAAACCGATTACATTTGGAAACAATGTGTGGATTGGAGGTAGTTCAGTAATAAACCCAGGAGTAAAGGTAGGTAACAACGTTGTAATTGCATCAGGTGCAGTAGTAACTAAAGATGTACCAGATAATGTTGTAGTTGGTGGTAATCCAGCTAAAGTAATAAAACAAATTGAAATATAATTTTATCTTCCTATTTTATTAATGGTGCGTTATCCAACAGGGATAACGCACCTTTTTGTTGAAATACTACTTAAACTCCCTCAGATAGATAATTTTTTCTCGTGAATGCTCGCTAATTCGCAGGATTTCAAACCACAAGTAAGAACTATAACGGATTAATGGAATGAGTATTGATACTAACGGACAGGTTTGTTTAAGTAGTGAATTTCTCTGAAACATAAGGCATATATGAAAAAGCAAAAAAGAAGAAGTAGCGTGAGCAATTTCCTCTTTTTTGCTTCATTATTAGTGGTGTTTATACACATCAAAACAACAATTTATTACTGACCATTTTTTCTACGAACAGTTATTGATTCTCCAGCAATGCCCCAATTATCAGTATCAACTTCATCAATAACTACAACAGTTGTATTTGGATTTTTACCTAATACATCAACCAGTAATTGTGTTGCTCCCTTAATAAGCTCAGCTTTTTTTTCTGGTGTAACATTCTCATTTGTAATTTTAATATTTACGTATGGCATTAAAATTCCCTCTTTCAATTTGATTTAATAGACGAAGTTTCTATGTTGGGCATTCGATCAAATCGAATACCGCTTACAAGTAACACTGCTCCAATGAATACTACGCTAGCTGCTCCAATCAAAGCTGAATTAAAACTTTGAGTATAAGATGATAGCATTCCAGCGATTGTTGGTCCAATCATTTGACCAGCAGCATAAATGGCGGTTAGATACCCAATGATTCGACTACTATTTGATGGACTCATTTGGCGTGCCAATGTTGTAGTGAGTGTAGTAATTCCCATAAACGTAGCTCCAAATAATAATGCACTTATAATTAAACCAGATTGGGTCAACCAGAAGACAGGTAGTGCAATACCAATGGATTGTAGAATCATCGAAAACACTAATGATTTTACAAACCCCCATTTTTTTGCGAGGGTTGACCAAATGATACATGAGGGAATCGCACCTAATCCAACAACCATCCAAACAAAAGTAGGGTCAATGCTAAAGATTGAGGTCTTTTCAGCAATCGATACAATAAATGTCCCTGTTACAATGTAACCTAACCCTTCTAGTCCATAGGCGATAATTAACCAAGGAAGCCATTTGAGGGGAGGTGCTTGTGTAATAACTATTTGTTCATCCTTTTTTATCATTGTGTTTGGGGAATCTTTGAGCCACAACCATACGAAGATAGTGAGAATTACGCTTACAATGGCTAGTCCTACCCATACACCTTCCCACATAAATAAATTGTTAAAACTCGGAATGAAGAGCGTTGAAAAAAAGATACCGAACCCCACCCCCGAATAAAATAAGCCTGACCAATTTGTTTTACCTGTAACAGCCAGTTTATCTAGGACAATACTGGAAGCTAAAACAAAAATGAATGCACTTGCGACTCCTGAAATAAAGCGAACTATAAGCATAAAAATGTAAGAGTGAGAAAGCCCCATCATGCACGTAGTAAAAATACTTACCACAAGGCTACCTCTTAAATAAAATGTTTTATGCTTTTTCAAAGGGAGAACTCCTGCTAAAATCGCTCCAATGAAATACCCTGCGTAATTGCTTGAAGCAAGGTAGCCCGCAACTACATCATTAAACGAAAGGGCATTTTGCATCAGTGGCAGAATAGGAGTATAAGCAAATCTTCCAATTCCCATCGCAATCATTAATGAAAAAATTCCCCCAATCAAAAATAGAAAAGAACGTTTATTCAATTTTTCACCTCCCAATTAAAATGATCTCTATTTCTATTTTTATCTTATCTGTTTTTTGCTATATGGTATAATACATAAAATTGATATGTAGGTATCGATTATTCAGATAGCAAAAGAAAGTGAAGAGGGGGATGAACATGGATTTACAAGCTTTAAGATTTTTTCAAGCAGTCGCAGAGTTAGGAAGTATCTCAAGGGCAGCCAGAGAACTAAATTATGCCCAATCAAATCTTACAGCTAAAATTCAGCAATTGGAGACAGAACTTCAAACAACGCTTTTCTATCGCCATAATCGAGGAACCTCTTTAACAGACAAAGGGAAAGTATTACTTTCGTATACGGATGAAATATTTAAACTTTTAGATGAGGTAAGAAACGTAATAAATGATGATCAAACACCAAAAGGTCCTTTAGTGATAGGTTCGATGGAAACGACTGCTGCAGTTCGTTTACCAATATTGCTTTCAAAGTTTCATCGTGAATATCCTGCTGTTGACCTTACGTTAAAAACAGGTCCAACTGAGCAAAATGTCCAAGGTGTTCTACAATATGAATTGGATGGAGCTTTTGTTGCAGGACCTATTGAACATCCTGATCTCACTCATAAAACGGTAATAGAAGAAGAGTTAGTGCTTGTAACGGATTCGTTCCATCAACCTTTGTCTTCTATAAAAGAGATACAAAATCGAACGATATTAGTTTTTCGTAATGGGTGTTCGTATCGGGCAAGATTTGAAGAATGGTTACATCATGAAGGAGTGATTCCAGAAAAAATAATGGAATTTGGAACACTTGATGGAATTATCGGCTGTGTATCTGCGGGACTAGGTATAAGCTTACTTCCTCGAAGTGTAGTAGACAAACATGTAAAAGATGATCTTATTATCCAACACTCAATTCCAAATCAATTCGGAAAAGTCAAAACCCTTTTCATTTATCGTAAAGATAAATATATGTCCACTTCTTTGAGGGAATTTATAGAAATGTTAAGTAATGAAATGGCATTAGTTAATAATGCATGGAGTTAGTATAGTTTCATGGACACGGTTTAGTTAACTCTCTATGATAGAAATAAGAGAGGAAGTGTCCGGGATGGAATCAAGAAATAAGCGCAAATATAACGACGATTTTAAGAAGATGGTGGTGGAACTTTATCACACTGGTAGCTCGGTGAGTACGTTAAGCAGCGAATATGGTGTATCTGAAGTCACAATTTATAAATGGATTAAAGCCTTAACCC